>DAIRTN010000005.1:54202-111412 GCA_036803865.1 Luminiphilus sp.
CTTGATAACGACCTTGCTAGCGACCCCATAAGCGACCTTTTAACTTTCTGTATTGACACGTCTAATCCCACCGATCTGATCCCAGTAATACCACTTAACTTAGCACGGATAGTTTATGTCTTGACCCAAATCGTGCCACCCACATCAAAACTGAGTTATGGTTGTCGCTCTGCTAAGGATCAACTAACGACCGTTATTACAGAGAGAACGTGCTATGACTGAAACCCGCACTCTTGAGCGCGCGTCACAAGGTTTAGGGCAGCGACCCGCACTGATAATTGTTGATGTTATCAATGGGTTCACCGATCCCGACTGTCCTCTCGGCTCAGATGCTCAGTCGGTAGTGGCGGCTAACTGCACGTTGCTCGACCGTTTTCATGCACAACAGTTACCTGTCTATTTGACGACAGTTGTCTACCACAACGATAGCGATGCGAGTGTATTTCGAGACCGGCTGCCTGCGCTTAACGTTTTGTCTGCTGGCTCACACTGGGTGGAGTTTGACTCTAGACTTCAGCTCTCTGAGAGCGATCAGCGAATAGAGAAAACCCATGCCAGCGCGTTTCACGGCACTCATCTCGATGAACGACTTAAAGAGCGCGACGTGGATTCGCTCGTAGTGACAGGACTGACGACCAGCGGCTGCGTGCGTGCGACCGCTGTCGATGGCTTGCAGTACAACTACAAAGTAGTCGTGCCACGCGAGGCAACAGGCGATAGAAATCAAGCGGCCCATGAAGCCAATTTGTTTGATCTAAACGCTAAGTATGCCGACGTGATGAGCCTAGAAGATGTGCTTTTGTTGTTAGACGCTATTACCTGAAGTCTTTTCAAAGGCCGTTTTTTGCTCGGGCGTCGCCTCGGCTTGATACTTCGCCTTCCATTCCCCATAGGGCATGCCATAGACTTTTTCACGCGCAGCGTCCAAGTCGATACTCTCGCCTTGGGCCTCCGCTGCAGCAACGTACCACTTAGACAGACAGTTACGGCAAAACCCCGAGAGATTCATAAGGTCGATGTTTTGAACGTCTTTGCGGCTATCTAAATGCTCCAACAATCGCCGGAAAACGGCTGCTTCAACTGCTTCATTACTCACTGGGGACTCCTTTTATCGTCGATGATCTGCGCTCTCTAACCATTTCCGCTATCAGTAGACCCTGGTCGGGAAATCGCCAGTTAAGATCTATGAACTGTTCAGGCGTGTAAAAATCAGCACTGTGAACTTCCCAAGGGCGAGAAATTTTGACCTCAGGTGAAGTCTGGACCGGTTCGCACGAGTACAGCCTGAAACCATTGGCGAACTCACGGACCATACCGCTAACACGCACCTCAATACCCGTCTCTTCCCAGGTTTCGCGCTCAGCCGCACACTGCGCCGACTCGCCTGAATCGACGCTGCCCCCAGGGGGGCTGAACCCACCACCCTGCCCCTGCATAAGCAAAAGCTTGCCCTCCCATAGCACCATGCAGCCGGCGCTCGGAGCGCTATCCGCTGCTTCGCTGAAACTACACGTGGGGCGTTGATCACAGGCTATTAGCAGCGCGAGCGAAAGCACCACTGAAACTCTTAGAAGTCCTTTACTCATAAACGAGTTCAACGGCTTCAGCGCCGACAGCACCACGCAGCGCCTCCAGCAAACCATCGCTTGGCTGTACCTTCCACGCCTCACCTAAACGCACGTGGGCCTGACCGCGAGATTGTTTATAGGCCAATGTCACAGGACACTCCCCTCCTGCGGACTGTCGTAAAGTGTCTCTCACAAGCTGGCGGATATTCTCACTGAACTGATCCCCGTTAACATGCAGCCGCAGTTCACGCACACGATGCTGACGCGCCTCTTCGAGCGAGCGGATCTCGCGCGCACGAATAGTAAGGCCACCTGAAAAATCATCTTGCTGAACACGGCCTTCGATCAAAACAATATTGCCTTTAACAAGCAGCTCGCGGTTATCGCTGTAGGTCTCCGCATAAACCGTCGATTCCATCTGCGCCGACTTATCATCGAGGCGGACGACAGCCATCACACCGCGTTGCGTTTTAATCGTTCTGACATCCACAATCAGCCCGGCAACCGTCGCGTTGTTGCCTGCCTGCATTTCACGAATCCGGCGGGGTACGAATTTGCGCAATTCATGCTCGTACTCATCAATAGGGTGAGCACTCAAGAAACTACCAATGCTCTCTACTTCTCCTGCCAGTAACTCTCGCAAAGTCCAAGGGCGGACTTTCCGATGCTCTGCATAAACGTCACCCGTATCGGCTGACAGAGCCACTTCGCCGAACAAGTCAACCATGCCCGCAGCGCTGTTCGCAGCGGTCTGCTCCGCAGCCTTTAGCGCGTCATCAAGAGCCGCCATTTGCACCCAGCGCTCGGCGCCGAACTGATCAAGCGCGCCACTTTTTATGAGCGCTTCTAACGCTCGACGATTAACCTTGCGTGGATCCGTGCGCGAACATACATCAAATAAGTCGCTAAACGGCTTGTCTCGTCGAGCAGCAAGTAGACTCTCAATAGGACCCTCGCCTAGCCCCTTAATTGCACCCAGTCCGTAAACAATTTCGCCTGAATCATCCGCACTGAACATGTAACCACCTTCGTTAACCGCCGGTGGGCGAACCGTCAGTCCCATTGAGCGGCATTCGTCACGAAAGGTGAGTAGCTTATCGGTATTGTCCAGTTCCGAGCTCATGACCGCGGCCATAAATTGAGACGGATAGTGAGTTTTCAGCCATGCAGTTTGATAAGAGACAAGGGCATAAGCGGCTGAGTGCGACTTGTTGAAACCATAGCCTGCAAATTTTTCTACGAGGTCAAAGATCTTCATTGCGAGATCAGGATTTATGCCCTTACCCGCCGCGCCCTCGGCAAATACCGAACGCTGCTTGGCCATTTCCTCGGGCTTTTTCTTGCCCATCGCCCGGCGCAGCAAATCAGCACCGCCAAGGGTATAACCCGCAAGCTCCTGAGCAATCTGCATCACTTGCTCTTGATAGAGAATAATACCGTAGGTGGGCTCCAGAATAGGTTTGAGTGACTCGTGCTGATAATCCTTATCAGGGTAGGACAGCGCCTCACGGCCATGCTTTCGATCGATAAAGTTATCAACCATCCCCGACTGCAATGGACCGGGACGGAACAATGCAACCAAAGCAATAATGTCTTCGAAGCAATCGGGTAACAGCCGCTTTATAAGTTCCTTCATGCCCCGGGATTCGAGCTGGAAAACAGCGGTAGTTTCAGCGGATTTTAGCAGTCGAAATACCTCAGGGTCATCGAGAGGTATTGTCGTTATATCGAGACCGGGTTCATCTTGACGCTGTCGAGTGGCGTCGATCATCTTTACCGCCCAGTCGATGATCGTCAGTGTGCGCAGACCGAGGAAATCGAACTTTACAAGCCCGGCATCTTCCACATCATTTTTATCATACTGCGTAACAACACCAGCCCCTTCTTCATCACAATAGAGAGGCGAAAAATCCGTCAATCGCGATGGCGCAATGACTACGCCACCTGCGTGTTTACCCACGTTACGCGTCACACCTTCGAGCTGTACCGCCATGTCCCAAATTTCTTGCGCCGAACTGTCCTCATCGAGAAGCTGTCGAAGCGCATCCTCTTGGTCAATTGCCTTCTCCAAGGTCATCCCAACCTCGAAGGGAATCAGTTTAGAAAGCTTGTCGGCCAAACCATAGGGTTTGTCTTGTACGCGCGCGACGTCGCGCACCACGGCTTTAGCCGCCATGGTGCCAAACGTAATGATTTGCGAAACCGCTTCACGGCCGTAAAGGTTTGCTACGTAATCGATGACTTCGTCACGACGTTCCATACAGAAATCGACATCGAAATCAGGCATCGATACACGCTGGGGATTGAGAAATCGTTCGAACAGCAAATCGTATTCTAGCGGGTCAAGATCAGTAATCTCCAGTGCATATGCTACTAACGAGCCAGCACCCGAACCTCGCCCGGGGCCTACTGCAATCCCGTTTTTCTTGGCCCAACGAATAAAATCCATGACCACTAAGAAATAGCCCGGAAAGCCCATTTCGTTAATCACGTTTAACTCGAAGTCGAGTCTTTCGCGATACGTGTGCTCATCGCTTACCGATAATTTTTTGAGACGCTCGGTTAAGCCCGCGTGAGACAGTTGCGCGAGAAACTCTTCAATGGTCAGACCATCCGGCACAGGGAAATTCGGAAGAAAAGGTTCGCCCAGACGAATGACAACCGAACAGCGACGCGCAATCTCTACAGTGTTTTGTAGTGCCTCTGGGATGTCAGAGAACAGCTCTACCATCTCATCAGGTGATCGCAGATACTGCTGCTCGGAATACTCGCGGGCACGACGCGGATCATCGAGCGTACGTCCATAACCAATACACACCCTAGCCTCGTGTGCCTCAAATTCCTCTGAGCTTAAAAATCGTACGTCATTGGTGGCAACTACAGGGCATTGAACCTCGGTCGCTAAAGCAACGGCAGCTTCAATATAATCCTCCTCCCATTCACGCCCTGTGCGCTGCAGCTCCAAGTAAAAACGCCCGGGGAATGTGGCCATCATGGACTGCAAAACGTCACGCGCTTCATTGTGGTGCCCATGGAGAAGGAACTGGCCAATCTGCCCGGCTCTTCCCCCGGATAAAGCGATCAAACCGTCTGCAAGACCATCGAGCCAATCGCGCTGAATTCGAGCCTGACCATGGTACTGGCCTTCTTGCCAACCACGAGAAATGAGCAGCGTTAGATTTTTATAGCCTGTTTCATCAAGGGCAAGCAACGTCAGGGGCCAGGGCCGCTCTTTGTCATGGGGGTCATCGAGCCAAAAATCAGCACCAATGATCAATTTAATGCCGGCAGCCTGCGACGCCTTATACGCTTTGATAAGTCCATAGAAATTAGTGACGTCCGTTAGGGCGACCGCGGGCATCCCCATGTCTGCAACGTTAGACATCAACTTGGGAATACGCACCAAGCCATCGACCAAAGAGAATTCGCTATGTACTTTTAAGTGAATAAATTGCGTCATAGTTTCCAAGCTAGCTGAGTCCTCTAAGGTTCTCAAGACCCCTGCTGCAAAAGTCGTTTTACCGGTCCAAAACTCGTTCGATGACTCGGTGTCGGGCCGAGTTCCTCTAGTGCCTGCAGGTGCTCGCGCGTGGGATAACCCTTGTGTTTTTCGAAGCCATAGCCAGGATACTGGTCGTTCAGCGCGACCAATTCAGCATCACGCTGAACCTTTGCGAGAATCGACGCTGCGCCAATAGCTGGTTCCGAGGCGTCCCCTCCAATCACAGCGCGAGCTTCGTAAGGCCAGCGCGGCAAGCGATTTCCGTCGACCAACACAAAATGCGGCTGAATATGGAGTGCCGCCACTGCGCGATGCATAGCTAGCAAAGACGCCTGTAGAATATTTAGCTCGTCAATCTCTAAAACGCTCGCTCGCCCTATTGCCCACGACACCGCAAACTCTCGAATGTCTACTGCAATTCGGTCTCGACGTTTTTCTGAGAGCTTTTTAGAGTCGGTAATACCGGCGGGTACGGTGTCACCTAAAATCACCGCTGCCGCGACCACATCTCCTGCAAGCGGACCACGACCCACCTCGTCGACCCCCGCCACTAAGTGGGCCTTTGTCGGGCTGAACAAGTCAGTCATTGGCGTCCCTTTTGAATCAGATGCTCAAGTGCGTCGGCACAACGACCCGCGAAGCCGCTGCCAATCGAGGCGGCAATACTGTCAAAAGCGGGCACTTGAATGTCTTCGCCGCGAGTCATTGCCTCGATCAATGCGTCTGCCAGGGCCTCGGGGGTGGCTGCATCTTGCAGTAACTCGGGAACCACCTCACGTCCAGCAAGAATATTGGGCAGGCCAATGAAGCGCGTGGTCGCCATTCGAGACAATATTTGCCAGGACAGCCAGGCCATCCGATAAGCGATAACCATTGGTCGCCGCAGTAACATCGCTTCTAATGTTGCGGTACCCGAGGCGAGCAAGACAGCATCGGCTGCTTGCATAGCAAGCCTACCCTGTCCATCGACGATGGTGACGTTGAGCCGTTTGTTTTCCAGGGCCTTTTCAATTTGATTACGTCGATCGCCATTAGCAGCCGGAATAACAAAGGTGAGTTGAGGCTGTTCGGCAGTTAACCGCTCTAAGGTCGACACGAAGACATTCATCAAGGTCGCCACCTCTCCCGCACGGCTACCGGGTAAGACCGCGAGTACCGGAGTAGTAGAAGGAAGGCCCAGCTGGACACGGGCGGCATTTTTATCGGGCAAATCCGCCAGCTCTTCGATCAATGGATGGCCAACACACACTGCAGGGATACCCGCGCGCTGATAGATATCAAGCTCGAACGGAAGCAGGCAGAGCATGAGGTCAACCGACTGGGCAATAGTTTTAATCCGATTGGGGCGCCAAGCCCAAATCGAAGGGCTAACCAAATGCGCACAGGTTTGGCCCTGTTGTCGCAACCGGCGCTCGAGAGTGAGATTAAAATCGGGGCTATCAATACCCATGAAACAATCGGGTCGCCACTCGCTTTGCTGCTGGAACACGTCAGCGCGGATGCGAAGTAGCTCTGGAAGTCGTTTAAAAGGTTCAACCAGCCCCATAACGGCCAAGCGATCCATCGGATAAAGTGACGCCAATCCCTCTTCAATTAAAAGCGGCCCTCCGATGCCACTGAGGCTAAGATCAGGATGGCGCTGGCGTAACTCTCGCACAAGCGATGCACCCAGAATATCTCCCGACGCCTCGCCCGCCAGCAGACCCAGCTTCACGCCGCAGCCCTCTAGCGCACGATGCCACGCTCAGAGGAGCGCAACGATTCAACCAAGGGGCCTATTTCAGGTGTTTCAAGCACCATTTTTTCAAGGCGTTCGATCGCGACATGCAGGGTCAAACCCTGGCGATAAACGATTTTATAGGCCCGGCGAAGCTCGGCGATCGTATGTGACTCAAAGCCTCGACGACGAAGCCCTTCAGCGTTGATCGTTTTGGCTTCCGCAGGACTCCCTGCCACTGTGACATAGGCGGGAACATCCTTGCCTATGGCCGTTCCCATACCGCTGAAACTATGTGCACCGATCTTACAAAATTGGTGCACCAAGGTATAACCGCTCAGAATTGCCCAGTCACCAACGATAACGTGGCCGGCCAGTGCAGAGTTATTCACGAGGATAGTGTTATCACCAACGACGCTGTCGTGACCTATGTGTACATAGGCCATGATCAAGTTGCTGTTTCCAATGGAGGTTAGACCCTTATCTTGGATAGTACCCCGATGAATGGTGACGTTCTCTCGAATAATATTGTCGTCGCCGATGTGAAGTTCAGTCGGCTCATCGTGATATTTAAGATCGGGAGTCGCCTCACCAACACTTGAAAACTGATAAATATGATTGCGCGCACCGATGTGCGTAGGGCCTCTGATAACGACATGTGGCTCAATAATTGTCTCGGGACCGATAACCACCTCGGCGCCCACATAACTCCACGGACCAATGCTTGCGGTTGGATCAACCTTTGCGCCGGGTTCAACTATTGCAGCAGGGTGAATCACGAATTAACGATCCGCACACAGTATGTTGGCTGATGCACAGATCTCGCCGTTAACTGTGGCGCGCACTGCGAACTTCCAGATACCCCGCCGCTCGCTGACGATATTGGCATGCAAATGCACTTGATCGCCTGGTACGCAGGGTCGCTTGAACCGCAAATCATCGACACCCACTAGATAATAAATTGAACCATCGGCGGGGGTTTTACCCATTGTCTTAAAACCTAAAATGCCCGCAGCCTGCGCCATAGCCTCCACAAGCAATACACCTGGAAAAACAGGATTACTGGGAAAGTGGCCATCAAAATAAGGTTCGTTAATAGTGAGGTTTTTGTAGGCCTCAATACTTTCGCCCGGCGTCAGAGCAATGACTCTGTCGACCAATAAGAAAGGATAGCGATGGGGCAAGTGCTCTCGTATCCCTTCTATATCCATGATCACGATGGATCTCCTTCTTTAGATGCGGAGACCTGATTGCATTCCGCAAGTTGCTTCTCAAGCGCCTTCAAACGCTTGGCCATGTCAGCGAGATGCTCAAAACGCACAGCGTTCTTACTCCACTCACGATAGGGCTGGATTGGCGTCCCGGATGCATACAACCCGGGCTCTGTAAGCGAGCGAGTAACGCGCCCTTGACCATTTACGTGCACATTATCAGCGATAACTAAGTGATCGCCCACACCCACCATACCTGCAAGGGTACAGTCTTTGCCAACATCAGTGCTGCCGGCAACCGCCGCACATGCCGCCATACCGGTTCGAGTGCCCACCCGCACGTTGTGAGCGATGTGGACTTGGTTGTCTAAGATAACGTTATCTTCGATGACAGTATCACCAAGCGCACCGCGATCTATCGTCGCTCCCGCCCCCACGTCCACTCGATCGCCGATCTGAACACTGCCAAGCTGCAGGATTTTCACCCAGCCGCCATCCGAGGGCGCAAAGCCAAAACCGTCGGAGCCGATGATGGCGTTGGCATGCACGGTGCAATGACTGCCGATCTTAACGCCGTAATAAATGGCCACCCCTGGGTAGATTCGGGTGTGCGCCCCAATATGACTATCTTGCCCGATGTGGACGTTCGCACCGATCCATACGCCTTCACCAAGCACAGCGCCAGCATCAATAACCGCACCCGCATCAACAGTGACATCAGAGCCTAACTGAGCGCTCGGGGACACCGTGGCGCGCTCATGTATCCTGCCTGATGGGAGGGGACGATTATCAAATAGGTGTGTTGCTCGCGCGAAATCCAAGTACGGATTTTCGCTGACCAAATAATTGCCACGCCAATGCTCAGCCCACTCTGGCTTGATGATGACTGCGCCAGCCTGCGAACTTGCAAGTCGGGGTAATAAAGCGTTCTTAGAGACAAAGCCCAAATGCTGAGCGCCTGCACTTTCCAGAGGTGCGAGCCCAGCTATTAGAAAGCTGGAGTCACCCTCTACGACCAAACCTAGCCGCTCAGCAATCTCTCCAAGAGTCAGCATTACTGTTCTCTAATTACTCCGCATCTGCGGGTAATTGATTCAGCTTATCGGTCACTTTGGCCGTAATGCTGTAGCCCAAATCGGCATGAATAACCGTTTGCTGCTGCAACAATAAGCCAATGCCATCAGTAGCGATAATGTCACGTAGAACTTCGCGAGCCTTTGGTGCTAGCTCTTGGAAAACACGCTGTCCGTTTTGCTGCTGCATGGATTGAAGTTTCTTCGCGACGTACTCGATGTCTGACTGCTTGCTCGCGAGCTTCTGGCGCGCTGAAACCTGCTGATCTTCGCTCATTGCCGCTTGGTCACGCTGGAAGTCCTGCACGAGTTGATCGAGCTCCTTACGCAAACCTTCAAATTCGGCTTTGTCAGCAGCGAAATCTTCGCTGGTTTCGAACTCATTAAGACGCGCTTGAGCATAATCGGACTGTAAAATTGCCGCTTCCAAATCGACCACAGCTATCTTGCCTTGAGCGACGGCCAGCGTTGGTAGGGCAATAAATAATGTTGCCGTCATGAGTTTCATCAGTTTATTCACGGGGTTCCTCCAGGGAGAGTTTAAGTATTAAAAGCTTCGACCGAGGGTAAACTGAAATACCTCTCGTTCATCAATTTCACTAGCGTTAAGAGGCTTGGCCAGACTAAACGTCAACGGACCAAAACCTGACAACCACGTAACACCAACGCCAACGGAATAGCGTAGCTCTCCAGCGTCAACATCAAAACAGTTGATCTGGTTAGAGGCACAATTAGTGTTAAACACGTTCCCGATATCAAAGAAAAGCGCTGAACGTAACTGACTGCGATCTTTGATAAACGGCATGGGGAACAAAATTTCCGCGGTGCCCTCGAATAAGGCATTGCCGCCAAAAGGATCAGCTCGGTTAGTAACGGGCTGCACCACAATCTTTCCCGTACGCGGATCTACCACGTAACCAAACTCTCGCCCCTGTGGACCACCAATTTCGGTAGGCTGGCCATTCTCATCGATGCCGGTGACTGGCCGGTCAGTGAGGTAATTAAGGGCGGGGGTACTTCGCGGACCTAAGGTGTTGGCTTCAAAGCCTCGCACAGACCCAAAGCCACCCGCAAAGAAATGCTCATAGAAAGGCAGCTCAGTTGTGCTGCCATACCCACCGCCGTATCCAAGCTCAGCCCTGAGGTGTAACGTAAACTCCTGATAGAGCGGGAAGTACACTTCCCCACGGTAAGTCAGCTTATAAAATTCAAGCTCCGAAGAGGGAATGGATACTTGTAGTGCCAGTGACTGAGATTGACCACGGGTCGCTAATTGCCCTCGATTTAATGTGGACTTCAACCACGACCCTGTGACGGAATAGTTGATGTAGTTGTCGCCATTCTCATCGACAAAACCGGGATCCGTAGGAATGGATAACGCAGGGGGTGGCAGCGTTATCAGAGGCAGCAACTCTTCGGGCGCGGCGTAGCTGCCATCGCTCTGTAGGGTACTTTCATACCAATCATTGATGCCGGGGATGAATCTTGGGCTCGCTTTAATCTCCTGTACGGCAAACTGCCCCACAGTGATCTTAGTATCAGTAACACCCAGTGAGAAGCCTAGTCGCTGCGTTTCACTAATCGGGTAACCAAAGTTCAACGTCGCACCCACAGTGTCAGTGGTGTAGCTTGCCACGTTGATTTCCGACAAATCAGTCTTGCGGTAGAAAATACTAAAGCCTCGACTGACGCCATCTTCTGTAAAGTAAGGGTTGGTATAGTTAAAGCTCGCAACATCCTGATAGCGTGAACTGTTCAGGTTAATGCCGACTCGTCGCCCTGTTCCAAGAAAGTTATTCTGCTGCAAGTTAAGACCCAAAATAAGCCCAGCATCTTGAGCGTAACCTATGCTACCGCCAATACTTCCAAAGGACTGCTCTTCCACGGTGAAATCCACGTCAATCAGATCATCGTGCCCAGGGACTTCCTTCGTCTCTACTTCAGCGGTCTTAAAAAACCCAAGCCGCTGCAATCGAATACGCGACTGCTCGATGGCCGCTGCAGAAGCAGGTGCAGATTCCATCTGGCGCATCTCTCGACGCAAAACGTCGTCGGAGGTGTCTAAGTTTCCTGTAAAGTTAATGCGACGAACATAAGTACGTTTTCCAGGATCAATAAAGAACTTAATACCTACCGTGGCATCATCTTCATTAATATCTGTAATACCCGTGACCGTCGCAAAGTTGTAGCCTTCGTTACCCAGTCGCCGAGTGAGATACTCCTCAGTGCTGGTAACCAGCTGCTGCGAATACACCTGGCCTTCGCGAACCAGTAAGAAACGGCTCAAATCATCTTCCGGCAACACTAAATCACCCGAAAGACCGACGTCGCTGACTGAGAATTTCTCACCCTCGCTGATATTAGCCGTAATGTAGACTTGCTCTTTATTGGGTGAAACAGCCACCTGCGTGGAATCAATATTGAACTGTAAATAACCTCGGTCCATGTAATAGGAGCTCAAAGTTTCCAGATCACCCGTTAGTTTTTCTTTCGCGTACTTATCGTCACTGGTGAAAAAAGAGAACCAACCTGTCGTCTTTAGTTCGAAAAGGTCACCAATCTCCTCGTCGTCAAAAATAGTATTACCGACCACATTGATGTGTTTAATCGTGGCGACTGTACCTTCGTTAACGTCAATAGCAATAGACACACGGTTACGAGGCTCGGGAATAACTTCAGCATCAATTTCGGCGTCATAGCGCCCTTGCAAAACATACTGACGCAGTAACTCGAGCTGCATACCTTCTAACGTAGAACGCTGAAACACCTGCCCCACTGCAAGGCCGGCACCTTTCAAACCATCGAGCAGCGCTTCGGTCTCAATCGCTTTATTTCCGTCGATCGTGATTTCCGAAATACTCGGCCGTTCGACAACAGTGATAACTAAGACGTTGCCATCACGACCTATCGAGATATCGTCGAAGTTACCGGTGGCGAATAAGTTTTTAGCTGCAGCCCGCGTAGCGTAAGTGTCGGCCGTATCACCGACACCGACAGGGAGTGCTGCGAATACACTACCGGGGGAAATACGCTGCAAACCTTCGACTCGAATGTCGGCAATAGCAAACGGCTCTGCCTGAGCCCATGCGAGCTGAATAGGCAATACCAGAAGGGCCAACATGGACAGAACGCGCTGCCTCGTCGGTAAATGGCGGACGAAATCAGGTGACATTATTAAGTGTCTTCTCCAGAACTCCGATCAATTTAACAACCCACCATGCCCTGCACAGCGTCCTATTAAAGCGATCTTACATATCATTTGAGCACACATTGGCGTACTCATAGACGTACCACGTCATTATACAGGGCAAATGCCATTAAACTCAGCACTAGCATCATACCCACTTGATAACCTAATACCTGTACCTTCTCGGGAACGGGGCGCCCGGTCAAGGCTTCAATTGCGTAAAATAACAGATGTCCGCCATCAAGTACGGGGATAGGCAGTAAATTTATTGCACCCAGCGAAATGCTCAGAAGTGCCAAGAAGCCCAGCCAAGAAGCCCATCCAGATTCAGCAGACGATGCGGCAACTTGTGCGATTGTGATCGGACCCGATAAATTGGATGGGGAGATCAAGCCCTGCACCATTTTACCCATTGAGCTAAAGGTAAAACCTATAAGGTCACCGGCACGAACAAGGGCGGCGCCCAAGGCGTCTATTGGACCACGGTCAAACACTTTAATACGATCACTAGGAATATCTGGCTGACGTACCATCATCCCCACCGAGCCATACGCTTCCCCGTTGGTTTCTGCGCGTTCGGGGCGAACAGTTAAGCTTACGATCTGACCTGCTCGATCGACCGTCACTGCGATTGACTGGTCTGGACGTTCGCGCACGTAAGTCACCCAGTCCATCCAAAGAGGCATACTCTTATTGTCAGCAGTAAGAATAACATCGCCCGCTTGAAAGCCTGCTCTGAGCGCGGGGCTGTCACCGACAACGGAGTCTATGACAGGAAGCAGTGCAGGTAGATCCAGCGTAATGCCAAGACCACTTATGGGATTCGGTGCTTCTTGATCGGCGAGCCAGCGCTCTATCGGTGCATCCGACTCATAAACCACGTCAGAATTGGGATAACGAACCCCAAGCTTAATGGTACCGCTGTCGCCAAGCCGCTCTAGCAAACGTAAATTCAGGGCGGCTACCGTCGGCGTTTGACGATTATCAACAGACACTATCTGCTGTCCTAATTCAAGCCCGGCATAGTACGCTGGGGACTCTGCCTGTACCTCTCCAACGATAGGGATCAGTCCGGATTCGCCGCGAAAAAATAATACCCAAAATATCGCAATCGCAAGCAAAAAATTGGCCAGAGGGCCCGCGCTGACTACCGCTATTCGCGCCCACACTGACTGACGATTGAACGCTCGATGGTGCTCTGAAGGATCAACATCACCCTCCCGCTCATCAAGCATTTTGACATAACCCCCTAACGGGATAATCGAGACTGTGTATTCCGTTCCACTGGCGTCAACACGGCTCCAAAGCGGCTTGCCGAAACCAACAGAAAAACGCAAAACCTTGATTCCGCAGCGACGAGCCACCCAAAAGTGACCGTACTCATGAAACGCCACGAGAATGCCCAGGGTAACGACAGCGGCAACAATAGTTTGAATCAGTTCCATTAACCAACTACCTGTGAATCATTAGTTAGACGCGCAATATGCTCACGCGCCGCAAGCCTCGCGCGATCATCGAGATCTTCGACCTCGCCAAGGGTCTGTGGTTCACCCGGTGTTATTGTTTCCAAGGTTTTTTCAATAATCTGGTCGATATCGGTAAAGCCAATGGCTCTTTCAAGGAATGCCGCAACTGCCAATTCATTCGCGGCATTGAGTACACACATGCCGCCAGGCTGAGTAATTGCCTCTTGCGCCAGCCGCAGGCAAGGAAAGGCTGCCGTATCTGGCCGTTCAAAATCCATGCGCCCCAGCTCAAATAAATCGAGGGGAGCAACACCCGCGTCAATTCGCTCAGGCCAAGCCAGGCCATACGCTATCGGGGTGCGCATGTCCGGATTACCTAACTGTGCCAGCACTGATCCATCACAGTAACGAACCAGGGAGTGAATAATGCTCTGAGGATGGACAACGACCTCAATATTGGTTGGCGCGCAATCGAAAAGCCAACACGCTTCGGCAAGCTCCAAGCCCTTGTTCATAAGCGTCGCAGAGTCGACAGAAATTTTTTGTCCCATTGACCAATTAGGGTGCGCGCAAGCTTGCTCGGGCGTCACATCCGAAAGCTGCTCCCTTGTCCAGCCTCTGAAGGGGCCGCCTGACGCAGTTAATAGGATTTTTTCTACCGCGCGAGTCTGTGGCCTAGCTTGCTGATTAGCAGGCAAGCACTGGAACATGGCGTTGTGCTCGCTGTCGATAGGCAAGAGCGTCGCTCCACCTTGCACCACGGCGTCCATAAAAACACGGCCAGCACTCACCAACGCCTCTTTATTGGCCAGTAATAACCGCTTCCCCGCATGGGCCGCGGCTAAAGCGGGCTTGAGCCCTGCAAAGCCCACGATAGCGGCCATAACGATATCAACGTCATCGGCTCGCGCAACTTCTTCCATTGCAGCTTCGCCCGCCAGCACACGCGTCTCACAACCGTCCGCCAAGCGTTGGGACAAGATATCAGCAGATTCGGCGTCCATCATGACAGCAAACTTGGGGTGATGACGCCGGCACAAGCTTTCCATAGCATCAACAGAGCGATTGGCAGTTAACGCATAAACGCCGTAGCGCTCCGGATGTCTAGCCACAACATCGAGGGTATTTTCGCCAATAGAGCCAGTCGCGCCCAGAACAACAACCTGCTGCTGCATCATCAGTAGTCCATCAGAATCAGGCCCAGCGCAAATACAGGAGCCGCGCCACAGATACTGTCAATACGATCCATGATACCTCCATGGCCGGGCAACAAATTACTAGAATCCTTCACGCCGGACTCTCGCTTAACCATACTGACCGTTAGATCACCCAATACCGAAGCTCCCCCCAAAGCGAGGGCCAAGATCAGCACAGACGCGACGCGAAGGTGCGCTAAGGTGGGCGGTAAGCTCTGCCAAACAATGATCGAAACCACTAGCACTGCTAATATACCGCCCCACATGCCTTCCCATGTTTTTCCGGGACTCACTGCGGGAGCCAGCTTATGACGGCCAAACCGACGCCCAAAAAAATAGGCGCCTATGTCGGCGGCCGCAACTGCCACCATCAAAAGCAATACTAAAAATGCGCCTCCTGGAAGTGTTTTCAGGAACATCACAGATAGCCATGTCGCGGCCAAGATTAGCCATCCAACCCCACCGCGCAAGGGAGCTGAAAGCAAAAGGCGTGCGCTATCTGGATACCCTTTCACTAAGGGAATCGTGGCCGACCAAAACAAACAAGCAATACCTAGCCAGGGCTGAACCTGAGTCCTCGAGGGCTCTCCGCCCAAATCGCATAGCTGCCACAGCGCCCACAACACCGGGATGAGACAAGCTGCATAGACCAATCTGGCCCACTGGACTTTAATACCGGACATTGCCGCCCATTCCCAAGCGCCCACAACAGCAACTGCGCCAAAAATGACAGCCATACCAACAGACGGCAACGCAAATACAACAACAAGAAAAAAAGCTGCGAGTAAGAGGCCGGTAATGATGCGCTGGCGGAGCATTATTGCGTGCCCGACTTTGCTATTTTTCGCATTCCATAGCGGCGTTCTCTGCGACTGTACTCGGCAAAGGCTGCATCTAAGTCAGCCGCATCAAAGTCGGGCCATAAGCAATCGGTAAAATACAATTCGGTGTAAGCAAATTGCCAAAGCAAAAAATTGGATATTCGCACATCGCCGCCTGAGCGAATACACAGATCCGGCGCCGGAATGTCTGCAAGTGACATTGCCGCGCCGACAGTATTTTCATCGATAGCATCGATCGACAGCTCTCCCGACACTACCCGTTGCGCGATATCACGCGTGGCGCCCGCCACATCCCATCGTCCGCCGTAGTCGGCCGCAAGAACCAGCGTCGCCTTGGTATTATTACGTGTCGCCGTTTCAGTTCGCGCCATGAGTTGCTGCAGCCGTGGACTGAATCGATCTCGACGACCTATAAAGCGCAGGCGAATATTATCCCGCTGTAACTTTTCTAATTCTCGACGCAAATAACGGGAAAATAACGCCATTAGCGCCCGAACCTCAGCTTCTGGTCGCCCCCAGTTCTCACTGCTAAAAGTGAACAGCGTCAGCACTTCGACTCCGCGCTCTTCACAGGCATCAATCACTCGACGCACAGCCTCCACGCCAGCGCGGTGCCCTAGGGCAGTCATGACGCCTTCGCGCGCAGCCCAGCGGCTATTGCCATCCATAATAATTGCGACATGGCGGGGGGTTGCAGCTCGATCGGCGCGCTGCTCAGCAGTTGGCGATACCATAAAATAAGGAGAGAGTCCGCGTGGACTCAAATCTCCATAAGGTCCGCTTCTTTCACAGCAAGCGCTTCTTCGACCTTAGCAATATACGCATCGGTCAATTTCTGCACAGAGTCTTGACCTCGACGGTCATCGTCCTCAGAAATATCTTTATCCTTCAATAACTCCTTTAGCATGGCATTCGCGTCACGGCGCGCACTCCGTATGGACACCCGCGCGGCTTCGGCTTCGGCCTTAGCTTGCTTGATATAGCCCTTTCGAGTCTCCTGAGTAAGCATAGGCATAGGAATTCGAATAACCTCGCCAGCAGATGCGGGATTCAACCCTAAATCCGACTTCATGATGGCTTTTTCGATGGCCGGAGTCATCGATCTATCAAACGCAACGACTACCAGCGTTCGAGCATCCTCCACATTCACATTGGCCAATTGATTGAGCGGCGTGTCGGCGCCGTAATACTCACATCGAATGCCATCGAGCAAGCTCGGGTGGGCGCGACCCGTACGGATTTTATTAAAATGATGCCCTAGCGCCTCTAAAGACTTCTTCATACGCTCTTCAGCATCACTGAGAATATCGTCAATCATGGTGTTCTCTCATCAGTTGTTTGCAATATCCCACCCGTCCCTGGGCTCACGCAATTTATTTTATCAGGGTTCCCTCATTGCCGCCCCGAACAATACTCAGTAAAGCGCCACGCTGAGCCATATCAAAGACGCGCACAGGCATCTCGTGGTCTCTAACAAGGCATATCGCCGTTAAATCCATGACTTCGAGTTTCTGGTCAAGCACTTGATCGTAGGACAATGCATCATACTTAACCGCTGAGCTGTCCTTCATTGGGTCTGAACTATAAACGCCGTCTACCTTGGTCGCTTTGAGTACCAAATCGGCGTCAATTTCTATGCCTCGCAGGCACGCCGATGAGTCAGTGGTAAAGAAGGGGTTACCTGTACCCGCTGCAAAAATAACCACGTCGCCATTACCAAGAGCGCGAATCGCTTTGCGTCGATCATAATGATCAACCACACCACTCATGGGGATAGCCGACATAACCTGTGTCGCAATATTCGAGCGCTCAAGCGCATCGCGCAAAGCAAGCGCATTCATAACCGTTGCCAGCATACCCATGTGATCGCCCGTTACTCGATCTAAACCTGCCGCTTGAAGCGATTTCCCGCGGAACAAATTACCGCCGCCGACAACCAAGCCGACCTGAACACCAATACCGACGAGCTGACCAATCTCAAGGGCCAAATGGTCAAGTACTTTCGGGTCGATGCCAAAGGCCTCATCACCGGTTAAAGCCTCGCCGCTGAGTTTGAGCAAGATGCGTTTATAAACCTTTTCACCCGCCACATTAAATCTCCATTGAGTTCGCCAGACCATAATACCGGAGAACCACTCGAACGTCAGTGACTTGACTGCGCTCTAGTGACATTCTGGACAAAAAAAACGGGACCAAAGCCCCGTTTAATCACACACTCACGTGGTTATTCACCACGCATTAGCCATTCAACTGCGCGGCAACTTCGTCGGCGAAGTCGACTTTCTCAACTTCAATGCCTTCACCCACTTCAAATCGACTGAACGAAGCAACTTCGGCGCCAGCACCCTTAACTAACTTACCAACTGTCGTGTCGGGGTCTTTAACAAATGGCTGCTCAGTTAAGCTGTTTTCGGCAAGGTACTTACGGATACGGCCGTCAATCATTTTTTCAATGATTTCAGCAGGCTTACCAGACTCTTGCGCTTGCGCCGTGAAAATCTCACGCTCTTTCGCAATTAAGTCTTCGGGCATATCTTCCGGAGCCACTACCGCAGGGCTGACAGCCGCGACGTGCATAGCAACATCACGCGCCAAATCCTGATCGCCACCCTTTAGTTCAACGAGCACAGCGATACGCTTGTTGCCATGAACATAGCCACCAACAACCCCAGAGGTCGCGGACACAACAGCGACGCGGCGGACACTGATGTTTTCTCCAATTTTTTGCACTAACGCTTGGCGTGCTTCTTCAATCGCACCACCTGCAACTTCAGCGACATCGTCGGTGCGCAATTCAAATGCCTTGTCAGCTACCGTTGCTACGAATGACAAGAAGTTGTCATCTCGGGCGACAAAGTCGGTTTCACTATTCACTTCAACAACGATGCCATAGCTGCCATCTTCGGCGATTTTCGCAGCCACAATGCCATCGGCCGCTGTACGACCCGCTTTTTTAGCGGCCTTCATACCACTCGACTTGCGCAACTCTTCGATAGCAGCTTCGATATCGCCACCAGCAGCTGCCAGTGCTTTTTTACATTCCAGAAGACCCAGACCAGTACGCTCGCGCAGCTCTTTTACCTGTGATGCAGACATTTTTCCTTTTCCTCATAACTCAAAGCACAGCAATTGGCATGTGCTCTCTATATCAGAATTTGATGCAGTGCCACGTTACGACACTGACAAGGGGGATTAAAAAAAAGCCGCGCAGCGCGCGGCTTCAATCTCAGGCTTCAGCCGCGCCTTCACCAGCTTCTTCATCAGCGGCTTCCGCCACTTCGACGAACTCGTCAGGCGTTGTACTATTCTGGGCCTTGCCCTCAAGAATAGAATCAGCCACTGCCTTGACGTACAGCTTGATCGCTCGAATCGCGTCATCGTTACCGGGAATAACATAGTCAACGCCATCAGGATTACTGTTGGTGTCAACAATTCCGATTACGGGGATACCAAGCTTGTTGGCTTCAGTAATCGCAATGCGCTCGTGATCAACGTCGATGACGAATAGCGCATCGGGTAAGCCACCCATATCCTTGATACCGCCTACAGAACGGTCAAGCTTTTCCAGTGCACGAGTGCGCATTAACGCCTCTTTCTTGGTCAGCTTGTCAAACGTCCCGTCTTGCGCCTGCTCTTGGAGCTCGCGCAATCGCTTGATGGACGATCGAACAGTCTTGTAGTTGGTGAGCATGCCACCTAACCAGCGGTGGTTAACGAACGGCATACCTGATCGCGTTGCCTGCTCTTCGATGATCTTACCTGCGGCGCGCTTTGTGCCAACGAAAAGAATTTGGTTCTTATTCGAAGCGAGGCGCTGAATGTAGGCGAGAGCATCGTTCAGTGCAGGCACAGTGTGCTCTAGGTTGACGATGTGAATTTTGTTGCGGGCGCCAAAGATATATTGATCCATCTTAGGATTCCAGAACCGAGTCTGGTGCCCAAAGTGTGCGCCTGCTTGCAGCAGCTCGCGCATGCTTACTTGTGCCATGTTAAGTTTCCTATGTTTGGGTTTTGGCCTCCGCACACCCTGTAAAACCAACCAGATACCTGGCACCCGGCTTACAGTTCTTGGCGCGCGTGTGTCGTTTAACACCTGTGGGGACGATCCCCTTCTTCACAGCCTTTGCCATGAAGGCGCGCGTTATACCATAAATACCACGACAACTAAAGCCCAACAGACAGTTCGGCGCACATCCGTTACACTATCCGCTCCTAGTCAACAGAACGCTCAGAATCATGTCAGTAATACCCAAAACCCCTGAAGAGCTCGAGGGCATGCGCACCGCCGGTCGACTCGCGGCAGAAGTCCTCGAGATGATCGCCCCTTTAGTCCAAGTGGGCATGACCACCGGCGAGATCGACAGAATCTGCCATGACTATATTGTCAATGTACAAGACGCGATCCCTGCCCCGCTCAATTACAACGGATTTCCCAAATCGATCTGTACGTCGGTCAATGAGGTTATTTGCCATGGCATACCCTCAGACAACAAAAAGCTCAAAAACGGTGACATCATTAACATTGATGTCACCGTGATCAAAGACGGCTGGCACGGTGACACCAGTATAATGGTGGGTGTCGGTGAGGTTGCAAGCCACGCAGAGCGACTTATGCAGGTCACTCAAGACAGCCTTTATAAGGCGCTCGCCCTCGTTCGACCCGGAGCCACACTGGGTGACATTGGCCACGTTATTCAGGAGTACGCTGAAGGACACTATTACTCGGTAGTCCGTGAATACTGCGGGCACGGCATTGGCAAAATATTTCACGAAGAACCACAAGTCCTTCATTACGGAAAGCCCGGCACGGGCTTAGTGCTCAAGGAAGGCATGACCTTCACTATTGAGCCGATGCTCAACGCGGGCAAACGCCATACCAAGCTCAATACTCGTGATGGCTGGACGGTGACTACGAAAGATGGGCGGCTGTCAGCGCAATGGGAGCATACGATCGCCGTCACTGGGGATGGTTGTGAGATATTCACCCTCCGGACCGATGAAAAACTACCTTTTTAACTATTGACCACCCACAGGGCTTTATACCCACAGGATTATATAATGGCGCCTGCAGTACCCACCGCCGAAGAACTCACGTTAGTGTCAGAGCTTAGCGTATCTGACGATCTCCCCAGTGCCTGTAAAAACTACCTTCAAGCGGTCAATACAGAGCTTTTTGAACGATTCCACCCTGCTCAAGCTGTGAAGCCATTGCTCACCGCTCGCAGTAACGCGGTAGATCTCGTGCTTGGGGAGTTTTGGGCGCATTTTGTCGGCACCCCAAAAAATGTGTTGCTAGCAGCGGTTGGCGGTTATGGCCGAGGAGAATTGTTTCCTCATTCCGATGTCGATATTTTGTTCCTGCTGGCAGATGAAGTAACACCGGAAGTGGAATCCGGTATCGCAGAAATGCTGCGAGCACTTTGGGATTTAGGTTTAAAAGTGGGTCAAAGTGTTAGGCGACTTGACGAGTGTGCGGAGCTTGCTGAACAAGATCTAACTATTTTTACAACCATGTTGGAGGCTCGGCCATTGGCGGGCGACTCGGACATTTTGAATCAGTTAGCAGTTTTGCTTGGGCAAGACCGGGTTTGGAATAGCAAAGCTTTTTTTAGCGCCAAACTCGAAGAAACTCAGCAGCGACATGCCAAATTTGCGAATACTATTTATAGCCTTGAACCCAATGTTAAAAATGGTCCCGGTGGACTGCGAGATATTCAGGTGGTCGGCTGGATGGCCCGCCGCCACTACGGAGTGCCGCTCAATCAACTTAAGAGCGATGATTTTCTTACCGATGACGAGCAGCGAATGCTGGAAGCGGGGCAAAATTTTATTGGGCAAGTTCGATTTGCACTCCATCAAATCGCTAACAGAGAAGAAGATCGTCTGTTATTTGATCATCAGCGCCGACTCGCCGAAATTTGGGAAATGGTGGATGGTGAAAAGCTCGCGGTCGAGCAATTTATGCAGGTCTACTACCGATGGACCCATGCACTTGCGCAACTCAGTGAATTGGTTTTGGAGTTTTTTGACCAAGACATTCTGCACGCCGATGATAACGATCCCGCAGAGCGCCTTGATGAGGATTTCGAATTACGTCGCGGGCAGCTCGTCGTACGTCACAGCAAAGTGTTCAGCGATAGACCGTCTAATTTATTACGCGCTTTTGTCATTATCGCTAACGATTCGCGCATTCATGGTATCGCACCTGAAACGGTACGCTTACTGAGAGCCTCAGGCCATCTCATTGGCCCAGACTTCCGCGCTGACGAAGAGAATCAACAACTCTTCATCGAACTGATGAGCGCCCCTCTGGGAGTTACTAAGCAACTACGCCGGATGGCAGCTCACGGCATCCTAGGCCGTTACCTGCCTGAGTTTGGCACCATAATGGGGCAAATGCAGTTTGATTTATTTCACTCACTAACCGTTGATGCTCACACCCTTGCAGTCGTCGCTAATACACGTCGCTTCATGCGCGCAGACTTCACCGATAAATTCCCAGTATCAACCCGTATCGCACAGCGACTGCGAAAACCAATGCTGCTGTACATAGCAGCGCTCTACCACGACATAGGCAAAGGCAGGGGCGGCGACCACTCAGAGCTCGGTGCCGTCGATGCACACGGATTTTGCCAGAGGCACAAACTCGACGCTCGGGATACTGAGCTAGTCGTATGGCTCGTCAAAAACCACTTAGTAATGAGCTCTATTTCACAGAGGAAAGACATTTCCGATCCTGAGGAAATTCTTCGATTTGCTTCCCATGTGGCCACTGAAGAACGCCTTGATTATCTTTACACCCTAACGGTTGCCGATATCCACGGCACAAATCCGGAACTCTGGAATGCATGGAGGAGCTCATTACTTCGCCAGCTTTATACCGAAACTCGTCGCGCCTTACGGCGAGGCCTGGAGAATCCACTAGGCCGCAAAGATGTTGTCAAAGCCACTCGTGATGCGGCTGCCAAGCTTTTGGAATATCGCGGCTTTTTCGAGGAAGACTTAGAAGCCATTTGGGCTGCACGGGGCACAGATTACTTTTTACGTGAACGACCCGAAGACATAACCTGGCACACTGAAGCGATTTCTGATCACGATCATAGGAAGAGTCCTTTGGTGCTGGTTCGGCAGCCCCATGACTCTCCCATCGGCAACGCCACGCAAATTTTCGTGCATGCGCTGGATGAGCCCGACCTGTTCGCGCGCATTTGCGCCGAGCTAGAAATGCTAGATTTAAGTATCAACGATGCGCGCATCTATTCAGGTACCGATGGGGCTACTTTGGATACGTTTTTTGTCCTGCAGGCCGATGGCAATCCAGTCCCCGCCGATGACAACACGCTTGAACATATCAGGCGCACGTTACAGCAAGCCCTAGAACATGGGCACAAGCGCGCAGTGTCTCGGCGAACATCAAGACAGCTAAAAGCGTTTCTTATGCCTACCGAAACCCATGTGCACCAAGACATGGATCGCAACTGGACGGTGCTAGAGGTAGCGACACCTGATAGGCCCGGCCTACTGGCTAGGATCGGGGAGATTTTTATCGATTTTAATATCGCGCTACAGGCTGCAAAAATTCAAACTCTCGGCGAGCGCGTTGAGGACGTCTTTTTTATAGTCGACAACCAAGGTGGGCAAGTCACGGAGGAAGCGCGCTTGGCGGGACTGCAAGCCGCTATTCGCGGTGCACTTGATGAGGGCGTTAGGCAGAGCGCATGAACCCCGGTTTAGAAAAACTTAAGCCCTACCCGTTCGAACGATTGCGAGCGCTAACAGCATCGCTTGAACCCGCGAATGCGTCCCCCATTGCGCTGACCATTGGTGAGCCGCAGCACGAGTCCCCCCGTATTGTGATTGACGCATTGCATGACGCATTAAGTGGCACGAATAAGTACCCAGCAACAGCAGGATCAGACCTGTTACGGCAAACTATAGCGAGCTGGTTAATCCGACGATTCAAGCTTGCGACTATCGATGCAAACAAACAAATACTGCCCGTTAACGGTACTCGCGAGGCACTGTTCGCAATCGCTCAAACCCTGGTTACTCCGGGCTCGCCTCATCGTGTAATAAGCCCCAATCCCTTCTATCAGATCTACGAAGGTGCGGCGCTACTCGCCGGCACAAGCCCGCGTTTCATACCAGCCGATAAAACGACACGGTTCCTGCCAGATTTTAGCGCCCTCACCGATGCCGACTGGCAACAGTGCGAACTCTTATATATCTGCACACCCGGTAACCCATCGGGCGCGGTGATTCCAGAAGCAGACCTCCAAACACTGATTCGACTCGCGCAACAACACGACTTCGTAATAGCCAGTGACGAATGCTATAGCGAGATTTACCCCAACGAAGCACACCCGCCCACGGGTCTGTTACAAGCAGCCGCGGCGATGGGTAACGCCGACTTCAAACATTGTCTTGTGTTCCATAGCCTCTCCAAACGTTCAAACCTACCGGGCTTACGATCTGGCTTTGTCGCGGGCGATGCCAATATTATTGAGCAGTTTTTGCGCTACCGAACTTATCATGGCTGTGCAATGCCACCGCACCATCAGGTAGCGAGCGCTGTCGCTTGGTCAGATGAGGAGCACGTTGTCGCAAATCGCGCCCGATACCGAGAAAAATTTGATGCGGTTGTACCCCTCTTAAGCGCAGTGCTACCCGTCTCTCAACCGGAAGCCGGATTTTATTTGTGGCCCGAAACGTTTATCGACGATGAACAATTTGCAATCGAGTTGGTGCGTCGCTGCAACGTGGCCGTCCTTCCGGGACGGTATTTGGGGCGAGAGGTCGACGGCTACAATCCTGCGAGCAATCATGTTCGTATGGCACTAGTGGCCGAGCTTGACCAGTGCGTCGAAGCTGCTGAGCGAATTGCCATCAGCTTAAAGAAGGGGTGGTAGTGAATACGCCATTGCGGAACATGAGTAAAAGTGAGCGTGTGGCCTATATCGATGCGACTCTCGAAAAGTTGTATCCCAATCCGCCAGTGCCGCTTGATCACAAAGATCCATTCACTTTATTAATTGCGGTTTTACTCAGTGCTCAATGCACGGATGAGCGGGTCAACCAAGTGACTCCCGCTTTGTTCAAAGAGGCCGACAACCCCCTCGCCATGTCGGCAATGGCGGTAGATGATATTCGCACTATTATTCGACCCTGCGGTTTATCACCGCAAAAGTCGAAAGCGATAAAGCGGTTGAGTGAAATCTTGCTCGATGAACATGACGGCGCTGTGCCACCGGACTTTGACGCTCTTGAAAGACTACCTGGCGTCGGCCACAAAACCGCCAGCGTCGTTATGGCACAAGCCTATGGGGTGCCCAGTTTTCCTGTCGACACTCATATTCATAGACTGGCGCAGCGCTGGGGCCTATCCCCTG
This sequence comes from Luminiphilus sp., assembly GCA_036803865.1. Classification (GTDB taxonomy): domain Bacteria; phylum Pseudomonadota; class Gammaproteobacteria; order Pseudomonadales; family Halieaceae; genus Luminiphilus. The sequence goes on from DAIRTN010000005.1 coordinate 79,354, forward strand.
GTAAGAATGTCGTAGAGACTGAACGCAACCTCAAAAAAGTGTTTGATAAATCTCGCTGGAATGACCTTCATTTACAAATTATTTTCTATGGCCGTGAGTTTTGCTCGGCACGAGGCTGCGACGGCCGTGTATGTGAAATCTGCCGAACCTGCTACCCATTGCGAAAACACCCAAAAAAGGTCAATAAACCGTAATTCTACAAAGGGGCGGCTGCCGATGACTGGTCGTTTCTGCTAGGCTTACCTGCTTAGTTCATAGGCTTAGCGTTTAAAGGATAAAGCGATGCTGCCCATCATCTACGGAATATCAAACTGCGACACAGTCCGTAAAGCGCGAAAGTGGCTAGCCGATCAAGGCATCGAACATCAATTTGTTGATGTACGTGACTTACCGCCAACGCGTGAACGCATTGGCGACTGGATCGCTTCCGTAGGTAAAGACGTCTTAGTGAACAAACGCAGTACAACATGGAAAAATATGGATAGCGCAGAGCGTGAAGAAACTGAAAACGGGGACACCCTTTCGATTCTGCTCACTTATCCGACGCTGATAAAGCGGCCAGTTTTGGAATACAACGGTGCCATTGACGTCGGCTTCAATGCTGATAATTACGGCACGAGATTCAACGTTTAATTAGGAGCAATCCATGAGTTCAGTACACGGCTTTGGCCTTGGTATCGCCAGCAAAAGTAGCGCAGGCGAAGTACTCGATGTGTTTTATCCCGCCCCTCTCCATAATATTAGTGGTGATCTCGCAGAGGTTGTGGCGGGAATTTCAGGTGAACTAGACGCCAGTGGCCTCAATGACCTTGAAGCCGCGTTTCGCAAGGTGGGCGCAGAACAGCAAGCACTAGTTGCGCAGCAACTGAAGGACAGCAGTCGGTCGGTGATCGCTTGCACGCTTGACACTAACACCGCGCCCCAAACTGTCGCGGATGCGTATCTGAAATTACACCTGCTATCTCACCGCCTAGTGCGACCCCACGGCACTACCCTGGACGGCATCTTTTCACTGCTGCCGAATGTTGCATGGACTGATGAGGGCGCGATTAGCTTAGATGAGCTACCCGAGCGCCAGCTAAGTGCTCGCCTGCGCGGCAAGGTTCTGGAAGTATCAAGTGTCGATAAATTTCCAAAGATGACGAATTACGTTGTTCCCAATGGCGTTCGAATCGCCCATACAGCGCGGGTGCGTTTAGGCGCTTATCTTGGCGAGGGAACCACCGTTATGCATGAAGGCTTTATCAACTTCAATGCGGGTACTGAAGGTCCTGGCATGGTCGAAGGTAGAATCTCTGCGGGTGTTTGGGTAGGAGCCGGTTCTGATTTGGGTGGAGGCTGCTCTACGATGGGGACGTTATCCGGTGGCGGTAACATCATCATCTCAGTAGGCAAAGAGTGTCTTATCGGCGCCAATGCAGGGGTTGGTATTCCTCTGGGTGACCGCTGCACCGTTGAAGCAGGTCTGTTCATTACAGCGGGCACTAAAGTTACGGTCCTCGACGGCGCCCGCAAACCTGTAGAGACGGTTTCGGCGCGCGACTTGGCGAATCGTTCCGATTTGTTATTCCGCCGTAACAGTACTTCAGGCGTGGTTGAATGCCTCACTAATCGCTCGGCGATTGAACTCAATGAGACACTCCATGCCAACAACTGAGTACGGTAAATCAGCTATCGATCTGACTCGTGCGCTTATTGAACGAGCGTCGGTGACTCCCACAGATGCTGGGTGCCAAGCGCTCATGATGGAGCGCTTAGAGGCGCTTGGTTTTCGCTGTGAGCCCATGCGCTTCGGCGATGTCGACAACTTTTGGGCCGTTATTGGTGACCAAGGGCCAACATTGGTATTTGCCGGACACACCGACGTGGTGCCAACAGGGCCGGAAGATCGGTGGAAAAGCGCTCCGTTTGAACCCAGCGAGCGAAATGGTCAACTGTATGGCCGTGGCGCAGCGGATATGAAGGCGAGCTTAGCGGCCATGGTCGTTGCAGCTGAAGCATTATTGGCCGACAAACCAACATTAAATGGACGGTTAGCCTTTTTAATAACGTCCGACGAGGAAGGTCCCGCCGTCAACGGCACTGTTAGAGTCGTGGAATCCCTCGTAGAGCGTGGCGACACCATCGACTGGTGCGTTGTTGGAGAGCCATCAAGTTCTAAAAGTCTCGGCGACATCATCAAGAATGGCCGCCGCGGCTCTCTCGGAGCTACAGTGACCGTTCGAGGTGTCCAAGGGCATATTGCCTATCCTCACCTTGCGGACAATCCCATTCATCGAGCCTTTGCGGCCTTTGACGCGCTGATCAACGAGCATTGGGATAACGGGAATGATTTCTTTTCACCCACGTCCCTTCAGTTCTCAAATATCAACGCGGGTACCGGCGCTACAAATGTTATACCTGGCGAGTTGGTTGCGCGCTTTAACATACGCTTTTGTACAGAGGTAACCGATATTCAAGTGCGACATCGCTGTGAAGAGATTCTTAGCGCACACGACCTTAGTTTTGACATTGAATGGGCACTCAGCGGACAACCCTTCCTCACTGAGCCTGGCGCATTAGTCGACGCTGCACGACTGAGTATTAATGAGGTAACCGGTTTAGACACCGAGCTCTCGACGGGCGGCGGCACGTCTGACGGTCGCTTCATCGCCCAAATGGGTTGTCAGCTCGTAGAGCTGGGGCCTATTAACGCCAGTATCCATCAAATAGATGAACACGTAGCCGTCGATGACATTCCTCGGCTAACGAAAATTTATCATGGCATTATGCGCCGGCTGCTCATAGCTTAAGCACGTCGATCGTCACTTTAATATCGGCCTCAAGATACTCTGAGACCGACTCTACCCAAGTGCGCACAAACGCCTCGCAACCCTTAACGACTGGATCGCCGGTCACCTGGGTTGCGGAGGTGGGCACAATAATACGTAGCTCGCCAAACCCTCGGGATCTCATCAAACCCAGCGCGGTTTGTGCCACATCGACAAACCCCACTACCCATACCTGCACGTACTGGCATTGGCGCTCAACAAGACTTTCCTCACCGGCATTAGGTATGTCAGGAAGACATATAACGACTGCTTCAGGTTCGCGTTGACGCAAGGTATCCATGATTCGCCCGCGGCTGCAGAGCGCCGATAAACTGGCAGGGATAGCAATCGTCACGAACGACGCTTCATTAATCGACTGATCAAACGGCCGGCTATCTTCATAGAACCATATAAGCGTTGTTTCCTCAGTCAGTGCACTAGTGGCCACATGTGTCGGCTGCGGGTTACCGACCCATAGAACCGTCTTCATGGTAGATCTCCCAATACATAGACATCGAACCGAACCGCTTTACCCGATACCGCATGAGAGGGTTTCTTTCGGGCCAGAGCAGGTGCTTTTAAAGGCCTTTTCACAACGATACGTGGTGTCGGCTGCTCAAGCGCCCACAAAAATAACTGCTCATTGCTGTGCTCGTTCAGTTCATTGCATGTATTGTCGCTACCGTGCAGCGCCTGTAACACCGCGAGATCTTTTTTCACTGCAGCATTATTGCGACGCTCAGGGAACATCGGATCTAAATAGATAACGGCGCCATCGGGTACGCGACACAATCGACTGTCACCAGACTGCACTTGCATCCGTTTCGCGGCTTCACGAACATGCTCGGAGGCACTGATATCGGCGGAATCAAGCGCCTGTCCCAACAGCCAAGCGAGCGCAGGTGAGCGCTCCTTCATTAGCACACGGCAGCCTAAATCAGCGAGTACAAATGCGTCTCGACCCAGCCCCGCTGTAGCATCAAATACACTCAAATCCCTGCCTTGGCGCACCCCTACAGCGCGACCGAGCAATTCGTTTTGCCCTCCTTTGCGACGGTATTCCATAGCGGGATTAGCGAAATCAATGGTTACTGGGCCCGGAGGTTTATCGCCAAGAAGCTGCAGCGCAGCAGACTCTACGTCAATAACAAGCGCAACCAAGGCGGGTGCCGTACGCCAGTCTTTTACGACGGGCAGCCCCAATTCACCGGCCACCTGCGTCGCGCGGCGATACGCTGCGCCATTGGCTGATGCAACGACAATGGCCGAACTATCGACAGCTGTCACTGCGTCGGAACACCGAGGAGCATGGTCTGTTCGCCATTTCGCACGGAAAACTCGAGGTTAGTAGCTGTCTGCTCCAAGCCATGCTTATCGACGATTCGCTGAGTTCTTGACGCAGATGAGCCACAGCTACCAGGCTGCAACTCAAACTCGTGTAAAGGGCTTCCGGCAATGTTTAACTTGGCCAACTCCTTTAGCTCATCTATAGCCGCACGTACAAACCCATTGGCGTCGGACAGACCTGGTCGATCGGGTAACGCGGCATTAAAGTCGCCGATGAGCACTTGGCCCGCGTCAGCCTGTGCAAGCATTCGCGCGAGTTTAATCGTCACATCTCCAACGATATAGCTGAACACAGTGGGGTTAACACCCTCGGCCTGGAATAACTCGTAGTGGCTGCCAATGTGGTACGCAGAACGAATAACGGGCACCGTGTGTCCTGAGGCCTCCCGTCGAGCTGCCGCATTATCGATCAACACGAGCAGTAAGAAAGACAGTAAGTCGAGATCAGGAAAAGGCCCGACGTCTCTATTCCACACATAGTAGCCATCACCCGTCGTGGTGCGAGCAAAATTTACGTCGACACCCTCTCTATGTAATTTGTTGTACGCCGAGTTCATCGAGTAGGACAAGCTGTTGAGTTGACTGGCTTGCTCAAACGGCGAGTACAGAGAGAATTCGGCAATATCGAAAAGCACCACGGCGCGCGACTCAACATAGCCGATGCCGTAACTCGAAATAACAGCATCTGCAGCCTTTAGTAATGTGGCGTCATCCCCGAGAGGTTCATCAAGCTTGATAAAGCTTGTTGAGACACCCAATCGCTTAGCTATGCTGAAGATCTGTTCATTAGTTTTTAAACGTGAGCCGCCGATAACGTCTCGTATAAAATGCTCGTTGTCTAGAAGGTGTTCAGAAGCACTGTCTAGCCCCGTGAAGTTACCGAGAAAATAATGCGGCACCACAAGCGTTAAGAGGCCATTAGGGTCGGGCGCCCAGCACAGGATCATATTCTGCCCCAATCGCCAATGCTTACGCAGCGCCTGCTCCATCTGCTGGAGCTGATGGGAGGCTTCTTTAGGCAAACCGTGTGCGGCGGCCAAATCGACAGTAGAATTATGTGGCATCACCGTGTCTCTTCGTTCAATAACTTGGCATTATAAGGCCCTCTGCAACGGGAGTCCTCATGGGAAACATTTTTAGTCATCGAGCAGGCACCATTCTACTCGCCTTAGCGAGCTTACAGGGCTGTGGCAATTACGACATAACCCTAAACGAGAAATTGGTTTATGAACCCGCGAAGCTGTTTCGAGATTATGACATCGCGGATGCGGCACTGAGCGCGTGTATTGAGCAACGCATTGCCGATGAATTTATCACTCAAGCTTCCGACCTCACACAGTTGAATTGCTCAAATGCGGGCATTAAAAAACTTGATGGCCTTGCGCTATTTACCAACCTCCAAGAATTAAAGCTTTCTGAAAACAGCATACGCAACTTAGTCGAATTAGGGCCGCTAAAACAGCTGAAACAATTATGGCTCGACACCAATCAGATCGTTGATCCGGTACCACTCACGGGGCTGCAATTACTGGACACGCTCGACTTATCGGGTAATGACGTCTTACAGTGCCCAACCGAGAATACTTTTAGCAAGGTACTCAATCTCAGTCTTCCAGAGCATTGCAAAACATTATGATCTATTGGCTTTACCGAACCCTCGCTTATCTGCCTTTGAGCGTCCTCTACCCCATAGCCACAGTCGCTGCTTGGCTATTGCACTCCGTTTTTCGCTACCGTTACACGATTGTTCTAGGGAATATCGAACGCAGCTTTCCTGAACACTCGGCGCTACAGCACCGCCAGATGGTTCGACAATTTTATGAGAGTTTTGCTGACACTACAGTGGAAATCATCGCAGGCTACCAACTCCCCCAAACCTTACTCAATGAGCGAGTTAAGATTAATAATCCTGAGCTCCTTGAGAAGCTCAGTGATAACTCTCAGAAGTCGGTAATTGTGATGACGCTTCATCAAGGCAATTGGGAATGGATGCTTTATGCAGCTAATGCCCGCTACTCGATGCCGAGTGCAGCAGTTTATAAACGCCTCCATGACAAGGGTGCTAATCGCTTCAGTATTGAGTCTCGCAGCCGTTTTGGTGCGGCGCCCATCGAAATGCGTGATGCCGCTCGTGACATAATCAAGCACCGACGAACACCGCGCATGATTTTTATGGTTGCCGATCAATCTCCCGGCAACCGAGAACGTATTCATTGGACGACGTTCCTCAACCAGCAGACCGCATTTTTTGCCGGTGCCGCAACGCTCGCGCGAGCGACAGGCTTTCCGGTAGCGTTTGCTGAGTGCTATCGCCTCACGCGCGGTCACTATGCTATTGAACTTGAGGAGATCACTCGCGATCCGAAGTCACTCACAGAGGGCGACATCATAGAGCGCTATGCTCGATTGGCCGAGAAAGCTATAAAGCGCGCGCCTACTGAATGGTTGTGGAGTAACCGACGCTGGAAACAGCGTAAGGCTCAGCCTGAAACCGAAGCGAGCCGCCCTTCCTCAGATTGAACAGCCAGCCAGTCAAATCCTTGCTGCTGACAGGCAACAAACACCTCTGCGGCGTGAGTATCAGCCACTGCTTCAAGTGCCGCTAACGCGTGCTCAGGTGTGTTGTTCTGCTCGCTAATATGCGCCACTGCCACTAAACGCAGTGCCTGCGTATCAACCGCCGCCAGAAACTGAGCAGCCTGAAGATTATTTAAATGCCCAAAATCGCCGGCCACGCGACGCTTGAGCGCAACTGGATAGGCGCCAGAACGCAGCATTTCTAGATCATGGTTAAATTCCAAGAGCAGCGCGGTGCAACCGCTATAAGCGTCGATCACATGGGGCGTAATTGACCCTAAATCCGTGAGAATCCCTAAACAATGGTTTGCATACGATAGGCGAAACTGTATCGGCTCGCGCGCGTCGTGGGGGACTGGGATCGAGCGAACATCGATCTCCCCTATGCTAAACGCATCGCCTGCATTGATCCTAACTTGCCTGTAAGCCCCGTTGACCTTACCGCTCGCTGCCGTTCCATGGGATAAAAATACTGGGATTTGATAACGTCGAGACAACGCTGCGACCCCCGAAACATGATCACCATGCTCGTGGGTCACTAAAATGGCATCAAGCTGCTCAGGCGCGACACCTAGTCGTGCGAGACGACTCACAGTGTCTTTTTGGGTAAAGCCGCAATCGACCAGCAACATTGTATTGCCGGCAGCGATCAGCGTGGCGTTTCCCTTACTACCGCTCCCAAGGGAGGCAAATCGCATTAATTGATATTTCCCTTGAGAATTGTCAACAGGGCCTGTTGATCACGCCGCTCTATCGCCGCCCCACTGGGGCCCATGAGCGTAATAATCACCTCACTGTCATCAGCATTGGAAGCAACTTTCAATTCGTAGCGCTTACCCGATAGGGGGTGGGCCTCTTCACCGCCCCAAAGCCAATCAAACCAGCCATCGTCCCCTTCCTTTTGAGGGCCCACAAAACTTAAGTAAAACAGGCCTTCACTGCGGTTTCGATCATCGATAATAAACCCTGACTCGGGGATGGCCTTACTCACGGAGGCCCACGCACGAGCAAACCCTAATCGGAGCCGCAATCGCGTATAGTCTTCGCCATCTTCAAGGTTGATTCTGCCAGAATCACCCATCGAACGATCAGCCATCATAGACACGGGAGCCGACTCTGAGCTGTTAGCAATAAACTGCGATACGTTACGCAGCATATCGCCCTCGAGCTCCAAATCATCAGATGAAGCGGGCCAAGGCACATCATCCACAGCACGATCCTGCTGCAATACATGAAGTTCAGAGGTGTTACGTTGAACGCCAGTCTCAACCCTGAAGCGGAAACGCGTTGGCAGTGACCGCTCCTTGAGGGTGACGAACTGCGTGTCGATTAACCCCTCTCGTGCATCTGAGGATGCAACACCGATACCCGATGACGTCAGGAAGGCGCGTACCTGCGGCCACAGCTGACCCGGGGCAACAGCGACAAGCGCCCAAGCTTCATCACCCAGTCGCTGGATACGTACCGCATCAAGCTCCGACCCCGCTATTAGCGGCGCAGGTCTTGGCGCCTCAAACTCGGCGGCCATAGACAACGAGTTCTCGACTCGGGGAATAGGATAGATAGGCTCTATTTTGGCGCGATCAAGGGATGGCGGTACAACAATTTCGGCAAGCTCTGGCGCTTCTTTGTAGCGGTTAGAGTTATCGGGAAACAATCCATCGTCGCCGAATAAAAAGCTGCACCCGGATGTCAGCGTGAAGGGCGCAATTAGCGCAATTACTTTAAATGCCTTCACAGCTGAGCCTGCGCAATACCTGCTTTTACCGCTGCATGATATTCAGCTGATAAAGGTGTTAGAGGTAATCTAATACCGTCGTCAATCATATCGAGTTCCACCATTGCCCACTTAACAGGGATTGGATTGGGCTCTAAGAACAGAGCTTTGTTTAAACCGCTCAGACGCTTATCGATGTCGGCTGCCGCGTCGAATTCGCCCATCAAGGCGAGGCGACACATGTCTGCCATTTGGCTCGCTGCGACATTAGCGGTCACCGACACATTACCTTTCGCTCCATGGCGCATAAGTTCGAGCGCCGTGGGATCGTCACCTGAGTAAACCGCAAAGGTGTCTGGCAATTGACGGATCAATTCGGCGCCACGCTGCACATCACCCGTTGCGTCCTTTAGCGCCACAATATTACCGACTTCGCTCAACCGCAACACCGTTTCGTTACTCATATCGACGCCAGTCCGTCCCGGCACGTTATACAGAATAATCGGAAGATTGACCGCCGCGGTAACCTTAGAAAAATGCTGATACAGGCCTTCTTGTGTCGGTCGATTGTAATACGGAGTGACAAGCAGCGATGCATCTGCACCCGCTTCAGCCGCAGCAACCGTCAATTCTATGGCTTCATGGGTCGAGTTTGACCCTGTGCCCGCAACAATGGGAATGCGTCCTCCCGCCTGTGCGATGGAAAATTTAATGACCTCTAAGTGCTCAGGGACAGTGAGCGTAGCGCTTTCGCCAGTAGTACCCACTACGCCTAAGGCGGCGGTCCCCGCCTGGATATGATGCTCGATGAGTTGTTCGAGGGCGCTCCAATCAATGGCGCCACTGGGCTGCATTGGAGTTACCAGTGCAACGATGCTTCCGGTTATCATAGGGTGTCACTCCGATGCACAATTGAAATCTAAGAGTATGTTCATGGTCGCGCAATTATCCACGTCAAGCACCGATAAACAACCGGCAATGTCGCATACATTTATGCTTGCATTACTTTTATTGTTGTTGAGCTATGGGACAACGGCGTGGGCGCAAGGTTCACTATGGGAACAACCTAGTGACGTCGAGATACGTATCGAGCCCTTATCGACTATCGACCAACAGTTCATGGGCGAACAGCGTGCGAAAGTCGACAACTTAGCCGGTCGCTTAGGACGCCGCCTGACGGGTAATCGTGATCGCGACATTGAAACCCTACAGATGATCCTAGATCGCAACTTAATTGGTCGGGATGATAAGCTCTCTTTGCAAGCGATGGGTATCTCTCTGGGTGACTTAATCGCTAAAGAGCTGCGTATGAATTGGGTGGTTTATCAGGATCGAGCTGGCCGATCTCGCGCATTGCAATACCGGAATGAGCCGGTTTATCTGTTTCCGGTCACCATGATATCTCGCCGGTATGAAGCGGGGAATAACCGCACGATTACTGATGTTTACAACGAGGTAGTCACAGCAACACGGAAAAAACTGCCAGGGGCTTCATGGTGGCAGTAAACGCAAAAAGCGCAACTCGCCTTTAGCGACGGCAAACTCTTAATTACGCCAAGCGGTCACCAATCTATCCGCACGCCCAACCCCTCCGCTCATAACGTTCTTTTAACCCAAACCTACCCAGCAGCCTGTGTCAGGTAATCGCACTTAACCTCGCAAGCTTAATCCCAGCAAATGAAATTCACTTTCTTCCATGGTATGGGTGGAGCGCGCTATGAGCACGTAGATTCCGGCGAACGATTACGTCCTTGAAGGCCAGTCAAAGCTTCGATCATAGTCGAACACTCCTGGCGCCATAATCATGCGGTGTCGAGGCCCAGTAACCGCGGGGCTATCGGTTTCATAGCCCGCATCACCGGGATAAAGAAACAGCATGCCTTCGGGAATCTTGTGCAACTTTGGAAAAAAGTACGGTGGATGTCGGTCAGAGACCATACGAGCAAGCTCACCCGCCGATTCGAATCGTTGAATATCGTTCAATGTCACTAAGGTCGGTGGCGGTGCCTGTAGCTCTCCCGCCAACTGCTCTGACAGTGCTTGCTGAGGTCGTAACCAGCGATAGTCAACAATTTCACTGCCATCTACAACCACGGGGGTGTGCTCTTCAAGTACAGCCAGATAAAACCATGTTGCGAAGCGGCGCTGAACGATCTCGGGGGTCAACCAATGGGAAAAATCGAGCAATGTCGCAGAATCGATATGAAAACCCGCCTCCTCCATTAGCTCACGGGCTGCGGCGACACGCGCGCGCTCTTCAATAGTTTGACCCGCATCACTATCGTCGACTTTGCCGCCGGGGAATACCCAGGCACCCGGCATATGCGCTAGTTCCGGGTTCCGCTTAAGTAATAGAACCTCGAGCCCTTCGCTAGCATTACGAACAACGACGATCGTCGCGGACGGCCTAGCTCGCGCTACAACAGCATTATCTTCATTGACGACTAATTTCACAAAGCACTCGCGCATTCTAAGCAACGTACATAGATGTTTTTGGGATCCTGGAGACTATCCATTATCCGTAAAGGCTGCACTAGCTGCTTGATTAAGCGCGTGGCCATCGACCCACCCGGCACATGAACCGAGCCAAACTCCTTGCCGATTTGCTCCAAAAGCAGCTGCTCTGGGCTTAAGGGCGTACCCACTCGGCGTGTCTCATAATCGCTAACGTCGGCTAACGTCGCCGCTGCTGCAACGGCTGCGTCAAGCCCACCAAGAGAATCCACCAAACCAATGTCGAGCGCGTCTCGGCCGCTCCAAACTAGACCTCCCGCGACGTCATTGACTTGATCCCATGACAATCCGCGGCCACGCGCCACTAAATCGACAAACTCCACATAAATATTGGCGATCAAACTATTGATGATTCGCCGACCAGCAGGATTGACGCCGGTATCAAATCGAATAGCTGAGGCAATTCCAGTGGTGGAGACACCATCGACTGTCGCACCCGCCCAGTCATAGAGTTTTTCCACCGTAGGGAACGCGGCGAAGACACCAATACTACCGGTAATGGTTGAGGGGTGAGCCCAAATTTGATCGGCATCTGCAGCGATGTAATAACCGCCCGACGCCGCTAATCCACCCATAGACACTACCACCGGCAAACCTAGCTCTTTAATGGCCAGTATTTTCTGACGCATAACTTCTGACGCAAATACACTACCGCCAGGCGAGTTAATCCGCAAAACTACGGCAGCCAAACCCTCTAGCTCCACCGCCCGCTCTAGCTGATCAACGACAGTGTCTGAGCCCGCAAATCCTTGCATGCTTTCACCAGGAATCAATTCACCTTCTATTGGCACAATTGCGATCAAAGGTGTAACAGCTTCAGATACTGCATCTTCACTGGATCCGGGCATGGTGTAAGCGTCGAGCTGTGCATAGGCACCATACTCAATCGTTTGATAGTGCCCATCCTCATCGGTAGCGCCCACTAAGTCCGCGAGAAATTGATCTTGCTGATCGTGAGTGAGTAACTGATCAACAAAACCGGCGTCCAGCATTAACTGAGGCTGATCACCACCGGCAATTTCTAATCGATCGGGAAACTCGTTAATAAACTGCTGCACAGCTCCAGGCTCAAACCCACGACTCTCTTCCACAAGCCCAGTGTAGCTATCCCAGAGGTCGCCGAGCCAACGGCCAATAACTTCTCGCTCACTGTCGGACATATCATCACGCAAAAATGGCTCGACCGCTGACTTGTTCTCGCCTACACGAAACACATTCATCGTGATCTTTGCGTTCTCTAAGAGCTGCTTCACATAACTCTTATAAATGGCGAATCCATAGAGATTGATGCCTCCCTCTGGATGCAGGACAACGGTATCCGCCTGCGCTGCGAGAGCATATTGACCTTGATCATAGTAATCACCAATCGCTACCACAGGCTTACCCGACGCTTTAAACGTATCGAGCGCCACCTTGATCTCCAACGTTTGGGTCACTGATGGCCCAGCCAAGGCTTGTAAATCCATAACGAGTGCCGTGACACGGTCATCGTCAGCAGCATTGTTAATAGCTTTAATGAGTACTGGTAATAACACCTCGCCAGAGTCGCCTTGCATGAGCGCATCAAAAGGCTCAAGCGGCGTTCGATTCTCGACCAACACACCCGAAGGATTCACCAGTAAAGCCCCTCTATCGGGCATCGGATCAGGCTGGGCAGCCTTGAATCCCAACAACAGTGCACCGGCAACGTAGGCCAGCAGAAGAATGGGCAGTAAGACACTGATACCTTTACTGATGCCTGACAATACGCGCCAAACACCACCAAAAACACGTTTGATTGCTGTCCAAACCATTACTTGGCTCCCTGGGAGGATGAGTGGTCGGTCTCAGCTTTTGCTGCAAGCGCAGCCTTTAGCTCTCGACCTCGAGTGCGGATGTAGAGCGCGGATACAATGAACAAACCTATCACTGAACTCAAACCAAGAACGGCGATGCCATCGTCTGGTGCAGCAAATATCAACTCTACGGCGGAAACAAAGTAAAACAGCAATACAAAGCACAACCAGATTACTGCACGTAAATTTCCTCGAGCGACACCCGGCATAAAAATGACCAACGGGAAAACACGCAGTAGCCAAACAGGCCAAGGTGCATTGAAACGCGCCACATCAAATATTTGTTGCGCCGCAAAGGTGAGCCAAAGAGCCCAAAGTAATAGCCAAAGGGCTTGGCAAAGTTTACTCCGTTCAACCATCTTGCATCACCTTTAACGCCAAAGAAGCGACCCGTTTGCCCAGCGCACGAGACAGCGACGCCTCGTGCTCGCTCATTGGAAGATCATTGTTCTCTCCCGCCCAATGGCTCGCACCGTAGGGGGTGCCACCCGATTGGGTTTGGCGTAGCGCAGGTTCACTGTAGGGTAAGCCCGTCACAACCATGCCATGGTGCAACAAAGGCAATATCATGCTGAGAAGCGTCGATTCTTGACCACCATGCAGTGAACTGGTGGATGTAAAAACACCCGCAGGCTTACCGATAAGACTACCGCTCAGCCAAAGCCCAGAGGTTTGATCGATAAAGTGCTTAAGCGGCGCCGCCATATTACCAAAACGCGTCGGGCTCCCCAGCAACAAACCTGAGCAGTGGCGTAGATCATCCTCATCACAGTACAGAGGCCCATCGTCGGGAATACCATCGATTAACTCATGCGTTTCCGATGTGACGGGCGGCACGGTTCGCAGCCGCGCCTCGATATTGCCTGCTGAACTTACCCCGCGAGCTAGTTGTGCAGCCATGGCAGCCGTCGCTCCTGAACGAGAGTAGTAGAGAATCAGAATATAAGGTGTTGTGGTCATCTAGCGTCCTATTTACAGTCTTTAATTGGCACGGTGCAAGACAGGTGCCACCTGCACTACACTATCAGCAATCATCAAGAGGCGAGCTGTCGCCCCAACGCGCTCGGGCGACCAATGGAACTCGAATAACCGGCGGAACTCGAATAACCGAGAGAAATAGCCATGCTGAATAATCCAATGATACAGAAGTTACTGGCGGGAACGCAGTACTTCTTCCAGCGCTTTCGGGCCGATCGATGTTCGGAGATCGCCGCAGCATTAGTGTATATGAGCTTATTCGCGCTGGTTCCTCTTCTTACCGTCGTTTACGCGGTGGGCTCTGCTATACCCACAAGTGCGAACCTAGAATCGCAAATCGAACAATTTCTCATGCAAAATCTGCTCCCCGAGTCTTCACAGGAGGTAGCGAGCTACCTAAGCAGCTTCTCAGAACAAGCTAAGAATCTTACCGGTGCGGGAATAGGAATTTTGGCGATCACCGCAGTACTCATGCTCCGCAACGTTGAACGTGCGTTCAACAATATTTGGTGCAATAAAGAGAATCGCGGGGCCGTATCGAGCTTTCTTCTCTACTGGGCCGTACTTAGCTTGGCACCTGTCATCTTAGGACTCGGCCTCGGCATACAGGCGTATCTATATGCCGCAGCCAAATCGATTGCCGGAATCGACGTACTGGGCGTCAGCGCTTTTCTATTATCGCTTCTGCCCTTTGTTTTAAGCGTATTGGGACTCTCTGCCCTCTATGTCACGGTACCGAACTGCGCTGTACCGATTCGACATGCGCTCGTGGGTGGCACCGCCGCCGCCATTGCTTTTTCGATCGCCAAAGCAACGTTTACTGCTGTCATGGCTAATTCTAGCTATGCTTTGGTTTACGGCGCTTTTGCCGCGGTACCTGTCTTTCTCCTATGGCTTTACATTACTTGGATCATCGTTTTAAGCGGCGCTATCATTGTGAACAGCCTCACCGCCTACCAATCTCTGGAACAGGCGAATCGGCCTAAACTACTTAAAGCGCTCGATGTTCTTTACGTGCTCTGGCAGGCGCAGCATCGTGGTGAACCGGTCAGTGAAATCCAGCTACTGCGCAACCAAAATACTATTCTTGGGGGCTTAGATGGCGAGAGTTGGCGACAAATTCGAGAGAGTTTCGTAACGAATAAACTAATCACCCAGAGTAGTCAGGGAAAGTTTTTGCTGAGTAAAGATTTGACCCGGGTAAGCCTTAATGACATAAAAACTTTGATTAACATCGAACTCGATGTCCCCTCA
This sequence comes from Luminiphilus sp., assembly GCA_036803865.1. Lineage (GTDB taxonomy): Bacteria > Pseudomonadota > Gammaproteobacteria > Pseudomonadales > Halieaceae > Luminiphilus. Next base: position 94,386 of record DAIRTN010000005.1, read on the forward strand.
GCCCCGCCCGATGCTTGCCCCTGGCAGGTCACGGCCAACGAACTACTGCAGGCACAGCGCCGCGAACAAAGCGTCCGATTGGACGTACCTTTAAGCACACTGTTTTCGGAAACCTGTTCAAGATGATAGTTAAAGGTCTCACAAAAGCCGCCATATTGCTCGCTCTCGCAAGTTGCAGTTCCAGTGACGGCGTTCTGCCCGACGCAGGCAGCTGGAGGGTGATCAATTACTGGGCAACGTGGTGCACACCATGCCGCGAGGAGATTCCCGAACTGAATCACCTGAACGAACTGTCGGACGTTACGGTGCTCGGTGTTAACTATGATGGAAAAACAGGCATCGAACTGAGTCAGCAGGTCAATGAAATGGCAATTGGTTTTGAGGTGCTGAGCACGGACCCGAGCGAAGCGCTCGGTATTCGCGTGCCCCGAGTTCTACCAACCACGTTATTGGTGGACCCTACAGGAAGACTCCAGAAGACCCTTGTCGGCCCACAAACGAAGGCAGCGATCATCACCGCTCTAGCCGAGCTAGGTCGCGTGAACACCTCCCGTAGCGATTAATTTCAGACAAAAAAAAGGCCGACCAACCGGTCGGCCAATAAGGAGCCACTCAAACGAGGAGAATCCCGATAAACGGATTCTGACTGCTAGAGAGTTTCCCATGCATCGTCCTCGTAGCGACGCCTTCTCAGCAGTTATAGGTATGACCAGCCCTACGAGAGAAAGTTCACGGAAATAAAAAAATTATTTTCTATGCCTGCCAGATTGCAGACCCCGTTTGGCCAGGACCCGAAGATACGCCGAGTTCCACCTCTACAAGCTCTTCATCACCACTGACGACTAAGAGCTGGGCGAGCAGATAATGCGCTAGCTCTTCAACCGTCACGTTAAGAATTGGAAGAACGATGGTCTCGTCACTCGGAAAACGTAAGGTCTTGCCCGCAAAAGTAGCTAACACCTCGCCATCCGATTCAACGAGCGTTTGATACGGGGACTTACCCGCAAGCAACATATATTCGTCAAGCTGGTCACACAGCGCTTTCAAACGATTTTTATAGACGTTGTAGTCAGCTGAAAACCCATTGGGCCCCATGGGGGCAACAATGCGCGCCGACACCGAGTAGTTGTGCCCATGCAGTCGCTCTCGGTCGGTCGCAGAAAAAATTGTGTAATGCGCCGCCGAGAATTTGTGGGCTTCCTTGTCAATGTAGAGCGTCGTCAGACGAGTCATAATGCACCAATTAAAAAAAGAATATGCACATGGTGGTCAATACTGAGCCCGGGCGCAAGTTTCGATCAGCAAACAGTCATCCCACGCTTGAACTTTTACGTATCTTGTAACTATGTGCATCTTGTAACTGCGTGCATCTTGTAACTAAAAGGTGCTCTGCAACGTGGCTTAAGCTACCCTAATCTCGGTCACCGTTTTTTTTACCAACAACAGAAGGGCTCGACATGTCCCGTATTGCTATTATTACAGGCGCTAGTTCTGGTATCGGCGCAGCTGCTGCCGAACAGTTCATTGACCAGGGATTCACCGTGTTCAATGTATCTCGACGCAATTGCCCAGTCGTCGGTGTCGATAATATTTGTGGCGACCTCGGCTCTGAAGCGGCCGTCAACGCTTTGGCGAGTGATATCGCAACACAAATCGAAATACTCGCGCCGACCGAAATATGTCTGGTTCACAACGCGGCGCTAATGCTTAAAGACACGGTCACGCATTGCTCTGACAGCGATATGCTTAAAGTCATGCACATTAACGTGATGGCTATTAACTCAATCAATAGACGCTTACTGCCGCTCATGCCCAGAGGGTCGAGTGTGCTTTACGTCGGGTCAACTTTATCCGAGAAGGCGGTAGGCGGCGCATTCAGTTACGTAGTATCCAAGCACGCACAATTGGGCATGATGCGCGCAACGTGCCAAGACTTGATGGGTCAGGGGGTCCATACCGCATTAATTTGCCCCGGCTTTACAGACACTGAGATGCTGCGTGGCCACATTGGCAACGACCAAGCTATTGTCGACTCGATCGGCAAAATGAATAGCTTTGGCCGACTAGTGGCGCCCACCGAAATAGCGGGTTTAATTGTTTGGAGTCACGCTAACCCAGTTATCAACGGATCTGTTATGCACGCCAATCTGGGTCAGCTGGAACACTAGCTCTATGGATACCAGGATACTGCAAGAACGCAGAGAGCGCGTTTTCATTGTCCTCGCTGGGGTCTTTTTATGTGCTATGACGCTACTCAACGTCATAGGCATCACGCGCTTTATTCAACTCGGACCCCTCGCACTCGCTGTGGGTGTTCTTCCCTACCCTCTCACATTCTTGTGCACTGATCTGATCTGCGAGTTGTATGGACGGGCTCGAGCAAATTTTTTAGTGTCCATCGGCTTGGCGCTCAATATTTTTATTCTAGCCGTGCTCACCCTGGGCGATATTGCCCCATCGGTGCCACCAGAGGTGATGCCACCGTGGCAGATACTTTCTCTCGCCAACCCAGTCCCACTTCCCAATGGTAATATTGTTGCCGGTGACGTAGGGCTTTATCAGATTATTTATGCCACAACATCAGGCGCAGTATTTGCCTCGATGCTTGCCTACATTGCGGCCCAATATTGCGACGTGCAGCTTTTTCATTTTTGGAAGCGTCTAACGAACGGCAAACATTTATGGCTGCGCAATAACTTCAGTACGTTAGCGAGTCAGTTAGTGGACTCGATCATGGTGATAAGCGTGACATTTGGCGCTGTTTTTCTGCGCGGTGAAATCACGTTCCAGGCGATCCTAGTGCTGGTTGGCAGCAATTATGCCTTTAAAGCTCTGTGTGCATTACTGGATACAATCCCACTGTACTTATTAGTGGCGTGGTTGCGTCGCTACCTGGTACTGGGACCCAATGATTACGCGGTTTCGATCACTAATCCCGAGACAGCAACCTGAGTTCATTGATCAGCGGTATAGTGACTGGCCGCGCTTGCGCAAGCGCGGCCCTATCGATGCGATCTAGCAGCATAATGAGCGACTTTGCGGAGCGCTCAACTCGCGTCATGACGTAATTCACCACCTCATCACTCATCAACAAGCCTCGCTGAGCTGCTCGAAAGCGCAGCATCTCCGCCAGTTCTTGGTCAGTTTGCTTGGGCAGGTGAAACACCGTGAGACTGCCTAGTCGAGAGCGTAAGTCAGGCAATAGCGTGACAAGCTCGCTAGGCGCTCGGTCCGCACTGAACAGTAGCGCGAGCCCCGCATCTCGTCGGCGGTTGAATAAATGAAATAAGGCCTCTTGCCAATCAGGGCTTTGAAGCACCGCCTGCACATTATCGAGAGCAAGTACAGGAACGGTATCTGCTCCCTCCAGCAATGCTTGGGGTGGGACTTCAGTGAGATCTTCAAGCGGCAAATAAAGCGCATGAGTACCTAGGGCATGGCTCACTGCTTGCAACAAATGACTCTTTCCGACACCCTCAGCACCCCACAAAAAATACTCACCCCGACGGCAGTCGACCAATGTCGACAGCCCGTTGACCACTTCCAGCACCGACGTTCGAGACTGAAAATTGGCAAGCGTCGCCTCGTCGTCAGTTATAATGCTAAGCGGTAGCTGGCCTGTGGCACTCACGCGACGTTACTCACCTTTATAGGTATCAGATTGGCGATAGTAATTAACGCCATGACGAAAGAATACAAACAGCACCGCCGCAACCGGCAGTGCGATTAGAACACCGGTAAAGCCTGCCAGCTGCCCGCCCACCATCAACGCAAAAATCACTGCCACGGGGTGCAAACCAATGCGATCACCCACCAATACCGGTGTTAACACAAAACTCTCCAGGGTTTGACCTACCCCAAACACAACCGCCACCCACAGCAAGGGCATGAGCTCTCCGCCAAATTGGAACCACGCCACTAACAGTGAGCTACCTATACCGATAATCGCACCCGCATAAGGAATTATGGCTGCAAGCCCTGCAACGGTCCCCAGCACAATGGCAAATTCTAATCCGACTAACCATAATCCCGCACCGTAAATCATGGCCTGAGCAAGCATGACTAACATTTGGCCGCGAATGAACGCGCCGAGGACATCGTCTGCCTCAGACACCATGAGAGAAATATGTTGCTGCCAAGACATCGGCACTAAATCGAGGAGCTTCGCCACCAACGTGTCCCAATCACGCATTAAATAAAATGCGACTACGGGCACGAGCGCAAGATTAAACAAGGTAGTGATGACATCCAACCCAGACCGGGTGATTCGCGCCAGAGTGCCTGCCGTGACCTTGCCCAGTGACTGCCAATTCGCGGCTAACTCAGCCTCCCAATCGACGACGGGCAGCTTCACGGGACCGATACTCAGCTGAGTGTGAATCCAGGGCGTGACTTCAGTTGACAGCCACCGGTATAACTCTGGGATCTTGCGTACAAGGGTATCCAATTGGTCAATCAGCAGCGGTAACCCAACAATTACCGTGAGCACAAGCAGCAGCGTCAACAGCAAAAAAACCAATACGACCCCCGTGGTGCGGCCATACCCGCGAACCTCAAGTCGATCCACTAGCGGATCCCCTAAGTATGCGATTAAAGCGCCAAGAACGAAGGGCATAAGAATAGGGTGGAGAAAGAAAATTATGATTGCCAAACCCACCAGACTGGCAAGGATAAAAGGCCATCGATTAACAGTGATAGAAGTCAATACGCTCGCTCCCAGTCTAGGTTTAGTTCTCGACCCAGCGGTTCGCCCGCAATGGCCAATCCAGATCGCTGAGGCAGTAACCTCGACAATGCGTCGGCGCTACTGACCCCCCCCATGCTTAGACGCAATTGATCGCCATTGACCGCAAACACTCGTACGCCACTTAACACGCTAATACCTTGGAAAATAGCAATGACAGCCCGGTAGTCGTCGAACGACGTGACGCCGTTAATAGCGACCGAAAGGCGTTCAGAACTTGTTAGCGTATCGAGTTTTACTGCGTATTGCCCAGCCATAGCATCTACCACCATGTCGACGGCTTCTGTTAGCAGTGGTTCCAGCTCGTTACTCTGATCTTGGATCTGTCTCTGCTCAGTGCCGCTGATGTATAGCCAATCAGTAAGCTGCAAGCCGCTTGTTAACTTTACGTATCGACCTACCAAAATATGCGGGGTGCCGTAGCGCACTGACGCCTCTTGAATTCTTGGGGCGACTTTCTGCCAGACCATTTCGGGGCTTAGTGCTGCGCTATCTTCCAAATCGAGAAGTGGAGCGCGCATGATTATTCCTCGCTCGCGAAATCCCTCGGCCAACCCATGGACCAGATCACTGTCCTCACTCGCCGTAGCGAAGCGGCGCGAGCTTGGTTCATCGACAACAAGCCAAACCAATACAGGTGGTCGAGACTCACTCCAGTAGGTGGCGCCCGCGTCGCGCAAAACATTTTTAACCACGCCCTCGTCAAACTCTATGAGCAGATCAAGCGTGCCATCGCTCTCTTCGTAACTATATAAGGACATCATGTTACGCGCGTTATCAATGGCCTCTTGTACCAGCGGTAGTGCCGCGACTTGCTCATCGCCCGAGACTTTAATGAATACCTGCCCAAGGGCTTTTGATGCGGCACTCGCTAGCGCAGCCTGGCTTCGATCACCGACCACCAGCCGGGTGCTAAAAAATGTAGGCTGGGCACCAGTGACACAAGCGAAGGCCAGTAAAAGCAAGAGCAATGCAGGGCGCAATAGGTTTTTCAATGCTCAATTTTCCTTTTCCGATGAAAAATGATGGCTAGAGTGGAAGTTTACCAGTGAAATACTCCCTCAGTCGCTTTCCTCAACGCGACGCAAACAGTAACCTGTGCCCCCCTGAACGAGAAGCGACTATGAACGACAAGCCAAATTCCACCCAGCCGCTTACCTATCGCGATGCTGGCGTCGACATTGATGCCGGTAATGCCTTAGTAGAACGCATCAAATCTGTCAGCCAACGTACTCGACGCCCTGAAGTACTCTCGGGCCTTGGCGGGTTTGGAGCGCTATGCGAGATCCCCGAGCATTACCGCAGACCTGTTTTAGTATCCGGCACTGACGGCGTAGGCACAAAGCTACGACTGGCTATGGATATGGGCAAGCATGACACCATAGGTATCGATCTGGTGGCTATGTGTACCAATGACATCGCAGTTGTCGGCGCTGAGCCACTGCTATTCCTTGACTACTATGCAACCGGCAAACTCGATATTGATATCGCAGCGGAAGTGGTTACTGGCATAGGTCGAGGCTGTGAGCTTGCAGGCGCTTCACTCGTCGGCGGTGAAACTGCAGAAATGCCCGGCATGTACGAGGGCGACGACTACGACTTGGCTGGCTTTTGTACGGGGGTGGTCGAGAAAGATCAAATCATTGACGGTCGAAACGTCGCCGCCGGGGATGCCCTTATAGCCCTAGCTAGCAGTGGACCCCATTCCAATGGCTACTCTTTGATCCGTAAAATAATCGAGGTAACGGGCGCTGATCTGAGCAGTCTCTTTGAAGGTAAGACCAGCTTAGGCGCTGCACTCCTTGAGCCTACTATTATCTACAACCGCCCGCTGCTGGCCCTGCAGCACGAAATCAAGCCACATGCATTAGCCCATATTACCGGGGGCGGGCTTTTAGAAAACATACCGCGCGTACTGCCCGATAACTGCACTGCACGGATTGAACTGAGCAGCTGGACCTTACCACCGATTTTTGAGTGGTTGCGTGAAGGCGGCAACATAGAGCAGAACGAGCTGTACCGAACGTTCAATTGCGGTGTAGGCATGGTCTTGGCTGTTGCCCAACAAAAAGCGGATATCGCCATCGAGTTTTTGCAACAGCAAGGACTGAAAGCATGGCAAATTGGTGAGATCACAGAGGGAGTTAAGGGCGTTGATCTAATCCCATGAGCGAACCGAGGAAACGCCTGGGCCTATTAATATCGGGCCGCGGAAGCAACTTGCGGGCGTTTATTGACGCCTGCCATCAACAAGAGCTCGATGCAGATATTGGCATCGTCATTAGTAATCGCCCCAACGCAGCGGGACTGCTGACGGCTGCAGAAGCGGGCATTGCCACGCATGTTGTCGACCATAAAGCTTTCCCGACCCGAGAGGCCTTCGATATGGCGCTCGCTAAGATTTTGCATGGGGCCAATTTAGATCTCGTTATTCTTGCAGGCTTTATGCGGATCCTAACACCTGCATTCGTTAATCAATTCCGTGGCCGATTACTCAACATTCATCCATCATTGCTACCGCTCTACCCAGGACTTGATACTCACCAAAGAGCTATCGATAGCGGTGATAGCCATGCGGGCGCCACGGTGCATTATGTGACGCCAGACCTCGATGGGGGCCCCCCCATTTTGCACGCCAAAGTGGACATCCGCGACGACACTGCCGAATCTTTGGCCGAGCGCATACTGCCCTTAGAACATTTAATTTATCCCGCGGCAGCAAGGTTAGTGCTGTCAGGTAGCGTGACGCTGGGCGACGACAAAGCCTATTTTAACGATAAACCTTTGCCACCAGAGGGCGTAGACTGGCAGCTACTTCAAGAACAAGTGAGCACCCATGGCGCATAAGCATCTGGCAGTGGAGAATCCTCGCGCACCGCGCGCAACGATTATTCATTGGCTTTGGGCTAGCTGCCTGCTACTCGGCGCAAACTTAAGCAGCGCCGAAGTTCTAGCACCTTATACCGCGCGTTATTCAACAACCGCAATGGGCTTAGGCATGACCCTAAACCGTCAGTTAACGGTGGACGAGGCAGGACAATACACTCTCACAAATGACGGCAGTGTCTTCGTTGCGAGCCTAAAAGAGCGCAGCCACTTTACAATTGCTGACGGGCATATCCGCGCCCAAGACTTCAACTACCAGCTAAAAGGTATCGTCAATCGAAAGCGTGCCGTCGAGTTCCTAAAAGACCAAGGAAAAATACGCAGCCTGCGAAAGAAACAGTGGACCGAGCATGAATGGCAGCCTGACATCCTCGACCGTCTTAGTCAGCAAGAGCAGCTAAGACTGGCTTTAATGGCGGCTGACAAGCCCCCCAAAACGCTATCATTTCGCGTCATTGATGGGCCCCGTATCAAGGTCCGCACGCTAGCCTTCGTCGGCAAAGAAACAGTGAGCGTTGAGGCGGGTAGCTTTGAGGCGTGGCAGTTCGAGCGAGTGCGCGACGATGACGAGCGGGCCTCCAATATTTGGGTCGCTCCTTCACTGGACTTTCTCATGATAAAGACGGTCCACGACGAGGAAGGTTCGGTTATCGCGATCGAACTCAAGAGTAGTTCGCTGATTCCAGCGGATACGGAGTAAACGCCAGCTGGAAGCTGGGCGGTATTTATCTACAGCGCGCACTGACTACACAAACCACTGATCGCATTAGCCACTGACTATCTAGGCCACTGACTTCAGAAGGCAATGACGAAAGAAGGCCGCTGACCGCAGACCCTCTTCGCTTAAATTAGGCCTTAGGCAACGTTACGCCTCGTTGGCCTTGATACTTCCCCCCACGGTCCGCGTAACTTGTTTCACACACTTCGTCAGACTCAAAGAACAGCATTTGTGCCACGCCTTCATTGGCATATATGCGGGCCGGCAATGTTGTTGTGTTAGAAAACTCTAATGTGACGTGACCTTCCCACTCGGGCTCAAGTGGCGTCACGTTGACGATGATGCCGCAGCGCGCATAGGTCGACTTACCCAAACAGATGGTAAGCACATTCCTCGGAATTCGAAAATACTCAACAGTACAGGCAAGCGCAAACGAGTTGGGGGGGATCACGCAACTATCGCCTTCAACGTGCACAAAACTGTTCTCGTCGAAGTGCTTAGGGTCAACCGTTGCCGAATTGATATTAGTAAACACTTTAAACTCTCGGCTACAGCGCACGTCGTAACCGTAGCTTGATGTGCCGTAAGAAATCAGCCGATTGTTCTCGTCTCCTCGAACCTGTCCAGGTTCAAAGGGCTCAATCATGCCGTGCCCTTCGGCCATACGGCGAATCCATCGATCAGATTTAATACTCACGGTTCATCCTCTACTATCATGTGTTGAGTGAATAAGATGTTAACGCTTTTATTTGGCGCGTTTGGCTGTTTTATTAATCATCGCCCATACTAATGGTGGGCATTTTGACAGGTTCTGCCGACGCCAGGCGCGCGATAACTGCATCTGCAGCATCGAATAATGCTCTCGCTTCTGGGCCGTCGGGTGCGACCTCTACAATCGATTGCCCCGCATCGGCAGCTACTCGCACAGCCATCGACAAAGGCAGATTTGCGAGCACATCAACGTTGTACTCTTGCGCCATGGTCACTGCGCCATCCTGACCAAAAACGTGCTCTGCATGCCCACATTGGCTACAAACGTGCACCGCCATATTCTGCACAATACCAAGAATCGGCACCTCAACTTTTGCGAACATTTCGACGCCTTTGCGCGCATCCAACAAGGCGATATCTTGTGGGGTAGTAACAATAATCGCTCCTGACAAAGATGCCTTCTGCGACAACGTGAGCTGAATATCCCCGGTGCCCGGCGGCATATCGACCAACAAGATATCGATATCCCCCCACAGTGTTTGCTCTAGCATCTGCACTAGCGCGCTACTCGCCATGGGACCTCGCCACACCATCGGGGTTTTAGCGCTGGACAAATAGCCCATCGACATGGATTTGATGCCATGGACCTCAATGGGCAACAAATATTTTCCGTCCTGCTGCTCAGGTGTTACCGAGTCATCGACACCCAACATGTGCTGCTGGCTCGGACCATAGACGTCGGCATCAAGAAGCCCCACCGATAAACCACGCAATTTCAGGGCTATAGCAAGATTCATGGCAACCGTGGACTTGCCAACGCCCCCCTTACCCGAGGCGACAGCCACAATGTACTTGGGCTTCGAATTCACAATATCCCCTTGGCTAGATGATTAAAAGACACAAGTATAACCCGAGCAGCATGAAACCGGCGCGCCATTCCGGTAGACTGTGCGCCTCTTTTTTATCCAGTGACGTGTATCTACAATGACCGAGGCTTCTCGAAAAATTCTAGTCACCTCTGCCCTGCCTTATGCCAATGGACCGTTACACCTTGGCCATATGCTCGAGCAAGTCCAGACCGACATCTGGGTTCGCTTTCAGCGCTCCCGAGGTAACCACTGCCTATATATTTGCGCTGATGATGCCCACGGCACCGCCATCATGCTATCGGCCGAGAAAGCTGGGATTACCCCTGAAGAACAAATAGAACAAGTGAAAGCCGCGCACCTCAAGGACTCGACCGGCTTTTTAGTACATTTCGACAACTACCACTCTACTCATTCTGAAGAAAATCGGCGCTGGTCAGAGACAGTCTATCAACGGATTGAACAGCAAGGGCACATCGCGGTGCGCGAGATCACTCAATCTTATGATCAAGAGAAAGGCCTATTTTTAGCCGACCGATTTATCAAGGGCACATGCCCCAAATGCAAGACACCCGATCAGTATGGGGATAATTGTGAAGCCTGTGGCGCAACCTACAGTCCCGTCGACCTTATTGATCCTATATCCGCTTTGTCGGGCACAACACCCGTTGACCGCGAGTCCGACCATTTGTTTTTCCGGCTTGGAGACTTCGAAGAGCTTCTTAGAGGATGGACACGCAGTGGAAGCTTGCAGCCCGCAGTCGCCAACAAATTAAACGAATGGATCGAAGCTGGCCTTCAAGATTGGGATATCAGTCGCGATGCGCCTTATTTTGGCTTTGAGATTCCGGGGCACCCCGGTAAATATTTCTATGTGTGGCTCGATGCTCCAATTGGCTACATCGCCAGCACTGAAGACTACTGCGCTCGCTCTGGTGAGGATTTTGACAGCTACTGGATACGGGAAGACGAAACTGAGCTGTACCACTTTATCGGCAAAGATATTGTCAATTTTCACGGTCTGTTCTGGCCCGCCATGCTGCATACAGCAGGCCTCCGGATGCCTAATGCGGTTTATGCCCACGGCTTTCTTACGGTCGATGGCACTAAAATGTCCAAGAGTCGAGGGACATTTATCATGGCGAGCACCTACCTCGAACACCTCGATCCCGAATACCTGCGCTACTACTTTGCCGCCAAGCTATCTTCGGGCGTCGATGATATCGATTTAAATCTCAATGACTTTGTTCAGCGCGTGAACTCTGATCTTGTAGGTAAAGTGGTCAACATCGCGAGCCGCTGCGCCGGCTTCTTGCGTAAAAAGTTTGATAATCGCATGGCCGTTGAGTGCTCTGAACAGGCCCTACTCGATGAGTTTATCGCGGCTGGCGATGACATCGCTGCGCTTTACGAGACGCGCGATTTCGGTCGAGCAATGCGTGAAATCATTGCGCTGGCTGACCGAGCAAACCAATATATCGATGATAAAAAGCCCTGGGTTCTAGCCAAAGAAGAAGGTCGCGAGCAGGAAGTTCAAGACGTGTGTTCTACAGGGATTAACTTATTCAGGGTTCTGATCACCTACTTAAAGCCCGTGCTGCCCGAAATGGCTGCACGTGCTGAGCAATTCCTGCAAATCGATGTGGACTGGCACAGTCTGAAAAGCCCGTTGACCGACCACCAGCTCGACGTCTTTAAGCCTTTACTGCAGCGGGTTGACCCGGAACACGTTGATGCAATGGTAAGCGCCAGTAAGGCTTAAGACCATAACTATAAGTCATTGTTGTCAGGCGCCTATATTCCTTAGAATAGGGCTCCGATTACTGGGCGATCCTTCGTCAATGGAGACTTGGCATGTTGTCTGATTACGCACTGCTGCTTGTAGGTGCGGTGCTGGTCAATAATTTTGTTTTGGTGCAGTTCCTAGGACTGTGCCCCTTTATGGGTGTCTCCAATAAACTTGAGACCGCCATCGGTATGTCTGCTGCAACGACCTTCGTCCTGACCCTAGCCTCAGTCTGCAGCTACCTCACCTACAACTACCTCTTGATCCCTCTCGATTTGCCCTATTTGCGAACAATCAGCTTTATTCTCGTGATCGCCGTAGTCGTGCAATTCACTGAGATGGTAGTGCGCAAGTCAAGCCCACTGTTACATAGGGTTCTGGGAGTGTACCTACCACTCATCACCACCAATTGTGCGGTGCTCGGTGTTGCTCTGCTGAACATCAACAAGGCGCACAGTTTCACACAAAGCTTGTTTTACGGTTTCGGCGCCGCTCTCGGGTTCTCCCTTGTGCTGGTATTGTTTTCAGCCATGCGAGAGCGCTTGGCCGTAGCCGATGTCCCAGAACCGTTTCAGGGCGCCGCTATCGGTATGATTACAGCGGGACTGGCGTCACTAGCCTTTATGGGCTTCTCGGGGTTGGTATAACCGGATGCTAGCGCTCATCACAGATTATCCGCTGCTAACCGCACTGACCGCGCTGCTTGCTCTCGGTTTGGTATTCGGAGGTTTACTCGGCTTTGCATCGGTGAAATTTCGCACCGAGGGCAACCCTCTTGCTGATCAAATCAATACGCTTCTACCTCAAACCCAGTGCGGACAGTGTGGCTATCCCGGTTGCAGGCCTTATGCCCAAGCTATCGCCGACGGTGATGCGATCAACAAGTGTCCACCGGGAGGCCAGGAAACTATCGACGCACTCGCAAACCTACTGGACGTAGAGCCTGAACCCCTTGACGCTGAGCATGGCATCGAGAAAGAGCCACGTGTCGCGTTCGTTCGTGAAGATGAGTGCATCGGATGTACTAAATGCATCCAAGCCTGCCCGGTCGATGCAATTTTAGGAGCGGCGAAACAAATGCATACGGTTATCGCTGACGAGTGCACTGGATGCGATCTCTGCGTAGAGCCCTGCCCCGTGGATTGCATCGATATGATTCCTCGCCGCACGGGTATCGCCAGCTGGAGCTGGTCGATGCCGTCATCGACCGAATCTTCCAATATTATTGCAACGGATAGGGAAGCAGCGTGAGAACCGTTTACGCTATTCATGGTGGCATACATCCACCCGAAGAAAAGCACCTCTCTCACCCGGGGAAAGTCCTCGATGCGGGCCTTCCCAGTGAGCTCATTCTGCCTCTGTCACAACATATCGGCGCTCCCGCTGAGCCGATAGTCAATGTCGGCGACAAGGTCAAAGCCGGCCAGCTATTAGCTGAGAGCCAAGGCGCTGTCAGCGCGGCGGTACATGCACCAACATCAGGTACTGTTACGGCCATCGGCATGCGACCTGTTCCGCACCCGTCGGGCCTAGAAAACACCTGTATTTGTTTGGTACCCGACGGCGCCGACGAATGGATCACGACGCGAGGCGTCGAAGACTACCGCGCGGAAAGCCCTCAAACACTCATTCAGCACATACGTGATGCAGGCATTAGTGGCCTCGGTGGCGCAGGTTTTCCGACCGCAACTAAGCTGCTAGCGAGAGATCGCTGCGCCATTGATACCCTGATTATTAACGGTACCGAGTGCGAGCCCTACATCACTGCTGACGACACCTTAATGCAAGTCGCAGCCGAGCAGATTGTTGCTGGAGCAGAAATTATTGCCCATATCCTCGGTGCCAGCATCATTCTTTACGGCGTGGAAGACAATAAACCCGATGCGCTGAAAGCTATGCAAGCAGCTGTCGCCGCACAAGGCGACGTGGGTGATCGCGAGGTTATGTCGTTCCCTACTAAGTATCCATCGGGCGGCGAAAAACAGCTGATTGAAATTCTAACGGGAAAACAAGTTCCCTCCGGCGGCTTGCCTGCCGACGTCGGCATTGTGTGCCAAAACCCCGGTACAGCCGTTGCCGTGCGAGACGCTATTATCGACGGCAAACCGCTCACGGAGCGACTCGTCACGTTGACAGGGCGAGCGCTTGGCAAACCCTGTAACTACCGAGTTCGACTGGGCACACCCATCAGTCACTTACTCGCCCTTTCAGCGTTCACACCGGGGTCGAAACAGCGGCTCATACATGGCGGACCTATGATGGGGTTTGCATTGGAAACCGGAGCGGTTCCCGTCATCAAAACGACCAACTGTGTTTTAGCGCCCACTCACGAGGAGTTGCCTGCACCGCCACCCGCCCAAGCGTGTATTCGCTGCGGTCTCTGCGCTGAAGCATGCCCCGCCTCGCTTTTACCACAGCAACTCTATTGGTATGCCAAGGCAAAGGACCAAGAACAACTCGAAAAGCATAACCTTTTCGACTGCATTGAATGTGGTGCTTGCTCCTGGGTGTGCCCTAGCACGATTCCCTTAGTGCAATATTATCGCGCGGCGAAAAGCACTATCGTTGAGGCGAGGCAAGATAAACAGCGTGCGGAACGCTCACAAGCCCGTTTTGAAGCGCGACAAGAGCGTGTCGAGCGTGAAGCTCGGGAGCGTGAGGCTAAGCGTGCGGCGCGTAAGCTTGCTGCCCAAAAGAAAGCCGAATCCGCCGATGCGGAAGATCCTGTGCAGGCAGCCATCGCACGTGCAAAAGCGCGTAAAGAGAGCGTCGTGAAGTCAGAGGATGTCGGCTAATGGGTTTCCTGAAAATCACCTCTCCCCACGGCCACGGTCCGCTATCCACTGGCAAAGTCATGCAAACGGTGTTGTTAGCCACACTCCCAGGTGTTATCGCAATGACCTGGTTTTTTGGACCCGGCACGCTTCTCAATATCCTCTTTGGTGGCATTGTTGCGCTGGGGCTCGAGTACTGCGTAATGGCAGTGCGTAAGCGTGATCCACTGTTCTATTTACGAGATTTCAGTGTCTTAGTTACGTCGACATTGCTGTGTATCGCATTGCCACCTTATGCACCTTGGTGGTTAATTGTGGTCGGTGTTGCCAGTGCCGTATTACTAGGAAAGCATGTTTTCGGCGGCCTCGGATACAATCCTTTTAATCCTGCGATGGTGGGGTACGTAGTCCTTCTAATATCCTTTCCCCTGCAGATGTCGACATGGGCATCACCGCGTGGGCTTGCCGATGTACCGGGAATGAGTGACGCGCTAACGGCGCTATTTGCCAACAGTCAGTATGATGCAGTGACCATGGCGACCCCCTTAGACCTGATGCGCCAAAACACCGGGCTGCTGGTTGAAGACCTTTACCGTCAGAAGGCGCAATTTGGTCAATTCGCAGGAGTGGGCTGGGAGTGGGTGAATATCGGCTTTCTAGCTGGCGGTTTGTGGTTGTTGTACCGACGAATATTCACGTGGCATGCCCCGATGGCAATGCTCGCTGCTATTGGCCTGTGTGCCGCTGCAGGCTTCGATGGCGGCAGCTCTAACAGTGGCGGGTCTGCGCTGTTTCACTGGCTGAGCGGAGCAACCATGTTCGGTGCATTCTTTATTATCACCGATCCTGTTAGCTCTGCAGTATCCAATCGTGGACGAATCATCTTTGGCGCGCTTATTGGCGTCTTAATTTACATCATCCGAGTTACTGGGAATTACCCCGACGCCGTTGCTTTTGCAGTGCTGATTCTTAACTTTGCAGCACCACTCATCGACCAATACACACAGCCAGCAACCTATGGGCACGATAGGAGGGATGAATGAACACTGTGACTGCCATCTCCCGAAATAGCCTGCTGCTCGGATTATTTGCAGCGCTCACAACAGCCTTGATCGCGTGGACCTATCTCTCCACCAAAGACGCGATTGTCGAAGCGCAGCGTGTCGCAGAGGCTAAACAACTCCTGCAAATATTTCCTGCCAACAGCCATGACAACAGCCTGGTTGACGACAACTTCACCGTTTCACGAGGCCAATCGCTGCTCAAAGTACGGGAAGATAGACTGGGCTATCGCGTCCGCAAAAACGGCGAGACCATTGGCGTTATTCTGCCTGCCACCGCTCACGATGGTTATTCAGGTGACATCCGCTTATTAGTGGGTGTGCGGGCCGATCTGAGTGTTGCGGGAGTCAGAGTAGTCACTCACCGAGAAACGCCTGGCCTGGGTGACGCGATAGACCTGAATAAATCGGACTGGATACTCAGCTTTAATGATCGGTCATTAACGAAGCCTGCTGCGACTCAATGGAAAGTGCGCAAAGACGACGGAGTCTTTGATCAATTCACAGGCGCGACGATTACGCCCCGAGCTGTTATCACCGCCACGCGAAGAGCGCTCGAATACGTAGAGCTCAATAAAAAGGCTTTGTTCACCTCAGTATCGCAGCACCACACGCCCGCTGCAGTCGCTGGCTCTGTTCCTACATCACGCTCGGCGGAGGAGACAACCTCATGAGTAGCCTTTCCTATAGCACGCTGACCAATAATGGCCTCTGGAAAAACAACCCGGCGCTCGTCCAACTACTCGGTCTTTGTCCGTTGTTGGCCGTATCGGCCTCGGTAGTTAACTCGCTCGGACTCGCCGCGGCGACGATGTTTGTGCTGGTGACATCCAACCTCTCGGTCGCGTTGATCCGCAATGTGGTGTCGGAAACTGTTCGCTTGCCTGCGTTCGTTATGATTATCGCCGCTGCGGTTACCGCGATTGAACTGCTGATGAAGGCGTACACCTACGAGCTTTACCAAATTCTCGGTATTTTTCTGCCACTGATTACGACTAACTGCGTGATTCTAGGTCGAGCCGATGCCTTTGCATCGAAAAATCCTGTCCTGCCTTCTGTCTATGACGGCTTTATTATGGCGCTCGGCTTCGGGGTGGTATTGGTCTTACTCGGTGCGATCCGTGAACTGCTGGGCACTGGAGGCTTGTTTGCGAATATGCACCTGCTTTTTGGTGAAAGCGCGCGAGCTTGGCACCTTGTGCTCGCCGAAGATTATCCGTCGTTCTTACTCGCGATACTGCCGCCAGGCGCATTCATCATAACGGGGTTACTCATCGCGATTAAGAATCAAATAGATGCTCGCGCTAAACGCCTAGCTGCGGCACAAGCTGAGCTCATTGTCGCGGGTTCAAAACGCGTACGTGTGACGGGGAAAATATCCTAACGAGGCGCTCAAGGGGGCCACTGAGAGGCTATCAATCGCCTCCGTCACCTAACACCAAGGTTTGCAATAGTTCATCGACGGCCGCGTCATCCATCAG
>DAIRTN010000005.1:111512-112622 GCA_036803865.1 Luminiphilus sp.
CCGCCGTCCACTCGGGAGGGAGTAGCAAACACCAGAAATCCGTTTCAAGCACTTTCATGAGGGTACCGCTTCGTTCATTGCCAAGGCCATGAGAATCGCATCTTCGCGCCCTGTTGCGCTAGGGTAATAATTGGCTCTGCTACCCGATGTGGCAAAGCCAAGCTGCTCATACAGTGCAATCGCCGCGTCATTGGACGCCCGCACCTCGAGATGGCATTCAACAATTTGCTCATGACGTAAAACGTTCAAAGCAAAGCGAAGTAACTGGCTGCCAAAACCACGCTTGCGAGAGGGCGATGCCACCCGAATATCTAGTAGCTCTGCTTCATCCAAGACAATCGAAAACCACGCTACAGCGACAATTGAATCAGCCTGACGATAGATCCATGCTCGTCCGGTTGGTTGCGCCAACCGCGCTAGCAGCGTCGACAATGAAGGTGCCCAAGGGTCTTGATAGAGTGCAGTAATCTGATCGTCTATGCAGGCGGCACTGGCCTCGACAATGTCCTGAACAATGCCCTGGACAATGCCCTCAGTCCGCAACGACATGAGGCTTTATAACCGCCCACGCATCGCGCTTGCGTTGTGGCTCTTGAAGCATTGTAACTGTGGAAGGAACTTCTAAGCGGGTTAAGTTGATTGCCTCACTAATAAAAGGCATTGCCTCGTCACCCAAAATAATCAAACCACTGGCGGAGGCGTCTTTTGCTAGCCGCTGTAACTGCCCAGCGACACTTTGTTTCGCAGCGTTGATATCCTTAGGCAACTGAGGGTGACTTGCCATTGGCCAATCGAATTGAAGATGCTTTATTGCTACCTTAGGGCCATCGAGGACACGGCCCATTGCCTGAATCAACTGCAATTGCTCTTGCCGAATAAGACCATCGGAGAGCACTTCGGCCCACAGCCAACGACCCGTCGATGCAATAAGTAACTGAAACGTCACGCTCGGCGCCGAAGCCTGCACGCTTGCGCTTGATGAATCTACCGTCGTTTTTCCCGATACAGCCTGTGCGGGCACTCGAGCCTCAACGTTTGCTGACTCCGCCGGTTTGGCTCGAGGATTGGCGTTAGCGCTGCGTAATGTTGCGCGCAGCGCGGCTATATCAG
>DAIRTN010000005.1:112722-117239 GCA_036803865.1 Luminiphilus sp.
GGACTGTAGCGATCCGCTTAGAAAAATTTCCACCCCCATTGAGAGAAAAACCGCCAACCGCCTGCTGCAAACCAGCCAATATGCCTAAAGCCCTTGCGCGCAGCGTTGCCACCAAAATGCGTGATGAGCACGTTCGGCGCTCGCATAACCTTGCCATGCTCCGCCAATCGTAAGCTGAGATCGTAGTCTTCAAAATAAAGAAAGTAGTCCTCGTTGAAGCCTCGAACAGCGCGAAGCGCGTCTCCACGCACCCACATACAGCATCCAGAGACTAGCGTTACCGCCTGTGGCCTACCCGACGTCGGTAAATGCTGTAGTTCATACGCTGCTAAGCGGTTGCGAAACAACCCCTGAAGCCAATTGGGTGCAAAAGCGCGAAGCGCCAGCACCAACACCGACGGGTAGCCCTTGGCAATAAAATCCTCCCGCCCGCTACTATCGACACTTCGAGGCGCGAGAAGCACTAAGCCGGGCTGATGTTGAAACAGCGCAGTTGCTCGCACCAAGGCCTCAGGATCCAGCTTAACGTCCGGGTTCAAAATAAGGTGGAGATCGCTATCCGACCCGAGCAATGCACGGTTATGTCCAGCGCCATAACCACGGTTGTCGCGGGTAATGACCAGCTCTACTGTTAAACGAGGGTCAGCACTGAACGCCTTACACAGAACGTGAATATCACTCGCGTATTGCTTATCAAGACTCTGATCAACCATTGTGATGGCAGCGCTCAAATTGGCGTTTTGCAACGCAATGATCAACGACTCCACGGTGGTTCTCACATTTTGCAAACAACTGCGATGGAGCACCATCGAAATGGACAGAGGCTTAGACGTATTAAATCTGGATTCAGTCATGAGTGAAGAATAACAGTGCCCAGCGCAAATCGGGTAGTGCACGTTAGTTACTTTGCCCCCTTAAAACTCCCTGACAGCGCCGTGCTAGTAGGCTTTTCACTTGAAATCTTGTGAACTAGTAGCCAACCAAACCGCTTGCTGCATGGTATGGTTCAGTAATTGTGCCTAAGACGTTCACCACGTGTCTAACAAGCTTGGAGAGACAACAATGCTAAATCGGTGGTTAGGGAAGACAGCCCGGCTAATTTCCTCGCTTGTTGCGATATTGACCATCGCAGCCTGCGGCGGTGGCGGTGGTGACGGTGTGGGTAGTGGCGGCTTCCTAGGCGAGTCAGGCACGCCACCCTATAAGCTATCGATAGCAACTTATGGGCCTTCAGGAGCGACCGCTAATACGTTGGATGCAGATAATCCATTGAGTGTCGAAGTCACTCTTTTAACCGACAACAATCGACCCGTATCCGATGTCAGCATAACCCTGTCCTCCGATGTCGGTGACGTTACCCCACCCAACGGATCAGCGTTAACCGATGCTGATGGCGTCGCGCGTTTCACGCTTAGCTTTTCCGATACCGTTGGGGCAGGTCAGCTAACCGCCACCTATACAGCTAATGAGGGTGCGGTGACTGAAAGCGTCTTCATCGAAGCCTTCCAAATAGCAGACTCGTTGATCTTGAGCTTACAAACCGTCGATCCCGATGGCGAAGCCACGCGGTTCTTAAGCGCCAATGAACCCATGACCGTTATTGCCACTCTTTCAGATACGGCAGGCGAGACCCTGACGCCTGTTGGCGGCGAGATCGTGGCGGCCGTGTCTACAATCGGGCTATTGAGTCCTGACACGGGTTCGACCCTATCAGATGATCAAGGTAATGCCGTTTTCACCCTCAGTGCTGATGGTGTAAGCGGCGCCGGCATCATCACCGTTACCTACTCGCCTGAGAATGGTCCTAGCCTCGAGAGGAGCGCAGGCATCGAGGTATTGAGCACGTCAGCAACTCATGGCCTGTCACTTCAAACCCTCAGCCCTACGGGTGCCGAGAGCAACACTATTACATCCGATGACCCGTTGACCGCGATCGTCACTCTCACCGCCATTACCGACGATGCCATCATCAGCGACCAAATAGTGACCTTAGCCAGTGACATCGGCTCAGTTATCCCCAGCTCCGGAACCCTGTTAACCGACGCCTCGGGCCAAGCGGAATTTGAGTTGGCCTTTGCGAGTACGGTCGGTGCAGGCACGGTAACAGCCAGCTTCACCAATAACCAAAACACGATTACCGCTTCGAAAAACCTGGAGGCAACCGCTGCAGAAATCGATCAATCGCTGAGCATTACCTTACGAAACAGCAATGGCGACATCGCGAACACACTATCAGACGAAAGCCCGCTGACAGTCCAAGTGGCCATTACGGATAAACAAGGCCAGACACTGGACATCGATGACGCTACCATCAGCTTGAGCAGCGATATCGCTGACGTTTTTCCAAGCGGCAGCAAGAGCCTCACAAATAACGGCGTCGCGAACTTTGAGCTTTTATTCAACGGAACGGTCGGAGCCGGCACCGTTACCGCAAACTTGATTACGCGCGTAGCCACCATCACAGAAACTGTCTCTGTAGAGTCTGTTGCTAACGAAGTGTATACCGTAAGCATCGCGCCTAATCCGAGCACAGCAATAACAACGATCGCACCGAGCCAACCCTTAGACCTGATTGTGACTCTACGTGAGGGGATCGCCAGCAGTTCGCCCGTCGCCGATGCCGTCGTGAGCCTAAGCAGCGATATTGCTGATGTCAGCCCACAAAATGGTCGCAGTCTGACGGACAGCGTAGGACGCGCCGCATTTACTCTTTCTTATAATGGCAGTGACGGTGCCGGAACAGCTGTAGCGACCTTCACCACAGACTCCGGCAATACCTTTAGTAACTCCATCGCCTTTACCAGCGAAAGAGCGCAGTCGTCCTACACAATCGACATTATTCAACCGAGCGGTTCCACTTTCAGTGACGCGACACCGCTGACAGTCGACGTTGAACTTACCGCCGATGGGGCGCCGCTGCCCAACGCCATAATCACCTTGAGTAGCGATGTTGGTATAATCGAGCCCAGCAGTAGCACAAGCCTGACAGATTCAACCGGGCGCGCGAGCTTCACCTTGACGGGTGATGGTTCAACAGGCGCCGGGACATTAACCGCGACCTACACCGTCAATGGCGGAAGCGTCACTGATGACATAAACGTGCAAATGCTGTCGGTGGACGAAGAAAATAACTTCGACCGCGTATCGCTTACCTTTGTCAATGCAAACCCCATTAATATTGCACTGCGCGGTACGGGCGGAGGCACCGGTCTTGAAGAACGTTCAGAGGTAACCTTTAAGCTGACCGGCCCGTCGGGCAACCCCGTAACGGGGCAAGCGGTGCAGTTTTATTTGAGCACCGAGCTTGGGGGTATCGAGCTGCTAAATACAGACGTCCTTAGTAATGGCGCAGGCGAAGCCACTGCAACCATCTGGGCCGGTAAGCTTCCGACGCCGGTCCGCGTTATTGCAGAAACAGAGCAAACGCCTCTCGATACGACTGACGATCTGATACGCGTATTCTCCGATGTTCTTAGCGTTTCATCAGGCATTGCCAGTCAGGCGCGTTTTACAGTCACGGCGTCGACCTTAAACCCACCGGATACTGGTCTTGCTTCCGGGGCAGAAGTGCTTGTAACCGCCTACGCCTTTGACCGCTTTGGCAACCCTGTGCCTGACGGCACCTCGGTGAGCTTCGTCACAGAGTGCGGAGGCATCGGTGCTTTTGATACAGCGGAGAATTCACCCCGTGCCTCATGCCAAACTAAAACCGGCCAATGTGAGGTCAACTGGATCAGTCAGCCCAACGCCCAGCGCGGATGCAGCGCAGGTCGAGCGACAATTCTTGCCTACGTACTTGGAGAAGAAGATTTTGACGATAACGATTCAAACGCCTATTTCGAGGTACCCACAGGTGCGTGTACTGCACCAGCAGACGGCACCTGCGATGCATGGGATGCGCCATCACAAGATAATAGTGAGCCCTTTTTAGATGAGGATGAGAACGGCCGGCAGGATGCTCCTGAATTCTTCATCGACAGCAATGAGGATGGCACTTGGGATGAAGAAACCCCCGATGGTGTTGATGTCGATAATATCGCAGGTATTACCGGCCCGAACTATAACGGAGCGGCGTGCGCAGATGACGGAGACGACAGCAACGGTACGTATAACGCTGACTATGACTGCTTTAACGAGTTGCTGTACGTCTACGATGATGTAGTCATTGTCACCCAGCCCATAGCATCTGAAGCACTTGATTTTGAGCTGCTCGATGCTGCTCGAGCTCCAGTGACTGGTGCCGACCCCTTAATAACCACAGGTCAGTCGTATAGTTTTACGCTTTGGCTTGAATCGGCAGGCGTCGAGAGCGTGCCGGCGGTGGGCACCACCATTTCGGTGAGCGGGCAAGATGATTGCGAGATACAAGGCCCCTCTTCAACAACGGTGGGTAACTCTAACGCGCAAACTCGGTGGGAGCTGCCTTTCACGGTGGTTGCCGCAGATAACCCTACGGGCGCCGGCTCAATCACTGTCGTCTGGCAAACCCCCAATGCGTCGCCGGCACAGGAGATCTA
>DAIRTN010000005.1:117339-125393 GCA_036803865.1 Luminiphilus sp.
ACAGGCGACCCACGGGTCGCCTTTTTCTTTTGCGCATTCAATGCAGTGTTCTTGCCGGTTTTCACCCACCTTTTTATCGTGCTTTTACTCCCGTAACAGCTTGCGCTCCAGCGGACAGCTATTTACTGTTTACAGCTTACTATTTGGTATTGAAAACGTGTCTACCCTGTAAAAATCAACGGAGCTCGCTATGCTTTTTCACCAACCCATTGACTATCATGCCGGCCGCCGCCCTGAACACACTGCACTGACCGCCCCCGACTACCAATGGGATTACGCCACTCTCGCGAATAAATCCCATGCTATTGCGCATCTACTCGCGGAGCTTGGGGTAGCTGCAGGCGATAGGGTTGGCGTACTTGGCTTGAACTCAGCGGCCCATTTCGCAGTGATGATCGGTGCTAGCCGCATTGGTGCGGTCACGGTATCAGTGAATTTCCGACTGGCGCCCGCCGAACTCGCTTTCATTTTAGATGACGCGGAAATCAACGTACTGTTTGTCACCGATAACAGTATTGATGATGTTATCGATCAAACCATCGCCAAACGAAACTTGTCGACGCGACTCATTGCCAACCGTGACAATGCCTTTGAGCGTTTAGATACTGCGCTTGCCAGAGACGTGACGCCGTTCCTATGCGATGACCCTATCGATGAGCGCACACCGGTTTTACAGCTTTACACAAGCGGTACGACCGGCAAACCCAAAGGAGCCGTTCTAAGTCACCGTAATGTGACATCCCTTGTACATATGATGGGGCTCTCGAACGATGGCCTTTATGACAGCCAAACAGTGAACCTAATCGTTGCGCCGCTCTTCCATATCGGGGGTGCGGGTGTCACCTATATTGGCCTCGCTCACGGGTCCCATAACCTAATGCATTCAGCCTTTGACCCAGTGGCCGTGGTTGAAGCGATTCAAAATGAAGCGGTCACCAGTATGTTTATGGTGCCCGCCATGATTCAGGCCATTGTGAAGCTCGTGCCCAATGTGGAAAGCTACGATCTGAGCTCTCTCGAGTCGATTGCGTATGGCGCAGCACCGATTAGCGCTACCCTACTGCAAGAAGCCCTAGCACTGTTTAAATGCGACTTCTCCCAGGTTTACGGTATGACCGAAACCACTGGCACGGTCATTGCGCTGTCCCCTGAGGATCACGACCGAGCGTTAGCGGGCAAGGCCCACCTACTGACCTCCTGTGGAAAACCCTGCCCCGGTAATGAGGTGAAGATCATCGATTCCGACGGCAATACCTTGGGCCCCAACCAGACGGGGGAGATGTGTCTGCGCTCGGCTAACAATATGGTTGAATACTTTAATCGTCCAGAGGCCACCGCCAAAACACTTAAGCACGGCTGGATATTGACAGGAGACGCCGGATTTATCGATGAAGAGGGCTATATCTACCTTCGCGATCGAATCAAGGACATGGTCGTAAGTGGCGGCGAAAATATTTATCCCGTCGAAGTAGAAAACGTGTTGTCGGGCCTACCGGGAGTCGTTGAAGTTGCAGTGATTGGTGTGCCCGACGAAAAATTTGGCGAAGCACTGCTCGCCGTCTTTGCAATGAAGCCAGGCCATTCGATGAACACCGAAACCGTTATCGAATTCTGTAGAGACAAGCTCGCAGGCTACAAAATACCTCGCCAGCTCACGTTGATTGATGCCTTGCCACGCAATCCGTCGGGGAAAATTCTAAAAACCGTTTTGCGCGAACCGTACTGGGAGGGGATTGATCGACGTATCGCCTAAACGAGAAGCGGACCTTAGTCGCTCAATCTCTTGCGGCACGGGATCACAGCAGGATCATAGGGGCAGTACATCGTAACCAACGGTCATACGCTCTTTCGCCGTCGCAAGTGGCACGGTGCCGTGCCACATATACGATGGGAACACCACCAAAGCGCCCTCTTCGGGCTTAACCCAATGCTCGGCCGCCAATGGCTCTCGCGCATTGAATCCAGGCTCTCCAAATTTGATCCAACCTTCTCGTTGCCCAGCATTGACGGCATCAGGCACCGCTAGATAAAAAGCGCTGCTCAACCAACCCGCCGAGTGAAAATGGTTTTTATGAAAACCTTGCTCCCGAAGTAAGACAGACCAAGAATCAGAAAATCCGATGTCGCCAGCTTTGCGGCTAAGAAGCGGATGTTTCACATCATCAGGAAGAGCCGCAACGACTGTCAGTAGCTGCTCGTACAAGGCATCCCGTAACTGCTCAATAAAGGGCTCTCGCCGGCTGAGTAAATCATCGAGTGTTTGGGTACCAAATACCATCGACTGATCGACCGGATGCCGTCGCGTATTGTGTAAGAACTTGAGGCTATCTCGGAGGTAGGCCAAGAAAGCGGCTTTGTTGCTAACCCCGTTTGGACCATTAAACTCCTCTGGCACAGCAACATGGCGCGTATTCACGAGCCGCTCATAATCATAAAGCGACTGGTACTCCTCGAACCGCTCGGCATAACGGAGCGCAGTGCTATACATTGCCAAAAAACCTTGGTCGCGGGGATAAACACGAACGAGCTCCGATAACAGCGCTACTGCCTCGTCATAGTCACCGGCAGAGGCCAATAGAGCCGTCGCCAATTCCTGCTGGATATCTGGCCGATCAGCGCCCAGCTTAGTCACTTCACGGGCCGCCTCTCTTGCAGCGGCTAAAGCCTCATCGAAATGCCCTAATTCTCTCCGGACATAACTCAATTCTCGCAATACAGTCGCGGAGTCATCGGGAGTCGTCAATGCTGAGGCAAGAATACTTAATGCCTCATCACCTCGATCGTTGAGCAATAATTTTCTGGCCAGTGTCGCAGCAAACTCCGCATTGCCCGGAGTCTGCTTTAGAACCCGTCGATACGACGACAAATAGTCAGGGTGATCAATCACACCCAAATAGCCGTTAAACCAATTGTGAAATTCGATGTTGTTGGGATTAAGGTCTATAGCTCGCTCATAGGCTGCAACGGCTTCTTCCTCACGGCCTGATAACGCCAGTGCACTCGCCAAGTTACTTTGAATTTCAGGCGCCTCAGGCGAAGCCAGGGCCGCGCTGAGCAACACCTCAGTTGCATCATCGAGATACCCCAGCACCTTGAGAGAAATGCCTAAGCCATTTAACGCTGCGCTATTGTCTGGGGCGCTCTGCAAGACGCTCTGAAAAAGACCCAGCGCTTCCTGCTGAAGGCCCTTTAATTGCAGAACTTGCGCGAGACCAATACGCGCATTGATATGCTCGGGCACACGCTGCACTACATTAGCAAAGTGTTTCTCTGCGATATCGAGCTGCTTGAGATCGAGTAACGTACGGGCCAAGTTAATTTGGCAGGGCACGTTATCAGACTGCAACACGAGCGCACGCTCATAAATTTCTACGGCCTCTTTGAGCCGGCCAGTACTGCGGTACAAATTGGCTAAATTAGTCAGCACATGCGGCTGCTCAAGAATCTCAATTGATTTTAAGAATGCTTGCTCAGCATCGCCGCTCTGCCCTAAGCCCTTGTAGGCTAACGCAATCAGCTGCCAGCCATCGGGCGAGTTCGGTTCGGCAACGGTAACGGGCTGTAATAATGAGAGCGCCGCGGAAAATTCATGTGCGTTAAGTGCTTGAGCGGCGTCAACTAATTGTTGCTGAAGGTTCATTGGGTAGTCCCGTTACAAGAGTCAGGGATTGACAGCTTTTGCATGCCATTGCCCCTCCAGAAATCGACTCACACGTCGCCGCTGAGGATTGCTGAGGATTAAGTGATCCACATCATTCGGCCGAATCGATATTACCTGAAATGTGTCTGGCATCACGTCAACGCACTCATCGGGTAGGGCGTCTTCCCGGTCGGATCCCGGCGCTGGCCAAAAAAATTGTGCTTTCGCCTGCGGTGAAAGCTGCTGCCAGACCCGTGCACGACACATGCTGTGCTCATCGACCGTGGAATTAGCGGAGTAGATAGTCGCATACCCCATGATACGAAACTGTTCCCGGCTTAAAGGAAAATACCAGCACAGCTCAACCGAAGAGCACTGCGTGATTTGCTGAGTCTTAGCGCTACGCGCATCGCTAATAACCAATGGGGAACAACCGTCATCATTCATGCCGCGAAAAACAACGGTCCGCACTTTGGGCAAGCGTTCAGCGTTCACAGTCGCGAGCTGAAAGTACCGACTAAACGCTTCTTTCTTGTTAGATTTAAGCGCCTTGGTAAGCGCCGCCACCCAAAGATAGTCATTGTTATCCACATCAGCCCCTCATCGCGCACCAGAGTGCTATTCTACGCTACTCAGGGCGTTACTGCGCTCTCGCTCCTCTAAACGATCGACCCACAGGAAATCGGTATGTCGCTCATTGCTGTAGATAATCATATGGGAATTTTTGCCGCTGTGATGGTTATTGCAGGGCTTTCCTTCTTGGCCGAGCGCACGCGTATTGGGCGCTTACTGACCGGGACAGTGATAGCGATTCTAAGTGCAATCGCCGCAGCGAATCTTCATATCATTCCCCATGACGCGCAAGCGTACGGCTTTATCTTCCGCTACATCGTTCCTGTGCTTATACCTTTATTTCTTTTTCAAGCCGATCTACGTCGTCTAATGCGCGAGGCATCCCGAACCACATTGGCATTTGGGATAGCCGCCGTTGGCACCGTTGCCGGCGTCGTCGCCGCAGCAGCCATCCTCGATTTGAGTCACCTCGGAATAGCGGCAGGTATTGACCCTGCAAAACGCGAAGCGGCCGTCGTGGGTCTTTTCGCCTCAACGTATATCGGAGGGTCAGTGAACTATGCGGCCTTAGGAGAAATGACGGGACTTAATAAAGATGCGTCGTTCTTCTCCGCAGCGACCGCGGCCGACAACCTATTCAGTGCCGTTTATCTCAGCATCATCGCCTTAGTACCTGGCATACATTGGGTTGCTAAGCGCTTTGTAAAAACAGAAGAAGGCACCACTTCTGCGTCCGAAATGCATATGAACCCGAGTCCCGTTTCGGCCGCGTCACTTTGCTTGGCAATCGCGTCAGCGGTGTCACTCGTGGTCATTACCGATGCAAGTGTTAGTTATTTTCAGCTAGATGGGTGGCGCTTCATTATTTTGACCGTCCTAACGCTGGCACTAGCTACTGCAGTACCGCAAATTCGTGACTGGTTCAGTGGCGCATTTGAGCTTGGCGTTGCGCTTTCATTTGCTTTTTTCATTGCTATCGCAGCGGGTGCCAATCTTGAGGCAATGGTCAGTGTGGCACCCATACTTATACTCCTTGTTGCCATTCTACTCAGCGTACACCTTGCGGTACTTCTCATCGCGGGTTCTTGGTTCAGGCTGACACTGCCAGAACTACTCACCGCATCAAATGCCGCAATTCTCGGCGCCACAACGGCGCCCGCCATGGCCGCGGCGAAAGGCTGGCATGATCAAGTGACCCCGGGAGTTTTAGTCGGCGTTTTGGGGTACGCAGTAGGTACTTTTGTGGGCAGCGCACTCTTTAAAATTTGGTAAGACTGGGAACCGCTGAAACAGCCTGGGTTGCCCAGATAAAAATAGCACGGTACTTGTGCCGCACTATTCGGGCCTCACTCTGGAGTTCTCTGTACATTCCCGCACCCGTGTGTAATCGTCGATGAACGAAAATGCACACAATCGAGGCAGACCTATGGACGCTACTGATACAGAACAGCTCGTGAGGATGGTCAGCGATTACGGTGTAAAGTTAGCCGCAGCGCTTGCCATTTTCGTGATTGGTCGTTGGCTTGTTACGCGCATCGTCGCACTTGTTGAGTCGAGACTTGTGAAGCGCGCCAATGACGAGACATTGATACGTTTCACATGCTCAATTATGCGCTGGGTCGGCCTTCTATTTGTCGTCATAGCGGCACTTGATCATTTAGATGTTGATACGACTTCACTGATAGCTCTGCTCGGTGCAGCAGGCCTGGCCATTGGTCTTTCGTTACAGGGCTCATTAGGCAACTTCGCTGCGGGCGTGATGCTCATCGTCTTCAAACCCTTTAAGAAGGGCGATTTTGTTGAGGCTGGTGGTGCAATGGGCACCGTCGACAGCATTAGCATCTTCACGACGACAATGACCACACCTGACAACAAAGAGATTATCGTCCCAAACGGCAGCGTCATTGGCAGCAATATTACAAACTTTTCTGCGCGCCCAACGCGTCGCGTCGACATGGTCTTCGGCATCTCTTACGACGGTGATATTCGCAAAGCAAAGCAGATTCTTGAGTCGATTATCGCCTCTGACAGCCGCGTGCTCCCCGAGCCTGCACCCGTTATCCAGCTCAGTGAGCTTGCGGATTCGAGCGTCAATTTCGTTGTGCGACCTTGGGTTAATGCTGCCGATTACTGGCCGGTTCTTTGGGGGACTACAGAAGCCGTTAAAACTCGATTTGATGAAGAAGGTATTAGCATTCCGTTCCCACAAATGGATGTCCATTTACAAAAGTCCGACAGCTAACCCTTAGAACTGATGGAGCATGACAGATGAAAATGCTCGGTGAGTTTGCCTTGTATGCGCTGGTACTTTCGTCGGCAATGTTCCTGGTTTCTAGCTGGCAAACACGTGACATGCTCGATAACTCGGGGGATATTCGTGTCGCACCGATCACACTCCTTTCACTCCCCTCACTCACCCCACTTCAAGGTGGGCAAACACTGCTCGCACCCGATCCGCAGCGTAATACGCTCGTCTACTTCTTTGCTCCCTGGTGCAGTGTTTGCAGAGCGAGCATCAATAACTTGGACGGCATTGACGAGGAATTTACGCGCGTTGTTGTGGTGGCACTGGACTACGAGTCCACGCAGTCTGTCCACGATTTTGTCGATGACGTTGGTCTGACCAGACCTGTTCTACTTGGCAATAATGAAATAAAAGCGATCTTTCGTATTAAAGGGTACCCAAGCTACTACATTCTTGACAGAGACTTTCGCGTGATTAGTCGAGACATGGGCTACACCTCTGAACTAGGCTTGCGTGCACGCGCTTGGCGCGCTAAGCCACATCCCCCTAGTAAACCGAACTAGCTGCTACGGATCATTTCCGCCCACATCAAAGTGGATCGGTAGAATCCTTATCACTATCATCACCGTCGATAAGGCGGGTGACAGACTGACCTTCAATCCCTGCATACACCACCAAAATAACAGCTGGCCCGTTACCAATATTGGCGCCTGCGTGAGGTTGATTAATCAGCTCAATAAGCGCCTGTCCGGCCTTGAGTTCGGTTCTGTCACCGTCGGGTGTGCGCACTTCAAGATGCCCTTGCAGCAGTACGCCCGCGGTTGCAAAGGGGTGTTCATGTAAAGGCAAGCTTTCACCTTCAGGGATGGTCACTTTAACAACTGATATCTCGGGCTGACCTTCACTGTAAGGCGGCAACGGGTCATCATTCCACATTGTGGTGGACTTTTTGAGAACGTCTACGCTGATCGATTCCATAGCCGACATAGTGTCGTCGGCACGCGCAGCCGCCGCAAAGCTAACAAGCGCTCCTAAGGCAATGAGTTGTACTAAATAAGTGTGCATAAAAAGCGTCTCTTGCTGTTGTTTATTTGGCTGTTGTTTATGTAGCCATCGCACATGGGTCTAAACGTTCGTTAGCGCGCATGACGATTTCGAACATAGGGTTTATGTTTCAGCCATAGCTAGCTTGCATTCAATGCTGCATTGTTTGTAGTGCCCAAAACTAACGTTGGCACTCCTTGTGTATAGTTGCGAATCGTAAAAACCTTTGTTCCTTGCTTGCGCCCTTGCCGCACAGGTGAAACATCAACACCTAATTCAGTCAGTCTCTTATGAGTCGACTCAATATCGGCAGTGCGCCAGGTTAGGCCGAAGAAGGCATCAGATGTACCGGGAATATCGCTTGATAAGGACTGAAAAACCTCAACAATAAGATCGCCACACCGGAAGAAGAGGAGCCTCGCGTCCCACTCAGGGCTAGTGAGGTCGAGCCGCATATCGAGCTGTAATTTGGCGCCTAAAAGTGCCGCGGTAAGGTCGCCGTTGCCACTTGAAATAACCGCGTGATCAAGCCCTCTTACATTCGATGCATCG
>DAIRTN010000005.1:125493-128628 GCA_036803865.1 Luminiphilus sp.
TTAGCGTACAGGGCGTGCATGTGCAGCTCCGCGAAACAACGCATTCGCTACTAATACGTTGAGTCCGTCTTGATAGGCTCGCACGGTAGGATCTTGGGTGAAAGCAACGATCTGCCCGCGACCCATACGTCGCGCCATAACTGCAGGCTTGAACGCCATCTGACGCCTAACAACGTCCCAACTGTGCCCACTCATTAGCACGCTCTCAGCGTCACTAAAGACAACCACATTCACACCGTCATCAAGTGCCAGTGGCGCATAAATTTCGGCGCGGCGCGCAAGTAATGGCAGTTCTTGAGCTACGCCCGCCGCCAGCCAGTGATCGGAGTCCACAGTGGTACGCAAGAACGCGCCACCAATGCTTGGCGGGTCTACTTCTTCAGCGGCAATTGCTGCCTCATAACCATCGGCATCGAGTGCTTTACCCGCCACTCTCCCAGAGTCCTTATCATCAGAGTCCTTGGGGCTCTCGCCAGTCTCTTCATCGGCGGTTACAGGTAGCGAGTATTCACGCCGGGCCGCTAAAACCCCCATTCCTTCATCAGTAAGTACACGGGTAGCCTCGCCCAAGGCAATCAGCACGCCACCGCGCTCCACCCACTGACTCAAATTCGCCAGCGCCTGCGCACCCATCATCTCGATAAATGCACCGCTTCGGAGGTCGGGCAGAACCAACACTTGATATCGACTCAAGTCAGCGCGAGCCAGCTGCTGGGTGCGAATAGCCGTAACAGGGAAACCGAATTGGCGTTCTACAACGAACCGAAAGTTACCCGCTGAATAGGAACTCGTTGGCGTATCCCAAAGCATAGCAATACGCGGGGTATTCATTCGGACAATATGTCCGCTGCCAAAATTAGGGCCAGCGGTTACCCAGCTGTCGTTGACCGCGACGACATCAGCACCCGTCTCGGCTATGTAGCTTGTCAGCCGCTGATTCAAATCTGCGGGATTGTCGGCCACATCAACAATGAGCGTACCCGCAGGATAGTCTGTACCCGACCAAGTGAATGCTCTGTCACTGCTTTTGACCGCCAAGTTATCGCGGAGCGCCTTGGCAAGAAGCTGCACTGCGTCGCGCTCCCCCCACGGAACAAGGTATGCGACAGATGCCACAGGCAATGATTCGGCGGAGATTGGAGGGGCAAAGGGCGCGGACGCAACGCTAATCTGTCGATCGCACTCAAGAACCTCAATATTGAAAAGTAGCGGCATAGACCATGCAGTCACATCGTAGAATTCGTCCGCTAGATTTTTAGCTCGACGACGCTCCTGCTCTGCGACGAAACCGGGATCCATCGAGACCTGTTGATCCAGCAACGTCCTCACCAAACGCTTCGCCGGCTGGTCCAAATTGATGATTAAGGAGCCGCTCGGCAAGCGCTTGTTACACGCCTTAAACTCCTCCTGGGCCTCTTCGATACGAACACCTTGCTGCTGTAACAAATGCGCAACACGCTGCACCGCGTCTTGGTCTCGCTGCTTAGGTATTACGAATGCCTTCACGGCCTCTGAGCGCCCTTCCTCGATAGCGCTCAATTGATAGTCTCGAAACTCGCGGAGTAACTGCTCACGGTCGCGGGCAACGGTTGCTGCAGTCGTTATCGATGTTAAAAAATGATTCCGAACGGTTTGTTCGTACGGCACTTCAACGCCGTCATACTGCCTAACAACGAGCCCGCGAGTGGAAGCCTGTTCATAAGTCATAGCAACACTGCCAAAGTACGACGGCCAACTTGCCCCGTATCCGGGATAAAATGCGTCATACACCTCGCGAGTAAAGTAATCGATTCCAAATTGATCAAATATCTTGGCGTTATTGCGACCAAACCGCTCGAGACTGGCACGCTGATCACCCGCCAAATGGGGATTATAAGGAACTGCTTCTGGTGCAAAATAGTAAGTCGCGTCGGAGCCCATCTCATGCAAATCGACAAACGCCACAGGCAGCCACTGGCGTAAAAGATCACCATGACTACTAATTTCTGGCTGCGTTCGAATAAACCAGTCACGGTTAAGGTCAAACAAGTAGTGATTAGTGCGGCCCCCGGGCCAGGGTTCATTGTGCTCAGCTGATAAGCGATCACTGCTCGCTTCAAGACCTAAGGTAGACTCATAGAACTGCACGAAACGATCACGGCCGTCCGGATTTTGAATCGGCACCAAGACCACAACAGTATTATCCTTTATTGAACTGACCGTCGCGTCATCTTCCGCTGCCAGTAAATGATACGCAGTCATCATGGCGGCATCGGTCGATGAAATCTCATTGCCGTGCACGCCATAAGCTAACCAAGTAACCGCTGGCATTGAAGCGATAAGCGCATCGACCTCCTGGCTCTCGGTGCTAGGGTCTAGCAGTGCCTGCATGCCCTCCTTAATGCTGTCGATACGCGCGATGTTCTCTGCTGAACCCAGCGCGACATAAAACAATTCGCGACCTTCCCAGGATCGCCCAAAACCTTCCACCACTACCTGATCAGGCCTCGCTAACTGCAGCGCGTCAAAGTAAGCGCGAGCACTGTGACTCCAACTAATCCGTCCACCAGGTGAGTAGCCCAACACGTCGCTGACGGTAGGTATTTCTTTCTGGTATTCGGCATCAGGCCAAGTCACTGACGCAGATTCTTGAGCGTAACTCTGTGTGCTGACTCCAGCTATTATTCCCATTGATAAGGCGAGACGAGGCAAGAAGCGGTGATTCGTAAACAAACTCTTAAACATAGTAGGCGGCCCTAAACACGGCATGACAGGATTGTAGACACGAGCGCTCACGATCTTTGCGGATAAACGCTGATGTAAGCTCGTTCGAACGGTTGTGAGGCCAAACAAACCCACTACTTCGATAGGATTTTTTCGTCGATGTCACTCGAACGTAGATGGCCGCGAATAACGTTGAGAGTACACCATATTGCCTTTTAGGTTGCTAGATGCAAGACGCCTTCTGAGCGCTGCACGCGTCATTCGGGCGTTGGTCCCGCACACTGGATCGGCGGGCCACTCAGATTTTGACTCGGGTCCTCTGATTAACGGCCTTGATACGACGCATACCAATCAGAGGACCGCGTAAGGCTTATCACAGGACCGCGTAAGGCTTATCACAGGACCGCGTAAGGCTTATCACAGGACCGCGTA
>DAIRTN010000006.1:0-4595 GCA_036803865.1 Luminiphilus sp.
GGATGCTCGCGTTTCATCGAGAAGTACTGACGCATCATTGGTGTGTGTTGTGTTTCTTGTGTTGTCATTTGAGCCTATATTTAAGACGCTTTTCGTAGTTAAGGCGTTGCTATAGCAGTGTTTTATCCGATTTTTCGCTAACCGTGTATACCATCTTCATTTCTGAGTATTGCTCTATGTTACGTGTTTTAGTACGCGTTTTGGTATGAGTCAGCAGGGTAAGCTGCGCTGACGACACGGAAACATGTACCAATGTCCACAAGGCCTTTGACTTCAATGACTGTAAGCCGCGTAAAAGCCGTCACTGAGCTCAGCGATTATGGAGAATATCAGGGATTGTGTGATCGGTATCGTGCCACATTATTCATTTCGCAATAAAGGCGAGGTAGGTCGCAACTTCGATGCTACTCGGACGATTTTACAGAGCGCTTCTTGGTGAGCAAGCGAAGGACCATACTCGGACATCTTCGGGCATGGGGTATCCAGAAAGGTGCATCTTGTCCTCACTGACCCAACTGCTCAGCGCTTGAGTCGTTGGTATGCGGCGCCTCCCAGTAAGGTCATCATCACCAGCAGGGCAAAAGGCGGTAACAAAGGCACCGGAATACCCAGTTGCCGAGCAACAGCTTGTCGAATAGCCTCAAGGTCGTCTGAGTTAGTTACGCCGTCTAAGTTGATATCGTAGACGCTGGACAGCCCCCAAGAGGTTGAAATCTGTGCTGCCAACGTTAGGTCGAGGGTATTGACCACTCCGTCGCGGTTGCCGTCTTTAGCATCCCAGGTGAGGGCCTGATATTGTTGCAGCTCCCCTTTCAGAACCTCGAGCGCAAGACGGGCATCGTCTGGTAAGTTTACGGAAGTAAGAAGGTTGGCCGATTCAAAGTCGATAAGAGGATTTCCGTCAGCATCTTTGATGACGAATAGCTCCTCGATATTCGTGGTTTTGGGTCCGTCGCTGTTGGGGTCAAAGTCAACCCAGCTAGTGACAACGTACTTGTGGGTTTCAGTAGCAGCGCCGTATTGAGAGGTGGGGAGCACCTTAAGTGTTGGTTCATCTAAGCCGTACAGAAACTCGTTAACGGCCCAGCACGCAGTGAACCCTGAGGATGGGATGCTAGCCCCCCCGGGGGTCACGCCGTCGGCGCCAGGGCCAAACCAGACGCCGCTGTTGTCTTCACATACTCCTTTGTCGACGGGAGTTACCGAGCAGGCTGTGCCGAGCGCGCATGGGGGATTGAATAGACCGTTGGGCTGCACGTTCGGCGCCACATTCACGGCGATTTTGCTGCGCCGGTTGGCTGTCTGTGCATGTGTCAGATTGCCCGCTAGCGAGACGGGTTGAAATGGTCCGGCTCGGCTGTCAATGGTCAGCCCCGCTGCGTCGGATATTAATCCATAGATGTCAAGAATGCTCGTCAGACCATGGCGGGGTAAGCCTACGTCAGCGACGCCAGTCCCCGCGATCAGGAGAGGGACCTGTACCCCCGTTTGGTAAACTTGACCTTTAGCGCGTGTGGGATCAAAGGGTACGTTGACTGAATAACCGAGCGTTCCGTTGTCTCCCATAATCACAATCAGAGTATTTTCGCCCTCCGCGGTAAGCTGCAACGAATTGCCTGGCCCCGTTCGACTCATTAGGCCAGACTCCACCAGTACTCTGCCGATCTCCTCCGACATGTGAGAGATGATCGCTTTTTGAATGCCGCGTTGCGCAATTGAGTCGTTGCAGTCGAGGGAGGAGCTAGTAGTGACTCCGGTAACTGCGGTCACGCCTATTTGTGGGATCTGCTGCAGCGGTGTGTGAGCCGCGCTGTAGCTCACCGCAAGAAAGTAGGGGTCATCGCTCCCTGCGCGAGCACTTAGCCAGCGGATGGCTTCGTTGGACTCGACCGTTGTGCGGTATTCTCGGGCAGTAAACTCTTCGATTTCTATCGGCATGCCCGCTTGATCAGGTTTACTCATCCTCTCGAGCTTGCCAACGTAATAGGCATTCTCCAGCTCGAAGTCGAGGTGGGCGGGTGGGGGGCTCATACAGACGGAGTTGGGGTCAAATAGGCCGCCTTGTTCCATGCAGGTACGGCCCGGCTCGGACGTCCCCGGTGCGCTGATCACAGCGCAACCCCCATTAGCCGCGTAGCACGCACCGGTATCGGCACCGTTCTCGGAGTCACTTGCTAGGCTGGGAACAAACCCGCAGCTATAGGTGCCTTTTGGCGCAATGCCACCCGCTGTTGAGTCAATAGACCTCAGGAAACCTTGGACATTACCGTAGTAGTAATCAAAGCCGGCCTCGATCGGTGTGGCTTTCTCCGCTTGATTATTTTCAGGGCCGCCCATGTGCCATTTACCCACCATGGCACTGGTATAGCCCACAGTGGCCAAGTGATCTAGCAAGGTGTGTTGATAGGGGTTGAGTTGTGAGTTGGCGAGATCATTTGCTCCGAGTGCGCCGGTGGTGCCTGAAGTGATTGGTAGTTGCCCAGTGAACAGGGAGATACGTGTGGGAGAGCATTCAGGCATGGCCCACACATTGGTGAACGATATACCCGCATTGGCGATTTGATCGAGCGAGGGAGTGATTGGCGGAGCTTCGCCTCCGTATCCAAAGGTTCCGAGCTGATCGAGACCGACGTCGTCCATGATGAACAGCACAATATCGGGTCTGGAACTGCTCAGCGGCAAGCCATTAACGTGATCATCGTAGCTATTGAGGCATGCAGCAATGGAGTTGGCGCCGGAGCCATTTCGGGGCACTTGACCTTCTAACCCAACTTTTACACGTTCTTTCCGTATGGCGAGGTTGTCTGGCAGAGACTTGATGTAAGGGGCGATACCTCTGCAATCATGTAGCCCATACAAATGAAACAGGCGCAGACGCGTGCCGACGGAGCTTACGTTGTTGAGGGCGTCTACGTTAGGCAGGTAGTTGGAGTAGCTAATGTCCAGAAATCCACCTACTGATGTGACGTTTTGCAGACCGCTTATCGATATGAGTCGAGCATTGCTAAATAAATCGAGTTGAGCACCAACTGATGTGAGACTTTCTAGGCCATCCAGAGTTTGCAGCCGGGAGTTTCTGAAAATTTGCAGTGCGCCCTCGATGGCCGCGAGCTGTGACAGTCCTAGCAGTGAACGAATGTCTCCATCCGTTGCTTCCTCAATTCGCAGTGTGCCGATCGACGAGCAGCCGGCGTAGTGGCTAGCAAAGTTATCAATGGCTTGTTGGCTGTCCAGTACCACGTCGTCCGAGCAGCTCGCCGCAGACGCTAACTGTGAACCCTGAAATAAACACAGGGTGTTGATAGCTATCAAAAAAAACAGGCTCGATGCACGAACTACGTTTCGACGTGCTGCAGTAGACATAATCTGAGCTCCTTAATTTTTATTTAGCTTGTTCGGAGGATCGAGCCACATTCTCTCCACCGTAACGCGCTTTCGTGGAGGACTGGCCTAGAAAGAAGCATAAGTGAAAGAGTTAAGCGTGTCTGCACTAGAAGGAAGAGAGTGTCAACGGATAGAGCAATCGACGTTGATGAGGTTCTTCACGGCTGAGGTGTCTGTTGTTCTCTAGGGGGTAGCTAAGAAACATAACCCATCGTTAGCCAGAGGATGGCGACAAGATTTGCAATCAAGTACCCATAACCAAGCGCCCTGTTACTTGTTCGAGAGGGTGCTTGGTTATGGGTACTTGATCGTTGTTGTGGCTAGAGGAAGGTAACCCTGCCATTTGAGATATCGTACATGCCGCCAACGATATCGATATCGCCGTTTTCTTTCATGTCTCTCAGAACAGCACTTCTCTCGGCAATAGCTGCAACGGTTTGCGCAACGTTCTCATGTGCGACACGCTCGACAAACTCCCCGTTGCTAGAGTTGCGAGCCTCGGCGTCATAGTCTGGCGCAATGGCATCAACAGCGGGTGCAATTTTGGCGAGCATTTGGGTTAGGTTGCCCAGCTCTACATGATCGCAGGCGCCCTTGATTGCGCCGCAAGCGGAGTGGCCCAACACCACTACTAGCTTTGCACCTGCGACGGCGCACGCAAACTCAAGACTACCCAGGATATCGTCATTAACAAAGTTGCCGGCGATGCGCGCACTAAAAACGTCGCCAATTCCCTGGTCAAAGATCAGCTCGACTGAGGCTCTGGAATCTATACAGCTAACAATCGCAGCGAACGGCCACTGACCATCGGCGGTTGCATTTACCTGCTGAAGCAGGTCCCTGTCAGCTCTAAGATTTTGACAGAATCGCGCATTACCCTCTTTTAACATCTGCAGCGCGTCTTGTGGCTTTATCGCGTCCTGAGATTGTTTGTTCTGCGTGTTCATGAGTCACTCCAAAGTTAAGCCAGTTGGTTAGATCGCTCTGTGAAGTCGCTTCACTCGGCGATTCAGAGCGTGAGTTGGCGCCGCACGTTGTGTTGACTTGCGGCGGCATATTTCCTTCGACGCGACAGGTTAGCAGACTGCTTAAACCCACTGTGTGCGCGTTTATCAAAAGATCTGATAGACATATGTTATCAGCAGTCACGACGCCCCTCACGACACCCCTCACGACGCCCCTCGGGTGGGTTTAGCAAGGCGCCTCGGGAC
>DAIRTN010000006.1:4695-50013 GCA_036803865.1 Luminiphilus sp.
CTCACGACACCCCTCACGACGCCCCTCGGGTGGGTTTAGCAAGGCGCCTCGGGACTTAATATAGGAGAATCAAGCAATTGAATCGCGTAATTTGGATCGCGCAATAGAGTCGCTCTGTCCCTCAAACTACGTTGTGTTTGTAGTAAACCTGTCGTGAATGACGACATGTGCTCGGTCGGGATAGTGTTCAATGGCGTCAAGGGCGTTAAACTCTATTGCAATTACCGATCAAAACACTGATCATACATACAGTACTTTGTTTCCCCATTGGCACAGCATCAGAGGACATGACATGGATTCGAATAAGCAAAAGGCGCTCGACGCAGCATTTGCCCAAATAGAGCGACAGTTTGGTAAAGGCACTGTGATGCGTTTGGGCGACGAAGAACGCGTGGCTATTCCCGCTATTTCTACTGGCTCTTTAGGTCTCGACATTGCTTTAGGTATTGGCGGTCTACCAAAGGGCCGTATTGTTGAGATCTATGGTCCTGAATCGTCGGGTAAAACCACATTGACGCTTCAGGTTATTGCCGAGGCGCAAAAGTCTGGTGGAACCGCCGCTTTTGTGGATGCCGAGCATGCCCTAGACCCGAGCTACGCTGAAAAATTGGGCGTTCAGGTTGATGATCTCATCGTTTCACAGCCCGACACTGGCGAGCAGGCATTAGAAGTTGCAGAGATGCTCGTTCGATCCGGTGCTGTCGATGTGTTGGTTGTCGACTCGGTGGCAGCGCTCACGCCAAAAGCTGAAATTGAAGGCGAGATGGGTGATAGTCATATGGGCTTGCAAGCTCGACTGTTGAGCCAAGCTATGCGAAAACTCACCGCCGCTATTAAACAAACCAATTGCTTGGTGATTTTCATTAACCAGATTCGTATGAAAATTGGCGTTATGTTTGGCAGCCCTGAGACAACAACTGGCGGTAACGCGCTTAAGTTTTATGCGTCTGTTCGTCTCGATATTCGTCGGATTGGCGCTGTCAAAAATGGTGATGAAATAGTAGGGAACGAAACACGTGTGAAAGTGGTTAAAAACAAAGTTTCACCACCCTTTAAGCAGGCAGAGTTCCAAATAATGTACGGCTCCGGTATCTACCACATGGGTGAAGTTATCGACTGGGGGGTAAAACTCAATCTCGTCGACAAGTCGGGCGCATGGTATGCCTACAAGGGCGATAAAATAGGGCAAGGTAAGGCCAATGCGGCAAAGTTCCTCGAAGAAAATCGCACAATTGCAGAGGAGATAGAGGGGCAAATTCGCCACCAGACCATGGGTGTGCCATTGGCCGTTGTTGAGTCCGCACCCGTCGAGCCCGTCGAGGCTGCTAGCGGGGAGTAATGACCGAGTCACAGCCCCTCAAACCCGCAGATATTCGTCGTGCCGCAATGGATTTCCTCGCGCGGCGGGAGCACGGGAGCGAGGAGCTGTTCAACAAGCTGAAACGCCGGTTTCGCCGTCATTCTGAATGTGGCGATGCGATCAGTACGGAGCTTGAGAAGCTAACAGTTGAAGGACTGCTCAGTGATCAACGCTTCGCTGCCGCAACGGTGCGCCAGCTTATTCTTCGAGGGCTTGGGCCCCGGCGATTAGACGCTGAATTGCGAGCAAAGGGCCTGCAGTCAGATTGGCAAAGTTGTGCAGACAGCGCTGAACGCGAAGTCGATTGGTTCGACCGAGCCGAGCAAGTCTATTTAAAAAAATTTGCGGCAAAACCTTGGCCTGAAGATCGAGATGATTTTCAGAAAGAGCGGGCAAAGCGCGCGCGGTTCATGCAGTATCGCGGTTTTGACCCAGACCATTTCATTCCGCTTCTTCAGAAAGACGATTGAGCCCGAGAGCATTCCATGACCCAAGAAAAGACAAGTCGGCCCACTTGGGTGCCTCCTTACACCGACGCTCGAGCTGTTTCTAGCACATCGTATGCACCGCTCATTCATGGCTTTTACGCCCCAGGGTACGAGCGCGTCGTTGAGACGTTTGCAAACAATTTTTCTCGTGGTGAGCTAGGCGCTAGTTTCTGCCTCGTAGCAGACGGTTGCCGGGTAGTGGATATCTGGGGCGGTCATAAATTAGCCGACGGCGACGCTTGGGACGCAGATACGCTCAGTATTTTTTACAGTTGCAGTAAAATTATTACGGCGATTGTTATTCATCGCTTGGTTGAGACAGGCGAGCTAAAGCTTGATGAGCCACTGAGTGATGTTTGGCCAGAGCTCAAAGCCGGACAAGTCGGCGGTACGCTGCGAATGGCGTTGTCACATACGCTTGGGCTTCCTGCCTTAGAGCGGAAGTTAAAAGACGGCGCCTATAACGACCATGACTATATGAAGGCTCAACTTGAGCAGCAAGAGCCCTTGTGGCCCCCAGGGACACGCGTCGGCTACCATCCACTCACCTATGGTTTTATTTTGGGTGAGCTCGTGCGCCGCGTAACAGGAACAACGCTTGGCCGCTATTTTCAAGAG
The DNA here is from genome assembly GCA_036803865.1 of Luminiphilus sp. GTDB lineage: Bacteria > Pseudomonadota > Gammaproteobacteria > Pseudomonadales > Halieaceae > Luminiphilus. The sequence goes on from DAIRTN010000006.1 coordinate 7,162, forward strand.
CATTTCGCAAGCGCTCTTGATCTAGATCTTTATATTGGTCTCCCTTCATCTGAATATGCCAGGTATGCACCGTCCCTTGGTTACCGTATGGAGCGAGAGGACCCAAGGAAACATGTAGCCCTCGCCAGCCAAATAATTGGGTCAGTTCAAAATCTTTGGCTGTTCAATGCTGGCCGGTGGCAGCTTGATGCTATTAATAGCCTCGAAGGTCTTAAGGCAGAGATACCCGCCGCCAATGGTGTGGGTAACGCTCGTTCGCTTGCGGCATTACTCGCCATTTTTCTGGATCGTGGGAAGCTTGAAAGTGTGGGTTTGTCCGAGGACTCTGCAGCCTTGCTTGAAACAGTAACCAGCGCCACTCAGCGAGATGCCACGCTACTCGCGCGTAGTCGTTTTTCAAGCGGTTTGATGTTGTCCACTGATAATCGTGATGATCTCGGCGCTGACAGCTTCATCATCGGTAGGCGCGCATTTGGTCACGTCGGTATGGGAGGGAGTTTTGGCTTTTGTGACCGCGAGCTTGGAATTTCCGCCGGGTATGTTATGAATCAGCAAGGCCACGGCATTTTGTTGAATGAGCGTGGTCAGGGACTAATTGACGCTTGCTATGAATGCGCGGGATTTAGTCAGATAAGAGCGGGAGCGTGGCATCCATAGCTGCCAACCTGTTGCTTTTAACAGGCCGGGAGTCTCTCAGGGCGCTACCGAAGTGGCCAGCCTGTAGGGTGAAATGGTGTCAGGTCTATTGTGAGTCAGATCGCCGACGCCTTACTGCGTGTCGAGAAAACCGCCACGCAGATCGCGCGCTAAGGCCTTAAGTCGCTCTGCATTCTCAGGACCCATACGCATAATCTGTTTCTGAAGGGCAGGTAGCTTTTCTAAAGATTCATCCTCGTAAACCCAATTCGCCTCATCTTTCAGCAATCGCGCATCGAGTTGTATGTCAGGGGTTAACATGATCAATTCAAGTACCTCAAGCAATGCAGGTTCTACGCTCTTGTCTGCGTAGCCCAATGCTTGCCAGGCTTGTTCTATTGTCGATTGGTACTCGCGAAACAACGTGATAGTCGTGTTCACGTCCAGACTACTGAGGGTGTTCGTAAGGCCGTCATAGCGCGCAAATCCTGCTGGATCCATGGTGACGGCGAGGCCATTGTCAGCGAAAGGAAACTTTTGCTTGGGCCGTGCGACAGGTAGCAATTTGTAGGGCACTTCACCTTGGCGAAGGATGTCAGCGATTGCCACGCTGCGCTCGATAGCATTGGGCTTGCTGGCGAATTGTTCATCGATTGGCGCAATTTGTAGCGCGCTAAGCCGCTCTGCTAGCTGAGTATTTGCCTCTGCTAGTGACAGTTCGATTGTGGGCTCAGGAGCGTTCACGGGTGGTAGATCAGGTTCAGGCTCAGGTAGAACGACACTCTCGATTGTATCTTCAGCGCTCTGGCTAGTTACCGCTGCAGGTGCTTCAGAGACAGGTGCGGACGGCGGCATGTCGGCTGAGGGCGCGGGCTTATCGACGGTGAACCCCCATATTAAGGCGCCAATTAGCAGCGCCATACCCACCAGGCTTAATCCAATTCCGAGTCTAGAACGTCGATTGGCGGTGACATGTTCTTGTGCTGCTGAATCATCGGGTTGTGTGGTCATTGGCTTGCACCTGCATCGCATTGTCTCAACAGTGTATTACGGCCACAGGTATCAGGGAAGGGGAGGCGGCAGCGTTACGCTACTACTCGCGCTTGGGGCACTCGTACTGCTAAATGCTGGCCACCCGCAGTATGCTGCGAGGGGCCAACGACCGGCACAGGTTTTGGTTGTCCGGGTGCTAGCTGTACTGTACTCGCAGACGTTTGGCTGCTTCGGCCATTGCCTCTAGTTTCGCCATGGACACATCACGTGGGAGGTATTTCATGCCGCAGTCAGGCGCTAAAACCAAGCGTTCTTTATCAATATAAGGCAGGGCTCGATTCACCCGTTCAATAATGACCTCGGGCGTTTCCACCTCTTCGGTGGATAGATCGATGACCCCGAGTAGAATCGTTTGATCCGGGAGTGAGGCGAGCACACTACAATCCAGGGCAGACTGCGCCGTCTCGATAGAAATCTGATGGCAGCATGCGTCCGCTAATTGAGGTAAGAACGAGTAACCCTCTGGTCGCTCATGGATTAGCATCGCGTAGCCAAAGCAGATATGTACACAGGTTTCCCCTGCAGCACCCTCGAGGGCTGCATTCAATGCAGCTACACCGTATTCCTCGGCTGCTTCTGGCCGTGCTTGCATGTACGGCTCATCGAGCTGAATAATATCGGCGCCCGCGGCGAACAGATCAGCAATTTCTTCTTTAACGGCAGCGGCGTAGTCCATCGCGGCGTCTGCGGGTGACGCATAAAAATCATTCTGAGCCTGCTGGCTCATTGTGAATGGCCCGGGTACGGTAAATTTGATCTTTCGATCCGTAAGCGTGCGGAGATACTTAACTTCTTCAACACTGACAGGGTGCTTGCGCCGAATTTTACCGGTGATTCTTGGAACAGATACAGGCTCACCGGAGCGATCAAGAGCCGTGCCGGGATTGTCGATATCAATGCCCTCTAAGGCAGTAGCAAAGTGGTTCGAGTAGCTTTCACGACAGGCTTCGCCATCTGTGATGATGTCTAAGCCTGCCTTAATTTGATCTTCGACAGCAAGTCGAACCGCATCTCGCTGCGCTTCAGCCAAAAAATCCGGTGCTATCCGCCACAACTCTTGTGCACGCGTCCTTGGTGGAAACTGGCCTTTGAGTTTGGCTTTATTAATAAGCCAATCGGGTTGTGAATAACTGCCTACTAGGCTTGTGGGAAACAAAGGGGATTGGCTCATTAATGCTCTCCGGGCAATGGGTTCCTTATAGAAATATGTTGTCGATAAGGATAAACGGGCAGAACAGATCGGATCAGGCGGCGACCTCGGAGTAGTCTACCAGTTTTGTTTTATAGGTTTCTCGGGGTAAGGAACCATGAGGTACTAAACGAATGTCCGCGGTTACCAAAAGCCGGGCCTTAATCTCATCTTTTATGCGCTTAGCGAGGATCTGGTTGTCAGTGCTCGTACCATGGGCAACTTCTACTACTATCGGCAATGGTGGTGTCTGTAGTACACCTACTTCATTGGGGCGAATACTGAAGATACCGGAAACCTCATGTTGAAAAGACTCCATAACGCTGCGTACCGCGGTCGGGAATAGATTGACTCCGCGCACGATAAGCATGTCATCAGTTCTACCTATGCAGCGAATTCTAGCTCCGGTCCGGCCAGTGGCATTCTCTTCCATGGTTACCACGACATGATCCCTACTGCGGAATCTGAAAAGTGGCATCGCCTCTCTTTGGAGCGCCGTATAGACCAATTCACCTTGTGCTCCGTGTTCCCAGGGGATCGGAGCGCCGCTTACTGGATCGATTAGCTCGACGTGCGCAAAACCTCGCGCCATAAAATTCATACCGTTCTCGGCAGCGTCTTCGGCCCATACAGACAGTGAAATGTCGCCTATGCCCATGGATTCGCGAACGGTACAGCCAAATGCATCTGAAATAGCCTTACGTACCAGGGGATCTCCGCCCCCAGGCTCACCGGCTGTAATCATGTTTTGCAGGCCTAGACTGCGGGTATCGATGCCTTGATCGCGGCACCAATCGATGAGATACAGTCCGTAAGATGGCGTGCAACTTACTCCTGTGGCACCGAGACGCTGAATAGCGGTGACCATGCGCTCGGTATTACCTGTTCCGACTGGAATGACGCTACAGCCCATCTTGTCGAAGCCGTAGTAAACCGCACCCGCTACGAAGGGTCCTGCGTTGAACCCAACCACTAATCGCTGGCCGCGTTTGAATCCTGCGGCACTGTATCCCCTCGCAACGTTTGTAGCGTACATCTCGAGATCATTTTTTGTTAACCCCAGATAACAGGGCACGCCTGTGGTACCACTGGTGCTAAAGATGCGCACCAATTCATCGGGTTCGGCCGCGACATGGTTCCCAAAGGGTGGGAAATTGGCTTGGCTTGCCCTAATTTCATCTTTCTCTGTAAAGGGTAACGCCGCAATGTCGTCCAATGCGCCTATTTTTTCGGGCGTATCGAACCCAGCCTCCGCAAATTTTCTTTGATAAAATTGCGAGTTAGCCATTAGATAAGCCACCTGTCGTTGATAGCTCTCGCGGTCTAGAGCAAACTGCTCGCTAACCGGTCGAGTTTCAACTTCAGGGTCGTAAATCTGGTGGTCACGCATTAGTGCTTCCCCAGCGCTTCGCGGCTGTCGCAACGCGAGCCCCAAACGCTATCGCCGTTTCGCGATCAGACAAGGGAGGCGCGACATCGCCGCCCTCATCAACGTTTGCTTGCGTCATGCAGCCTATTGAGGCCCCACAACGATTCAAATCAGCGCTGGATCCACCCGAGTGGTTATTTCCAGGCATCTGTCCTAGACCCACCCACGCCATGCCATGCTGCATAGCGAAGGTGACAAACTCGACGAGCGTATTCTGCTTATCACCATTCATTGAGCCGGAATTGGTAAATCCAGCGGCCAATTTGTCCGCCCATTTCTGCTCCATCCAGCGACCCGAGGAAGCTTCCATGAATCCCTTAAATACTGCAGACGCCGAACCCATATAGGTCGGTGATCCAAAAATCATTGCATCGACATCATCGAGTTCCGCCAGCAGAGGGCTTTCAGGACCGGTGATATCTGCAGCATTGATGATGCTGACCTCGACGTCAGAAACGCCCTCAGCGCCCTTAGCGACGTTGTCTGCTACGGCCTGAGTGTGCCCGTATCCTGAATGACAAATTACAGCGAGTTTTACAGTCATTTGATCGCTCCTTGATCAGCGGTGGAATTGTTCGTTGTTGGGGGTGTGATCGCCGCCCAGCCATTTCTTCAGGTCGTCGTGGGCATTGATGGCTTTATCTCGATTAATTTCCTCCACGTTTTCATGGTCGACGGTGAATTCGATTAATAAACCGGATGGATCGAACACGTAGGTTGACCAGCAGTAGCCATGATTGAGGGGGTAGGCTTCGCCGCTATCAAAGTAGCCCGCTGCTGTCAGGCGTTCATTAATGGCATCCTGAGTTGCTTGGTCAACTTTCATTGCGATATGACGAAAGCCTGAACGTGGCAGTTCAGGCCCAAATTCCTCTGCGTCATCAGCATTGGCGAACTGGAAAAAGGCCAGGCACGACCCGTCACCCATGTCATAAAAGCAGTGCGCGTAGGTGCGCACTTTTCCGAATAGGTCGGCTTCTTCAGCCCATGTGGCGACTAATTTAAATCCGATTATGTCCTCATAAAATTGGCGGATGGCCTCTAAGTCTTTGCAAACGTACGCGTTGTGATGAAGGCTGGCCTTAACTGGTGCTAACGCATTCATAGAAATCTCCAATTCTGTCAGGTTAACGTCTTAGAACCACTTAGTGAGTTCAATGCCGTAGCGGACAGGCTGTGCACGCCATAAGAAATTGAAGCCAGGTGCAGGACCAGGCGAGTACTCGGTGTTGTACTCTTCGTCAAAGGCGTTCTTGACCCATACGGTGACACCCCAGTCATCAACAACTTCCAGTCCCATTCGAGCGTCGAGTAAGTTGACGGGGCTGCGTGATGAGTCGTTGTTTGGCTCCCACCATGTGTCACCAAGATGTTGATAATCACCGCGGATGAAGAACTCCATGTCACCCGAAACGGGTGCACGATATTGAAGACCAATATTGCCCGTAACTTCGCTAACTAGCGGAGCTTGGTTGCCCAGCCACTCGGCTGCGGGCGCTTTGGTTATTTCGCTATCAGTCAGGCCAAGACCAAAACTTAAAGTCACGAACTCGCCGAGCAGGACACTGCCTTCGACCTCAAGTCCTGTGTATTCAACCTCGTCAATACTGCCTAAGTTCTGTGTATTAGTGACTGCGTCGTAGTAGAAGAAGTAAGTCCCTTCTAATATCGTGTGATAAGCCGCGGCGCTCAGTCGCAACTTGCCATCCATAAGGTCGCCTTTCGCGCCAATTTCGTAGGTATCGGCGATTTGCTCATCGAAAATGTCTTCGATACCAGGGTAGTTCACCGCACTGCCTACGCCCGTTTGGTTGTAACCACCGCTTCTGAATCCGCGACTGGCGTCGGCATAAACCATCCAATCATCGCTTGGGCGCCAGCGAACAGTTAACTTTGGTTGCAACGCGTCCCAGCTCTCTTTACGCGCCTCACCAAAAACGATGTCGACGTTAAAAGGAACGTTGTATTCCAGCGGTGTTAAGGTCGTGTTTTCCCGAGTGTCATCGTCGTATCGAAGCGAGAATGACACTTCGACATTGTCGGTCGCATCAAACGCTACTTGCCCGAATACCGCCCAAGCAAAATTGTCTTGCTCGTCAGCCAACACGCCTAGCTGCGGGCTAATATCGTTGACCACCCCATCGGCAAAATAGTCACTGAAAATTTGGGGTCGAAAGTTTTTTTCAACGTTATAAACGCCAAGGCCGCGATCGATTTGTCCGCCTGTCGAAATGTAGCGGTCGGTTTGTATTGCGTAAGCGCCCGCAATCCAACGAATCCCCGTCTCGTTGTTCGAGGTCAGACGAATTTCTTGGCTGAGCGACTCAACTTCTAAGAACTGATTCTGACTTAAGTCGGTGTAGTCGTCGCCAGTCAGGAACTTGATATATGCGCCAAAGGGGTCGTTATTGAAAAAGTTAAAGGTAGCTTCCCGTGGCAAAAAGTTGAAGTTGTCGCCGCTAGACGTTTCGGTGACGTCGTCGTATGACGTAATTCCAGTCAAGGTTGCAAAGCCCAGATCCCAGTCAAATTTAAACGATGCACTGGTAAACTCTCGCTCGTTGTCACCGGGATTATTCACTTGAATGGGAATATCGGTGTCATCTGCTTCAGCGTCGATCACAAAGTAAAATGCTTGAGTTTCAAGCTTTGAATAACTCACTCGAAAATCTGTGGTCAGCGTATCTGAAACATCCCAGTTAAGCCGAGCGCGAAAAGAGGTGTCTTTGTAAGGATCGGCCTCTTCATTGAGGTAGGCGTTGTCGAGATAGCCATCATGGTCAATAAAGGAACCGGCGACACGATATTTCACGCTGCCATCATCAGTGAGTGGCCCGCCGATGTAACCTTTAACGCTGTAACCGGGAGCCGACTCTGCGCCCACGCGAATCTCTGCCTCTTGCTCATCACCGGGGGCTTTCGTTTCTATTTTAATTGCGCCGCCAATCGCATTGCGGCCATAGAGGGCGCCCTGAGGCCCACGCATGACTTCAATCTGTTGAATATCGAAAAGCTGTTGGTTGAGCTGGGTTGGGTTTGACAGAAGCACGCCGTCGATCAGGATTGCCGCCGCAAGGTCAGAGTTTCTAGCAGATGAAACGCCACGAATATTGAGGAATGAATTTCCCGTACTTTGAGTTTGGACCAGTGTGACGTTAGGTGTTAAGTCGACAAAGTCCTGTGGTGTTTGAATGCCGGTGGCGCGGATTTCGCTTTCAGTAAAGGCCTTCACTGAAATGGGGCTCTCGGCTAGCGTTTCTGAGCGCTTTCGAGCTGTGACGACAACTTCTTCCAATGTTGCCTGTGCCATTATGTCGCTTGCGAAAAGGGCGGTGATTACGCCGACGGAAAGTAGATTACGGGTGTGGTTCATGGTGTGACCTCTCTTTGGGCTTGACCTTTTTTTTAGTTTTTCGATAATCGAAATAAAATTCGGAATACGAACTGGTATTTATACAGTAATATACGAGGATCGGACCACTTGGCGATGACCTTTTTTACACAATTTGGAGAAGCTATGACAGCTGAAGATCGAACGCCTGTGACTAGAATCTGTGGCTACGACGCCGATAGCATCAGTTTGCGGGGCAAGGACCTGATTGCGGACGTGATTGGGCAGTACAGCTTTACTGGGGCATTCTTACTGCAAGCGTTGGGAACACCGCCTTCGAAACGGCAAGTTGAGCTTGTCGATGCTGTGCTGGTCACCATTATGGAGCATGGTCTCGTTCCATCGGTAGTGGCTTCCCGACTAACATTTCATGGCGCTCCTGACTCTATTCAGGGGGCAGTCGCTGCTGGGCTGCTAGGTGTCGGTGACCGATATGCTGGAACTGCCGGCCGCTGCGGAGAAGTGGCTGAAAGCCTTTTAGCCGCACAAGATATGGATGCGGGTGCGGCTGCGTTGGTCGCAGATTATCGCTCGAGAAAACAGCCAGTGCCTGGCTTTGGGCATCCCATCCACACTGGAAGAGACCCTCGAGTCGATAAATTACTGGGTATGGTAGATGCGGAGAGCGCGCCTCGACGGGCAATGCTGGCTCTTGAAGTCGCCATAAGCGAGGCGCTGGGAAGACCTTTGGTGATGAATGTCAGTGCGGTACTGGCCGTACTCATGCTGGAGGCGGGTATCCCGTCACAAATGATGCGAGGGGTGGTATTGATTGCACGGTGCGCGAGCCTAGTCGGACATATCTATGAGGAAAGCCATAGTCCGGTCGGTGATGCGCTGTGGAGAGGTGCCGAAGACGCTGTAGGCTATTCCGAGGACTGAGTGCTTTAGGTATGGAACTATTACCAGCAAAGCGCGATGTTCAATCCGTGCCGGTCAACGCTTGGGATTCCATCAGGCTGCACACCGCCGAGCCCGAGTCACAAGACGCATGGATAACGCTTTTGTGCCTACATGGCTGGACTCTCGATTATCACTCGTTTTCATCGCAGTGCGATTTAGCGTCGGAAGGTATTCGCGTAGCGCGATTTGATCGTCGTGGGTTTGGAGCGAGTGGTCTGACCCCTGAATTCGAACGTGAAGTTGAGGATGTACTGGCGCTGATTGATCATTTAACGGGTCCCGTAGCACTTTATGGCGTATCACAGGGCGCGCGTTTGGGCTTACGCTGTGCGGTTGCCGGCCACGATCGTTTAGTCGGCCTAGTCACTCAGGGTGGACATATCGATGGGCTAGTTGTCGAAGAAGCCGATGGTGAGGCAATCCCTTTTCACCGCTACGCCGATTGGTTTCGAGCGGGAGACATAAGTGCCTTTCAGCACCATTGGCTTAAACACCCTCTGAATGCATACGACGTGGAGAATTTGTCACTCGACGAGAAAGTGGCATTAATCGCGGCTTACGATGGAAGTGATTTATTGTTGCCCGGTGCATTACCCCACCCTCTGGATATTCGCGAGGCATTAGCGCATTGCGGTTTGCCGATACTTGCCATCGTTGGAGAATGGGAAACACTATCGCGCAAGTCCCATGCTGAGCAACTTGCACACATGGCCGAGGCCAGCATGATTACAATAAACGGGGGCGGACACCTCTGTAATATCTCGCAACCGGAAGCCGTCAATCTGGCGGTTTTGAGCTGGTTGAAATCTCTCGGTAATGACTAAAGACTGAGCGCCCGGACGAGCTCTGGTGCATTGCTTAACTCCTCAACCAGGTGATCCCGAATTGAAAAGAGAAGAGGCCTCTGAGACTCGGTAAAGCGTTGCAGATCAACCAGATTTGTGGACGAAGAGCTATTCAGCGCGCCTACGATGCCGTGCCCTGGGATCACCACAGGACAGGCAATGGATGTCACGCCGTAATCCAATTCGTCACTGACGACTGCAAATCCTTGTGTTTTGGTCTGCATGATTACGCGTTTAAGTGCGGCGGGGTCCGTTATTGTTAAGCGCGTTCGAGCGGTGAGCGGGTAACGGAATAAAAAAGCATCGATCTCCCCTTCGGATAACGCGGATAAGATTGCCCGGCCGAGGGATGTCGCTAGAGCAGGAAAGCGGGTACCGGACGAGGCTTGCAACCTTATCGCGCGGTGAGTGGATACGTGATTAACATAGAGTACATCCGAGCCCGCAAGAACGGCAAAAGATGCGCTGTCGCCGGTTTGATCTCTCAGGGAGAGCAGGGAGGGGCGGATGATATTGTCGATGTTGAAGCTGTCAATAAAGGGCGTGGACAATTCTAGTACCGAGGGACGCAAAAGGAAGAGGTTGTCCTCTTTGCCTACATACCCGAGCTCGCAAAGGGTAATAAGGCATCGCCTCGCGACCGCAGGACTCAACGCTGTTGCCCGCGCAACCTCGGTCAGAGTCATTCTGGGGTTCTCTCTAGAGAATGATTTGAGCACTCTCAACCCTTTTTCGAGAGTGCTCAAATACTCAGACGATCGCTGATCGTTCACTTAACCCTCGACCCCTGTAATATCGCCATAGGTGGGCGCAGCCGATGCATGGCTAATCGGGGCACTCGAAGCCAGTTCAACGTTCCATATCTCGCAATGCCTGTTCCAGTTGATCAACATAGTCTGCGAAGACTGCGACGGTATCGACGACGGGTTGAGCCGTGGTCATATCAATCCCCGCTTTTTTAAGAAGCTCGATAGGGTAGTCGTTGGATCCCGACTTCAGCATGGTCAGAAATCGCTCGCGGGCTGGTTCGCCCTCTTCAAGAATCTGTTTGGCCAGTGCAGTTGCCGCAACAAACGATGTTGAATATTGGTAGACATAGAAGTTATCCCCGCGTAAAAAATGCGGGATCCGACTCCACTCAATGTCATTGAGTTTATCGGCATGAACGGCGTCGCCATAGTAGGCAGAAAAAACGTCGGCATAAATAGAATTGAGAACCTCTGCGGTTAGCGCTTCACCTGCCTCGACTTTGGCATGAGCCTGCATTTCAAAATCTGCAAAGGACGCTTGGCGATAGAATCCGCCCCGGAATTCATCGAGGTAACTACTGAGCAGATAAGCTCGCTCGCCCGGGGTCTTGGCTTCTTTTAGCATTTTCTGCATCAGAATCGCTTCATTTGTCATTGATGCGATCTCAGCAATAAATGTGCGATAGCTGCCGTAAACGTATGGCTGGGTGTTGCGCGTAAGGTAACTATGAATCGAGTGGCCATACTCATGAGCCAGAGTGGAGACGTCGCTCAGCGTGCCTTCGAAGTTCATTGATAGGTAAGGCTTAGACGTGTAGGTGCCCCAGCTATATGCTCCGCCGCGCTTGCCGCGATTGTTGAAGGCATCAACCCAGCCCTCATCAAAGCCCTTCCAGTAAACATCGAGGTAGTCCTGGCCTAGGGGTGTTAATGCGTCTGCGACAATATTTTTCGCTTCATCAAAACTGACGTTATCGATGGTAGGTTCAACCATAGGGGCATACATGTCCCAAACCTCAAGTTGCTCAACACCGAGTGCTTTTCGGCGCAGCTCTAAAAACCGCTGCAAGGGCTCGGTACCATTACGGACAGCTTCTATAAGATTGAGGTAAACGGCTTTAGGAATTGCGTTGGAATAGGTTGCGGCATCCAGTCTTGTTTCGAAGCCTCTGGCCCTACTTTCGAAGACCTTTGCTTTTACGTGCCCTTCGTAATTAGCTGCAAGAGTATGATTCAGGCCTTGGTAGGCGCTGAAGAGTCCTTTCCACGCTGCCTCGCGAACGCCGCGGTTTTGTGAATGTAACAATGCGCCGTAACGTGACTTAGTCAGTTCTATCTCGTTACCTTCCTCGTCCAGTATAGTGCCGAACGTTAAATCGGCATTATCAATGGCGCTAAATACGCTGCCGAACTTGTCTAAAGGATCTGAGGCCATAGCAAGGAGCTTTTCTTCGCCCTCACTTAAGGTGTAAGGCCGCATTCGAAGTTCTTCGCTCAAATAGTGTGAATAAATTTCAAGACCGGGGGTGCTCGCTACCATTTCCTCGAGTTGCTCTTCAGGAATAGCGAGAAGCTCCACGGAGAAAAAGGAGACTGCTTGCTGATACTGTGAGTAAAGCGTTTGAGCTTCTGAAAAACGCGCAGCATTTTCTGAAATTCGCGTATCTTCGAAAGATTGTAGGCCCGCATACACATAGAGATTGCCAACGACTGTTGTGACAACTTCGCTTTGTTTGAGTGCCGCAAGTAGTGTTTCACCACCCTCGCTTAAGCGCCCTTTGTAAGCTTCGATCGTTGGGATCAATGTTGCGACTAATGCCTTGTCGGATTCCCATGCTGCGGTGTCTGCATACATATCGCTGAGGTCCCATTTGTATTCACTGGGAATATCCGCACGTTCCGGTACTTCATCTGCGTGTGCAAAGGCAGGTAAAACAATGATGATCGCAGCGCGGAGCGCCACGAGCTTTACTGAATTGATGATTGACATAAAAAGTCCTTCTATAACGCCGTTATGAAAGAAAAGGTACAGGTGTCTCAAGGCGCTAGAGTAACGCTCATTGTTGTTATTGGCGAGCGCTTCAATCTATGCGCTTCAATCAATGCGCTTCGGCGGTAGAGTGGGCTTGGCATACGCGAAACGCTGCCCAGGGTTCACGCTGTGATAGCTATCAAGCCCTGCAACTACGGTGCTTTCAGCGACTGCCAGATTAACGGTGCCATCTTCACGAACGAGCTCTGGAGCGACGTGAACACTCGCAACACGTCCTATGACTAAGTGAGTATTGTTGACGGTCAGTAGTTGATGCTCGGCGAGCTCCATGCCCAGCTGGATGCGCGAGCCCGCGACGAAGGGGGCGGCGAATTCATCGTGCCAATCTATTTCAAAGCCGGCGGCACTGAATTCGGATTGCCCGTGAGGGTATCGAGCGGAGGTTTGGTGGGCGTCTTTAGCACGACTTACAGGGAAGTGATTTAACGTATAAACACCGGTGGCGATAATGTTATCAAGGGTGTGGCGCTGTGTGCCCTCGGGATTTGGACGTACTAGCATGCCAATCAGTGGAGGTGCTGCGCCGATGTGAAAAATAGTGCTAAAGATTGCAAGATTACTCTGTCCGTCCTCGTCTGCGGTACCCACGAGCAATGCGGGTTTAAAGCCGGCAACAGTGTTAATTAAGTTGGCGCGATAACGTTTTTCCATCGCAGCCAAATCATCTTTTTGCCAGTGATACACGGTTAATTCCTTACAGCGTAGGGGTGTATGGGGGGGTGAACAATTAGCTCGAGTGAGGATGGATTTTGCGGTTACTCTGGTATCAATACAGCCGGTCGTATCGCCACCGTGCCCAGCGGTTGTAGGCAAGCTCGACCACGGGCCGTATCAATGGCCATCGCATCCAGCGCCATAGAAATCCGATGGGGGTGTGCTCCCATGCAGCGACGTTGGCATCGACACCGGTGAGGAAAATGCCGTTGCGCTCTAGGTGGAGGACGCGAAGTAAACGCTCTTTCTCTGGTCGGTTCTCGCCCAAGTTAAATGGTCCGAGGGCTGGATCTTGAAGCGTGTGAATATCGCGGAGTTCTAAATTGGCATCTTTCAGTTTACGCAGCCGGGCCATTTCTTTTGAACACAACGAGCACTGCCCATCATAGTAAAGAATATCGGGTGTGCCAGGTGTGCCAGGTGTGCTAGTTACGGTAGTTAACGCGTCCATGTATTGCCTCAAACAACAGAGTCATACCGAATATTACGCCGTGCGATAATTTTCGGATGATGCAATCAACGAAGATTTCTTTGTGAGAGGCTGGAGCTTGCGTTTGCTTCACCCGGGCCATTTAGCTAAGGGCAAATCACTGGTTAACCAAACGCAAATCACTGGATCTCCATTGGGACAGAATCATTCGTTCTCTGCGAGCAGCGCCTCGATACTCGCGCGCAGCTTAAGCTCATCACCTTTCTTAAAGCCCACATGGACTTCACGAATCATACCTTGTCGATCAATGAGGTAGCCTGAGGGCATGCCTTGCACGGCATAATCTTTAGGAACCGTACCTTCGGTATCGATGAGCACGGGATAGGACACCGTATAACGCTTCAAAAAATCCAAGGCATCGTCGTCGACAACATCAATACTCACTGCGATGGCGATAAAACCCTGCGCTTTAAGGTCTTGATAAATCCCGTCGATCGCAGGTAATGACAAACGGCAAGGTCCGCACCAGGAAGCCCAAAAATCGACATAGGTTACCTTGCCACGTAACTCAGATAGCGCGAGTATTCCCGTTTCATTACTTATCGCGGGCAGTGCGAAATCCGGTGCTAAAACGCCACGTGGTTGTACAACCGATGACGGGTTACCGGCAACGCTGGCCGCACTAGTGGCAGCTAACAGTAGGGTGAGTCCGAGGCGCGGTAACCATTGTGCCCTGAGGAAGCTATGTTCATGAGTTGGCATTGTTGTGTGCTCTGTCGCTAGCGTGCTTAGCGGTTTCGTCCCAAGCGTTCATGGGCGTCGACCCATTCGTTGGTGCGTGTGGCTTTGTCGATCCGGGTAGCAGCGCCTAGGGACAGTTCTCCGGCTACAACCAGACCTGCAGCAATCTCACACAACTTAAGCGCTTTGCCTTGGCCGTAGCAATCCATCATCTTCAAACACTCACTTTGGGTCGGCAGATTAGTCCCGCCGCCGTAGCTGGCCATGATGATCGAGGGGAGTGTGATCGAGAAGTAGTGATCGCCATCGCGAGTCACTCGCTGATAAACCGTACACTGATTTGACTCGCCAATGTTGGCAATATCTTGACCTGTGGCCAGATACAGCGCTGCAAGACCATTGGCTGGGTGGCTGGCATTATTGGATGAGTTAGTCATAAACGCGGACAGCGTAGAGACCTGATAACCGTACTGCATTTGCTCAGGCGTAATCCGTAAGTTGTCCATGAGCACTTGCCTAGGAATGGTTATCTCAGCAGTGACACGCCGACCCCGTCCTTTCAGCATATTGACGGAAGAGGTCTTCTTCTCGGTATCAAAATTGCCGGACAACATATAGTTACGCATCTTGCCCGGATAGTTTTCCCTGATCCACTCGCACGCGAAGAATGTGGCTCTACTGGTCATATTCTGGCCGGCCGCATCCCCCGTTGAATAGTCGAATCGACAGGCGACGAAGTTATGCGCGTGGTAGTTCTCGATTTCCAGCAATTTACCCACCGACGTTGTACTTTCGGCTTGGGCTTTAATGGCTTCGAAGTTCTCGCGCAGCCACAGCTGGAAGTCTCGTGCGTCACGGGCATCCGCAAAAATGAACAAGGGCGCCCGTTGCATGGATTCAGCGGAAACGGTTGTTTTAACACCACCGGATTCGCGAATAACCTTCATGCCACGGTTGTAGCTGGCAAGCATAGTGCCTTCGACGGTCGCCATTGGCACATAAAATTCGCCTTGGGCATGCTCACCGTCAACAAGTAGTGGGCCGGCAACCCCTATGGGGACTTGCGATACGCCCCAGATATTTTCGATGTTACCCGCCATAACATGAGGGTCGTACGAAAATTGTTTACTGTGATTGAGTTCAACACCCGTCTGGGCCTCGATGAAATCCTGCCGCGCTTTAATAATTTCATCGCAGTAATCGTCGTCGTTGCTGCGTGGTATCCGTTTATCGCTACTCATTGCGACAAGATCCTCTGCTTAGCAGCCTCATATTCGGACTGTAGTTTCGCAACGTAATCGGCTGTTGAACCGATTTTCTTCACCGCTCCAATGCCTTGGCCTGAGCCCCAAATATCTTTCCAAGCTTTAGCATCGGTGTTACCACCTGAGCCAAAATCCATCGCGGTAGGGTCGCTCACCGGTAGATTCTTAGGATCTAATCCGGCGTTTTCAATAGAGGGGCGGAGATAGTTGCCGTGGACGCCAGTAAACAAATTGCTGTACACGATGTCATCGGCACCACAATCAACAATAGCTTGTTTATAGGCTTGCTCAGCATTGGCTTCTTCGGTGGCGATGAACGCAGATCCAATGTAGGCGAGGTCTGCTCCCATAGCTTGTGCCGCGAGTACC
This sequence comes from Luminiphilus sp., assembly GCA_036803865.1. GTDB lineage: Bacteria > Pseudomonadota > Gammaproteobacteria > Pseudomonadales > Halieaceae > Luminiphilus. The sequence continues at coordinate 22,929 of DAIRTN010000006.1, forward strand.
GCATCCCCCGTCGCGATGGATCCTGAGCACAGCAAGGGACCGTCGAACCATTCACGAATTTCTTGGATTAAGGCGAACGGAGATTGCTCCCCTGCGTGGCCACCCGCACCCGCGGCAACGGCGATGAGACCATCCGCGCCCTTTTCAATCGCTTTTTTGGCAAAGCGATTGTTAATAATGTCGTGCAGCGTAATACCACCGTAGCTATGCACTGCATCGTTGACCATTTCTTTGGCGCCTAAGGAGGTAATGACGATGGGGACTTTGAATTTGACGCACATCTCTAAGTCGTACTCCAGTCGATTATTGGAGCCGTGCACGATTTGGTTGACCGCGAAGGGGGCAGCTGGGCTGTCCGGGTTCTCTTGGTTGTGCCGATCAAGCTCGTCGGTAATCCGCTGAAGCCATTCTTCTAATACGTGCTCTGGACGCGCGTTAAGTGATGGGAATGAGCCGACGATCCCCGCTTTACACTGCGCTATTACAAGGTCTGGGTTCGAGATAATAAACAAGGGCGAGCCAACAACAGGCAGCTTGAGGGTATCTTTGAGGATCGGTGGCAGTGCCATTGTGTAATCTCCTAAGTAAAGTCATCGGGTAGCGTTCATCGATGACGAGTATTGGCGTATAAGTCAGAATTTGAACATACAGTATGTTTTCTTGTCGCTCAAGTATGTTCCCCGGCCAGGGTGTTCTGTGCCAAGCTTGAGTAACCGTTGGAACCGTCACTACAGCGTACTGAACCCTGCTATGTATCATCCGTATTTTGGTCTAAAAGAATCGCCGTTTTCAATTTCGGTCAATCCGCGTTACCTATTTATGAGTCCGCGGCACCGTGATGCGCTTGCTCATTTACTGTACGGGGTAGGTAGTGGTGGTGGATTCATTTTGCTTACCGGTGAGGTGGGAACGGGTAAGACAACGATAAATCGCTGTCTACTCGATCAATTGCCCGACAACACTGATCTTGCCATTGTTCTCAACCCAGCATTAAGTGCCGTTGAGCTTTTGGCCACAGTCTGCGATGAATTTGAGATTGAGTATCCCCGCGATACGTTGAGCCTCAAGCGCCTGACCGATGCGCTTCATGGCTTTCTACTCAATAACCATGCCGCCGGGCGGCGATCTGTTTTAATGATTGATGAGGCGCAGCACTTAGACTTTGATGTGCTCGAGCAGATCCGGCTGCTCACGAACCTCGAAACTAATGACGAAAAGCTTTTGCAAATTATTCTCATCGGGCAGCCCGAGTTGACGGATAAGTTGGCCCGACCTGAGTTGAGGCAGCTGAATCAGCGTATTACCGCCCGCTATAACTTACAGCCCTTAAGTCGAGAAGAGACTGAGGCCTATATTCAGCATCGACTACACGTCGCCGGTTTAGCTGCCGGAAGGACATTGTTTCCGAAGACGGTGGTTCGTGAAATTCATCGTAGAACTCAGGGTATTCCGCGCCAGATCAACGTGCTCTGTGACCGTACCTTGTTGGGGGCCTATGGCCGCCAACAGACAGAGCTAACCAAACGCCTGGTCCGTTCAGCTGCGGTCGAGGTGTTTGGCTCGAATGAGCGTGAAGTTGTGTCCCGCCGAACATTCGCGGCTGCAATCACTGTGTTACTGGCTAGCAGTTTCTTCATTTGGTTTTTTTGGTTTAGCGAGGCAATGCCTCGAACACTCGAAGATGCACTCCTGGTCTCGCCGGCTGCTGAAATATCGGATAAACCTGATGAAAGGCGTCAAGACGCGTCATCGGCGGTTGCGTTTACTCCGCTGACGAACATAGACGGTAACGTCAACACTAACGCCAACACCAGCGTTAAGACGCCGTCATTCTTGATCGCGCCAAGCCAGGCGGCGACTTGGCTCTGGCAGCTCAATAGTGACGCGCCACGCCCGGCGCAGCCGTGTGCGCCATTCAATGTCGCAGGACTACGCTGTCAGCAGGACAATGCAGAGGTATGGGATCCAGTCATCGGCCTTAACCGACCCGTCGTCCTTGCCATGCAAACGCCCGACAAGTTCCGCGCTGAAACTGTGGTCGTGAGTTTCGAGGCGCGTGCAGCTTGGGTAATGGCTGATCCGGGTATCGAACGTGTACCACTGGTTGAGCTCGCGCAGTACTGGTTGGGCGGCTACCGTTATTTCTGGAAAGCGCCTCAACATTGGCAGCAGCCGTTAAAGGTTGCTGATGAAAACCCCTTAATCGCACAAGTAGCGCGTTGGTTTGCTGACCTCGATGAACAGTCGACCGCGCTTGCTGGTGATATTTTTACTGAACGACTTGCAGCGCGCATTCGCTTATTTCAGGAGGAGCAGAATCTAGAAATTAACGGTTGGTTGGATCAGCCAACCCTCATGCAGATTGCCACGCTTAAAGGAGAGGGTGGTACGCAAGCGTCGCTGCTGGCGCGCGCGCACTTGGTGTGGGAGTCTCTGTAATATGTCGATGATCTTAGATGCACTAAAGCGCTCCCAGAGTGATGCGCGTGAAAGCTCGTCAGAGCCAGTATTCGACCCGTCTTATTCTACTCTGAACAGTCCGAGGCCCCCGCTGTGGCTTCTTTTAGTTGGCGCAGCATTAGCTGTGGCTATGGTGCTTTTGCTTTCGGTACTTGTTTATTTGCAATTGAGCCTGAGAGAGGTATCTACTTCAGCTGTTCAGAGTGAGGGTGTGCCAATTGCTGACGAGCAACATTCGTCGGTCGCGTTGTCGCCATTACAGACATCAGTGTTAAAGGCTGTAGAACCTGAATTGACGAACAATAATGACGAAGTCGAATCTCAGCTCAGAGAGCCTTCTGGTACTTCTGATACCGCAATTGCCTCTGGCGCTCCTGCGAGAGCCATAAGCGACCTCTATGCTAATTCAAGCCCTGTAGCTGGCATCGAAGAAGAGCCTGCATTCGACCCGCGAGCGATGACTGCAGACGATGGCGAGGACTCCATCGATATAGCCGAACTGGTTCGGCGGGCGCAGGAAGCTGTGGGTGAGAAACCAGTATCTGCTCACCCCACCGCTCTCTTAGAAAATTTATCGCAGCGGCAGAAAAACGCGATACCAACCGTGATCTATAGCGTGCACGATTGGGCAGGCGAAAACAGTCGGGTTGTACTCAATGGCGAGGCTATGCAAGCCGGTGATCGCCGAGGAGGGTTCACCGTGCTTGAGATCTTGGCTGACAGTGTTGTCTTGAGCTGGGGCGGCACCGAATTTCGGTTACGCGCCCTCAACAGCTGGGTCAATCTCTGAGTTATGGCGCAGGGTCTGGGATTTGTTTGTGAATGGTATTTATCCCTGTTAACACATCGCGGGATAGTGCGACATCGACGCTGCGGATATTCTCCTCTAGCTGTTCCAGCGTTGTTGCACCAATGATGTTGCTCAGTACAAACGATCGACTGTTAACAAAGGCTAATGCCAGCTGAGCTGGAGTAAGTCCGTGTTCTTCAGCTAGCGCACAGTAGCGTTCCGTTGCCGCTATAACGGGCTCACCTTCGTAGCGTGTAAATCGAGAGAATAGCGCCATACGTGAACCCTCTGGAACAGCGCCGTTGCGGTACTTGCCGCTGAGTAGTCCCATGGCGAGAGGAGAATAGGCCAGTAGGCCCACGTCTTCACGATGGGATACCTCCGCCAGGCCGATTTCATAGGTTCTGTTGAGCAAGGAGTAGGGGTTTTGAATAGTTTGTATCCGAGGTAGTCCCTCTTGCTCAGCTAGCTGCAGAAATCTCATGACACCCCAGGGCGTCTCGTTAGACAGGCCGATGCCCCTAATTTTTCCTTCTTTCACCAAGTCCTCGAGTGCCCGCAATGTTTCCTCAAGGGGCGTCGAATTGTCATTGTCTGGGTGCACATAGCCGCGCTGTCCAAAGCAGTTTACAGGGCGCTCGGGCCAGTGAAGCTGATAGAGATCGATGTAGTCCGTCTGCAGGCGACGCAAACTACCATTGACGGCTTCCACTAAATGTTCGCGGCTAAACTGTGGACCACCTCGCAAGAAGCTGAACTCTTCTCGAGGTCCAGTGGCCTTAGTGGCTAGAAGCCATTTAGAACGGTTTCCTGTCTTCGCGAACCAGCTACCAATATATTCTTCGGTACGGCCCTGTGTCTCCGCTCGTGGTGGTACTGGATACATTTCTGCCGCATCGATGAAGTTAATGCCATTGTCGAGCGCGAAGTCGATTTGGCCATGGGCTTCAGCCTCGGTGTTCTGCTGGCCCCATGTCATAGTTCCAAGACAAATTTTCGACACCTGGGTTCCGTTGATGGCAGTTAAACTCATGGCGAATATCGCTCCCTAACTTTTGTGGATAAACCTTTGTGGATAGACCTTTGTAGATAGAACGTTGTGGATAGACCTTTGTGGTTTGTGGACAGAAGTGGTTTAAACATAGCTAGTCGAGTTGCAGGTAATGGATCATTAGCGCATGTAAATCCCGCTGACGCAAAAATGCCGGTATCGTAATACCCGCAGGAGCGAGCGCAAATAGCGGCACATTCGCGCCGGTGTGTTCTTCAGCCACAAAGTTGTTGGTCGCATAGTTGATTCGCATCATGCCCCCCTCTGGGGTCTTAATGCGCGCTATTTTGCCCGGAGAGTAAATCGGTATCGGTATCGCGTCATAGAGGCTGGGCTCAGGTACGATTTGCGCGGCCTGAGCATGATCGGCTGTGACAATGATGAGCGTGTTCGGATGAGTCTCGGCATAGTTCAAAGCAATAGCGAGAGCTTCCTCTAGCTGCTCGATTTCACCGATAGATCCGCACGGGTTTCTGCGGTGGCTTTGCTTGTCGATCGATGCCGATTCGACCATGAGAAAGAACCCTTTCTCGTTATTATCCGATAAGCGATCAATGGCGATCTCTGTCATCTGGGCGAGACTCGGAGTTTCATTGAAGTCTGGATTACGCTCGCAGGTCATGGGTTCTGGTTGTGTGACTGAACCGAGACGATAGTCTACGGCGTTCAGTAACGATGTTGTGGGAGATTCAGCTTTTCTGTCGTCGGTGCCGCGCATTCGCACCGGTAAGTGACTATCTGCAAATAAGCCGAGCAAACGTTGCTCTGTGTTTGCAGCTAATAACTGCTCCAAATCTGTAGCAACAGTGAAGCCTTTTTCAGCACTTAGCTCTAAGGCAGTGTTGCCTGTATCGGGATCAGGCTTCACAAAATGCTTCAAACCGCCCCCCAAAACAATGTCTGCCACTGATCCTGCAATTTGCTCGGCAATCGACCCTGGTCCGCCATTGCGACGTGAATCTTGTGGGCAGCCTTCGTAGGTTTGGCCGTAGAGTTGACCGCCGAGTACAATTTCGGGGTTTTCACAGTTGCGATTAGCCACATGAGCGATAAATGCGGCTGGCGTGGCACCGGTAACCGACGCAGTAGAGACGATGCCCGTTCGAAGCCCTGCGTTAGCCGCAACTTCCACAATGGTGGGAGTGTCTTCATCGTGTTGATCGGTACCTATTCGACCGATATTAGTAACCACGCCGGAGGCAATAGATGTCGCGGTATTAGCTGAATCGGCCGTGTACAACGGAGTGCCGTCAGGATCGATGGTTTCGATCTGCAGGGCGCCACGCATTGGCAGCGTGTCTACGATGAGTTGTCCCCCGTGACCGGCTAAAAAGTTCCTCCCCATTGTTACATGCTGATCGTCAAAGCCGTCCCCAATCAAAAGAATAATTGAGCGTGGGATGGGATCAACCGATTCTTGGTTAGCTATAGCTCCCATGCTGGGGACCATAGAGGACAGAGAGGCAGCGATAAGAGCTAGGGTTCGCGAGCAGCGATTTAACATGATTATGTTTTCTCTAAAACGTAGTTAAAAAATACAGTTCGAAGGGTATTGTGCAGTCGGACTGCGCGCAACAAGAAAAGCAGTAAATGCCCTCTAACCGGATGAGTAACGACGAAACTTATGGCAAACTAGCGTGCTTTATTTGTATCCCTCGGAGTTAAAAATGATGAAACACCAATATGTGTCATGGGCCTTGATGGGTCTGTGGCTGTTTGCTCAGCCGGCCGCGGCCGCGGATATATCGAATGCAGACACTGCATGGTTGCTTACAGCAACAGCATTGGTCTTGTTTATGACGCTTCCTGGGTTGGCGCTCTTTTACGGCGGTTTGGTAAGAGTGCGTAACGTTTTGTCGGTTCTTATGCAGTGCTTTGCTCTGACGGCGCTTATGTCCTTGGTATGGTTTGTAGCGGGCTACACACTTGCGTTTGGTTCAGAGGGTGTTGAACAAGGCCCGTGGATTGGCGATTTGGGTAACTTATTTTTAGCCGGTATCAGTATTGATGGCGTCAAAGGATCTATTCCTGACACGCTGTTTGTTATGTTCCAAATGACCTTTGCAGTGATAACGCCCGCGCTGATTGTCGGCGGTTTTGCCGAGCGTATGCGATTTTCTGCGATGCTTGTGTTCAGCACGGCTTGGTTATTGTTTGTTTATGCACCTGTGTGTCATTGGGTTTGGGGCGGTGGCTGGCTCGGCGATATGGGGCTTCAGGATTTTGCCGGCGGTACGGTGGTACATATCACTGCGGCCGTCGCAGCCCTCGTTGCAGCGATGGTAATGGGTCCACGGCGAGGGTTTGGTAGTGTTGCAATGCCCCCCCATAACCTGACTATGACTGTGACTGGCGCGGGCATGTTATGGGTTGGCTGGTTTGGCTTCAACGCTGGCTCTGCAGTCGCTGCAGATAAGAGCGCAGCCATGGCCATGCTTGTGACGCATCTTTCTGCAGCCTGCGGCGCGCTCTCGTGGATGGCCATGGAATGGATTCGTCATGGGAAGCCCTCCGTGTTGGGTATCGTCACGGGCATGGTGGCTGGATTAGGAACAATTACTCCGGCTTCTGGCTCTGTGGGTCCGGCCGCTGCGGTCGTTATTGGTTTGAGTGCAGGCGTAGTCTGTTACTTCGCAACGATGACGCTTAAGAACAAACTCAAAATTGACGATAGTTTAGACGTCTTCCCTGTTCACGGTGTTGGCGGTATTTTGGGCACGCTACTGGCAGGCGTTTTCTGCTCCACCCAACTAGGCATCTTCAGCGGTAATGGTTTTTCTGATGGCATTGACAGTATTGCAGGTCAGGTTAGTGTGCAGTTGACTGGTGTGGTTGCAACATTCGTTTATACCGCTGTCGCTAGCTGGGTGCTCTTGAAACTAGTCGATGTGATGATTGGCCTGCGCGTTGATGAGGAAGACGAGACGGTGGGTCTCGACCTGGTGCTGCACGATGAGCGTGGATACGATCTGTAAACAGACGGTGGTTAGCCGATAGATAGCGGGCAGATCGGTATTTATTGAATTAAGGCTGAGTCCTTAGCCCGCTGACTCAAACCCGCTGACTCAAACCCGCTGACTCAAACCCGCTGACTCAAATAAGTCAGCGGACGACGTCGCTAAACGCTCTGGGCTAGTATTAGCGTTTAGCGCGCGGCATGTCGCCACCAACTCCCCAACTCCCCAACTCGCTACGCTGAGCAGGGCGTTCATCATCTGCTCTGCGACTCGGGTGCGTTTGAATCGCTAGGGCTATCCCACGATAACTAATCTCGGCGCAGGGATTCCTTGATGGCAATAGGCGTTGGGAAGTTTAAAACAACAATATAGCTGGAGATCAGCAAGGTTAGAATTGTTGTTGCCTGAATCAGTGTATTTGCCTCCGCACTAAGCGCATTAGCCTCTACGGCGACCACGCCAATCAGCAAGGCAAACTCACTACATTGACCGAGGCGGAAACCTAGATTCCACGACAGGGAGGGACTTTCGCTGACCCCGCGTAATAGCCAATGATAAATAACGGGTTTTAGCACGAGCAGGCTCAGGGCCAGTAATATGCTGACTACGGCCACGTCCGGTAGCGTAGTGAGATCGAACTGGGCGCCGACTGAAAAGAAGAAAATAACAAGGAAAAAGTCCCGCAGCGGTTTCAAGCTGATAGCGATATATTGCGCTATCGGGCTCGTGGCAACGGTTACTCCAGCAATAAACGCTCCAATCTCAGCGGATAGACCTAACAACGCGGCGGCTTCCGCAACGCCTAAGCACCATCCGATCGATAACAGGAAAATGTACTCGTGATAGCGATCAAAGCGCTGAACTAACGGTAAGAAAACGAAGCGTACAACCGCCCAGCAACCGCCGCCAAGAGCAGGCAGTAATGCGAGAGGTATAACGATCATCGCTAGGTTTATATCGCTACCGAGTTCACCACCACTGCTCTGAAGAATAACCATAAGTACGATTGCGAGAATATCTTGAAACAGTAAGAGTGCGACCAAGACTTCTCCCAAGTGCTTATGATGTAACACCGTGGTCGGGAGGAGTTTGATGCCAATAATAGTGGATGAAAACATGAGCGCCGCACCAGCAATGAGGCTATCACTCAGCGAGAATCCAAACCCATACACGACAGCAGCCCCAATAAAGGCAAACGCAATTGAACTGAGAATAGCTACCAGAGACGAGGCTTTAAGGCTCCTTAGCAGCGCCCGGGGCTGCATATCCAAGCCAAGAAGGTAGAGTAGAAAAATTATCCCAACGTGACCTGCATCTGCGACTAAAGGCATGTTGGAGATGACGCCAGTGCCAAACGGCCCCAATAATGCCCCTAACGCAATATAGGCAATAATAATGGGCTGACGAGAGTAGAGTGCGACTGAGGCGAGCGCCGCGGCGCCTAGGAAGATGGCGGCAAATGTAAACGTTATGCCACCAGTATCCATAGTTTACCCCAGACGTTTGAAAAGCGGCTCGGTCAAATCTTGAGCGGCTTGATAATGTATGTTGATCTCATTCAGGCTCTCCAGCGCCGCTGCCGGCGTGGTGTCACTTGGCAGGCTAAAGGCGTTGAAACCGCAGCGCTTAAGATACTGCAGCTGGTCACGAATGTAACGCCCTGTGGCGCGCAATTCACCTTTGAAACCGGCTTCGCGGAGCGCGCGGCCTATAGAAAAGCCCCTTCCATCGTTCATATCTGGAAAATGCACCGCAATTAAGACCAGTTGTTCGAGATGCTCGAATAGCGCCGAAGGATTATCTCCGGTCTGAAGAATCACTGCCGGCAAACAAGTATCAAGCTGCCACTGAGCCAATGTGGCGATTCGGCCGGTTTCAGGTGGAGATTGCTCCTCGATTGCGCTCAACCAAAAGTCCTTGGCTACTTGCCCATCAATGATCACGGGTTGCATAAACACTCTCCTTAAATGGCTCTATACCTACTCTGTGGCAAGTCTCAATAAATAACTCGTCGTCGTGTCTGAGGTTTACGTAGGTGGCTAGGATGGTGTCGACGACGTTGGGGATTTCCTCTGCGCTAAAAGAGGGGCCTAAAATTTTACCTATGCTCGGATTGTCGGCTTGCTTGCCTCCAAGAGAGACTTGGAAGAACTCCTGCCCTTTTTTATCAACCCCTAAAATACCGATGTGGCCAATGTGGTGGTGCCCACATGCGTTCATACAGCCCGAGATATTGAGCTCTATAGGCCCTAAGTCATACAGGTAGTCTATGTCCTCAAAGCGCTCGTTGATGGCCTGTGAAACAGGAATGGATCGAGCATTTGCGAGGCCGCAAAAATCGCCGCCGGGACAACAAATCATATCGGTTAGGTGACCCGCATTGGCGCCCGCAAGGCCAATTTTTTGCAGGTCTTGCCATAGGCTATAGAGTCTTCGCTCCTGGACGTCAGCGAGCACCATATTCTGATGATGCGTGTTGCGTAACTCGCCAAAGCTGTACTCATCTGAGAGGGACGCAATGACGTCAAGTTGGTCGGCACTGATGTCACCGGGTGCTTGTCCATGGGCTTTAAGTACAACGGTAACCGCACGGTACCCCGCTTGTTTGTGAGCATGGGTATTGTTTTTCAGCCAACGCTGAAAGATTGGATCACTCTGCTCCTCGAGAACCAATTGACTTGCCGTACTATCGATTAACTCATAGGGCATAGCACTGAAGTGATCTTTTGCCCCGATTAATGCACGTTCATCCAATGTCGATGGCCCATCTTTCAAGCTTTCCCATTCGCGGTGTACTGCGGCGCGAAATTGATCGACTCCCATGGCTCGAACGAGGATTTTGATTCTCGCTTTGTACTTGTTGTCCCGACGTCCGAGCTGGTTATAAACTCGTAAAACGGCTTCGAGGTAGGTAATCAGATGGCGCACTGGAAGCGACTCTTCGAGCACACTACCGATGACTGGAGTGCGACCTAGCCCACCGCCAACAAGGACTTTTACACCCACCTGGCCGTCGTCTCGGTGATGGAGTGCTAAGCCCACATCGTGGGCGTAAATGGCGGCACGATCATTGACGCTGCCGCACACTGCGATTTTAAACTTGCGTGGCAAGAATGCGAATTCGGGATGCAAGGTCGACCACTGCCGGATTAGCTCACAGTAGGGGCGTGGATCTTCTACCTCATCAAACGCTACACCCGCGAATTGATCTGTGGTGGTGTTACGAATACAGTTACCGCTTGTTTGAATGCAGTGCATGTCAACTTTCGCCAGCTCACCGAGAATATCGGGGATAGATTCCACGCTTGGCCAATTGAGTTGAAAATTTTGTCGTGTGCTCACATGCACGTAGCCGCGATCGTAACGTCGAGAGATGCTAGAGAGGGCTCTCAGTTGGTCACTGCTGACCAATCCGTAGGGCACGGCTATCCGCAACATAGGTGCTTGTCGCTGGATGTAAAGGCCGTTTTGCAGCCGCAGGGGACGGAATTCCTCTTCTTCGAGCTCTCCCGCTAGGTAGCGTAGGGTCTGATTTTTGAACTGATTCGCCCGTTCTGCAAGCAATTGCTTATCATTGGTGCTATAGCGGTACACACGGTCTCCAAAAAGCTTTGACTAAACGGCGTGCTTTATCTCAGAATATAGGCCGCTTTAATATATCTAAACTAGATTATTTGGGAGATTACTTATGTCTAAAAGCAATATGTCAGATGGTGTGGCCGATACGTTGGCTGCTGCAATTATCGTTTGTGTAGTAGTGGGTTGGGTCGCGCTGTGGCTCGGCAACATGCCTGCATAATCTTAGTAAGGGGAATGCTGCCCTTAAGAGAATACCCAAAGCGTTGTGTCACTCGTTAGTTGAGTGACACAACTGCTTGTACAACGGCAATAACCCCACCTACAAAAAGCGCAGTAAAAAGTATGCCGGCAGCAATATAGATACCTATATTGCCTTGTTTGAAGTCTCGATCCCGATTTTTACTGCTTTGAACCCCTAGGGCGGCGGCAAAGACACTTTGCAAAATGTCCTTAATCCCCACCTTATCGTGTGTGTCGTTGGGTGGCCTGTCCGATGGCGAGTCAGTCATATTTTCTCCTACGTTTTTTCTATAACAGCGGTCCGCTTGCTCGCAGCCTTTCATTTTTGGTTGGGTAATCGACCCTATTGCAAGGGCCGAGTCGATGCAATTGGCTCAGTCGAGATTGGGTGCAAGCCATCGGCTTAGCGTTTCGATGGACATTCTTTTCCGCTGGGCTAGGCTTGCGACCTGATCCTCGCCTATTTTGCCTACCGAAAAATATTTGGCATCTGGATGAGAAAAATACCAGCCACTAACGGAAGCCGTCGGATACATGGCCATGCTTTCTGTGAGACTAACGCCACAAGCCTGCTCTGCGGACAGGAGTGAAAACAAAGTATCTTTCTCGGTATGGTCTGGGCAGGCAGGGTATCCTGGAGCCGGTCGGATACCGCGGTACCGCTCTTTGATGAGAGCGTCGTTATCCAGAGCCTCATCGGGTGCGTACCCCCAAAACTCTGTCCGCACGCGTCTGTGAAGGTGCTCAGCAAAGGCCTCTGCCAGCCGGTCTGCAAGGGACTTAAGCATGATCGCATTGTAGTCATCGTGCGCCGCTTCAAACGCTTTCACGCGTTCGTCAACGCCGTGCCCTGTGGTTACACAAAAACCGCCGATGTAGTCGGATGGGCCGCTCTCTGGGGCGATGAAGTCCGCCAGTGAAAAATTATGTTCACCTGGCCGCTTCTGCATTTGTTGGCGCATGTGATGTAAATCTGCGAGGGCATTCCCCGCTTCATCGAATACGCGGATATCATCATTATTGATACATGTTGCGGGCCAAAAACCAATGACTGCTCGAGCATCAAGCCAGTGTTCTGTAACGATCATGTTTAGCATCGTTTGCGCATCGTTAAATAACTCTCGCGCTTGCTCACCTACCACTTCATCGTCGAGGATCGCGGGAAACTTCCCGTGTAAATCCCACGTGATAAAAAATGGCGTCCAGTCGATGGTGTCGATCAGCTCGCTAAGAGGGTAGTTATCAAGCTTGCGCGTACCTGTGAACTGAGGGGCGGGCGGTAGGTAATTCTTCCAGTCTAGCTTGGGACGTGCCGCGATAGCCTGTTCATAAGTCAGGCGCTGACTTTTTTGTTTGCGATTATTGACGCGCTCTCGAACAACGTTGTACTCGGCGATAAGGTCTTGTGCGAAGGTGTCTTTGTTGTCGCCAAGCAATTGCGATGCCACCGATACGCTTCGCGATGCATCAGGGACATAAACGACAGTGTTATTACTGTAGCCGGGTTGGATTTTAACCGCCGTATGCGCTTTGGACGTGGTGGCTCCGCCTATCATCAATGGGACTTGATAATCGAGACGTTGCATCTCACTAGCGACATGCACCATTTCCTCGAGCGATGGAGTGATCAAACCGCTCAGCCCAATGATATCGACCTGTTCCTCTCGAGCAACTCTCAATATTTCATCGCAGTGAACCATGACCCCTAGATCGATGATCTCGTAGTTGTTGCATTGTAAAACAATGCCCACAATATTCTTGCCAATATCGTGCACGTCCCCCTTAACCGTGGCGAGGAGAATTTTTCCGTTGTTACCTGAGCCGCCGTCAGCTTTTTCCGCTTCAATATAAGGCTGTAAATAGGCGACAGATTGCTTCATTACCCGGGCGGATTTCACCACCTGAGGAAGAAACATCTTCCCCTCTCCAAATAGGTCGCCGACGGTGTTCATGCCGTCCATCAGCGGCCCTTCAATAACGTGAATAGGCCGGTCGAATTGTTGTCGCGCTTCTTCAGTATCTTCTTCTATGTAGTTGGTTATACCTTTGAGCAGCGCATATTCGAGTCGCGCGGCGACCGGTTGTTCACGCCAGCTTAGGTCTTCCTTACGCTCTCGATTACCCCCTGTATCTTTGTAGCTTTCGGCTAAATCGAGCATTTGCTCCGTCGCGCTGTCACTGCGATTCAGTATCATATCCTCAACGGCTTCCTTGAGGTCCTGAGGAAGATCAACGTAAACAGCTAGCTGTCCGGCATTGACGATACCCATGTCCATGCCCGCGTTGATGGCATGGTAAAGAAAGACCGAATGAATGGCTTCACGGACGCTATTGTTCCCTCTGAATGAAAAGGAAACATTGGATACGCCGCCAGACACGCGAGCGCCCGGAAGGTTTTCTTTGATGAAGCGTGTAGCGTCAATAAAATCGACGGCGTAGTTGTTGTGCTCTTCAATCCCCGTTCCGATGGCAAAAATATTGGGATCAAACATGATGTCCCACGGGTTGAAATCCAGTTCATCGCGCAGTAATCGATAGCTCCTCTCGCATATCAATTTTCGCCGTTCAAGATTGTCAGCTTGTCCGTTTTCGTCAAAAGCCATAATGACAACTGCAGCGCCATAGCGCTGGCAGAGCCGTGCTTGTGCGAGAAATTCTGCTTCTCCAGCCTTTAAGCTAATAGAGTTAACAACCGCTTTACCTTGGATACATTTTAAGCCGGCTTCGATGATGCTCCATTTCGAGGAGTCGACCATGAAGGGTACTTTTGCAATTTCAGGTTCGGCGGCTGCCATGCGCAAAAACGTCACCATGGCATTCTCGGCATCGAGCATGCCTTCATCCATATTGATGTCGATGATCTGCGCGCCATCTTCAACCTGCACTCGAGCGACATCCAGTGCCGCGGCGTAATCTCCGTCAAGGATTAAACGTTTAAAACGCGCGGACCCAGTGACGTTGCAACGCTCTCCAACATTGACGAAATTCTTGCCCGAAAAATTAAATGCCTCGAGCCCGCTTAAGTAAGTATCGCCATGGCGAGAGGGCATTGCTCGGGGTTGTTGTTTGGCGACCGCGTGGGCGATGGCTTCGATATGAGCAGGGGTGGTGCCACAGCAACCGCCGGCAAGATTCAAAAAGCCTCGCGCTGCGAATTCAGCGAAGTCGTCATGCATATCTTCTGGGGTTTCGTCGTATTCGCCAAACGCATTAGGTAAGCCGGCATTAAGGTGGGCGCTGAAGTAGCAATCGGCTGCATTCGATAGCTCTTCGAGAAAAGGCCGTATTTCTTTGAATCGTCTTCCACAATTACTGCCGACAATAAGTGGGCGGCTGTGAGCGATACTGTGCCAAAAAGCCTCGCCGGTCTGACCGGAAAGAATGCGGCCGCTGGTATCTGGAAATGTCACGGAGAACATCAGCGGAAGCTCAATGTTTCGGTCATCCATTGCCTCACGAACGGCGAAAGCGGCCGCTTTTGCATTCAGCGTATCGAAGATCGTTTCAATCAGAATGAGATCGACGCCACCGTCAATTAATGCGTCTGTTGCAATGCGATAATCGGCAACTAAGGTATCGAAATCTACATTTCGCGCCCCAGGATCATTAACCTCGGGTGATATTGACGCCGTGCGCGGCGTGGGGCCAAGAACGCCGGCAACAAAGCGCGGTTTGTTTGGTTGCTCACGGCTTACTGCGTCGGCAACGTCTCGCGCGATGCGTGCTCCCTCAAAGTTGATTTCGCGGACGAGGGCTTGTAAATCATAGTCACCTTGAGCGATCTCTGTGCCGTTAAACGTATTGGTTTCAATAATGTCGGCACCGGCTTCAAGAAAAGCGCGATGTATGGCGCTTACGATTTCTGGCCGGGTGAGGTTCAGCAGGTCGTTATTGCCTTTTAACTCGCTCGGGTGATCAGTGAGCCGCTCACCACGGTAATCTTGTTCTGTCAGCTCATAGCCTTGGATCATCGTACCCATCGCACCATCGATAATGACGATGCGATTATTAAGCGCCTGAACTAAGAGGGCTGCTCGAGGGCTGGTATAACGAGGCGGCGCGTACATATAAAAAAACTCAATAATGACGATGGCGCGCACTATATCAAAATATTTTGATGAATGCTCGCGTGCCGATGTGTTAATCTAATTTCACACTCAAGAATTAGCCACGGAAGCCATAGCATGATTACGATTACTGAGGCCGCGCAAGATTACCTCGTTGAGCTCTTGTCTGCGCAGGATGATGCCCTTGGGGTTCGCGTCTTTATCAATCAGCCTGGTACGCCTCGCGCGGAAACGTGCATTGCTTATTGTAGAGAGGGCGATGTCGACCCTGATGACATCGCGCATGACTATGGACAGTTGAAGGCTTGGATTCAAGCTCGAAGCGTGCCATTTCTAGAAGATGCTCTGGTGGATTATTCCAAGGATCGAATGGGCGGACAGTTAACGATTAAGGCGCCAAACGCGAAGATGCCTAGAGTTGACCCAGATAGTCCGATTGAAGACCGCATCAACTATGTCCTTTATAACGAGGTGAATCCATCGCTGGCAGCTCATGGTGGTGAAGTGTCGTTGGTTGAAGTGACTGAAGACCATCTCGCGATATTGCGTTTTGGAGGCGGGTGCCAAGGTTGTAGTGCGGTGGACGTCACGTTAAAGGACGGTGTTGAAAAAACCCTGACGGAACAGATTCCGGAACTGGTAGGCGTGAGAGATGTTACTGACCACACTGATCGCAGCCAAGCCTATTATTAAGCGGCTGCTACCCAGCAGGCGCTACGCATTTTGTGAGCCATTGGATAAAGCGTAACGAGGCGCGGGCGCGCCTCGAACCAGTCTAGCTCAAGGCTATGCATTCCTCTCGGGTAATTTCCCGCGTAATTTATCCGCCATACTCAGCAATAGATGCTCGGTTGTTGACCAATCGATGCATCCATCCGTTACGGATACACCGTACTTTAACTCTTTCAAATCACTTGGAATGCTCTGATTGCCAGCATTGATATTACTTTCAAGCATCAGACCAATAATAGAATCATTGCCTTCAAGGATCTGGCTGGCAACGTTATCTGCGACTAACGGTTGTAGCTCAGGTTTTTTTTCAGAGTTGGCATGACTGCAGTCAACCATGATGTTGCGTGGCAGTGACGCCTTTTCAAGGGCCTCCTCGCACAGCGCGATATGCACGCTGTCGTAGTTAGGACCGCCACTTCCCCCTCTTAATACAACGTGCCCGTAACGATTACCTCGAGTTTTGAACACTGATACTTTCCCATCACTGTTAATCCCTAAAAAGCGATGGGGATTACTCACTGATTTCATAGCATTCACTGCGACATCAAGGCCGCCATCGGTACCATTTTTGAAGCCTACCGCTGAGGATAAGCCACTTGCCATCTCCCTATGGGTTTGAGATTCCGTTGTTCTCGCTCCAATGGCGGTCCAGCTAATTAAATCTTGTAAATATTGAGGCGTGATCGGGTCGAGGGCCTCCGTCGCTGTTGGCAAGCCAAGCTCGAGGATATCGCGTAGCACTGTTCGACCTATTGTTAAGCCCGCCTCAATGTCGAAGGAGTCATCGAGATGTGGATCGTTAATAAGGCCTTTCCAACCGACGGTGGTGCGAGGCTTTTCGAAGTACACGCGCATCACTATATACAGCGTGTCGGAGACTTTATCGGCTAAAAGCTTAAGCCGTCGTGCGTAGTCCATGGCAGCATCGACGTCGTGAATAGAGCATGGCCCAACAACCACGACTAAGCGATGATCTTTCCGGTCTAGGATGGCCTCGATAACACTCCGAGTTTGTGCGACTTGGTCATAGACTTCGTTGCTAACATTGACTCTGTCGCGTAAGGCGGCAGGTGCAACTAAAACTTGCTGGGAGGCGACGTTGATATTGTGGATTTGGGCGTTGGGCATGCTACCTTCACTTTTCGATGACTGGGGGTGGTAAGAATAATCGGGAGATAGGAGTTTACCGTTACAGCGCCGCTGCGTCATGTCACAACCGACCACTTGAGAGAAAGCTTTTGAAACCATTTGTCCATTTGTCCGCCGTCATCCCACACATAGAGTCGGGACGAGTTTTGTTGACTCCCGGCTTACGGCTTGCCAGACAATTGACACAAGCGTGGGTAAAGCAGGCGTTGACGGAAAAGGAAGTGATCGCTGAACCCGTCATTCAGCCGGTCGATGCGTGGCTTGAAGCCCGCTGGTTAGAGGCCGTGGAGCGCGGATTATTACCCGCTCAACGCATGCTCAGTAAACTTGAAGAGCGTTTGCTCTGGCAGCAAATCGTCGAGGAAGATCACCGAGATTCCAATGATTTTCGATTGTTAAAGCCATCCGCGGCCGCAGAGCAAGCACGCTTGAGTCGCGAGAAACTCTTGCAGTTTGCGCCGAAAGGCGATGACAGTGGGTGGCGGAGCTTATTTCAGTACGACGCAGACTGCAGGGCATTTGCACGCTGGTGCAAGCGCTTTGATGCGCTAATGGAACGTTCGTGCTGGACCACAAGAGTAGATGCCTATCGGCAATTACTCACGCTGCCAGACCCACAAAAAGTATCTTTGACCTTATGCCATTGTTTACATTTATCGCCGCTCACTGAGCAGGCGCTGGCACATCTTGGAAATATAGAACGTATAGGGACGCCGCCGGAGCAAGCTGCACACGATGGGACGCAATTACCCAGCCAGCATTTTGATGATCGCAGTCTTGAATTGGCAGCTGTGGCACGTTGGGCGGTGCAGCGACACCACGAAGCCCAAGAGAGCACGGGCATTGTTCTTATGGACATAAAAGCAGACCGACCTCTCCTAGAATACTTTTTAAGGCAAGAATTTGATTGCTTAGACGCGCGTTACAATAGCCTGCCTGTCAATTTTTCAACGGGAATGCCGCTGGCGCAGACGCCGATGTATCGCGATGCATTGCTCGCTTTGTCTCTCGATGTGCTGCCACTTACACGCGCCAGAGCGCTCCAGCTTGTTCGCTCGCCTTATTTAATGGGCGTCGATTTTGCAGAATCAAGTAGTGGATTAAACTTGGCCGCAGTGCTGCTGGACTTTGCGGTTGATCCTATTCCGCTAGAAGATTTCCAGCATGCCGTTAATCAGTGCGTGCCTCAATCTAATTTGGCCCTGGTGCTAGCTGCCTGGCGGAGCGATCGCGTACGTCATAGTCGTAAGCAGGATCTTTATCAGTGGTGTGATTACTTGCGCGGTGAGTTGGAAATGTGGGGTTGGCCAGCACGTAATGCCCTCGACTCCGTTGAGTATCAGCAGTTAGACCGGTTTGATCGCAGTCTTGATTTACTCGCGGGGCTTGGCGCCACTCATGGTAGTGTCGATTTTCGTCGGGTAGTTACTCTGTGGGCGCAATGCTTAGAAGATCTGATTTTTCAGCCAAAAACCCATTCCGGTGATCTACAAGTTATGGGGCCACTCGAGGCGATTGGCTTACGTTTCGATGTTCTATGGGTGTGTGGACTTCAGGCCGGAACACTACCGTCAAGGCCGAGGCTGTTGCCGTTTATTCCCGGGGTATTGCAGCGCGACTGGGGTATGCCCGATGCTGATAATCGACAGCTTATCGATCAAGCGCAAACCCTAGTAGCAAGTTGGCAAGCCACGCATAAATCTGTGATTGGCAGCTGTCGCGGTCTTGTCGATGGGGTCGAGCAACAGCCGAGTCCCTTGATTACAGTTGAAACAACTCACACAGAGACGCGACTGCAGCGACCCAGTCATTGGCAAGACAGCGTGACGCTCGAGCAGATCAACGAGCCCACAGCACTACCTTTATCCGAAGCTCCAGCCATTGCTTATGGCGGTGGCGCTTCAGTATTGAAAAATCAGAGTGCGTGTCCGTTTCGCGCTTGGGTTACCCATCGTTTGGGACCGAGCACTATTGAATCCCCTCGTTTGGGGCTGAGTGCCGCAGAACGCGGTTCTATTGTTCATGACGCGCTGTATTACGTGTGGGGAAAGCTCGAAAGTGGAGCGGGATTAGCCGCTTCTGACGATCAGACGCTGGCCGCCATAATAAGCGATGCGGTCGATAACGCGCTGCGTGAAATTGAACAAAAATCTCGACGTCATGGAATTGCAGTGCGTAAACGAGTGGGTTCGGCTTGTCTTGAAATAGAAGCGGAGCGCTGTAAAAAACTCGTTAGTGAATGGCTTGATCAAGAGCGAAACCGAAGTGATAACTTCCGTGTAGCGGAGCGAGAGGAAAGTCATGAGCTGACCGTTGGGCCCTTGGTTTTGACGCTCAGGCCAGACCGCGTGGATGAGCTTGCTGATGGCCGACGGATCGTTATTGACTACAAAACCGGCAGTGTCGCGGTATCAAGTTGGCTGTCTGATCGTCCAGCCGATCCTCAATTACCACTTTACGTCATGCTCGATGAGCGGGTGTCGGGTTTGAGTTTTGCTCGCGTGCGCCGCGGCGAGAGTAAGTTTGTTTTTCTTGGGGAAGAGCTCGGTTTAAAAGCGGGTGATAAAGGTTTGGCCGCACAGTTGAAGTCGAGTCGAGCAGAAGTGCTCAGTTGGGACGAATTAGCGGTGAAGTGGCGCGAGAGTCTCACCGTGTTAGCCACGGATTACGCTGAGGGTGACGCACGTGTCGATCCGTTGCGGGGAGCCTGTCTTTACTGTGATTTGAGTAGCGTTTGTAGAGTCGCTGAACGCCACGAGGAGATAGAAGCATGATAGATGCTGATACCGCCGCGCGCCGCGAAGCACTCGATCCATCTCGAAGCTTTTGTGTTACTGCTCCCGCCGGCTCAGGAAAAACAGAGCTATTGACTCAGAGAATATTGGCGTTGCTCGCTCGAGTCGATCGCCCGGAACAAGTGCTGGCAATTACCTTCACACGTAAGGCCGCAGCCGAGATGCGTGATCGCTTGGTGGAAAAGCTTCACCAAGCAAAGAGCGCGGAGCCCGTTACAGAAGCTCATGAACAAGTTACTCGCGACCTCGCTCTCGCAGTGTTGGAGCATGCGAGAGACCAGCAGTGGTCTTTGGATCCTGAAGTCTTCAATCTTCGAACCATTGATAGTTTGTGTGGCGACCTTACGCGACAGATGCCTGTTATGAGCGCTTTAGGTGGTCAAATAAGCGTTACGGAGCAGCATCGACCGTTATTTGAGATGGCGGTTGCCGCGTTAATGAAGCGGGTTGAGCAAGCCGACAGTGCTGGCCTGGCATTACGCGCGCTGCTACTGAATTTTGATAACGACTGGGAGCGACTTCGGCGCTTGCTTGTACAGTTACTCGAGCGGCGAGGGGACTGGGGACCTCGTCTGGGCATGCATCACAGTCCTGAGCAATCGGAGCAAGATTTATTAAAGACGGTGCAGGAGCTGACCGAAGCTGTCATCTGTCGAGTTGCTGGGCAATTAGCGGATGATGTTACTGAACTCGAAGCGTTGACTAATTTTGCAGCGGGGAACCTTGACCGCGAGTCTGTGGTGTTATCAAACAGCGCAGTTACATTGTCGGCGTGGCGACACGCTATCGATCTAATGCTGAAAAAAGATGGCGACTGGCGTAGCGCAAAAGGCATAAATAAGACCCTTGGTTTTCCGGTTGGCAGTGATGGGGAGAAGAGTCGCTTACGCATATTGCTGGAGAAGCATGCTGGTGAGCGATTCCGGGAACTCCTGATTGAACTGCGCCGTTTGCCTCAAATCGATAGCGCTGACCAAAGTTGGCAGCTCGTGCTGCATCTTTCACACCTGCTACCCATTCTCCTCGCCGAGCTGCTATTGGTCTTTCAAGCCGAGGGGAAAGTTGATTACACCCATATTGCCCTCGCTGCTGAAACGGCATTGGGTCCAGATGAGGAGCCTACGGACTTAGCGTTACGCCTTGATTACCAGATAGAACATGTATTAATTGATGAGTTTCAAGATACATCAGACCAGCAGTTTCGTTTGCTGCATAAATTAACGCGAGGTTGGGCTGAGCATAATCAGACTGAGCGCGCGCCGCGAACGCTATTTCTTGTTGGCGATGGCATGCAGTCTATTTACGGCTTCAGGTATGCCAATGTGTCGCTTTTTCTGCGTGCGCGCGACCATGGTATCGGTGGTGTTTTGTTGGAGCCTTTGGCGCTCAAGCGGAATTTTCGTTCCCAGCAAGGTGTCGTTGACTGGGTCAATAATGTTTTCTCGCAGTTGCTGCCGCCGGTCGATGACTTGCCGCGCGGGCGCGTATCTCATAGTTCAGCAATTGCTACCCACGCATCGTTGCCTGGCGAGGCGGTTAGCTGCAATATTTTCCCCGCCTCAGAGGGGCACGCTGAAGCCGATTTTCTTGCGCAGACTATTTTAAAACTTAGGCGCAGCGAGCCGACTTCAAGCATTACGATATTGGTCAGAGCGCGAAGTCATGCGCTACCCATTATCGCGGCGTTAAAGTCCGCAGGCGTCGATTTTGTGGGACGTGATCTCGAACCTCTCAAGAAGACAGCAACGGTTAATGACTTGCTGTCCCTTTGCCACTGGTTTGCAAACCCTAGTAATGAAGTAGCAGCCCTTGCGTTATTGCGAGCGCCATTTTGTGGATTATCACTTCCGACAATTCACTTGTTATGGCAAACACCTCGGCCCTTCAGTTTGCGCGGAGCGCTTCGCGGCGCTCCGAAAACACTTAGCGATAGCTGCCAGTCTCGTATAGGCGTGCTCCTCACTGCCCTAGATTGGGGTGTGGAGCACAGAGACCGTCTCTCGTTGCCTGTATGGATGGAGCAGGTGTGGTTGCGGCTCGGCGCTGACAAGACGATCGCCCAAGATCAACACGATGACGCTTTGCGATTTTTTGCCGTGCTCCGTGAGGCAGAGGTCGCAGGCGTTGGGCTCGATATAGATTGGCTGCTACAACGACTGGATAAGCTTTATGCAGAGCATCCCGCTAGTAATGATGCCGTGCAAATAATGACATTACATAAGTCTAAAGGGTTGCAGTTCGACTATGTGTTTGTTCCGGTGCTACATAAGTCAGTGGCGGGTAATGACCGCGCCTTGTTACGCTGGCACTTACACGTAGATCGAAGTGACCACCACGGTGATTTGGGCGGTTTACTTATTGCCGCGGATGATCGGCAGGATAAGTCCGAGCCCAGTTTGTACAACTACCTGAGCTGGCTTCAGTCTGAGCGTGACTCAGCAGAATTGCGGCGTCTCTTATATGTCGGTGTAACGCGCGCACGAAAACGCGTTTGGCTAACAGGCGAGGCACCCAACGAGGACGAGTGGCCGAATTGGCCAGGAAACAAGACACCTTTTGGTATTTTGAGGGCAGCGGTCGAATCGCAAACACACTTTCACGATAGGGACCGTGCGCCGAGCGTAAAAAAATCCGACGCTGCTGTGAGACAAAATATTGCGTACTTACGGCTGCCAGACAGCCCCTCGATCGCCTCTTCAGAAAACGAGCAAAGCGGCGGAGGCATTGCGATCCCAGCGACTCTTTACCGAAAATCTAATCTCGCGGAGCGAGTATTGGGTACCGCTGTGCATCGTGTATTGGAGTTGATAAGCCAGCGCGAGTTAATTCCGAAAACCGTTGATGAGCAAATAGAAAATCAAATCCTGCTAGGGCTTCAGAGGGGCGGCCTAGTGGGTGAGGCGTTGCAGTCCATGCGTTTGGCCGCAATCGCTATGCTGAACAAGACGCTTGCCAGTGAAGAGGGGCAATGGGTACTAAGTGCCCACGATCACGCCCGCAATGAATGGGCGCTTTGGCAGGGAGGCGATACGCCCAGTAAGCGGGTCATTGATCGAACGTTTATCGATCGGACATCAGGCGTTCAATGGATTATTGATTATAAGACCAGCAAGCCTCAGACCGACGAATCACACGATGCTTTTATCGCTCGCGAAGTGGAACATTATCGATCGCAATTATTGGATTACCAGGCATTGTTAGCAGCGTTTGCGCCCATGAAAGATCACTTACCAAAGATTGCGCTATTTTTCGTCAATTCGGGTAAGTTAGTCCCAATAGACGAGACCTAATTAAGATCAATAGTCGTAAGTCGTGAGGCTGGTTAGAAACATACGCTTAGATGAACGGAAATACAGACCATGAGGCGCGTAACGAGATAGACGAATGCGCCTACCAACCACTTTTTTCCGTTGCTGGGTCAATAGCGGCGGCAACTCTCATCGGTGAGATCTTCTTGTGATGCATAAAACGGATGCCGGTAAAAGTCAGTATCGCTTGGGCATCACCCTCAGTTTGGTGGCTAATGCTGTGTGGGGTACGGCGGCGTTCTACTGGTTACAGACTACCCCCGTTGAGTCTATCGACGTGCTTGCCCACAGGGGGGCCTGGACGCTGCCTGCTGTGTTCATAGTCCTGATCGTGTCAGGTCGTGTCATTTCTACAGCCAAGTTACTTAAACAGCCAAGAGTTTTGTTGTGGATGTTGCTGGCAGCGGCTTTAATTTCGGTGAATTGGGGCACCTTTTTATACGCGGTCACTCATGGGCAGGCCACAGAGGCAAGCCTGGGGTACTTTTTACTCCCTATCCTCTCGGTACTTTTGGGGGTACTGCTCTTTGGTGAGCAACCCACTATGGCTCAAAAAGTGGCAATTGGTATGGCTTTTCTGGCAATTGTCGTCCAGCTTTTTGCTGTCGGCGGGATTCCGGTTATTTCACTCGCGTTATCTGTGTCGTTTGCATTGTACGGAGCGATTCGCAAGAACGTCCAAGCCGATGCGATCCAAGGCTTGTTTATAGAGTCACTCTTTTTATTTCCGGCTGGATTGACCTGGCTTTTACTCAATAGCGGCGCGGGTTTTGGAGAGTATGGCCTGCGCGTTGATACTTTCTTGCTGTTATCGGGAGCCTTTACTGCGATTCCATTAATAACCCACGTAACCGCGTCACGCTTGCTGCCGTTGTCAACGGTTGGATTACTTTCGTATGTTGGCCCTTCGTTGCAATTAATTGTTGCTCAGTTTTTTCTACATGAAGATATATCACCGCTGACGATGCTGTCGTTTGCCATCGTTTGGTGTGGTTTGGTATTTATCATTTTCGACAACCTACGCCGCTATAGAAAGTTACGGAAGGTAAGTAAAGAGGCTCTCTGACGGATAGTCTTGTGCGCGTGCCTATCGCTGGATTTGCGGAAGCATTTTAAGAAGGGCGTCTCCATCAATGTCGTCGTTTTCAACGCTCTCGATGAGGTCTATTCCGAGCTCTATTGCTTGGGCACGCTCACGACTATCGCGCAATACAACATGCTCACCAACCAGGTGGTGAAGGTCACTAATCGCAAGGTTAAGATTTGATAGCTTATTATTCTCTGCCGGTGGCCATAGACTGGCATCCAATATCAGCATGTGGGGGTTCAGGGCCTGCAGCTTCGACGTAGAGCCTCGGGCAGGGTGGACTTCGTTAATGCCAATTTGACAGCCTATGGAACGCAGTGTTCTGGCAAAATCTGCCGCTCGTTCTGCTTCACGCAATCGTGTCGAATCATTCAGCTCAATACACAAGCGATCGGTGCCAATGCCACTCTCCGACACTTGGTTTAACACGAAGTCAAGGAATTCGTGGTGTAAGGCTGCGTCGGTGGATATCAGCAGGTTGAACACGGGTAATTCGCGGCCGGCATTGATCACTTGCTCAGCGTAGCTGCACGCGGTATTTATCTTGATACAGTCAAGAGCGATCGATAATGCAGCCGAGTGATAACCTGTTTGACGGCTGATCTCAGCACCCGCATCTGGCGAGCCATCGATCAATACTTGATAAATGAATTCGCTAAAGCCCGGATCTTTAGCACGCGATCGTCGTAACCGACGTAAAGAAAATTTTGGTGGCATATCTTCTTTGAGTCGCTGATACGTTTTTCGCACTGCTTCAGCTAGGTCAGCAGGGCGGCTTGCAATGGGTGCAACGAGACCCATGTTGGGCGATAAAGATAGACCTCGCTGCGCAGTATCCTCTAATGAGATCCAAAAACTGTCAGCGTAGTCGTGTGTAGCGTCGACAATGGACATACTTATCCCGGCGCTGTGGTTATTATCCAACTGTCCGTTTATTACTGCTTGTAACTTATCGAGCGAATCCGTGTGTATTATCAGGCCTTCTGTGTTTTCCGATAGCGCGCCGAGGGCATCGATAGCGAAGCCACCTTTATCGATCGTCGCGAGAATGTTTAGTCTGCTCGCGGCATCATCGCTGTGAACCGCTATTGCAGCGTGCGTCGGTCCTTTTCGCCGCGCTCTACGCAACATACTCTGTGTATGATCAATCAGTTCGCTCCGTGATAATTCTTCGCCGACATTTTTCCGAGTGGATGAAGCAAGCTCCTCCTGCCTTTTCTCAAGCGTCGAGAAGACGCTGCGCTCGACAACGGACAATTGCTCTGATGGACTCAGTGGCCGAAGATTTCGAGCTAAGGCCCGAGCCAGCGTTAGTAGGTTAAAGTCATAAACTTTTTGACCCTGCTCATTGGCGAGTACAAATCGCGTTGCGTCGGAATTCATCCAAATAAGTTGCAAATGACGCGTGGCTCCGAAAGCGTCAGTTTCGGCCAGCCAAACTTTGGGCGTTAGCTCGCGCGCGCGATGAATCCAGCGGCTTAGGCGCGGAAGTTTTTGCAACCGTTTTGAAAATTTGGGTTCTGAAAAAACTGCCTGTGCACCATAGTTGGAATTTACAAAGGCGATGTCATCGTCGCTGAGTAGCTGTTGCTCAAGTTCTTGCAATAGTGGCTCTTGATGGGGTGACAGGAGCTGCAGTCCCTCTAAGTTCCCGCGCAGCGCCGTAACTGCCGCAATTATCTCTGCAGTGGAAAGAGCGTTTTGACCTTGTAACGCGTCGTTAAGCACCTTAATCGTATCGAGGGTGTCTCTATACTTTGGATCTGTCTCATCTCTAAGCGCGCGCAGCGTTAGTTCGTCGCACAACAGCTCATCGACGACGCGCGTCAGGCGCTCAGGCAGTTTGGTTTGCGGCATGGCGTCGAGCAGATCCTGATCAACTTTGTGTTGTGCAGATAGTCGCTTCTCTTTGCCTTCCTCCGCTTCCACTTGTCGCTTGATGTTGCGCTGCTGCTGGCGTAGCACGGTTAAAGCGAGATTGGTAACTTGAGCGAGTGCGTTGTCGAAGACGTTAATATCGCCATCATAGTGTTCGTTGACTTGCCCCAGAACTTCGTCGAGATCTCTTTCGACTCTCCCGTTGCCTCTAGGCGCGAGCCCACTGATTTCACTCAATCGCTCGATCAATAATCGTGCTGGATGCTCTCGGTTGCGGTAGAAGTCGGGCTCTTTAAGAGCAAGCTGTGCCAAGGGCAGTTTGAGGATATTCAAACTTTTCGATAGCGAAGTATTCTCGGAAAGTGTCGTTGTCAGTGCTTCGAACAGCTCATCCACCAATGCGATATTACCTCGCAGCGGCTCTTTGTCGTCGCTCGCATCGTCAAGTCCGAGTTGTTGTATTAGCGGGCTTGACGGAGGTGTGGACCTCAGACTTTCACTGCGCAGAGACGCAAGTTGTTCATACAATGCAGCTGTTTTTTGAGCGAGTTCGGCCGGGCTAAGCCCATGATCCGGGACGGCCCCATAGTCGCCACCACGCTGTAGTCGATTGAGAACGTCATTATTGACCGTGATCGCTAGTGCCTGCGAACCGTGTCCGGGGAGGTAATCAATGAATTCTTGAGTGGCAGCAGCTGTATCGAGCGGCGATGGTATCGCCATTGACGCGTTATCTTTGAGTACAGAATTATGCAGCAGAGCGGACGATAAATCGCTCGGGTTGCTCGGTATTTGATGATGAGATGTTCCGGGACTATGAGAGGCCGTCCCTTGGTCCATATCGCTTAGATAGGGTGGTTCAAGGTCTGCTGAATGCTGTGCCTGATCGTGTAGCTGAGGTCGAGCATGCGCTTGATAGGCGGGTGTTGGGATGTTGCCTGAATGTTGCTGTGTCGCTTGACTTCTTAGGCCTTGCTCTCGCGATTCCCCTC
>DAIRTN010000006.1:50113-69433 GCA_036803865.1 Luminiphilus sp.
CGATTCCCCTCTCGATTTCCCTGCCGAAGCGGCGGCTATCGACGCTTGTTGATGAGATAGTGTCGTCGGCCTATCACCTGATTCAGTACTTTGCGGAGAGAGCTTGGAGCCACTGTTTTCGATGTCGATTTCGATTCCAGGAAGCAGTCCATCAGACTCCAACTTTTGGTTAATGTCTTTGTAGATGCCCTTCAGTTCTGGAAGCAAATAGCGGGCAAATGCTTTGTCCAACTCGTCGACGATGTCGCTGGAAAGCTCAAGAGGTTTGATGACTTCTCGATACGCTGTGCACAGCGCGCGTATTCCGAAGGGCAGGCGAATCGCAGTTGGATCGGCGTTAACAATGGAGGCCAGTCTGAGCGTAATCGCTTCTAAAGCAACCCAGTACCGCTCAGATCCCGCCCTAACGATTCGATCAATAGCTAAGCTATTTTCAAACTCGTTGATATCAATCAAGTTGAGTTCGGCCCGCTCTCTTTGCACTGAGTCGTGGCGATCTTCGACTAGCGTTAAGTAATCCTGTTCAATGTGGGCAAGCATGCCGGAAACAAGATTTTTACTTTGCAATTTCAGGGAGGAGAAAGCCTCAAAGCACTGTGTTCGTCTTTCTGACGCGAGTTGTGAGCTAGAGGAAAGGTTAAATAAGTGGTCGGCCATTTCACTAAACAGCAGAGCAACACGTGGCTCCAACATGCCTCGTACATAACGCTGGAGCTCAATGACACGAGGCTCTTCAGCTGCAGTTGTGTTCTGGTCATTGCTCATTGAAATAGGGTGGCTTCCGCGGTCAACTCGAATGCCATTGTTACTTTATCCGTGCAAAAGTGCTAGCGGTCACCATAAAAATGTAGACTGTCGCACTATGGAGTCTCTATTACTACACCCAGAGTGGCGCGAGCCGTTGAGCGCTGAGTTTGATAAGCCTCATATGAAGAAGGTGGTCGACTTTCTGCGCAAAGAAAAGCAGGCGGGAAAAGTTATTTTCCCTTCGAACGCTGAGGTCTTCCAAGCCTTGAACATGACTCTGCCGAGTACAGTGCGAGTTGTGGTGTTGGGTCAAGATCCCTACCACGGAGCTGATCAGGCGCATGGGCTTAGCTTCTCCGTTAAAAGGGGTCAGCGTATCCCGCCTTCACTGCGTAATATTTACCGTGAACTCAGTGACGATATTGGGTGTTCAATGCCTAGTCATGGCTGCTTGGATTATTGGGCTGAACAAGGGGTGCTATTGCTTAATGCTGTGTTAACCGTGGAGCAGGGGCGTCCGGGCTCCCACCAAGGTCGAGGTTGGGAGCGTTTCACTGACACGATTATCGAGCATGTGAACCAGGTTGCAGCGCCGTCGGTCTTTTTACTGTGGGGCGCACAAGCGCAAAAAAAAGGCCTTGCGATAGATAAAAATCGTCACTTAGTACTGCATGCACCGCATCCATCACCGCTGTCGGCTTACCGCGGTTATTTTGGTTGTCGTCACTTCAGTGCGGCCAATCAATTTCTAGTAAGTCATTCGCGTGAACCCATCGACTGGCGATTGCCGTGCGAGTAAAGGATCTAGGCGGGCTTCCAGGCCTTATTGGGCTTTTAGCGGGCCTTACCGCATTTCTAAGCGGGTACTCGAGTCTTTAATGTATAGACCGCGCTCGAGGCCGTCCTCTGTGGTTTCAATGGCGAGAACAGCGCGATCGCCTTGATGAACTGCATTAACAATACTGCCTGCGCTCTTATTATCACTGTCCGTCAAAGGACAGCCTGGGCTTGGTGCAACCGACCCATCACAAGTCGCCTGATAGAGCCGTCTTTTGGGTGTGCCGCGCCAATGAAGTCTGGCGATTATTTCTTGGCCGGTGTAGCAGCCCTTTTTGAAATTCACGGTTCCATTTACGTCGTAATTAAGATCTTGTGGTAAATATTTACCCATGGTGTCTGCGACGACTCGAGCCTCACCGCGGTCAATTGCCGCCGTGTACCACATGCTCGTGTCGTTAGTGTCCGTATCCTTGCGGACGGATGTCCACCATTCGCTCATTACGATGTCTCCCGGTAACTGGCGTGTAAGCAAATAACCACCGTTATTGCCGCTATCGGTCGCGCAGGCCTTGCTAACTGACAGCGTGTTGAGGTCGATGCCGAGTTCGCGATGGCTCTCAGGGCCTATCACGGCTTCGCAATGCCATTCGGATAAACGTAAATCTGCCTTGGCAAACAAGAGGAATTTTTTCAGATGAGCCATAAGAGGCTCCGCAAGTGATTGGTGGGTGCGTAGTAAAATGGTCTCAGCATTAATCACCAGTGCAAGAAAGTCGGCGATGACTCGCCCTTTAACGTCACAGAAGGCACCGCTGATGGCGTCGAGGGGCTCAGGTTGGGCAAAGTCTGCTGTAGTTTGTCCTTGCAAGAACTTTGCGCTCTCTGGGCCCTCGAGCTGCAGAATCACTTCATCGTTCAATGGCACGATCACGGCCTGCTGTTGCTGGTTTGATGAGTTCATCGAGCTCTCCGGAGAAGTTTATTGGCGCCAACTATGCTAGTTTGTTGCCGCCCAGTTGGGCACATGCTGTCGTTTCCCACTATACGGAATAAATAATGACTGATAACCAAGATTTCAACCGAATGCGCTGGGCCAGCCGTCGAGGGTTGCTCGAGCTTGATTTATTGCTAGCGCCGTTTGTTGAAGCTTGCTACCAAGACCTTCCCGCCCACGATAAAGATGACTTTCGCCGGCTTGTCGAGGAGCAAGACCAAGATATTATGAACTGGATCATGGGTCGAGTCCCAATCAGCGATCCTTCGCTGATGTCGATTGTGAGGCTAATCCGCGCTCATAATGACGCAAAATTGAACGATCCAGACAAAAGTTAGCTATCTGCATCGATGTAGCTTGGAAGATTGTAGCTTGGAAGGTATAGCAGTGCCGCATCATCGCTATCACCGAGCGGCGAGTTGGGCGGAACCAGTATTGTATCTGTTGCAAGATGACGGGTGTCGGGATGGTCACTGTTAAAATGCAAACCGCGGCTCTCTTTCCGTGACAGAGCGCAATCGATCATCAGTGAAGCCACTTGACCGAGGTTACGTAGCTCTAATAGTGGCCTAGTTATTACGAAGCGCCTGTAAAAATCATTGATTTCATCCTGCATCAAATCGACAGTGCCTCTCGCGTATTGTAGACGACGATCAGTCCTAACAATGCCCACATAGTCCCACATCAGACCCCGCAGAGCTCGCCAGTTGTGTTTGATGACAACGTTTTCGTCAGAGCTTCGAACAAGGCTGTCGTCCCACTGAGGAAGCGGTTTATCGGGTGGAGGTGGGCAGGAGCTCGCAATGTGCAATGCCGCCGAGGTCGCGTAGACAAAGCATTCGAGCAGTGAATTGCTCGCCATTCGGTTGGCGCCATGTAAACCCGAGCAGGCTGTCTCACCAATGACATAAAGTCCATGTAAATCACTTGCTCCATGCTGGTCTACAACGACGCCTCCGCACGTGTAGTGAGCTGCAGGTACCACAGGGATACGCTCACGGGTGATATCAATACCCAGCGACAAGCACCGTTCATAAACGGTTGGAAA
Source organism: Luminiphilus sp. (assembly GCA_036803865.1). Lineage (GTDB taxonomy): Bacteria > Pseudomonadota > Gammaproteobacteria > Pseudomonadales > Halieaceae > Luminiphilus. Next base: position 53,683 of record DAIRTN010000006.1, read on the forward strand.
GTGACCGCGGATGAAATTTTCGTCCCGATGACTGATGTCGAGGTAGACGCACTCAAGCCCTAGGCGCTTCATTTCATGGTCGATAGCGCGGGCGACTACATCTCTCGGTGCTAGCTCACCGCGCTCATGAAAACGTGGCATGAAGCGGTCCCCATCGGGAAGGGTCAGGACGGCTCCTTCACCCCGCAAAGCCTCAGTAATAAGAAACGATTTTGCGTCGGGATGGTAAAGACAGGTGGGATGAAATTGATTGAACTCAAGATTGGCAACCCGGCACCCCGCACGCCAAGCAATGGCGATGCCATCGCCGCTCGCACCATCTGGGTTGGAGGTATATTGGTACGCCTTACTCGCTCCTCCTGTTGCCATCACCACGGCTCTTGCCGCCATTGCGGTGACTTCATTGTTGCTGGTGTTTAGCACCCATGCCCCAATGCAGCGGTTGTCTTCCCTGATTAAGTCGACCGCGCAGCGCTCGGTTAGCAAGTCAATATTGCCGGCTTCACGGGCGCGTGCCGTCAACACCTCGGCGATGGCACGACCGGTGTGGTCAGCCGAATGAATGATTCGACGATGGCTATGTCCTCCCTCCATCGTAAGATGGAATTCTCGAAATTCATCGTCGGGCTGATCTGGACGCAGATCGAAGTCGACGCCTTGCTCAATAAGCCAGTCGACAACTTCTCTACTATGACTCACGGTAAAGCGGACAGCCGGCTCGTGGCACAGGCCAGCGCCCGCAATGAGCGTATCGTTGACATGGGCATCTACCGAGTCTCTATTATGGAGAACAGCGGCCATTCCGCCCTGTGCCCAGAACGTAGACCCCGAAGCAAGATTGCCTTTAGATAGCACCGCACACCTAAAGTGTTTAGGGAGCTGAAGTGCTAGGCTTAGGCCTGCTGCGCCGCTGCCGATAATGAGCACGTCATAGTGCTTTAGCTGAGTCATGAGTCAGGCCTTGCATGTCAGTGAAGTAAAGATGGCATAATTTACGGAGTTTGACGTCGAATGGGAACTTCGGCATTTTGTACGGGTCATAGATAGCAACCAGAGGTATGTAAAATCGCCGTCGGTATGCTGCGAAGTAGAAACAAGGTGGTGATGTGACGGCTCGGGAAACCGATCAACAATTGGTACGGCGCGCTCAGAAGGGTGATACCCGCGCGTTTGATCTGTTGGTTTTGAAGTATCAGGGGCGTATTGCATCTCTGGTGAGTCGTTTTGTACAAGATTCGTCGGAAGTGGAAGATGTGACGCAAGAAGCGTTCATCAAGGCATATCGAGCTCTTTCGAAGTTTCGCGGTGATAGTGCTTTTTATACGTGGCTTTACAGAATTGCGACCAATGCAGCCAAGAATTATTTGGTAGCGAAGGGGCGACGCCCCAGGGCAGATGCTGATGTCGACGACGCCGAGTATTTCGAAGAGGGAGACGCCCTTCGAGACGCAGAGACGCCAGAGAACAATTTATTTGGCCATGAACTGGCACATGTAGTGAAGGAAACTCTCGATGGGCTTCCTAGGGAACTTAAAACTGCGCTCGTATTGCGTGAGTTTGACGGTATGAGCTACGAGGAAATAGCCGAGGTCATGGAATGTCCCGTAGGGACCGTACGATCTAGGATTTTTAGAGCCCGTGAAGCCTTAGAGGCGCGGATATCAGCCCAAATACAGGGTGAGTAGTATCCTGTATAACGAAGAGAGAGGAAGGATATGGCAGTAGATGACGTGATTCGAGAGTCAATGTCTGCGGTCATGGACGGAGAAGCAAGCGAGATGGATCTTGCCAGAGTACTGAAAGCTGTTGAGTCAAGCTCTGACGCCCGAGCTTACTGGCAGCGGTTGCAAGGCGCTCAAACTTTGCTCAAAACGGGTGCTATGCCGCTCAATATAGATATCTCGCAAGGCGTCCGGGCTAGCGTGAGTAGCGCTCATGGTGGCCGGCGACAGCCAGGGCCTCTGACCTCTCTTGCCGTTGCGGCCTCCGTGACATTGGCGGTGGTATTTGGTGGCCAGCAATTGTTACAAACGAATGATGCCAACCTGCCAATAGCGCAGGTTCCTGGTGGCGTGATGACGGTTCAAGGCGGCACTCCCGTGCAAGCTCGCTATGGCGCTCCACCCCAGATGCAGGCAGTTGCGCCTACGTCAACGGTAAACGTTGCTGGGCGATCTACAACGAACAAAATGTATGAGCAGTTAGCGCGCGAGCGCTTCGAGCGCTATGGATTTGAGCATGCCCACCAAACAGCAGCTCTACAGCCTAACGCTCTCGTGCCTTTCGCTCGAGTACCGGCGGTTCGAGCGCACAGTCCCAGTCCCTAATGATGCCAATCACAGCGCTCTTGTCTAAGGCAATCCACGCTCGCGTAATGCGAGCTTGTTTTGTGTTGCTATCGTGTGTCTTCGTAGTGCCCAGTCACTCGCAAGAAGCGGGCTGCGGGCTTGCGCCTGAGTTGGAGCGGGACGTCAACAAACTGCTCGGCGCAAGTAGCGTTTATGATTACTCGGGTACCTTGCTCGTTGAGTACGGCAGTGATCGAGAGTTCATTGCAGTTAATTCGCGGCAAGGGCAAGGTGAGGGTTCGCTGACACGATTGAATCGTCAGGCTGACGCCCCGCTGGAGACGGTTGCGGTGCAGCCATTGGATCCTACGTCAGCATGTGGTCTCGCCCGTTTTTACGCTTTTAGTATCGAGTCAGAGCAAGTCGTTGCTGGGCGTGCAGCACGAAGAATTTCGATTCGACCACGCGATACTTTGAGATTAGGCTATTTAATGGACATCGATGCTGAGAGCGGTTTGCCATTGAGGGTCGTATCTGCGACGCCTGAAGGTCAGGTGCTCGAGCGATTTGAGTTTGCACAATTTCAGCTGGGTCAAGCGATTGAACACGTTGCCGTCCTCGCGCCTAAAAGTGCGCCAGATGTATTCCAGTTTGCCAATTTACCCCCCGGTTTTGTCGTTATTGGTCAAGGTACAAGTCCTGTCGCGCACAAAGTGGTGAGCGATGGATTGGCGTCAGTATCGATATTTATTGAGCCTCAGCCGCGCGCCCTTGCAGCCGGAGAGGGTGTTGCCCTCCGTGGAAGCACGTTGGCCTATACACGCGGCATTCCAAACAATTTCCTCATCACTGTTATGGGCGAAATCCCCATCACTACTGCGCGATTACTCGCGGACGCTGTGCGCGTTCCACAGGTGCCTTAAAGGTATGCTACGAGAGTCGGGTAGAGTAGTAGCAATTGAGAGTGATGCGGTGTGGGTTGAAACGATTCGCAGTTCACTTTGCGGCAGCTGCGCAGCTAAAGCTGGCTGTGGTCAAGGTGTTGTTGCACGCGCAGCTGGCGGTAAAGGGCTTGTCCGCGCACTCGCATCACCCAATGTTTCAGTCAGAGAATGCGCACTGGATGATGAGGTGGAGATAGAGCTTCCCGAGTCGGCCATATTGCGTGGCTCAATACTTGTTTATTTCTTGCCCTTGCTGCTGGCCGTTTTCGGTGCCCTTGTCGGAGACAATTTAACTGGCGATGTAGGTGATGTACCAGCCATTGTTGGATTTATCAGTGGGCTTGCTCTGGGTTTTTTGCTGGTTCGTATTATTCCCGCGTGGACCGGACAGCGTGAAACTTTTGAGCCTCGACTCGCTGCGGTTCGAAAATCTACTCCCGATGCCAATGTGTTGGCCTCAGGCTGAAACCCCCGTCAAATTCGCTACAGTATCCCAATAGAATCTAACTCAACAGGAGTGAGTAGTTATGCGTAAGCTTTTATGGGCGTTTACCCTCGTAGTGTTGCCTCTCGCAGTACATGCAGAGCTGCCAGATTTCCGTAGTATCGTCAAAGAGTCGACCCCCGCGGTTGTAAAGATATTGGTAGAGTCTAAGGCTGAAGCGCCTCGGAGTCCCGAAGAACTCGAGCAGCTACCCGAGTATCTGCAAAGGTTTTTCCAGTTTCGTGGCGAACAACCCCGGCGTCAGCGCCAGCGCAGAAATACAGGATCAGGTTTTGTTGTTTCAGCGGACGGTTATATTGTTACCAATAACCATGTCGTTGAGGGCGCTACTTCAGTGACTGTACGTTTTACAGATCGCAGGGAATATGACGCTGAAATCGTGGGCCTCGATCCGCGATCTGACCTAGCGTTGTTAAAGATCGAGGAAAGTAACCTGCCAACACTGCAATTAGCGAGCGACGATAGTACTGACGTAGGGGAGTGGGTGCTGGCGATAGGCTCGCCTTTCGGGCTCGATTTTTCGGTGACAGCAGGTATCGTCAGCGCAAAAGGCCGGAGCTTACCGACCGAGAACGGCGAGAATTACGTGCCATTCCTGCAAACCGACGTCGCGATTAATCCCGGCAACTCAGGCGGCCCCTTGTTTAATCTCGACGGCGATGTTGTGGGCGTTAATTCTCAGATTTTCACTCGCTCAGGCGGTTCTATAGGACTGAGTTTCGCCATTCCCTCAGTGGTTGTTCGCAATGTGATCGATCAACTCAAAGCCAACGGAGAAGTCGTGCGGGGCTGGCTAGGCGTCAGTATTCAAGAGGTAGATCGTAATCTGGCTGAATCATTCGGTCTCGATAGACCGAGAGGCGCACTTGTGTCCCAAGTAGGCCCCGACTCGCCGGCTGAGCAAGCGGGTATTGAGAGCGGTGACATTATTTTAGCTTTCGCCGGGCAAGCCATCGAAACCACATCGGATCTTCCACATGTTGTGGGTCTAATCACGCCGGGCACCACAGTGGACGCTATTATTGTTCGCGATGGTAAAGAGCGCGTGCTGGACGTGAAAGTGGGGGGGCTCGACGCTGATCAGCAGCTCTCCGTCGCAGGAAATGCAAAAGCTACGGGTTCTGGCAATAAACTCGGTTTGGTCATTGAAGATGCGGATACCGAGATGATGGCAGATCTTGGGTTGACAGGCGGGGTATTGGTCTTAGAGGTCGCTCCAGACTCTGCAGCCGCTGAGAGCGGTATTGTTGGGGGCGATGTAATCACGCGGCTGGGTAAAAGTGCAATTCAGGATGCCAGCGATCTGGCCGAGGCTATTGAGCGCCTATCGCCCGGCCAATCGGTCGCGGTGCGCTTAATCAGGCAGGGGGCACCGTTTTTCTTGGCTATACGGGTGCCCGAGGCCGAATAACCGCCAGCCGGCGGCTTCTTCACGTCAATATGTCGACATCTAGCGCGATGACTCATGCAGTTGCGCGCCGGGTGGGTTAGAATTCGCGGCTTTTCACCGGCAGCCCTTCTTTCAGGGCTGCGCAGCTTGCCGCTACTGCTGTGGCGGCTTAATTAGAGGCGCTCTTGCGTGACTGACTTAAGCCATATCCGAAATTTTTCTATCATCGCGCATATCGATCACGGTAAATCTACCCTTGCGGATCGTTTTATTCAGCATTGTGGTGGCCTTAGTGAACGAGAGATGGAAGCTCAGGTGCTGGACTCCATGGACTTGGAGCGCGAGCGCGGCATTACTATTAAAGCGCAGAGCGTCACCTTGCGTTACCAGGCACGCAACGGCGAAGAGTATCAATTGAATTTCATTGATACGCCCGGACACGTCGACTTTTCCTATGAGGTCTCCCGGTCATTAGCTGCCTGTGAGGGTGCCCTGTTGGTCGTCGATGCAGGGCAGGGTGTGGAAGCTCAGTCGGTAGCAAATTGCTACACAGCCCTCGAGCAAGGCCTTGAGGTATTACCCATTCTCAATAAGATGGATTTACCACAGGCTGACCCTGACAAGGTGAAAATCGAGATTGAAGAAATCATCGGGATCGATGCCACTGACGCTTGCCCCGTCAGTGCCAAGACCGGCTTGGGTATTGAAGATGCGCTCGAATACCTCATTACCCATATTCCTCCGCCAGCAGGCGATAGAGACAAGCCGCTACAGGCACTCATCATTGATTCCTGGTTCGATACCTATCTGGGCGTAGTATCTCTTGTCCGTGTGATGCAGGGCGTGCTGACAAAGCGGGAGAAGTTTTTAGTTAAATCTACGGGGAAACAGCACGGTGCCGACATGGTTGGCGTTTTCACCCCGCACCGAACCGAAACACCACAGCTAATGGCTGGTGAAGTAGGGTTCGTGGTTGCTGGTATTAAGGATATTCACGGCGCACCTGTTGGTGACACGCTGGTGTCAGCGAAGGCCCCCGATACACCCTCGCTTGCGGGGTTTAAAAAGGCAAAGCCGCAGGTTTACGCGGGTATTTTCACGGTATCGTCCGACGACTATGAGGACTTTAGAGATGCCTTGAGCAAGTTGACGCTTAACGATGCGTCGCTTTTTTACGAACCAGAAACTTCCGATGCGCTTGGTTTCGGTTTCCGCTGTGGCTTTTTAGGCATGCTGCATATGGAGATTATTCAAGAGCGTCTTGAGCGAGAGTACAACCTCGATCTAATTACGACCGCGCCAACCGTTATCTATGAAGTGGTTAAAAAAGATGGTTCGGTAATTGAAGTTGATAATCCCTCGAGATTACCTGACGTGGGTGATATTGAAGAGATGCGTGAACCCATTGCGCGCTGCACTATTCTCACCCCCCAAGAGTACTTAGGTAATTGCATTACGCTTTGTGTTGATAAACGGGGCATGCAGGTAGATCTCCAGTTTTTAGGGCAGCAGGTACAGGTGGTCTATGACGTTCCGATGGCTGAAGTTGTGCTCGATTTCTTCGATCGACTGAAATCGGTTAGTCGAGGCTATGCATCGCTCGATTATGGTTTCCATCGCTTTCAGCAAGCGCCTCTGGCCCGTCTTGATGTGTTGATCAACGGCGAACGAGTCGATGCACTCGCTGTGATTGTGCACAGAGACTACATACAAAGTCGTGGTCGAGTGCTGACCGAGAAGATGAAAGAATTGATTCCGCGGCAAATGTTTGACGTGGCAATTCAAGCGGCTGTAGGCGGTAAGATTGTCGCTCGCCAGACCGTAAAGGCCCTACGAAAAAATGTGACCGCTAAGTGCTATGGTGGTGACGCTACCCGAAAGCGAAAGCTACTGGAAAAGCAGAAGGCGGGTAAGAAGCGCATGAAACAGGTGGGTAACGTAGAAATTCCCCAGTCAGCGTTTCTTGCTGTTCTACAAGTCGATTAAAGACCTAAGGCGAGGCGTATTTTGAATATAGATTTCCCGTTAATTTTAGTCATTCTCGTCTTTGGTAGTGGCGTCATTTGGGCGCTGGATGCGGCGATTGCTGCAGGGCCCCGTAAAAAGCGCATAGAAGCATTGAGAGCAGAGTTCCCCCAGTGGGAAGATGTGCAAACCACTGACGCTAAAAAGTTCGTGGCGGCGGTTGATGCCTCTGCTACTGAGCCTGCTATTGTGGAATATGCACGCTCCTTTTTCCCCGTGCTTGCGGCTGTGTTCGTTTTGCGTTCATTTCTCTTTGAGCCTTTTCAAATTCCTTCGTCATCGATGGTGCCGACTCTTGAAGTAGGTGACTACATTCTTGTGAATAAGTACACCTACGGGCTGCGGCTGCCGGTTTTACGTGACAAAGTGGTGAGTATCAACTCCCCCGAGCGAGGCGATGTAATGGTGTTTTTTCCACCACATCAGAACAAGACTTACTACATCAAGCGAGTTATCGGTGTCCCCGGTGATCTTATTGAGTACCGTGATAAGCATCTCTGGGTTAATAGTGAGCAGGTGCCCCGTGAATGGCTTGACTCTGGGTCTGGCGATTCAAAGCGTACTAGTAAGGGTTCAGAAACGGTTGGCGACGACGCGCCCTATTTGATGCAGATCGATAATCTGCGACCGGCTCGAGATTTTTCAGTGCGTGTCAAACCTGGCCATTACTTTATGATGGGTGATAATCGCGATAACTCCAGTGATTCTCGCGTTTGGGGTCAAGTGCCAGAGCGCGATATTGTAGGCAAGGCTGTGGCTATTTGGATGCATTGGGAATCGTTTTTGTCGGTGCCGAGTTTCGGGCGCGTCGGCACCATCAAGTGATGGCAACAAGGGGAAGCTATGCACACGAAAAATAATGCAGTGTCGTTATCGCGACAGCGAGGCATGAGTTTTTGGGGCATTGCGCTAAACATATTCATCTTTGGCAGTTTTTTAGTGTTAGCGCTGCGTGTCGCGCCCTTCTATATGACGTATTTGACGGTGAAGGATATTGTCGAGCGCGCTGCCGAAGAATACGACCCAAAAAGTCAATCGCTGGCAGACGTTCGGACGCGGATTCGCAAGTTATTGAACACAAGCCAGGTGTACGACATTGCGGCAGAGGACATTGAAGTCTTTCGCGATAATGGCAAGGTCATCATCGATGCGACCTATGAAGTGCGTTTTCCGTTGGTATGGATCATCGACGGTGTGATGGTGTTTGATGACTTACTGATAGAAATGCCGGGTCATTGATCGCTTTGACTATCGATGGGAAAACATTGCGCCTTGGGCAGTTACAAGCCCGCCTTGGTTACACGTTTACCGATCTCGCACTGCTGGAGCTCGCGTTAACCCATCGTAGCGCCGGCAAGACCAATAATGAGCGTTTAGAGTTTCTAGGCGACTCGCTTATTAACCACGTGGTTGCAGAGCATTTGTTTGTTCGGTTTCCAAAGGCATCCGAGGGCCAGCTGAGTAGGCTCCGTGCGAAGCTCGTACGGGGAACTTATCTTGCTAAATTAGCGGGTGAAATGGACCTCGGGGATTGCTTAATTTTAGGTAGTGGTGAGCGAAAAAGTGGAGGTCGCCATCGAGAATCCATTCTTGCTGACGCACTTGAAGCGATTGCCGGCGCTATTCTTTGCGATAGCGACTTTACCAGCGTGCATGCTGTGATCTCTCATTGGTTCACTGATAGCTTTGACACTTTGATGCTCAATGATGAGCGCGATGCTAAAACGCAGCTGCAGGAGTGGCTACAAGGTCGTGGTCATCCATTGCCAGATTACCGCATGAGATTGGTGGAGGGCGATGATCATGATCAGCTGTTCACCGTAGTGTGCCACGTCGAACCTCTCTCGGAGGGTGTCGCAGGTACAGGTAAAAGTCGAAGAAGTGCTGAGCAAGCCGCAGCCTCAAAAGTGCTGGAGGCACTGAGTCAATGACGGAATCATTAACCCGCTGTGGGTACGTTGCTATTGTTGGGCGACCTAATGTGGGCAAGTCGACCCTGCTAAATTATTTATTGGGACAAAAGATCAGCATAACCTCTCGCAAACCTCAGACTACTCGGCATCAGGTTTTGGGTATTTTAACCGAAGGCCCAGACCAAATTATTTTTGTCGATACCCCAGGAATGCACAAAGAGCAGGGTAAAGCGATCAATCGCTATATGAACCGAGCGGCGAACAGTGCTCTGGCTCATGTGGATCTCATTTTGTTCATCGTTGATCGCCTGCGATGGACACCTGAAGATGAGATGGTATTCAATGCCGTTAAAGCGGCTAGCGCACCTGTGGCCCTGGTCATTAATAAAATCGATATGCTGGACGACAAGGCAGCGTTGTTACCTTACAGCGAAAAATGGATAGCAACAGAAGACTTTGATGCGCTGTTTCCTATTTCTGCTTTACGTAAGAACAATCTCAAGACACTCAGGCAATATTTGGGTGAGAAAATGCCCGCGGGCCCGCATTTCTTTCCCGAAGATCAGGTTACCGATCGCACGGAACGCTTTCTCGCAGCTGAATTAATTCGTGAGAAAATTGTTCGTCAGCTGGGTGACGAACTACCCTATACCACTGCGGTAGAAATTGAGGCGTTTAAACATGAGGGCAAAATCCTTCATATTGACGCGCTCATTTACGTGGAGCGCGCGGGCCAAAAAGCGATCATGATTGGCGAGAAAGGTAGTCGATTACGCTCTATTGGTACCGAGGCTCGCAAAGATATGGAGCAGGCTTTCGATACTAAGGTCATGCTCAAGCTATGGGTCAAAGTGAAGTCTGGCTGGTCTGACGATGACCGAGCCTTGCGCAGTTTGGGTTTTGACGAGCGTTAAGTTGCGATGGTGTCGCGCCTAGAACCTGCTTGGGTTTTACATCGTCGCCCCTACGGTGATGGTAGTCTTATTGTGGAATGCTTCGGTTTAGACTCCGGGCGTTTTTCAGCCGTACTTCGTGGTGCCCAACGTAAGCACCGGGGAGGTTCACTAGGGGGCCAAACCCAACCGTTCAATCCTCTACTGATAAAAGCGACAGGTCGCGGCGATCTGAAAACGCTCAGGCAGGTCGAAATTGCCGGCCACGCTGTTCCACTGGCTGGCAGAGCGTTATTTAGCGGTTTGTATATTAACGAGTTACTCAATCGCGTACTGCCGAGGTTCGATCCAGTTCCGCGCTTGTTTGCTCATTACGGTGAGATACTCTCGCGACTCATTGATGATGACGAGCTTCAGCTGCGCCTGTTTGAATTAGCCTTGCTGGATGAGCTCGGTTATGAGCTTATCTTCGCGCACGATGCCGATGGTAATCTCATCGATCCAAGTGGTATGTATCGATACCATGCCGATACAGGGTTTCATTGTAAGTACTTCGGACAGCAGCGTCAGGACGTGTTTGATAACACGCTCGATGTGAGTGGCGAATCGCTTTTTGCGCTGGCGCAATGGCGTCATGCCGATACAGCCCTGAACTCTGATGGTTTGCGTACCCTCAAGCAGTTGACTCGCTTAGCCCTAAAGCGCCACATAGGCGATCGACCTCTTCAAAGTCGCGAACTTTTTAAGGCATTCTCGGCTGCTGTAGCGAGTTCTGATTGAGTCGGTGTCGAGGCTGAATCTATCGGCTTACACCGTTATACTTGCCGTCGACAGGAGGGCCGCATGTCCGATTCAACGCTCCATTATCCGACGATTGAAGATGTAATTGGTGAAACGCCGCTGGTGCGACTGCAACGCCTGCCCGGGAAAACATCTAATACTGTGTTAGCTAAACTCGAGGGCAATAATCCGGCTGGATCGGTCAAGGATCGTGCTGCGATGAGTATGATTGCGGAAGCGGAAGCTCGCGGAGACATTAGACCGGGAGATACCCTCATCGAGGCTACTAGCGGCAATACCGGTATCGCCCTGGCTATGGCGGCCGCTATCCGAGGCTATCGTATGGTGCTCATTATGCCAGCCCACATGAGTAATGAGCGAAAATGGGCGATGGCGGCTTATGGTGCCCAACTCATTGAAGTCACTTCTAAGCAGGGTATGGAAGGGGCTCGAGACTTAGCGCTCGCTATGGAAGTTCGCGGTGAGGGGAAGGTGCTCAACCAGTTTGCCAATTTTGACAATCCGCTGGCTCACTATAAAGGGACGGGGCCTGAGATTTGGCGCCAGACAGGTGGGCGTATTACCCATTTCGTAAGCTCTATGGGGACGACCGGTACTATTATGGGTGTGTCTGCTTATTTAAAGCAGCAAAATCCAGCTATTCAAATCATTGGGCTGCAGCCTGAAGATGGCTCAGCGATTCCGGGCATCCGGCGCTGGTCATCAGAGTATCTGCCTACGATTTTCGATGCCGCAAAGGTCGATCGCGTGATTGATATTTCTCAAGCAACCTCTGAGCACGTTATGCGGAGGTTAGCGCGCGAAGAGGGTATTTTCGCTGGGGTGTCCTCGGGAGGTTCTATCAGCGCGGCGCTACAGTTAAATGATGAGCTTCAAAACGCCACGATTGTGGCCATTGTCTGTGATCGAGGCGACCGCTATTTATCCACGGGAATTTACAACCCCGAGGCCTCTTAAAAATGGTTCAAGTAAGGGTATTGCCCGACACTCAGAAGCTCGATGAGGCAGCCATTGAACAGTGGCTTTCCCGGCTGAGTCTGGATTTTGACGATGATGAGCGTCTAAGGATCGTGAGTGCGGTGGAGCATCTCAAGACGCTCGCTAACATCGCCAGTGTTGAAACCAGTGATTGGGCAGGTGAGTCGGATCCACTAGCGGTGGGTCTAGAAATCGTCTACATATTGTCGGAGTTACGCCTAAGCGTCGATGTCCTAATAGCAGGACTTATCTACCGAAGTGTACGCGAGCAGCAATTGACTATCGCTGAGGTCACAAAGCGATACGGTCCAGCAGTCGCTCGACTACTCGATGGCGTCTTACGCATGGCGGCGGTTAGTGAGCTTACAGGCGCATCCGATGCACCTGTTCTAGGCCAGCCTGATACACCTAACGCGAATATTCGGCGAATGCTCATTGCCATGGTTGATGATGTTCGCGTCGCGCTCATCAAGCTGGCTGAACGTACAGTGGCTATGCGGGTACTAAAAACTGCCAATGAGATAGATCGTCAGCGCATAGCGGGAGAAGTATTTAGCGTGTATGCGCCGCTTGCGCATCGGTTAGGAATAGGCCACCTGAAGTGGGAGTTAGAGGATTTATCTTTCCGCTACACTCATGCAGAGGCCTATCACCGCATCGCTAAATTATTGGATGGTCGCCGACTAGAACGCAATCGTTTTATTGAGAGAGTGAGCGCTGATTTAACCGAAGCACTGGGTGATGCTGGTTTAGTTTTTCAAATCACGGGTCGCGCGAAACACATATACAGTATCTGGCGAAAAATGCAGCGCAAAGGCATTGGCTTTTCCCAGGTCCACGATATTCGTGCGCTTCGAATCCTGGTGGAAAGTGTTCGCGACTGTTACCACACATTGGGAATTGTTCATGGCATGTGGCGCAACATACCCAATGAGTTCGATGATTATATCGCAAGCCCAAAAGAGAACGGCTATCGATCATTGCATACCGCGGTTATTGGTCCTGAAGGGAAAATACTGGAAGTACAAATTCGAACGCATACGATGCACGAGGAGTCTGAGCTCGGTGTTTGTGCTCACTGGCGTTACAAGGGTAGCGATAGCCAGCATAAAGGCTCCGATACCTATGAAGAAAAGTTAGCTTGGCTGCGTCAAGTACTGGAGTGGCACGAGGCGTTAGGTGATGACGACGAAGTTGTAGAGCAATTCAGTTTCGACTCCGCTCAGGATCGGGTCTATGTATTTACTCCCAAGGGGGATGTAGTGAGCTTAATACACGGTGCGACACCGCTGGATTTTGCTTATCACGTCCACACAGAGGTAGGACATCGTTGCCGCGGAGCTAAGGTCAACGGCAGCATTGTGCCGTTAACCCACGTTTTACGAACCGGTGAACGTGTGGAGATTTTGACTGGAACTGAGAGCAAGCCACGACGCGATTGGTTATTGGCCAGCGCTGGTTATTTGAGGACCTCGCGCGCACGTGGGCGAGTTCATCAGTGGTTTAAGGACCAGACAAGAGACGACAACGTGGATGCTGGGCGCTCACTGGTTGAGCGAGAGTGTTCTCGGCTTGCTCTTAGGGCTCTGGATTATAAGGCTGTTGCTCGCCAGCTTGGATGCAATAGCGTCGACGATTTGTTTGCCGGTGTAGGCGCGGGTGATATCACCTCAGGTCAAGTAGTGCGCGCGGCACAAAGCGTGACGGGCGTGGCTGAGGCACAGCCCATTAAAGTGGTCGCACCCACTGCGCATGGCCATAGTGGCGCAATTCGTGTGGATGGTGTTGGCAATATGCTCACCAACTTTGCGCGTTGTTGTATGCCCGTGCCAGGAGATTTAATAGAGGGATACATCACCCGTTCACGCGGCGTGTCAGTGCATCGAGTCGACTGCAATAAGCTGCTGGGTTTAAAGCTTGAAGCGCCTGCGCGAATCATCGCCGTTGGCTGGGGCGGGGTAGATCATGAGCGCTTTGAAGCCAGTGTGGCGATAACCGCGTATGATCGCCAAGGGCTCCTTGCAGATATTACTGCCGTGATGGCCCGCGAAAAAGTGTTTGTGACAGCCATCAACACCCAGAGTCATAGCGATAATAATACCGCCGACATGCGCTTGCATTGCGAGGTGGCGTCACTGGAAAAGCTGGGTCACATTTTAGCCAAACTGAGTCAGCTAGATAATGTTATTTCTGCCCGGCGAGTGATCGAGTAATGAGCAAAGAGAGTTTACACCAAGACGGGATAAGCCCGGAGTACACGCTCAAGGATTTACTCGAGGTGATGACCCGTCTGCGTGATCCTGATTTCGGTTGTCCTTGGGATATTAAGCAATCGTTTGAATCTATCGTGCCTTCAACTCTGGAAGAGTGTTATGAGTTAGCCGACGCGATTGAGCAACAGAACATGCCGCACGTCGCTGAAGAGTTGGGCGACGTTCTCTTTCAGGTGATTTTTTATTGCCAGTTAGGAAAGGAGCAGGCGCTATTCGATTTTAGTGGGGTCGTGCATACTCTGGTAGACAAGCTGGTCCGCCGGCATCCGCATGTTTTTGTCAATGGCGACATTAATACGCAAGCTGTTGAGTCCATCGATACCGAAGTTGTTAAAGCCAATTGGGAGGCCATCAAACGCCAAGAGCGACTGGCAAAATCTCAGCCCGGCGCTCTGGCAGATATTCCGCGGGCACTCCCTGCGCTACCGAGAGCGCAGAAACTGCAGAAGCGGGCAGCACATGTCGGTTTTGATTGGCCAGAATTATCGCAGGTGCTCGAGAATCTCGAGGGCGAAATCGCCGAGCTACGCGGTGCACTCAATGATGGCAACGCTGATCATATCGAAGACGAGTTTGGCGACGTTCTGTTCAGTGCTGTCAACGTAGGCAGACACCTAAAAATTGACGCTGAGCGAGCACTAAGGCGTGCAAATCGCAAGTTCGAGCGTCGATTTAGGTCAATGGAGTCACAAGCGGCCGAGGTGGATAAGGCGTTAGAGTCTATGGATGCTCTTGAGTTAGAGGTATTGTGGCGTGCTGCGAAGCAGTTTGATTAGAGCTTGTCAGAAGAGCATTGGATGTGTAGTTTTGGCATCCCTCTGCGGCTCCGCCCGTCTATAGGTTTTAAAAAGTTAAGGACAACCCTATGCGAATCATCCTTCTAGGTGCCCCTGGCGCAGGTAAAGGTACACAAGCTCAGTTTCTCTGCGAGTCGTATGCCATACCCCAAATATCCACAGGCGATATGCTGCGCGCTGCGGTCGCGGCTGGTACCGAGCTAGGCAAACAAGCTAAAGCGATTATGGACTCGGGCGGCTTAGTCTCTGACGACATTATTATCGGTTTGGTAAAAGATAGGTTAACTCAAGCTGACTGCGTTAACGGTTGCTTGCTCGATGGATTTCCTCGCACCATTCCCCAAGCACAGGCAATGGTTGAAGCAGGGATTGAGGTTGATCATGTTATTGAAATCGATGTCGCTGAAGACGAAATCGTTTCTCGCTTGAGCGGGCGAAGAGTGCACCCTGGCAGCGGCCGAATCTATCATATTAGCAATAATCCGCCTAAACATGAGGGCGTCGATGACGAAACTGGCGAGGCTCTTATTCAGCGTGACGATGACAAGGAGGCGACGGTTCGTAAGCGCTTGTCTGTGTATAGAGAGCAAACACAACCTTTGGTATCGTTCTATAAAAATCTCGAGGGCCCCAGCTATCACCGAATTGTGGGTGTTGGTTCTGTTGCTGAAATCACCCAGCAAATTCGAGAAAGTTTATCTTAAACAGTTTTTTTTAGGCTTGATTGCTTGTTTAGAATAAAAAACGCTGGTAGCGTGCCGACATAACCTAGCGTTGTAACCGGAGACTCGCATGGCAACTGTAAAGAAAGCAAAAATAACTACAAAGAAAACCACTGTTAAGAAAGCGGCTGCAAAAAAAGCACCGGCTAAAAAGGCTGCGCCTAAAAAGAAGGCGGTAGCGAAGAAAGCGCCGGCTAAAAAAGCGGTAGCTAAAAAAGCACC
>DAIRTN010000006.1:69533-84588 GCA_036803865.1 Luminiphilus sp.
AAAAAAGCGCCGGCTAAGAAAGCAGTCGCTAAAAAAGCACCTGCCAAAAAAGCGGCACCAAAAAAGAAAGCCGCAGCTAAGAAAAAGTAGAGCAGACTGCTCTCAATAAGAAGTGCCGGTTAACACCGGCATTTTTTTTGTCTAATGGTTGTGTCTCCGCCTGATCTTCATTAGGAAGCCGATGACTCAATCGGTCCGGTGATTCAATCAGTCCGGTAATTCAATCAGAGTATTCAGACTCGCAATATCATCGATATCTTGCCCTGCGCCTCGACATTGAAGCGGCCCCAAGCCTAGCGCTTGATACAGACCGAGCAGCGATCGTCCGCCACGGTCATAGTAATCATTAGCCTGCAGACAGCAACGTGTGGAGATCAGGCTTATTGGCGTATGGTGATCTTCATCTACCGCATACAGCCCCGCAGACGTCATAGTATCCAAACGGCCAATGCGATCGAGCCAATTGACAGGGATAAAGGCCTGATCACAGGGGATGACCGCTAGATAATTTGTGCTGCACATATTGAGGAGGGCTACGATGCCCCCCACGGGGCCTTGGTTGCTCCAAGCGTCGCAGATTATGCGAGACGCGTAATGTTGGTATACCCAAGCATTGCGACGACAGGCAACCATCACCGCAGGCTTAGGCCACGCTAGCTGCGCCAGTAGGCGTTCGATTTGGGTTTGGCCATTAATGATCATGAGGCCTTTGTCGCGACCCATGAGTCGTTGGCCTTTGCCACCAGCGAGTATTCCGATTGTTGTTTGCTTCAACGTATCCAAGCTCATCACGACTATGGGATAATATGAAGCTTACTTCATCTAGCGCCCACTACCCATGCATACTGTTCTGGCTATCGATACTTCGACCGACGCCTGTTCTGTCGGTCTCGCAACTCCGACTGCGAGTGTGGAGCTTCACCGTATAATCCCCAAGGCCCACAATAAGCATATTTTGCAGATGATTGATGAGTTACTGGGTGACATGCCGCCCAGCAGTGTCGACCTGTTTGCATGCGGTGTTGGTCCAGGCTCGTTCACGGGGTTGCGTATTGCGGCAAGTGTTACACAGGGGCTTGCGTGGGCGCTCGAGAAACCCGTTGCCCCTTTCTGCTCGTTGGAGTGTCAGGCGCAGGCTTTTTTAAGTGAGCACCCTAACGCTCAAGGCTTATTGCTAAGTTGTACTGACGCTCAAATTGGTGAGGTGTACTGGCGCTGGTTCGAATGCTCGAAGGGACAACTCACAGCGGTTACCGAGCCGGGTATGAGTCTACCTGAAGAGCTAAAGTCACCCGGCGCATTGCCTTCGGCTTATATTGTCGGGTCGGGTTGCCACTACGTTGCCGCCATGTCGCCGGGAGTGATTGGCGCAGATACGCAATGTTTTGGTGGCGTGCGACCTCACGGCGGGATAATGGCTGCCAAGATTCAGGCTAACATTCAGCCCAAGAATTGGTGTGCTCCACAAGATTTGACCCCGCGTTATATACAGCAAGATATCGGCTGGAAAAAATTATCGGAGCAACCTCGTCGTGTCTGAGTGGTGGCAAACCATTGTATTGGCTTTTATCCAAGGGTTTAGTGAGTTCTTGCCCATCTCGAGCTCGGCGCATCTTATTTTGCCTTCTCAATTGTTGGGCTGGAGCGATCAGGGCTTGATGTTTGACGTCGCCGTCCATATGGGCACCTTGATCGCAGTTATCGCTTATTTTTGGCGAGACCTTATTATGTTACTGGGTGACCTTGTACCCTCTATGCGCAGTGTGGTTGGCGGTACCCAAGGTGAACTTTGGCGTTTAGTTGTGGCAACGATACCCGCCGTGCTTGCGGGAGCGCTGGCTAGTGATTACATCGAAAATCACTTGCGAGGGATTCCAGTTATTGCGACAACCACGATTGTATTTGGGCTGCTACTCGGATGGGCGGGTTATCATAGTCGCGCGCACCGGCGATCGGAGCAATTAGGTGTGCCGACACTTGATCAAATCGCATGGCATCATGCTTTTATTATTGGTCTTGCGCAGATGCTCGCTTTAATCCCCGGTACATCGCGATCGGGCATTACCATTACGGCTGCACTATTTCTCGGATATAAGCCGGTGACTGCAGCGCGTTTTTCGTTTTTGATGTCGGTACCCATTATATCGGGAGCGATGCTGTTTTTATCGCTCGATCTGCTGTTTGGGGGCGAGACAAAGGTTCCTGCGGGTCAAATCCTGCTAGCGGCTACCATCGCTGGAGTAACCGCTTATTGCACGATTGCGCTATTTTTGGCGGCGCTAAGTCGTATGGGTATGATGCCTTTTGTTGTCTATCGGCTGCTTTTAGGGGCAGGCTTGGTAGCTATTGTGTTTTTGGGGAATTAATGATGTCCGATGTTGTCGATGAGTTACTCAACTTTCTTGCTGAAGCTACGACTCCTTTCCATGCGGTGTCCGCAATGGAATGGCGTTTAGCGGCTGCGGGTTTTACTGAGCTTGATGCAATTGACGGAGCAAAATTGGAGCCCGGGCAGGGGTATTTTTACACCCGTAATGGCAGTTCAATTATTGCTTTTCGCGCCGGCACCAACCCTCCTGAGCAGGGTCTGCGCTTAATTGGAGCGCATACGGACAGCCCTAACCTCTCGGTAAAGCCGAACCCAATTAAAGTCCGCCACGGCGTGGTTCAGATTGCAGTCGACGTCTATGGTGGCGCTTTGCTCAATCCGTGGTTTGACCGCGACTTGTCTTTAGCGGGGCGCGTGAATTTTGTCGATAGCGAGGGAGCGCTTAACGCACAATTGATCGATTTTCAAAAGCCAGTGGCGATTATACCTAGCTTGGCAATTCATCTTGATCGCGAGGCCAATAATGGAAGAAGCGTTAATCCGCAAAGAGATATTCTCCCTGTGCTTCTTGAAGCGGATGGCAGTGGCTCTACGCACATTGATTTTCGCGCATTACTTGCAGAACAACTACGACGGCAATACCCAGAGTACGACGATGTGCGGGTACTCGATTATGAAATGTCGCTATACGACACTCAAAAGCCCGCACGAGTAGGGTTAGATGAGGCGTTCATAGCATCTGCGCGACTCGATAACCTTTTGAGCTGTTTCGTTGGTCTTCGCTCGATCCTGGATGCAGACGCTTCTCAGTGGAGTGTGCTTGTGTGTAATGACCATGAAGAAGTTGGAAGCGCATCTGCGGTGGGTGCTCAGGGCCCCATGCTCATGGATTTCATCACGGCGCTTACTGTCGATGCAGCGGCTAGTCGTCAACTGCGCGAGCAATCCGTGATGGTTTCAGTGGATAACGCCCACGCGGTGCACCCCAACTTTAGCGATAAGCATGATGAAAACCATGGTCCTTTGCTGAATGCCGGCCCAGTGATAAAGATTAATCGAAACCAGCGATACGCTACATCAGGCACTGGGGCTGCTCTTGTACGCCTGTTGGCAGAGCGCGTGGATGTCCCTGTACAAAGTTTTGTGGTTCGCACTGACTTGGGCTGTGGCAGCACCATTGGGCCCATCACGGCAGCTGGTACGGGTATTGATACCATCGATTTAGGTGTGCCTACGCTAGGTATGCACAGCATTCGGGAGTTGGCGGGTAGCCGCGACCCTGCGTATCTTGAATCTTTACTCACTGGCTTTTTGAATCGCTTGGTATAATTAATGGAGATCATGTAATGGAAACTACCCGTGTATTGACGGGCATTACCACAACGGGGACACCTCACCTTGGAAATTTTGTGGGTGCGATACGCCCCGCAATCGCCGCTTCGAAACGAAGCGATGTCGACGCGTATCTCTTTTTGGCGGATTACCATGCATTAATCAAATGTGGAGATCCCGCTTTAGTCGCACAATCTAGCCGTGAAATCGCTGCAACTTGGTTGGCTCTTGGGCTCGATCCCGAGCAGGCGAATTTTTATCGTCAATCAGATATCCCAGAAATCACCGAACTATGCTGGATATTGACATGCAATGCGGCCAAAGGATTAATGAACAGGGCGCACGCCTACAAGGCAGCAGTCCACGCCAATGAGCAGGCAAATGAGGATCCTGACTTTGGTATAACAATGGGGCTGTTTTCGTATCCCGTATTGATGGCTGCGGATATATTGATCTTCAATGCCCACGAGGTCCCCGTTGGGCGTGATCAAATTCAACATGTTGAAATGGCGCGAGATATCGCGCAGCGTTTCAATCATAATTTCGCCGATATCTTTACGTTGCCAACAGCTGTAGTCGATAACAACGTATCGGTGCTGCAGGGTCTAGACGGCCGTAAAATGAGTAAAAGCTACAACAATACGATTCCTTTATTTGGGAGTGAAAAACAACTCAAGAAAGGTATCAACAAGATTAAAACGAATTTACTCGAACCGGGTGAACCAAAAGACCCTGAGGATTCGACGGTCTTTCAAATTTGGTGCGCTTTTGCCGATGACAACGAAAGACAGGCGATGCATCAAGCGTTTCTCGACGGTATTGCTTGGGGTGAAGCCAAGAAGCAGCTCTTTGAGCGAGTTAACGATGAGCTTGCACCTGCGCGCCAGCGATACGATCAGCTCATAGCTGAGCCCGCTGACATTGAAGCAATCTTGCAAGAGGGCGCCCAGCGTTTGAGGCCGAAAAGCGCTGAGCTGCTAGCGCGAGTTCGGCACGCAGTGGGTCTGCGGCCTTACGCGTAGGTAAATTTGTAGCGACCAAAGGATACACACTAGCCGTTCAATTCAGCGCGTAGCTAAATGAGAGCATTGCGCTGCGCGGCTCTCCAACAAAGTAGCGGAAATTGCCAAAGCCGAAGTCGGCGCGCTCCGCGTAACGGGTGTCAGCAAGATTGGTAAGTACCACGCCAATTGAAATCCGGTCGCTGGGTTTTGCATCGACACGCAAATTCCAGAGCTCGTGGCCGTCGTAAATATTTTCATTATTGGGATCGACGAAGTACTGGTCGATCCAAATGAATTCTAATTCAGCTTTCAGTGGGACTGAGGCAAAGACGCTTTCGGCACCGAGTCGCGCACTGCCGAAATGTTTAGGTGCTGTATCGATGAAATTTCCTTTAATGTCGCCCCTCGAGCCGCTCAATTGTGTGGCGCTTGCGTAAGTGTGATCAGCAAAATTTGCCGCCAATTCAGCGTACCAAACCGCATTGATCTGCCACGCTAACTCAAGCTCGATACCTTTATGATCGGTTGCCGCACCGCTCACATTCTGCCGGTTACGATCCTGAAAAATGACGTCGTCTTTGCGCATAATGTAGCCATTTACTGCGTAGCTCAATGCGCCGGATACTGCGCCCCTTAGCCCTAATTCGAAACTATCAACTTCCTCCGAATTTAGATCGGCGACTTGCTGGCCCGCTTGCAGCCTGTAGAGCTCTGCTGTCTCGGGAGATCGAAATCCGCGCGCTAAGCGGCCGTATACTCGTGCGGCGCCTAAGTCATAACTTAGCGCGATGTTGCCCGAAATATTACTGAAATTATCTGTTCGGTCAGCGGGGCGGTAAAAGCGGCAGGCGCTTGCAGTTGGCGCACAGGCATCTCCATCACCTGTTCGATTATTGTAGTCGTAACGGGTTTGTTCAAGGCGCAGACCACCATCGATACGCCAGTGATCTGAAAGCTGCACATCCCCTTGGATGAAGCCGCCGTAAACAATAGAGTCTACCTGATAGTCATAATGTATCCCCTGGGGCTGATTGGGACTGAATGGTTCATCCTGCGTTTCTTTCAACCAGCCCTCGGTGTAGTCAAAATCGGCGCCTACGACCCAACTAAGACTCTCTCCAGTGTCACGGAATGCTGTTTGTATGCCTAAGCTTTGATGTCCATTCTTCTCAGTAGACTGCCAGGGCAAAAAGTGCTGCAGAAACGCCATGGCGTTCTTTCTAAAGTAGGGTGTTAGCGTCACGCTTCTTGAGTCAGTCAGGGTCTTAGTAGCGCTCAAATGCCCGCGGACTGACCAAGCGTCGCGGTACGCTTCTGGGTTGGGATTCTCTTTACTCGCTTCTTCATCTTTGTAGACCTCATCCCCTTGGACGTAGCCGGCCGTTTCCTGATTGATATTCATTCCATCGAAGACGGCGCTCAACGACCAGTCGTCTACGTCCCGATCCTGGCGCAGCGTAAACTTTTGCTGGTCGTAGCCGGAGTTGTCTTGATAGCCACCATAGGTTGTCACTTGGGCATTTACCGCTGTTCGTGAGTCCGGCAACGCAATGCTCATCAAGGCTCTATAGTAATCGCGCGCGCCTGCATCGATCCGCAAGCGACTTTGCATCATTTCAGCAGAAGCAGATCTGACATTGATAACGCCATGCATAGCATTAGTGCCGTAAACAGCCGTTGCTGGACCTCGGATAACCTCCACTGAGCCTGCTTGTGCCAAATTAGCGTCGAACAATTGGTTCACATTGCAAAAGCCTGGCGCTCTCAGCGCAATGCCATCGCCCGCGGTGAGGAAAGAGCCACAACTACCGGCGCCGGTAAATACGGGGGAGCGCAACGAGATCAATGATTCCTGGCCATTGTTGCGGCTAATCCACGTACCTGCCGAGCGCTGAAATAATTGATTGCTGTGTTGTGCAGCCGTGAATTCAACGGCATCTGAATCGATCACAGACCAAGCGATAGGTAATAGACTGCCATCGCTATCGCCACGCGTAGCCGTTACCAAGACGGTCTCGAGTGCCGTATCAGCAACATTCGCTCCCGCGTCAGTTACCACCATAGCTGCTGCTGTCAGAAGCAGCGTTGTTCGCACGAGGGGACCGTAAATCGCTTGGCGTAGTCTATTCATTGTTTGTCACTTACATTAAACACAAGGGTGGGAGATGCTACCGACATTAGGACTGTATTCAAAGTGGCTTGGGAGCGTAAAATAAAGCTTACTGCTTCAGGAGCCGATTCATGTCCCGCGTTCTCGCCACCAATAACGATTTTTCAATCCGAACCAGCGAACCTGTGCACTCGGGTAAGGTTCGCTCAGTTTATTGGCTAACGGCTGCCGACAGTGCCCGACTTATCGCGGAGCGTGGTTATGATATTGCGGAAGATGCGCCCCTAGCCCTAATGATTGTTTCCGATCGAATCTCTGCGTTTGAATGTATATGGCAAGCTGAAAATGGGCTTAGCGGTGTGCCTGGTAAAGGCGCCGCATTGAATGCGGTCTCACAGTATTGGTTTGATCAATTTCGAGCAGCCGGCTTGGCTCGAAGCCATGTCCTGGAGGCGCCGCATCCTTTGGTATGGATAGTTCAACGCGCGGTGCCTGTTAAGATTGAAGCGATCGCCCGGCGATACATAACAGGTTCTATGTGGCGTGCTTATGAAAAGGGCGAGCGGCATTTTTGCGGTATCGAGCTGCCGGACGGCCTCGTGCGCGACCAATGCTTGAGTGATCTTCTGATTACGCCGTCAACAAAAGATGTCATGCGCGGCTTGCTGGGAGTTCCTGAAGTCGATGACGTTAATATATCGCGGCAAGATATTGAGCGGCATTGGCAGGCATTTGGCTTTCAAAAGCCGAGCGATATTGCTGCTTATGAGCGATTACTTGCGCAGGGATTTCAGGTCATCGCGCAAAGCTTGGCTGAAAAGGGCCAGCTGTTTGTTGATACCAAATTTGAGTTCGGTTACGCGCGTAACCGGAAAGGTAGCGATGAGCTCATCTATATGGATGAAGTCGGGACTCCTGATTCATCACGCATTTGGGACGCGAAGGCTTATGCAAATGGAGCGATCGTGGAAAACAGTAAAGAAGGCTTTCGACAGGCCCTTCTAGCGCTGGCTCCAGATCGAGACGTGTTGCTGAACAAAGACAGAATGGCTGAGCGTCGTGCATTTGCAGAGCAGACGATACTCTCCGAATCGCTGATGATGTCGGTGTCGGAAACCTACACGTCGATCGCGCAACAAATAACCGGTTCACCGGTGGTGATAAGTGACAATCCCCGCGATGAAATTAATTGTTTGTTGGTGGACGAGTTGGCTCTGAATAGGTAGTGTGGGACTTGCAGCAGGCAGCGTTGGGCGTCGCCTAGGCGCCGATAATGTTTGTTTTTTTCTAAGTTCATCTTGGGATTTCATTATGACAAACGAACGGACTGTTGCACTCCGCATCAAGTTGGCCAAAGCAGCACTGATCGCGGCGTCGGTGTTTGCTCTGATGGTTGGCTGTGCTAGCACAGACACACGCCCAGAGGTCACTCATGACGGTCTCGCAGCGGTGACCGGTACCAAATTTGGGGACGTTTACGTCAAGCCTGGGGTCGATCTATCAAGCTACAATAAATTCACCATCGATACCTGCGACGTTGCGTTCAAGAAAAATTGGCAGCGCGATCAAAACAGCTCAAGAGTCAGCACGACTCGACGAGTTGGCGACTCCGATGTCCAAGGTATTCGCGACACTTTGTCATCCCTGTGCCTTGCTGAATTTGTGGCTGCGCTACAGGCAGCGCCTGCTTATCCGATAGTTACGTTCGATGCCGCAGATACTCAAACACTGGTCTTGAGTCCCAATATCATCAACCTTAACATCTCGGCGCCAGATATTAATTCTCCTGGCATGTCTCGAAGCTATACAACGAATAATACGGGTGAAATGACACTGTACTTAGAACTTAGTGATGCGAGTACAGGCGAAATTTTATACCGCATCATCGATCGTCGCCGAAGCAGACAATCCTTTGGCTTGCAGTGGACGAACAGCGTTACGAATACCGCAGATGCCAAAAGGATCCTGGGGCAATGGAGCGCTCAGCTGCGTGAAGGCGTAGATCATATTGCGGGACAAGCAGGTATGAGTGGTAACTAATAGCAACCGAAATGGAGGATATACCTTGTTACAAATGATCAATTTGACTGATTTACTGTCCGTATCGGCTCAGCCCGCTTTGTCGGATATTCCGGCGCTCGCACATCAAGGTTTTACAGTCGTCGTGTGTAATCGTCCGGATGGTGAGACCGCAGACCAACCCACGATGGAGCAAATGAGGCAAGAAACAGAAGCTGCGGGCATGCGCTTTGTGAGCTATCCGGTAACTCCCAATACGTTTCCAGGTGATAACTTGGAAAACTTGGGAAACACGTTTGATAGCGGGGAAAAAGTGTTCGCGTATTGCCGCACGGGTACTCGGAGTGCGAACTTATGGGTTGCTACGCGCTCTGGCACTGACCGAGACGCTGCCGCTGAAACTGCGCGCAACCTGGGTGTCGATCTGACACTTGTGGGGCGCCTTGGCTAACAGTACGCTTAGTTACTTGTCGTGCCGCTAGTTATCGATCTTGAACTGGGCGTTTTCAAGCGCCCAGTTCAGCTCTTCTAGTGTCGTACGTTGCACTCCATTCAGACCGCTTAGCAAACGCTCAATTGGCATGTCGGTGGCTCTTGGCGCGACGTGATCGGGGTGGTAAGCCTCAGCGATGATCGCGTAGGGATACTGGTGACCGTCCCGCTCCGCATTAAGCGTATACACCTGCGTTGCTAGTGGGGTGCCTTTACCGATACCGCCAGACGATAACGCCTCAAAAAAAGCGCCGCTTAAAGCGCGCGAAAAAATTCGATCGGACTTAACCATGCAAAAGCCCGCGTCATATAACGTCGCTCCAATACTCGCTCCACCTCGAATCAGGGCGTCGGACGCTTCGAGTGCGGGCTTAGTGGGTAACAAGAAGTGAGTCAACGCGAGCGTTCTACAAATTCGCTCGCCAGCAGACTCGCTATATAGGTTTGCGAGGCGCCGGTCCTCGCTCTGCCCAAGGATATCGACACCGTAACTGCCGAAACGCAATCGAATATGCTCACTGTTCAAAAAGTGTCAATCCTTAGGGTTTGATGCGTAGCGTATCTCAATGTCGGTGCTGGCTTCAGTAGGCAGCAACACCGCATCTCGCTATTCACCTTCGTCATGAAAACGCGTAGTTTATACCAATCTCCGCCGCCTGTGCCCGCCGTAGGTATACCGGATGGATTTATTCATACTAATCGAGGAAATCTATTGTGATGAGAACGTTGATCAAAACAAGTTTGATGTCTTTTGTCCTTGCGAGCCCACTTGCCATGGCTTCTAGCGAACTTACCGATCGCGTTGAGCAACTTTATGAGGAGCAATTGGACGACCTGTTCCTCTGGTTTCACCAGAATCCTGAGCTTTCCATGATGGAGTTTAAAACCTCCAAGCGGCTAGCATCTGAGCTTGAAGCCCTGGGCTATGAGGTGAGTACAGGCATTGCTACAACAGGCGTTGTTGCAATCATGCGCAATGGAGAAGGCCCATTGGTGATGATGCGAGCCGATATGGACGGTTTGCCGGTTAAAGAGAAGTCAGGTCTGCCTTATGCGTCTACCGCAACGCAGGTCGACTGGGAAGGCAACAATGTTTCCACCATGCACGCCTGTGGTCACGACGTGCACATTACGAGCCTGGTCGGCACTGCGCGGATTATGGCTGAGAGGAAGAGTGATTGGTCTGGGACCTTGATGCTTATTGGTCAGCCTGCAGAGGAGCGTATCAGTGGCGCTAAAGCCATGCGCGACGCGGGAATTTGGGAGACATTTGGGACACCGGACTACGCGCTCGCGTTCCACGTAACCTCGACGGTTCCCACGGGAATGATTGTCGCTGACCCGGCGCCGTACTCGGGTGCCGACACCGTGGATATTATTATTAAAGGCGTTGGTGCGCATGGGGCCAGCCCACATCGTGGCGTTGATCCTGTGTTACTTGGCTCTCAAATCGTACTCGGCCTGCAAACGGTTGTGAGTCGTAATTTATCGCCTCGTAGGCCGGGCGTCATCACAGTCGGCTCGTTTCACTCTGGGACGAAGCACAACATCATCTCTGATGAAGCGCGATTGCAGCTGACCGTGCGCAGCGAATCAAAAGCTGATCGCGCTTTACTCTTAGATGGCATTAAGCGAGTAGCCGAGAATATGGGCAGGGTTGCTGGGCTCAGCGGCGACATGCTGCCCGAAGTCATCGTCTCGGAAGAAAGCGTGCCTCCAACGCTCAACAATGCGGATTTACTTGCCCAGTTGCGGGAAGTCTGGTCGGACGCTTTAGGCGAGCAA
This sequence comes from Luminiphilus sp., assembly GCA_036803865.1. Taxonomy (GTDB): domain Bacteria; phylum Pseudomonadota; class Gammaproteobacteria; order Pseudomonadales; family Halieaceae; genus Luminiphilus. The sequence continues at coordinate 80,605 of DAIRTN010000006.1, forward strand.
GTGTTCTTTGAGGAAGAGCGTTTAGGCATGGGGGCAGAAGATTTTCCATTCTTCACAGTTGATCCTAATATTCGCTCAGTCTATTTCGCTGTAGGGGGGACACCTAAGGCCGACTTTGAGCGTGAAGCTGCTGGCGGAGAACCAGTACCGTCGCACCATTCGCCCTTGTTTAAAATTACGCCTAAACCTTCTGTCACACTAGGTGTTGAAGCCACTGTTGTTGCATTGATGGATTTACTGCAAGAGTAATGCGTAGCGACAACAATGACTGGCCAGTGTGGGACTGGCCAGTACGCGTTATCCATTGGTATTTTCCTGTCGCGATAGGCTTCATGTGGTGGTCCGCTGAGCAAGGCGAAATGCTCTGGCATAGCAGGGTGGGGTATAGCGTGTTGGTTTTGACGCTTACCCGGTTGGTCTGGGGCTTTGTGGGTAGTTATCACGCGCGGTTCGCAAGTTTTCTTCGCGCTCCCAAGGCCGTCATTGCGTACTTACGCGGCGCACCATTTTCTGGCGTAGGCCACAATCCTGCAGGGGGCTGGTCTGCATTACTGCTGCTCATCTTTGTCAGCACGCAAGCCATGTCAGGACTGTTTGCCAGTGACGATATTTTGTTTGAGGGGCCACTTGCGTATTGGGCAGGTGATTGGTCAAGCCGCATAGGTGCTTGGCACGAAGTGAATTGGACGATTCTCAGTACTCTGGTGGTCCTACATCTGCTGGCGATTAGTTTTTATCGGTTTGTTAAAAAAGAGCCTTTGGTATCGACCATGATCCGTGGTCGGGCGTTGGGAAGGAGTAGTGCATACAAGCCGGTAGCCGGTTTCTGGGCGCTTGCGGTTGGTAGCATTATCACGTTAATTCTGTGGGCGCTGGTGTATTGGGCACCGGTCGCCCCGTCCTATTACTGAGGAGCTACGTTTTTGTGGTGGTTAGCAGACCCCGTAGCGATTGTGCGTTGCCCCGTTTTTTATGCTCCAATAATGGAAGAACACATCGCTTAGAACAATAATCAGCAAGGAAGATGACGTTATGATTTTATTGCGCTCGACTCTTTATTGTTTTCTTCTTGCCCTACTTATTTGGGTTGCCATGGCATTCTTAAGTGCGCCTATTGTGCCTATGGAATGGCAAGCACCGCCCAATCCTGGACTATCGGGAGAATTCACATCCAATAATATACTTGCTGATGTAACGACGGTCAGTATGCCTGGCATGGGACCCGAGGACGTCGCCTGCGCGGCTGATGGCAGCCTATACACGGGTCTCGTCGATGGTCGTATTATGCGCTGGCGCCACGGCGGTGTCCCAGAGGAGGTTGCCAATACTCAAGGTCGGCCATTGGGAATGATCTTCGATTCCCGGAATCGGTTAGTCATTGCAGATGCGCAGCGAGGCTTGATCCGCATGGATGAGCAAGGCGGATTTGAAGTTCTGGTCAACGAATACCGTGGGCGCTCACTTAAATTTGTCGATGATGTGGCGATCGCCGCCGATGGGACGATTTGGTTTTCAGATGCATCTCAGCGGTTTGGTTTTGAGGATAACCTTTTGGATTTCTTCGAAGGCAGCATGACTGGCCGGCTCATGTCCTATAACCCAAATAGCGGTGAGACGACCGTTCATATTGAAGGCTTGTTCTTTGCTAATGGCGTCACTATGGGACCTAAGGATGCCTATGTATTGGTTAATGAGACCGGTTTAGGTCGAGTGCAACGTTACTGGCTGACTGGGCGAAAAGCTCATACATCAGATATTTTCATTGAGCATTTGCCGGGCACTCCCGACAATATTAACTTCGACGGTAGCGATACTTTTTGGATTGCTATGCCCGCATTGCGTGATGGTATTGATGTGTTAGCTGATAAACCATTGATTCGGCGCTTGATGTCGGTCCTACCTACGGCGGCACTTACTTCAGCGGCTAATGTCGCGAGTCTCGTTGTCGGTGTCGATCTTGAAGGCAGGGTAGTGGCGAACTTGCAAGACTCTGAACTTCGTTACAATTATGTCACCAGCGCGACACCCTGTGGAGACGATATGTGGTTAGGTAGCTTACATATGTTTTCTGTTGCTCGATTGCCAGCAGCGTCTTTAACGAATTAATTGGAGCAGTAATTATGTCAGCCCCTTTGCTATCCCGCCGAGACCTTGAGTTTTATTTGTATGAGCTTTTCGAGGTTGAATCTTTAGCATCTCGCGAACGCTACGCTGATCACAATCGAGAGTCGTTTAACGCGGCCATGGATATCGCCGAGAAGGTTGCGGAAGAGTACTTCGTGCCTATTAGAGCCAAGGTAGACATGAATCAACCTGACTGGGATGGCGAAAAGGTCATCATGATCCCTGAGATTAAGCGTGCCTACGATGCGGTCGCAGAAGCGGGCCTGATCTGCCCCGACCAGGACTACGACATGGGCGGTATGCAGCTCCCTTTAGTCGTTGCGGCATGTGCTATGGGCTACCTCACTGCAGCGGCTAGTACGACTAATGGTTTCCATGCATTGACAGCCGCCAACGCAAACTTACTTGAAACCCACGGTACTCAGGAACAAATCGACACGTGGGTTTCACGTCTTCGCACTGGCGAGTTCGCCGGCACAATGGCTTTATCAGAACCCCAAGCAGGATCTAGTTTAGCCGATATGCGAACTAAAGCGGTTCCTCAGGCGGATGGCACTTATCGATTATTTGGAAATAAGATCTGGATCTCCGGTGGCGATCATGAGTTATCGAGCAATATTGTCCACGCCGTGCTTGCGCGAATTGAAGGTGCTCCTGCAGGTGTCAAAGGAATCTCATTATTTATCTGCCCTAAATTTCTGCTCAACGACGATGGATCCCTCGGTGCACGTAACGATGTGCAGCTCGCTGGGCTCTTTCATAAAATGGGGGGTCGTGGACAGACCTCTACCGCGCTAAATTTCGGAGAGAATGACGGCGCTGTGGCGTATTTAGTAGGTGAGCCCCATCAGGGACTCAAATACATGTTTCACATGATGAATGAAGCTAGGGTAATGGTGGGCACCAGTGGCGCAACACTTGCGATGTGTGGTTATCAGTACAGTTTGGAGTACGCGCGCGAGCGGCCACAAGGGCGAAAGCCCTCTAGCAAGGATCCTTTATCAGAGCCCGTTATGCTGATCGAGCATGCTGATATACGCCGAATGCTTCTGGCTCAGAAGGCCTACGCAGAAGGGAGCTGGAGCCTGTGTCTATTCGCCTCTCAGTTGGTGGATGATTGGAAAACGCACCCCGAGGAAAGCGGCCGACAAGCTGCTTTCGAGTTACTCGACTTTCTAACGCCCATCGTGAAAACGTGGCCTTCAGAGTACGGACCTAAAGCCAATGATTTGGCTATTCAAGTGTTGGGCGGCGCCGGCTATACCAATGACCACCCTGTTGAGCTCATGTACCGTGACAATCGTTTAAATCCGATACATGAGGGGACGACGGGTATCCAATCCCTCGACCTATTGGGTCGTAAAGTTCCTCAAAACGGCATGGCGGGTTATCAGCGGTGCATAGAGGGTATTAGCGCTGATTTACAAAAAGCCGAGGGCATTCCCGCGCTTGTTGCTATGTGCGGTGCGCTCGATCTCGCTGTGAAAGATCTTCAACGCACAACGACATCTTTATTGAGTGCGATGACGGGTCAAGATATCGATCTCGTCATGGCCAATTCAGTTCGCTATCTCGAACTGTTTGGTCACGTTGTCGTCGGTTGGATGTGGTTACGCCAAGGTATGACTGCTGCAAAAGCGCTAGAGAAAGCGTCTGATGACGACGCGTTTTATAAGGGCAAAGTACAGGCGATGAATTATTTCGCCCGCTGGGAGCTCCCCCAAACCGCAGTGTGGGCCAATCTACTCTGCGGTCTCGACGACACGACCTACGCGATGCAAGCAGATTGGTTCTAGGGCAGTAAGCAACCCCAGCATCTTTTATTAGAAAGATGCTGGTATGCGAAAGATGCTGGTATGC
>DAIRTN010000006.1:84688-95370 GCA_036803865.1 Luminiphilus sp.
GATGCTGGTATGCAAAGGATGCCGGTATACGAAGGATGCTGGGCTTGGCTTTATTGGGACTGTGTCGTTAGCCACTCGTGCATGCGATCTTCCAATGCATCGAGAGGAATGGCACCAGCGCCTAACAGCTCGTCGTGAAACGCTCGAATGTCAAAGTTATCTCCGAGCGTCTGCTCAGCCTCGGTACGGAGAGCGAGTATTTTTAACTGGCCTATTTTGTAAGCCAATGCTTGTCCGGGCCAACCAATATAGCGATCGATTTCATTGACAATATCGGCTTCTGTTTTGGCGGCATTGGCTTTGAAGTAATCGATAGCTTGTTCGCGACTCCAACCGAAATAATGCATTCCGGTATCGACGACCAGTCTCACTGCGCGCCACATGTCATAGACGAGCTGCCCGTATCGGGAGTAGGGATCCTGATAAAGCCCCATGTCGTACCCTAAGCGCTCCGAATAAAGCCCCCAGCCCTCAATAAACGCTGTAACACTGCTGTTACGGCGAAACTCAGGGAGCTCACCTAATTCTTGAGCCAGGGCTATCTGTAAATGGTGTCCCGGCACACTTTCATGAACACTCAATACTTCCATTTCAAATTTTGGTCGGACTTCCGGTCGGTGGAGATTAACGTAATACCAGCCTGGACGAGTGCCGTCGGCGGCGGGGCGCATGTAGTACGCGGTCGTGGTGTCAGGCGCAATAGCTTCGGGGATTGGCCTGACTCCGTAGGGCATGCGAGGCAGTTTGCCAAAGAGTTTGACCAGCTGTGGATCGAGACGCTTCGATATCGCTTGATAGCCCTCTAGCAACGCCTCGGGTGTTTCGTAGTAGAACTGTGGATCAGTTCGCAAGAAGGCGTTAAATGCTTGAATATCACCCTCGAACCCCACTTCATCGATAACAGTTTCCATTTTATGTCGAATACGGGCCACTTCATCCAAGCCAATTTGATGAATCTCCTCGGGAGATAGGGACGTCGTGGTGAAGGCTGCAACTCGTTGTCTGTAGGCTGCCTTGCCCTCTGGAAGGCTACCCAAGCCCGGTTGTTTCCGCGAAGCGGGCAGGTAGGTGTCGCGCATAAATTGTCCGAAACCTCGGTACGCGGGATTGATAATTTCCGTGATGACAATCTGCGCTTCGGCGCGTAAGGCGCGAGCACTTGCTGTGTCTATGGATTCAGGTATATCGATAAATGCTTTATAGAAAGGGTTTTTAGTAGGGTCTTCCGTAATGACGCGATCAATCTGATCGGGTACCCGCTGCATCACGATCTGTGCTTGCGTTCGCTGGCTCGCGATTCCTTGCTCGAGTAAGAGTTGATACTGATCGAGCTGAGATGGCAAAGCCTTTAAGCGCGCCAGCCAGTCCTTGTAGTCTTGCTCTGTTTCAAAGGGCAGGCGTTCGGCCATGCCGTGTCGATGCTGGGGACCGCTACGCATATTAACTGGCATGAGGTGCATGCCGTTCTCAAACGCCTCAGTATCGTCACGCAGTTCGCGCAGTAACATGGTGCGGTTTAATTGGGCCGACTCGCTGAGGCTCGAGGGTTCAATAGCCGTTAGTTGCTTAATAAAGCCTTGTAGGGTCTTGTGACGCGCCTCCTGTGCTTTAGGACTGACATCGGTCCACTGACTGTTACCCGATCGATCACCGTACTCAAGGCGCATTTCTGGGTATTCGGACAGGACCCATGCCCAATGTTCATCGATGATGGTATTAACTGCGGCATCTTGTGCTGAACTGAACCCACTCGTGAGAGTCAGAAGCGCGGCGAGTAGCAGCCGAATAAAAGTGGCATGTACACATTTAATAAACACGATAAGAGGCCCTCTTGGCTACGTATAGGGAGAAGTCAGCGTGACAAAAAAACGCCGCGAAAGCGGCGTTCTCCATGGGCGGTCGAAGTGCTATGCGCGGCCGAGTAGCGAGCGGGCAACGAGTTCACGCATAATCTCCGATGAACCACCATAAATCGTTTGGATCCGCGCATCGGTGTAAAAACGCGAAATGGGATACTCCGTAGTGTAGCCATAGCCACCGAATAATTGCAGGCAGTCATTGGCTACACGACACTGCATCTCGCAGCTCGCGAGCTTGAGCATGGCGGCTTGGTCTGAGCTAAGTTCGTCGCGCGTATATTTGTCAGCACACTTTTCATAAAACGCGCGATTAAGTTCTATCTCGGTCTTAACTTCAGCGAGTTTGAAGCGGGTGTTTTGGAACTGCCCGATTTTTTGGCCAAACGCTTGGCGCTCTTGCACGTATTGAACGGTGATATCGAGAGCACCTTCTGATGCTGCGACGGCTTGAGCTGCAATGCCTAGGCGCTCTCTTGGCAGCTCGTCCATCATAATAGTGAAGCCTTTGTTCACCTCACCCAGTAACGCGTTGGCAGGTAGGCGTACGTCGGTGAAAAACAGTAGCGCAGTATCTGAAGAGTGTTGACCAATCTTCTCAATTTTTTTCGATTTTTCGAAGCCAGGTGCATGGGCGTCGACAAGAAACAGTGACGTGCCTTTTGCCCCTTTACCGGGATCCGTAATCGCTGCCACGATAACTAAGTCAGCATGGATGCCATTAGTGATGAAAATCTTGGAGCCGTTTAACACCCATTCGTCGCCATCGCGGACGGCGTTAGTGCGGATACCTTGCACGTCAGAGCCTGCTCCGGGTTCCGTCATTGCCAAAGCGCCGACACAGTCGCCGCTAACCATTTTAGGCAGCCATTGTGCTTTCTGCTCAGCGGTGCCGTGTCGAGATAGGTAGGGGGCTACAATGTTGGAGTGGATGCCATAGCCTGATGCGATACCACCGCAGCCCATGTAGGCAAGTTCTTCAATCATCGCAAGAGTGACCTGGGCCGAAGCGCCAGCGCCACCGTATTCCTCACTCACATCGGGGCACAGTAAACCCGCCTGGCCAAGGGTATTCCAGAGTTCTCTTGGCACCATGTGCTGGGCTTCCCACTCTTCAAAATGGGGGGAGATTTCCTGCTCAAAAGCGCGCTTGGCCATGTCTCGGAACAGCGTCATTTCATTAAAGTCGGCGGCTTGATTCATTGTTTACGTCTCGATAGTTTTTCTGTGATGACATTATGGCTAATTGTGGCGTGAGATACAAAATGAGGCACAAAAAAGGCATACACGAGTGCCTCCTTTTCACCCGTCCCCTCAATTGGAGGACCATGCACTCAGCGCAGCTGATTTTCCCCAGTTATCCACCCCTTGTGGGCTATATGGATGGAGTGGATCACCTAAAACACTTGAAATAATGGTAACTTAACCCGATAAATATGCTGTGGCACTTGCAGCATTGACTGGAGGTGCATACCGCTTGCTCCGTTAAACACAATTAACGAAAACATAGCTAACGAAAAACATAACTAACGAGGTCATCATGCGCGAATGTAAGCAATTTTATATCAACGGAGAGTGGGTCGAGCCCACCAGCCCCAACGATTTCGACGTTCTTAATCCGGCCACTGAAGAGGTATGCGCAACAATTTCCTTGGGCAATGAAACCGATGTGGATAAGGCAGTCGCGGCTGCGAAAGCAGCATTTGAGACCTTCAGTCAGACAAGTGTTGAAGAACGTATTGCGCTGCTTGAACGCATTGCTGAAGTCTACCAAAGCCGTATTGGTGATATGGCTGAAGCGATTCGACTTGAGATGGGCGCGCCTATTAGCTTGGCTTCTACCGCTCAGGCGTATGCAGGTTTAGGGCATATCATGGAAGCGGCAAAGGTATTAAAAACCTTTACGTTCGACGAGCAGTTGGGCGAGCACCGCGTGGTTAAAGAACCCATCGGCGTGTGTGGACTCATTACCCCTTGGAACTGGCCTGTTAACCAAGTGAGTTGCAAAGTCGCGCCAGCCTTGGCCGTCGGTTGTACTATGGTTCTCAAGCCTAGCGAAGTCGCACCACTTTCATCGTACCTCTACGCTGAAATTCTTCACGAAGCAGGTGTGCCAGCAGGCGTATTTAATCTCGTGAACGGTGATGGTCCGACCGTTGGTACAGCGCTGTCTGTACACCCCGATGTCGACATGATGTCGTTTACTGGCTCAACTCGTGCAGGATCACTAGTCGCACAAAATGCTGCGCCCACCGTTAAGCGTGTGACCCAAGAATTGGGTGGCAAATCGCCCAACATTATTCTTGATGACGCCGATTTGGGCGCTGCGGTTACCCGGGGCGTACTTCATATGTACCACAACACCGGTCAGTCGTGTAATGCACCTTCGCGCATGCTGGTGCCACGAGCCAAGTTAGCAGAGGCTGAAGCAATTGCGACGGCAGTGACGGCTGATATGGTGGTTATTGGCGACACTGCGGAGGAAGCGACGACAATGGGGCCTGTTGTTTCTAAGGTGCAGTGGGACAAGATTCAGGGCCTGATAGGTAAAGGTATTGATGAAGGTGCGAAGCTCGTATGCGGTGGTTTAGGATTACCTGACGGCATTGAGCGTGGCTATTACGTCAAGCCCACTGTATTTTCTGAGGTAAACAACGACATGACTGTTGCGAGGGAAGAAATTTTTGGTCCCGTGCTCGTTATGATTCCCTATGACACCGAAGAAGAAGCAATTCGCATTGCTAACGACACGCCCTATGGTCTTGCAGGCTATGTTCAGAGTGAAGATATTGAGCGCGCGCGCAAAGTGGCGTCGAGAATTCGCGCGGGTAATATCCACTTAAACGGCGCGTCGGGCGGTACAGACGTGCCCTTTGGTGGGTTCAAGCAGTCAGGTAATGGTCGTGAATGGGGAGCTCATGGTTTTACCGATTACTTGGAAATCAAAGCGATTGAGGGTTACGGAGCAGCGTAACTTAATAAGAAAAAGGCGCCTTTGAGGCGCCTTTTTCTTGGCTACTTTCACTCGACGCCAGAACTCAGGAGTATCCAGTGGCTGATGTAATATTAGCGATTGATCAGGGAACAACAGGAACAACGGTTGCGTTAATGGATGCCAGTGGCCGGTTGTTAAAAAGCGTTAATCACGAATTCCCGCAAATTTATCCTCAACCCGGTTGGGTAGAACACGATCCTGAAGCGATATGGCTATCTGTACTAAAGGGCATTCGCGCGCTTTTAAAGACGCGATTAGCGAAGTCTTCCCAGATTGTCGCGATCGGTATCACCAACCAGCGTGAAACGGCATTGCTTTGGGATCGCGATACGGGTGAGGCGCTCAATAATGCGGTCGTATGGCAGTGTCGCCGCACGACCGATTATTGCCAGTCGCTACGGAAGGCAGGCAAGGAGTCTGTCGTTAAAGAAAAAACCGGCCTCGTATTGGATCCGTATTTTTCGGCGAGTAAATTTCGCTGGCTTCTCAAAAACACACCAGGCATCGAGCGTCGGCTAACGCAAGGTAAGGTTGCCGCGGGTACGGTTGACTCGTTTTTGTTATGGCGTTTAACCGGTGGGGCGGTACATGCTACCGATGTCTCCAATGCTTCTCGTACGTCCTTGCTGAATATCGATCAGGGTGATTGGGACGATGAACTGTTATCCATTTTTCAAGTGCCGCGAAATATTCTTCCCGAGGTGCGCGCCTCCAGTACGATTTTAGGTCGCACTAAAGGACTTGCCGGACTACCCGATGGCATTCCCATCGCCGGTATAGCAGGAGACCAGCAAGCAGCATTGTTTGGGCAGGCCTGCTTCAAGCCTGGTGAGGCTAAGTGCACGTTTGGTACCGGGTCGTTTATTTTAATGAACACCGGTTCGACGCGCGTTAATTCAAAAGCGGGATTGCTCACCACCGTCGGTTGGCAGCTGGGCGAAGAGGGGCCTATTGAATACGCGCTCGAGGGTGGCGCCTTTGTGTGTGGCGCTGCCGTACAGTGGCTTCGCGATGAGCTCGGCTTGATCAAGACCGCTGCGGAGATCGAAAGTTTGGCGGCCAGTGTGTCCGACAGTGGGGGCGTCGAGTTTGTTCCCGCGCTCACAGGTTTAGGCGCGCCTTACTGGGACCCTGAGGCGCGTGGCTTGCTCTGCGGCCTCACCAGAGGGACGGGGCGTGCGCATATTGCCCGCGCAACACTCGATGCGATGGCGCTTCAAAATGCCGATATTTTGCGTGCGATGGAACAAGATATAGATGCGCGAATGAAGCCTCTGCGTGTTGATGGCGGTGCCGCGGCCAATAACCTTCTCATGCAATTACAAGCTGACTATTTGGGACGAAAAATCATTCGTCCTACGGTCATTGAAACCACTGTTGCTGGTGCTTGTTTCCTTGCTGGACTTGGGGTTGGCCTTTGGAGTTCGACCGCTGAAATTAGTAAAATCTGGGGTATAGAGCGGGACTTCACTGTGGCGTTGCCGCCAAAGAAGCGGGCTCAACGTGTCGCTCAATGGCACCATGCGGTGCGACGTGCACAGATGAGTGTTTAATCGCGTGGCGGACGTCATTCCCTTTGGCCCACGCAAAGCGCGAAAACCGGTTGATCAGACCTTATGCCGCAATGGGCATCACAAATGGAAAGTTGTTAAATCAGATCCGTTTGCGGTTCGCCGAGGGGAGTTGATAACCCGCTATCGGTGTGAGCGGTGCGGCAAGGAGAAAAACCGCGCCCAGTAAGCGAGCGGTGCGCCTCCCCGGACACGCAGAGGCTACCCAATGTGGGTGCTTGGCGCACGGCGAACTTAGCGTTACTTTTACGATCAACGACAATGACACCCTAGGGACCCCCGCCATGACTGCCATGATTTATCCCACGACCAATCCTTCAGCGACGGAAACGATGGTGGTCGCCCGTGGAGAGGGACCTTACATCTTCGATAAGGCGGGTAAGCGCTACCTCGAGGGTATGGCGGGGCTTTGGTGCACTGCACTAGGCTACGGGAATGAAGAGATTATTGAGACGGCAACGCGCCAGATGCGAGAGCTCAGTTTTAGCCACATGTTTAGTGGTAAGACCCATCCAGCAGCCATCGAGTTGGCCGATAAACTTGCCGCAATGGTGCCGATAGAAAACGCGCAGGTATTCTTGGGTAATTCAGGGTCTGACGCTAATGACACGCTGATGAAGTTAATCCGCTATTACGCTGCAGCATCGGGACAGCCACAAAGAACAAAAATCATTGCGCGAGAAAAAGGTTATCACGGCGTCACACTGGCGTCGGCTGCACTCACCGGATTAGCCCCAAATCACACCCACTTTCAATTGCCGTTTGACGCCCTCGGCGTATTGCGCACGGGGGCACCACACTACTACCGCTGCGCGAATCCTGGCGAGAGTGAAGGCGAATTTGTAGCGCGACGCGCCGACGAGTTAGAACAGTTGATTTTGGCTGAGGGGCCAGACACCATTGCGGCAATGATTGCCGAACCGGTTAACGGCGCAGGGGGAGTCATCGTTCCCCCCGACGGTTACTTTGAGTCCATTCAGGCCGTTCTGGATCGTTATGGAATTATCTTGTGGGACGACGAGGTTATTTGCGGTTTTGGCCGATTAGGCACTGATTTTGGTGCGACGCGCCTGAATATGAAACCAAAGATGATGGCTTGTGCAAAAGCGTTGTCGTCGGCATATGTCCCCATTTCAGCGGCTATCGTCAGTGGCGACATCGCCGACGTAATTGCTGATTCTGCCACTCAGATGGGTGTGTTTGGGCATGGATACACCTATAGCGGTCACCCTTTAGGCTGTGCGGTCGCTTCAAAGGTAATCGATATTTATCAGCGCGATAATTTGTTCGAGCACGCGGCTGTGATGGGTCGATATCTTCAACGTAAGTTAGCGTCGTACATCGATCATCCGTTAGTTGGCGAGGTTTCGTCTATTGGTTTACTGGGAGCGCTTGAGCTCGTGGCCGATAAGGCAACTAAAAAACCGTTTGACGGTATGCAAGTCGCCCAATTTTGCGCTGCGGCTGCGGAGCAGAATGGTTTGATCGTCAGGCCATTGGGTGGAAATAGAATTGCATTATGTCCACCGCTCATCATTCAAGAACAACATGTCGACGAAATCGATCAGAAATTGCGTCGAGCACTAGACAGTACTCTCGATTGGGTGACGCACAAGGGACTAAAGTAAGCTCAAGAAAGGCGGTGTACTAATTCTACCCACAAAAAAAAGCCCGCTAGTTAGCGGGCTTTTAATTAAGTCAACGAGCCGGTGCGGCTATGCTTAGAACCTATAAGTGGCCTGGAGTGCATAAGATCGCAATCGATCGGTAGAGGCAAAGCCATTACCAGGTACTAGTGGCTGGTCGTTACTGTTACCACTGACCAACTCATCGGTTAGATTCTTACCAATAGCGGCGATATCCCATGTGCCATCTTGACTGCCGATGCTGAGTCGGAGGTCATACATGGTGTAAGAATCGACGCCAGCATAGATAGGATCAAGATCCGAGGCTGCGAAGAACTCGTCTGAGTAGTTCATGTTAAAGATACCGCGAACTTCCAATGCGTTTCCTACGGGGATTCGGTAGTCAACGTTGAAGTTGAACGCAAACTCGGGCGAGAACATATTGGTATCGCCCGTTGCGTCTCTGTAAGCATCAGCTGCGCCACGGTTTACACAATCGCCGCGGTTGACAGGCTCTGCTCCCGAAACCGACCAACACGGGGCGTTCGGGAAATCACTGTATTCAGCGTTGAGATAGGTTCCTGCAAAGCTCACGATCAAACCGTCAGTCGGCGCCCACTTTACATCCACTTCAAGACCGCTGGTCTCTACTTCGGCAGCGTTTTGGACGAAGAATGCGGTTGCACCGTCAAAAATACTGACCTGATAATCTTCGACCGTAGAGAGGAACGCAGTAGCGTTCAGCGACATCGTGCCATCAAGTAGGCTAGCTTTGAGACCTAATTCGTAGCTGATTGCTGTCTCTTCTTCGTATTCGAAGAACGGACCGTCGTTGGTTTGAAGGAAGCGGCCATCAAAACCACCACCTTTAGTGCCTGTCGATACTGTGGCAAATACCATAGTGTCGTCATTGAGGTCTTGCTCAAGCGTCAAAATCCAGTTGACGTCCTCTTCGTTGCGCTTACGATTTTGAATATTGTGTTCAAAGGTACCGAGTAAGCCTGCATAAATGCCTTCTGAGATGGCAACGAGCGCGGTGCCCGCAAAGTCGCCGAGGAAGCGATCGTATTCGGCTGCTGTATTTCCGTAGGTCAGTGTGCCGGCGGGTAAGCCCGCTGCAGGACTGTAATCCCAGCCGCCTGTGAAGCTTTTGTCTAGAACGTGGCTAGCAGTTTTTGATTCATCAAAATAACGAATACCTGCCATAAGACGTGTCGAGTCAGTGAAGCTGTAGGTGCCCGAGGCGAACACAGCCCACATGTCTTGATCTTGGTCCATCGTGTAATCGCGGGTCAGGTTGGGTGTCAGTGCTGCAGGAGCACCCAATAACGGGGCCGCCAACGATGCGCCGAAACCTTCAATAGACCGATAATTCAGCTCACTCTCTTGGTAGTACATACCGACGATATAATCGAAGCGTTCACCACCGGGTGACGTCAGTCGAATTTCTTGGCTGAACTGGTCATAGTCTTCCGTGGCATCAACTTGAATTAACGGAATAGCCGCAAAGTCACAGTCACAAATATCTTGGTAGTCATACTGGGCATAACCGGTTACCGACGTCAGTGTATGGTCGCCAAGAGCCCAGTCAATCGTCAGTGTACCCAGGTCCATTTCGTTGTTGCTAAATTCGTCTTTGTCTGGGAAACCGGGAAGACCTGCGTATTCAGGCAAGACTTGTCCGAGAACAACGCCGCCATCGTTGTCGACCGCGCGTTGATCGTCATATCTTTCTGTGCCAACGCCTGTGCCCGAAGCAACAGCAACGAGTGCTGCATTGAGGCCGCCGAAGGCCACGCCGGTACCCACAGGGTCGTTCACTGTTAGTTGCGTGAATTGCTGGTATTGCTCGAATTCACTGCTTTCCCATTTGCCGGTGATGGTGAGGTTGTCAGTAGCATCCCATGTGAGCTGAGCGCGAATAGTTTGATCGTCCCGCTCAGGGCCGTCCTCACCAGTAATAATGTTATCGAGGTAGCCATCCATCTGGTAGCCGCGAACTGCGATCCGACCTGAAAGCGTGTCTGTAATGGGGCCAGATAAGACGCCACTCAATTCTTGCTCTCCATAGCTGCCGTAGAGGGCACTGATGGAGCCCTCAACTTCTTCTGTGGGCTTTGCGGTGATCAAGTGGATTGCGCCACCAATTGTATTCTTACCAAACAAAATACTCTGAGGTCCGCGAAGCACTTCTACGCGTTCCAAGTCCATAAATGGTGCTCGTGACAGCTGGTGCCGGCCCATATAAACACCGTCGTGGAACATCGATACTGACAGCTCAATACCCTGGTTAACCCCTGCTGTCCCGATGCCTCGGATAAAAATAAAGTTGCCGATAGGGCTCTGAGACATTGTGACAGCCGGAATATCCACTGCGAATTCTGCGGCTCGAGTAATACCCATGTCTCGGATATCCTCACCGCTCTTAGACAGCATAGATATCGAGACGTCTTGCATGCTCTCTGCTCGACGCGAGGCCGTGACGATAACTTCTTCCAGCTGTGCGCTAGCGAGGTCCGCGCCAACTAGCAAAATGGCGCTGAGGGCTGTGCTCATTGCACTGGGCTTTAAAAATGTTGGGAATTGGTTGGACATTGTGATGCTCCGTGATCGGTGGGAATTTTATACGTATTTT
>DAIRTN010000006.1:95470-118826 GCA_036803865.1 Luminiphilus sp.
GGGGGGGGTGCGAGCGTTCAGCGCTTAGGCGTTCATCGGTCCAGACCGCCCATTAAGATGTATTTAATTTCGAGGTAGTCTTCAATACCGTACTTGGAGCCTTCGCGGCCCGAGCCCGACTCTTTAACCCCACCAAAGGGCGCCATTTCATTCGATATAACGCCCTCATTTACCCCAACAATACCGTACTCGAGGGCTTCGGATACGCGCCATACACGGCCAATATCACGGGTGTAGAAGTAACTTGCCAAGCCAAACTCAGTATCGTTGGCTAAGGCGATAGCTTCTTCTTCAGTGTTGAAGGTAGTGATTGGTGCTACCGGGCCAAAAATCTCGTTCCGAAATACCGCCATAGTAGCGGTGACGCCGGTGATAATCGTCGGCTCATAAAAGCAGGGCCCTAAATCGCTAGGCTTTCCCCCGAGAATGACTTTGCCACCATCAGCAACGGTTCGCTGGACAAGATCGTCAACATCGACAACGGCTTTTCGATTGACTAGTGGGCCAAGGTGGACGCCATCATGGGCCCCGTTACCTAGTTTGAATGCCCGTGTCGCCTCGACAAGTTTGGCGGTAAATGTTTCTGCAACGCTCTCGTGAACCAGTAAGCGATTTGAACACACACAGGTTTGGCCGCTGTTTCGGTATTTAGATATCAGTGCGCCTTGGACAGCCGCATCGATATCGGCATCTTCAAAAACAATAAA
This sequence comes from Luminiphilus sp., assembly GCA_036803865.1. Lineage (GTDB taxonomy): Bacteria > Pseudomonadota > Gammaproteobacteria > Pseudomonadales > Halieaceae > Luminiphilus. The sequence continues at coordinate 96,178 of DAIRTN010000006.1, forward strand.
AGGTGCGTTACCACCCAATTCCATTGAGGTCTTTTTGAGGGTCGCTGCACACTGCGCTTCAAGCATTTTGCCGACCGGAGTAGATCCGGTGAAGGTGAGTTTCCGCACAGTGGGGTTGCTGGTCAGTTCGCCACCAATCGCGCTGGAGCTTCCGGCTACAACGTTCAGCACGCCGGCGGGTATTCCAGCGCGATGGGCAAGCTCTGCCAGGGCAAGTGCTGACAGTGGGGTCTCGCTGGCGGGTTTGATCACCACGCTGCAGCCTGCGGCAAGCGCTGGCGCGGCTTTGCGCGTAATCATGGCGTTGGGGAAGTTCCACGGTGTAATCGCGGCGCAAACACCAACAGGCTGCTTAATGCAGACGATACGACGATCGGATCCGGGCCCTGGAATGACATCGCCATCGATACGCTTTGCTTGCTCTGAGAACCATTCAATGTATGACGCGCCATAGGCAACTTCACCGCGACTCTCTGCGAGAGTTTTCCCTTGTTCCGCTGTCATAATAATGGCGAGATCTTCTTGGTTAGCCATGACGAGATCGAACCAGCGCCGTAAAATTTGTGAGCGAGCTTTGGCCGGCTGGCGCTGCCATTCCGCCATGGCTGTTTCTGCGGCTTCAATAGCGCGCCGCGTTTCGTTTGCACCTAGCTTGGCAATTTCTTTAATAACCTCACCTGTCGCTGGGTTGGTCACTGCCAACGTCGCACCATCGTCTGCATCACACCATTGGCCATTAATGTAGGCCTTGCTTTGCAGGAGTTGTGGATCGCTTAAGTGCAAACTCATGATTAGTCTTTCCTGGAGTTAATGTTAAAGGGGCTTTGTTACGTGGGGCTTTGTTACATGGGGCTTTGTTACATGGGGCTTTGGTAAATGGGGCTTTTGCCGACATGCAATTTAACATGTACGTCACAGCGTAGGCTAGAAAAAGGGTTGTTAGCCCTTTGAGCGGGACAACTTTGGGTTGATGCCATGTTTTTTCACCAAGTTCCTGATTTGGTCATAGCTCAATGCGAGCGCTTTGGCCGCCAGCTTCTGACTAAAGTCATTCTCCGTCAGAGCACGACTTAACCAGTCGTTTTCTGCGTCGTGCAGCCATCGACGCAAATCGATGGGAAGCGAGGGTGAGGTCTGCTCGTGTAACTGTTCTGCGTGAGTAGTAGGTGTATCAGAGTGATGCGGAGACTCGCGCTGTGGCGCTTGCTCTGGCTGGGTGCCGATAAATTCACTGAATGGATCAATGACGACAATGCCCACGGGTGCGTCCTGTGCTCCCCATCGGTAGAGGGACCGTTCCACAGCATTTTTAAGTTCGCGAATATTACCAGGCCAGTCGTGGCCCTTGAGTGATTCGAGCGCTGTATCAGAGAACCCAGAAAAGACGTCCCATCCCAACTCTGAGGTAAATTTCATGGCGAAGTGATTGGCGAGTTCGTCGATATCTTCGGGTCGCTCTCGCAGGGCGGGTAAGCGCACAACGTCAAAAGTGAGTCTATCAAGTAAGTCCCAGCGAAAGTCACCTCTGTCGGCCATGGCGGGAAGGTCTGCATTGGTGGCGGCGACTATGCGCACGTCAACGTGTATCGTTTTCTGGCCACCTACGCGCTCGAACTCGCCGTACTCAATGAGGCGTAACAGTTTTTCCTGCAATTGCAGCGACATAGTGCCCAGCTCGTCTAGAAACAGGGTGCCACCGTCAGCACGCTCAAAGCGGCCGATATGCTGCCTCGTGGCGCCGGTAAAAGCGCCGGCCTCATGGCCGAATAGCTCACTTTCCAGCAGCGTTTCTGCGATGGCGCCACAATTAACTTTAAGGAACGCGTTCGACCAGCGTGGCGATAGAAAGTGTAGCCGTTCAGCAGCGAGTTCTTTGCCCGTGCCTCGCTCACCAATCACGAGAACGGGTCGATCGATGCTCGCGAGCGTCGATAAATGATCAAGTGCCGCTGATAAAACCGGGCTTTGTCCAATAATTGTTTTTGGCTGTGATCTCATGATGGTTAAATTAACCTGCAAAGGCTAAAAAAGCCACAATAAATAGGTAAAAAAGCCATTATAAATCAGTCCCGAATCGCGATGCACAAGACTAAGCCAGATAAGCCATTGTTTTTATTCAACAAATAAAGATTGGCACATAGCTCGCATAATCTCGTGTGAAGGCGCCGGATAGGCCGGTTCGCCGAGGGCAAGGAAGCCCCTAAACACTTCAGGAAGGAGTTACACGCATGGACGCAATCGACGAACGTTTCGCCGTTTACACAGTAATTGTTCTCATCTGCAGCGCAATCGCAACCGTCACGGGTGTGGGTGCCGCCGTCGCCACTCTCGGCATCATGGCAGCAGGTGTGGAATTAGCCTACTGGGTTGGAGGGGTCATGGATGACCTCGGCCCTAACGGCGCCTCAAGCTAACAGGAGATCAACATCATGGGTATCTTTTCACGTATGTCAGACATTATTAACTCCAACCTTAACTCGCTGCTCGACAGTGCAGAAGATCCGGAGAAAATGATTCGCCTTATTATTCAGGAAATGGAAGACACCCTGGTAGAGGTAAGGAGCTCCTCGGCGCGTGTGTTAGCAGACCGAAAAACTGCAGCTCGAAAACAGGCCCACATTCAGGAAGAAGCGGGGAGCTGGGAAGCGAAAGCCAAGCTTGCGATTACCAAGGGGCGTGAGGATCTTGCTCGCGCCGCTCTGCAGGAAAAACGGGCGATCGAAGACGAGTTGCAAGCGGTAGCGACCGAGTTGCAGTCCACCGATGAGCATATTGAGCAGCTCAATGAAGAGGTTGGGCAGCTCCAGGCTAAGCTTAGCGACGCTAAGGCAAAGCAGAAAGCAATGTTAATGCGCTCGAAAACGGTGCAATCACGTATGTCAGTAAAGCGCCAAGTTCATCGCAGTGAGTTGGACGATGCTTTTAATAAGTTCGAGCGCTTTGAGCGCCGAATGGACAACTTAGAGGGCGAGTTGGAGTCCATGGAAATGGGGCGCGAAGGCCAGGGATTGGCGGCTGAAATTGACGCGCTTCAAGAAGATGAATGGCTGTCCGATGAGCTCGAAAAACTGAAGCAGTCTATGGGCGCTGGTGAAAAGTCGCAAAAAGCAGAGTAAATATCGAGGGAACGATGAAAAGCCAAGGAAGGCTGATTACACTAGCAGGGACTAATAGGCGCAGGGAGCGACACAATGGATCCGTTTGAAATGATGTTTGTACCGATGGTGTTGTTCATGGTGTTCGTTGCGCCCATCTGGATAGTGATGCATTACCGTAGTTTGAACCGCTCAAGCAGGAGTTTGAGTAATGAAGATCGCGGATCATTAGATGAGATGCTGGCGACGGTCGATAAAATGAGCGATCGCATTGCGTCATTGGAATCGATCCTGGAAGCGGATCATCCAAACTGGCGTCAACAGGGAAGTGACAAGGAGTAGGTCATGGCGAGAGGGAAGCGGGATAGCTTTGGGAGTAGAAAGCGAGCGGGCTGGGGTATGGACTTGTACCGAAATCGCTCAAATTCATGGATTTCAGGCGTGTGTTCTGGGCTTGCCGATCATTGGGGTGTTCCTGTGTGGTTGGTTCGGCTAGGTGCAATTGCCCTGCTGATTTTTACTGGCTCGCTGGCGTTTTGGTGCTACGTGGCGGCTGTCATCTTGTTGGCCGCACGTCCTAGCCGCTGGGATACACCCCCGCATAGCATGGACGTGGAAATGGAGTATGACGAGGATCAACATCAGTACCGAAAGCGCACGGTGTTTAAGTACTCTGACGCTCCAACCCAGCGTTTACGCAAGGCACGAGAACGTCTTGATGAAGCATTAAGTAGGGTCGAGGCAATGGAGCGTTATGTGACGTCGCGCCGATATGATTTAAACCGCGAGTTTTCAAATTTGTAGAGGCGCGAAGGTTATATGTGCGTCATAGGAGAATAAAAAAACGCCGGCTCATGCCGGCGTTTTTGTGTGTTTGAATCTACGTACTGCCATGGTCGCTTTTTAGCGGCTCCCATGGCTTTAGGGCATTAGAAATTAATGCGTGCCTGTAGTTCAAAGAAGCGAGGTGGATCAATATGCTTGAAGTAGACTTTGTTGAATCCAAAGCTACCTAACGGCACATCGTTCATCCAAGGGAAGGTCTTTTCGTCGGTTAGGTTGCGGCCCACCAACGATACTGACCATGCGCCCATGCTGTCGCGCAGCGTGATGTTGGCGTCGACTTTTCCGTAAGCTTCCTGAATGCCATTGGGGTCGAGGTCATTGGCTACAACGACGTCGTCGCTATAGCTATAGACACCAGAAACCATCAGCTCAACGCTACTGGTTAAATCTGTCTCGTATCGAAGATTGATATTCCCTGTGTACTCAGGGGCAAACTGCAAAGGCTTGCCAGAGAGATCCTGTACGCCGCCGTTGGCTGCACATGTTCCATCAACCACCTGGAAAACGTTACACGCCGCATCGGTAAAGCTCTTGTACTTTGCATCGAGCCATGCGCCAGCAACGCTCGCTGTGAGCTCATCCGTGAGGGCATATTGCAGGTCGAATTCGAAGCCAGTGACCTCCGTTTCGGCAGCGTTACCCACAACAAAGGCTGCGTTGCCGTCAAAAGTGGATACCTGCACGTCTTCATATTCGGAGCGGAACAGCGCCATGTTGAGTCGACCACGGCCGCCAGCCAAATCGATCTTGGCGCCTAATTCATAGGCCAGCACGGTCTCGTCTTCGAACTCTGCAACATCGAGTCGCCCTAGGCTGTTGTCCTCATCAAATCCACCTGCTTTGTAACCGTTGCTGACGTTGGCATAAACCATGGTCGCATCGGAAACGTCGTATTGGAAATTGAGGTTGCCCGTTGTGTGGTCTTCCTTCCGGTCAAAGCTATAGTCATGAGGCGCCGCTAAATTAAGACCAGCAGGACCGTAGACTACGTCAAACAAGTTGTAAGGAAGGCCGAACGCGATGCCGGTGTTTGTTAGTACGCCAGACAAGTCAAGCGTTCTACCGGTTTTACGCATTTCTTTCTCATCTTCGCTGTATCGAATTCCTGCGGTTAGTCGGGCTCGGTCGCTCAGCGCGAAAGTGAACTCAGTAAAAACCGACCAAGTTTGTGCGTCTTGGTCAAAGGTATTTCTTGCATCACCTTCAAGCGCGGTTGGCGGCAATGTGCCTGCGGGCAAACCTAGCAACCCATCAACGAGTGCAAGAACGCCCCGTTCAATAGGTGGGATACCCGCAAAGCTTACGATGGTGTGTCGATCGTTGAAAAGTGTTTCGTCCTGATAGAAAAAGCCGGCTAGGTATTCAACGGAGCCACCTGTTGGTGAGGATAAAATAAACTCTTGAGTGAACTGCTCGTGACCTTCGGTGCGGCCTCGATTTAGGAAGCGAAGTGACGAGTAATCAGAATCGTTTTCGCGGGTAAATTCATACTCAGTCCAAGCCGTAATAGACCGCAGTGTGTGATCACCAAGTTGCCAGTCGAGTGTCGCTTGGAAAATATCCGAGTCACTTGTGTCGCCTAATTCTGGGCTCCAGGGTAGATCATAACGATCCATGTATTCTTGTGTGAAATTCAGATTGTATTGCTGGTAATCAAAGCCCGCGGTGAAGTCCTGTGTGCCAAAGTTTTTATAGAGAGAGGTAGCGACGGGATTGGCGTCGGAAATCATGTGTACCTGGCCGAGATCGTCGCTTTCGTTATGCTCTGCTTTGATGCTTAGGCTCAGGGTGTCGCTCAGGTCTACGTCGACGACAAGTCGGACGGTTGAGTCTTCACGTGTACCCCCGTTGGGTTCGCCAGGGTTCGGGTTGTTTACGTACCCGTCATCTTCATAATACCGGGCAGTTAGGCGCGCGCGAACGTTATCAGACAAAGGTCCGCTGACAACGCCTTCCAATGCATAACCTTCGAGTTCAGTTCGGTAGCGAGCGTCTACGTAGCCCTCAAACTCATCGGTGGGGCGCTTAGTCGTGATGTTTATTGCGCCTGCGATGGTGTTTTTTCCGAACAGTGTGGATTGAGGGCCCTTCAAAACTTCGACGCGCTCAATATCTAGGAACCGACTTTTGGCTGTTCGGCCGCGGCCGTAGTACACATTGTCGATAAAAGTGCCGACAGACTGTTCGAAGCCATAGTTGACACCGGAGCCCACGCCCCTTATGAATAGTTGGTCGCCAGCTGACGCTTGGTTAACGTGAACGTTGGGCATGTAGAGCGCCACGTCATACATGCTTTGCATTCCAAGTTCTTGAACGCTTTCGCCAGACATGACACTAATGGCGATAGGAACATCTTGCAGTCCCTCCGCGCGCTTTGTTGCGGTAACAATAACTTCTTCTAGCATCTGCGCGCTGGCTGTCGGCGCGACGATTGTCGCCGCAACTATGCCTGCAGCGAGTGCGTGGCGTTGGAACTCGGAACGAGTACTCATGAATGTTCTCCAATGTGTGTTGTAAACTGCTGTTGAGTGCAAAGCGCTCAGCATTGAGTCGGCAGCTCCGTCGTGGATAGCACCGTCGTGGAAATCACCGTCGTGGAAAGCATCGTCGTGGAAAGCATCTTTGATGCAAGTTCCTGTGATGCAAGTCCCTGTGGTGCAAGTCCTTTTCATGTCGACATCGACTGCCCGCGCGGCCTTATTGTTGTTGATATAGACCGGCGGCGGCATCATACGCAATGAGTTGGTTGGAAGTAAAGGTCGTAAATCAGGCAATATTGGGTCGCAAACACAGCCATCTAATCAGAGTTAAGGCGCTTATTTTATGCTTTCGTCACCTAAGACCCCGCGTTTGTCTCCTTACAATACGGCGGCTAGTTCCCGTTCGAATCGGCCTGGCGTCGTTTTTGCTCACGCTAACGGCTATCCATCCCAAAGCTACCGTAAGCTGTTAGACCCGCTGGCGCAGCAGTTTACTATTCATACCATAGAACACCGACCGCTATGGAGCGGAGAGCGCGCACCGCGCCGACTGAACTGGCAAGCCTATGCGGATGATCTAATTCATGCATTGGAGTGTGACGGCGGCCGTCCGGTTTGGCTTGTTGGGCACTCGATGGGAGCGGTGGTGAGCGTCTTGGTGGCACGTCAACGACCTGATTTGGTCGTTGGACTGGTGGCCCTCGACCCCGTTTTGGTTCCGCGCAACACGTGGTTAGCTTTTCAGTTTTTTACGCGTATGTTGCGGCGAGACATGCCGATAGTAAAAGTGGCTCTTGGTCGGCCACATCAGTTTGAAAACTTAGACGCAGCGTTTGCCTTCTATCGACACAAGCGTCCTTTTCGTCGGGTGTCCGATGAAGTGTTGTGGGACTATGTTAAGGCTGGACACGAGTCCACTCCAAACCACGGCGTGAAACTGCGTTGGTCGGGTGCATGGGAGGCCTGTGTTTATCGCAGCGCTCCCAGTATATTCGGTTCGCTGCAAGCCCTAAAGTTGCCGATGCTTGGAATCGCAGGGAAGCACAGTGATGTGTTGGACGCCGATCGCTTGGGTGTGTGGCAGCGTGTTGTCCCCCAGCTCGAGTTAGAGGTCTACGAAGGTGGTCACTTGATTCCCCTGGAGGCGCCTGACCGTTGTGCGGCCAGAATTTCTGAATTTATCAGTGCGCATCAGTCCCCGGAACATGCCTAAGTGAGATCCGAAATATGTAGTGATATTGAGGGTTATATAGGTAGACAGGCTATGCATCGCTTCTATACTGTCAGTATCCACCTGCAGGAGCCAACATGAGCAATAAGCTATTAATTGTCGCCGATATTGAAGATAAATGTGCCGCAAGCGCGCGAGGTCTGCAGCTTGCAGATGAAATGGATCTTATCCCCGAGGTCGTTGCATTTACTCACACTGATATCAAGCGTTTAAAGGTTGATAAAGATGCGGGCTCTGCTATCAAGACTCAATTGATGGCTGAACGCAGAAGCACGATTACACAACGCATAAATAAACTTGCCGGTGAGAATAACGGTATTAAGATCAATATCGTTTGGGCTGAATCAATCCATGCATGGATTAACAAGCGTGTTTCGGGTGGAGATTATATCGTGGTGGTTAAAAGCCGGCATAAGTCAGAGTCTTTTGGCCACACGTCAACCGACTGGCATCTTCTTAGAACGTGCCCAGTGCCGGTCTTGCTGGTGAATAAGAAGCGCTGGGTAAAAGATGCATCGATCTTAGCTACGGTCGATCTTGATGCGACGGGTAAGACGAAACAGAAGCTTAATCTCGATGTTGTCCTTGAGGCGCGTCACTATGCAGAGGTCCTCAACATGGAGCTCAAAGTGTTGTGCGTTCTCGAAGTGCCCACGCTGCTTTCTGACCTTGACCTTATCGACCCCAAAACTTATGCGCAAGAGCGCCACAGGTTGCAGTTACCGATTATGCAAGCGTTGGCGGATCAATCTGGCCTTCCTACTTCAGCGTTTGTTTTCAAGCGCGGACCGGTCGCGAAGACGATTGTATCGGAGGCCGCAAATAACAAGGCCCAGCTTGTTGTTATGGGTACCGTCGGTCGTAAAGGTGTCAAAGCGCAACTAATAGGTAACGAGGCAGAGAGAGTTTTAGGACTCCTAAAGACTGACACTCTCACGTTGAAGCCTTGATCGTAGAGCAGCTGGTTTGGCCGGGGCTATGGCATGTCGTCCTTTGTTCAGTGTTTAAACCGATGTGCTGGCGTTCAGTAACAGGAAGTCGGCATCTAATGAGAATGCAATGAGTGATTTGAGCGCGATTACTCGATTATTGGCGGATCTCGAAGATCCGTATCATTACCCCCGTGAGTTGAGCTGGCTGTCCTTCAACGCACGCGTGTTGCAGGAAGCACAGGATCCTGACGTCCCCCTGATTCAGCGTGTGCGGTACCTTGGTATTTTCTCGAGCAATCTTGATGAGTTTTTTCGCGTGCGCGTCGCGGAGGTTCGGCGCTTGATATCGGTGTCTACGGGCAAGCAGCGACAGAATGCCAAGGCTCTGCTGGGGGCTATTCAAACGCGGGTGGTGAGCCTACAGGAAGAGTTCGAAGAGACTTACGATCACGTACTCAAGGAGCTCGGTAGGCGCGGCATTTTTCTTCTCAATGAACGGCAGCTTGATGACGGGCAAATGGCCTTCGTTCAGAGCTTTTTTCATGAAACGGTATTGCCTGAACTTGAGCCCATCTTGCTCCAAGACAATACGGCCATACCGCACTTAACCGATGAGTCGCTTTATCTCGCCATCGATATGGACACCGATACAGGGACACAGTACGCGCTGCTCGAAGTTCCCACCGATCGATTAGATCGCTTTATTGAAATTCCTAAGCGCAAGCGGCGTGCAGGCCGAGTCTTCATCGTGCTCGATAACATTGTGCGAGCGTGCCTGCCCGAAGTATTTCGTGGCGTATTTGACATTAAATCGGCTCGAGCTTATTGCTTTAAATTTTCCAGAGATGCCGAGTTAGAGATCGACGCCTCGATGAACGAAAGTTTGATTGAGAAAATGACATCTAGCTTGAAGCAGCGCCAACGCGCTGACGCTGTACGATTTGTCTACGACGGGGATATGCCCCCACGGCTGCTGGCGTATTTACGCAAGCGATTCGGCTTTGGCCAGTACGACAGCATGATTCCCGGTGGTAGGTATCACAACTCTAAAGACTTTATAAATTTTCCCAACGCGGGTCCCAAGTATTTGGAGTTTAAGTCACAGACGCAAATTACTATTCCTCGCCTTGAAGATGGAGAAAGTATTTTTACCGCTATACGCGATAAAGATGTGTGCCTTTATTATCCGTACCATACCTTCGACTATATTATTGATGTACTGAAGACTGCGGCGCTTGATCCAGCCGTGGTGTCGGTGAAAATTTGCTTGTACCGCGTGGCAAAGAATTCGCGCGTGGTAGATGCGTTGATTAATGCTAAAGCCAATGGGAAAAGGGTAATGGTTGTCGTCGAACTCGCTGCGCGCTTCGATGAGCAGGCCAATATTACCTGGGCTCAGCGCTTAACTGACTCGGGTATCGAGGTAATCTTCGGGATTCAAGGCCTTAAGGTTCACAGCAAATTATTTTTGATCGAACGGCAGGAGGACGGCGGCATAACGTATTACAGCCACGTGGGTACAGGTAACTTCAATGAAAAAACTGCGCGGCTGTATACCGATTTTTCTCTGTTGACCTGTGATCAAACCATTGGCTCCGATATCGCGAAAGTCTTTGATTTTTTGAAATTCAATTATCTTCGCCCTGAATATGACTTGTTACTCGTTTCTCCTCACAGTTCTCGTCCGGGCTTGATAGCGATGATCGATCGCGAGATTCGCAATGCAAAAGACGGTTATCGCGCTTCGATAGTGCTCAAGTGCAACAACCTTGTTGATAGGCAGCTCGAACAAAAACTTTACGAGGCGAGTGCGGCCGGTGTTTATGTTCAATTGATTGTCCGTGGAATGTGTTCGTTAACGCCAGGCATTAAGGGCTTATCAGAGAATATAACCGCCATAAGTATTGTCGATCGTTATCTAGAACACCCGCGCGTGTACGTTTTCCATAACCGCGGTAATCCGGTTTATTACATTGGCTCAGCCGACTTAATGACGCGGAACATCGATTATCGCGTAGAGGTTCTGTGCCCCATTTTAGACCCCGATGCACAGAATTTGATTCAAAATGTTTTAGACCAGCAGTGGCATGACAACGTCAAAGCGCGACTGTTAGACAGCGAGCAGAGTAATCCCTTGCCCGACGTGCGAAAGAATGTGGCAACGATACGCTCACAGGAGACTATTTATCGCTACCTCGCAACTGGAAAGCTACCTCGCTATCCGAAATCAACCATGCGTCAGCCCTCTAAGCGGCGCAAGAAAATATAGGAGTTGGCATGGCGTTTGGTAGCCTTTTGGCATTGCTCGATGACATAGCAGCCATCCTTGACGATGTATCGGTTATGACCAAAGTAGCCGCCAAAAAAACCGCAGGTGTTTTAGGCGATGACTTAGCAGTTAATGCTGAGAAAGTCATTGGCGTGCGCCCCGAGCGAGAATTGCCCGTCGTTTGGGCCGTCGCGAAAGGCGCGTTTCTCAATAAATGCGTTCTCGTTCCGGCAGCTTTATTAATAGCAGCGTTCGCCCCTTTCTTGATCACCCCACTGTTAGTCTGTGGCGGACTGTATCTTTGCTTTGAAGGCGCAGAAAAGCTTATCCATCCCACACAAAAGCATGGAGACGATGAGCGCGCGGCCGTTGCTCATAAACTGGCCGGGGAGAGCGGTGATCTCGCAACGTTAGAGCGTGAAAAAATACGTGGTGCGGTGCGCACAGACTTTATTCTATCGGCTGAGATCATTGTACTGACACTCGGCATTGTCGAAGCCCAAGACTTAGTCACACAAGTCATTGTCCTGGCGGGTATCTCTACTTTAATGACTATAGGTGTTTACGGCTTAGTCGCTGCGATTGTCAAAATTGATGATGTGGGATTGTTGCTTACCGAGCGCGCAGGCACTGGGGCCATCGCTAAAGGTGTTCGAGCTCTCGGACGCGGCCTGTTGATCTTTGCCCCTTGGTTTATGAAATTTTTGTCCGTGGTGGGAACCATTGCTATGTTTTTCGTTGGCGGCGGTATATTGATGCATGCGTCGCACACTGTATCCGATGGGGTCACGCAGGTGGCGCAGCACATGGGTCTGGCGGAAACCTTATTTCCCTCGCTCGTCGGCGCTGTTATCGGTCTTGCTGCAGGCTATATCATGGTAAAGATCATGGATCGTTTTTTTTCGAATTCGTCAGTGGAAACCCTATAAACCTAGGCTTGGAGCGCAAAGAAATGAAACCTCTACAATTTCTGTTGTTTGCGATCGCTCTGAATGCAAATGCCGACGCTGCTTCTACCGTAAACGTTCCAGCATTAAAATTTTTGCCAGCGGATATCCTGCCAGGCGACGTATTTAGCGTACCTGAAACGGAACAACTACGGGAGGAGAGCGAGGTCGGAAAGACCAACGCGTTGGATCGTATTTGGCATGATGAGACGTCGGGTTGTTTACAGGTGGGTGTGTATGAAACGGGAGCCAATCGTTACACGATTAACGAGCCTTATCCCTACGATGAATTAATGGTGTTCATTACAGGTAGTGTCACACTCACGCCACAGGGTGGCGACGCCCAGTTAGTAAACGCTGGCGACACAGTGCTGATTCCCAAGGGCTGGTTGGGTTTGTGGGATAGTAGCGGCTACCGCAAAATCTATGTTATCGATAAGTGCGCTGAAAAAAGCGAGTAACTTATGTCTTCACTACCTAAAAACTATTGGTTTAAGCGTCGCCGCTATGGATTGGGTTGGTATCCCGTGACCTATCAAGGATGGTTGGCCGTAGCAGTCTATGCCACGGTCGTCCTGGTCCTCACCTTTACTGTAGATTCCTCGCAAGCGTTGCCGGTTGTCGGTTTCGCCACCCTATTACTCGTCGGATTATGCTACGCAAAAGGCCCAAAACCCCGTTGGCGTTGGGGCAAATCGAGTAGCGATGATCCTAATCAAGATTGGTAATTAGGTGACCTTTGAATCCACTGAAAGCAATTCATTAACGCTACGCCAAGCTGCATCAATAGCTCCGTTCACGTAGGCGTAAGCGGAGCTATCTGAGTTCGCTATAGCAATTCTTCCAAATGGTTGACGCGCGGTGATGTGTGGCCCTTTGTCGGGGCCCCAATCGGGCGGGTCCCACAAGTCAATATATTCGTAAGCGTAGCCATGTGGCCACCGGTTGACGGTAATACCTGCAACATCGCGATCAAAGTTGAAGTCGTGGTCTTTTAACATTCCTTCCAGTTGCTTTCTTAGTGTGTGCTCATAGTCTTCAAAGCTTGTCGACATAAGCGTGCGTCGACCCTCTCGATATTGGCTTCTGGCATCAAGCCCCGGCGAGGTGGGTACATGGACCAAATGTAAAACGATGGGTTCTTCAGGCTGACTGCTAAAGGAATAGCCGGGAATAGACACTGGAAAATCTAATGAACCATAGGCCCAGAAATCGCGAGGGGCTTCGAAATGGTAAAGCCCCGCCGATTTGAAAGCACGCCAATTGCGTAAAGCGACATTGGTATACACCAACGGTGCCTTCTCAGGCCAAGCCAGTGCTTCAGCCTGAGCTGTTGGGAGATCAGGGCATAGGAAAGGAATAACGTGGTTGTAGCAAGCCAATACGACCTTACTACCGACCACTGTCTTGATCTGCTCCTGCTTTTCATACGTCACTTCGACCGCAGTCTTAGTACTGTTGTGGCGTACATTTAATGCGGTCGAGTTCAAGCGAATACGAGTGTGCTGCTGCGGTGTATCTAGTGCGGCATAGTTTACTCGGGCGTTAACGGAGGCTTCCATAGAGTCTGCGGAGATAGCATGAGGGCTCAGTTGTTCAACCAGCAGGCGAGCAATAGTGGCATTGCCATCAGGAAAGTGAAATATGTAGGGTTCATCGGCTTCATTGCCCCAGAGCCTTTGCTCCAACCCAAGGGTTCTCGTGCCAGGTTCGCCAGAGCGTGCGGCAGCGAGACCTGATAGTGCGTCGTATCCGACGGCCCACAGTCCATGCGCCCGTTGGCGCAGCAGTAAGATCACATCGTCTGGCATCGCGAGGTCGTCACGGAGATACTGCTCATAGGATTTACTGCGCAAATAGTCCCATTTTTCATCGAGCGATTTACCCGCTAGCCAGTCTGTCGGGTCGGTGAGAAGGGTGATCAACTTTTCTTGGCTACGTTGACTTAAAGGCAGCTGAATAATCACGGACCTGATGTCTTCAGGGGGTGTCACCCCAAGCCAAAGGGCGCCGAGGGGGTTGGGGACTAGGTGATCAGAACCAAAATGAGTGGCGTCAAGGTACCAATGGCTGCTTAACTGGTGGCGCTGGGTAAAGTCTTGGTCGTAGTATTGATAGAATTTCTCGACGTCGATGCCCAAGTCAACGAACAACTGCTTCGCTACTTGGCTGTAATGGCTCGGCGCTTCGATTGACTGACTGCCCCCATAAGCGATCAGTTTTTTGCCATCAACAGTAAATTCGTTGCGCTTGGCATGACCGCCAAAATCGTCGTGATTATCAAGAATGAGAATTTTTGCGTGCTCACCCGCGTGCTGGCGCCAAAAATATGCCGTAGCAAGTCCAGAGATACCTCCGCCGACAACAATAAGATCGTATTCGTCATCGTCGATGTTCTGTGCGGAACCCGCTGACCATGCGCCAAACGCTAAGCGATGAGCTGACTCGAACGATCCGGGGTGATTGCCACGCAAACCCGTCAGCGATGGCGGGTAAGGGGTTACAGGTATGTGGGTCCCGGCCGCCTGCAGTCGATCATGTGTCGTCGCGGCTAATGCGACACCCAATCCCGCGATGAAATCGCGCCGTGTAATACTCATGACGGACGCTTCTCCTAAAACCTTCTGGGATAAGTTTAACAGCCATAAAAAAACCCGCTAGTGCGGGTTCTATGGGCAATAAGCTGTCGGCGTGGAGCCTAGTCGAAGTCTACACTTCGAACATTGAAGAAGATTTTCTCAGTCCCGTCCTCAGCAATCAGCACATACTCCGTTTTGTCGGGGCTGATAATGACCACCTCAGGCTGCATAAACAAAGGTCTGCGAACGAAGGCTACCGACCATCCAAACTGTTCTTTGGCAGTGAGCGTCACCATTTGCTCAAAACTCAAGGAGCGCTCGAGGTTCTCGGGTCTTGCTGCTTCCCGTCCGCGACGCTCGTTAACAGTGGCCTTAGTAGAGAGTGCTTGCATAAATACCTTCTTTCCCTTCGGGAGCCGGAGATGATTGCCCTTACCGAGTCATCATATGTCTGGCTTCCTGTCGAGCAAAGTAGCTATGTGTGCTTATGCGAGGTGCGTCACAGAAAAAAAGGTCTCGAGGATAAAACTGCTTAGATCAGCCATTGTAGAATGGCATCGCGATTGGCAATGACCACTTGTTGGGCGCGAGGATCTGGGTGCGGCTCACCGGTGTTGATGTTGAGCAGTTGCACCAAATAATTGACCAGTCGTGCGCGTACAGGAATTTTGAGCGCACCATTTTGCATGCCAAAGTCCACTGCAATGACTTCTTGTTGCTCGGCGCTCAGGCGAGCGTCAGGAACTATTTCAAGGGTAATCAGGGTGTTCCAGTCGCTGTCATCGGCGGCCCTATGATCTGCGGGCCCAAGTAACTCAGGCAGTCCCCTGAAGCGGCTAAGTACGAAGTCACGAAAATCACCATTCTTCTCGCACCACCCTCGTACGTGCCAGCGTAAACCCGTCCAAACGAGAGTGTGGGGGGCGATGATTCGACCTTCGCGATCGGGGTTGTTGACTGACACGTAGTCCACCTCGATCCGCTGCTGATCTCGCGCCGCCTGCAGCAGTGGTCTGAGCACGTCAGGTGATACTTGCCGTGTGGGTGGGTCGAGTACTTCCGTGTGTCCCAATGGAAGTACAAGCGAGCTAAAAGTTCGGCTCAACTCACTCCGATTAGCGAGTAGTTGGAGGTATTCCTCGGCTAGTCCGCGAGTGACTTTCGGTTCGAACGCCGCTGATGGCTCATAGCCTTTCAGATACTTGTTATAGACCAAATTATTTGGACCGACTTCTCGATTGTAGGTGTTGATATCTTTGCTGGCTTGCTGACGACCAATACCAAATGTTTCGACGAGATGCCGCGTTGTCAGCCGACCTTCCCATAGCGCTATTACTTCGATAAATCGGTAGCGGAAGAGAAGATCCCAACGGAATGGCCAGTTGTCAGCCATTATTTAAAGGGTATCCAAGATCATTTGAATGTCATCCGTACTTGTTCTTGGATTGACAATACAAAAGCGTAAAACGGTTTCGCCCTCGTGCTTGGTGGGAGTAACAAAGGCGAGGCCCTCGTCCAATAAACGGTTGCTCCACGCTTGGTATTCGTCTGGCGACCAGCCTATACGCCGGAAGACGCAAATTGAAAGGCGCTGTTCAACGACCATCTCAAGATGGGGATGCGCGTCAATCATTAAAGCTGCTTGTCGCGCGGTTTCAATGGTCTGCTCAACGGCATCGGTATAGGCTTGGGTGCCGTAACATGCAATGCTAAACCACAAGGGTAGGCCGCGGGCACGGCGCGACAAATGGTGCGCATAATCTGAGGGATTCCAAACCCCGTCGTACAGCACCTCGAGGTAGTCTCCGTGCTGCCTGTGCGTGCTCCGTGCAATGGACGGATCACGGTAAATCAGCGCGCAACAGTCGAACGGTGCGAACAACCATTTATGGGGATCAACAATAAAGCTGTCTGCACGCTCAATGCCATTGAAGTCGGCACGTACCGATGGCGCTGCCAAACCGGCGGCGCCATAGGCGCCATCTACATGCAGCCACAAGTGCTCTTTCTCGCAGATGTCTGCAATGCCATCAAGGTCGTCAATAATACCTAAGTTGGTAGTGCCGGATGTAGTTGCCACAGCAAACAGGCGAGCGCGATCTTCTTGACTAAGCTCGGCGATAGCGCGCGCTACGTGAGAGCCTTCCAGCCGGTGACCCCCAGCTTCAACGAGGTCTGCATCCATTATTTGAGCTGCTTGCGCAATTGATGCGTGAGCGCCTTTTGATGAGATAATAAGTCCTCGGGTGCGTCGCATATCTGGGTTTTCGCTGCGCCACTTATGTCGGGCCGCGGCTAACGCAGATAGGTTCCCCGCAGTTCCGCCACTGACAAAGACGCCGCCCGCATCGCCGGGAAAGCCAGCTAGGTCTGCAATCCAACGCAATGCCTGATTTTCGGCGTAAATTGCACCAGAGCCTTCGAGCCATGTTCCGCCAAAAATACTGGATGCACCAACCACCAGATCAAATAGTGTTGCAGCCTCCGTTGGTGCTGCTGGCACAAAGGCTAATAGTCGCGGATGGTCCACCGAAATACAGGCAGGTGCCAACACGTCAGTAAACAAGCGTAAAGCTTCAAGACCCCCGATACCCTCTTTGGTAACAGTTTGGCCAGCCATAGCGCGCAGGTCAGCTTCAGGTCGCGGTGCATCCAATGTCGGTGGATCCATGCGCACTCGCTCTACAGCATAGCGAACAATGGCCTGAGTCAGTACCTCCATGTCTTTTGTCAGTTCGTGCACACATCCTCCTACAGCTAGTATTAAGTCTCACTATAGCGCGCATTATCAGGTGCGTTTCAATTAAGATGTACTCCCCGATACGGTAGTTTAGAAGAAACTTAAAGGACCTGTAATGACTAGCGATATTCCATGGAATGCTCTCGGTTTGGCGTACTTCGTTGTTATCTGGGTAGGCTATGGGCTTTATGCCAAGAGTCGAGCGAAAGGAAGTGCAAAAGCGACTTTGTCGGGCGCTATGCGCAGGCACAGAGATCTATGGGCTGAGCGCATGCTCTATCGAGACAATCGCATTGGTGATGCGGCGCTGCTCGCAAACCAGGAGCGGGTAGTGGGTTTTTTCGCGTCGACGACGTTGCTGCTTCTGGCTGCCGTGCTAACTGCGTTATCTCGCGCAAGTGAATTGGCTGAAATCACGCAATCTATACCCTTCATAAGTAATAGTGTCGCCGAGTTGGAATTTAAATTTTTGGTCTTGGCGTTGATACTTATTTATGCCTTTTTTAAAGTGACGTGGTCTTTACGCCAATACGGTTTCGTCAGCGTGATGGTAGGCAGTGCTCCTATGCCTGAGGAGGATTTATCACCCGAAGACCGACAGCGATTTGCCCTGCAGCTCGGTCGGCTTATGGATCTAGCCGGTCACGATAATAATAGCTGCCTTCGTGCGTATTATTTTGGTCTTGCGGTAATGTGTTGGGTCGGAGGTAACGTCGCCTTCGTCGTTGCAACGTCATTGATTGCTTTGGTCTTGGCGGAACGCGAGTTTGCTTCAGGTGCTGTGAGCTGTATCCGAGAAAGCGAGGTCGATTTTGTGCCGTTGGTAAGCCAGGGCGTCACGTCCACGGAAAAAAATTAATCGCTGTCCGTTCTCTGAAGAATGCCTCGGGCTAGAGGAATGCCGACAACGCCAGCAAGCGCGCAAATAAGCATAATAGTCGCTGTAGGTACGAGCGTCCCGTCATAAAATTTACCCGCAATGAAGCCTGCAGCGGCGGCGATTGTCGCGTGAACGAAGCCAAAAACGGCCGAGGCTGCGCCTGCCGTATGAGGAAATAGTGATACGGCGCCCATAGCCGCGTTTGCGGATGTTAGCCCGATGCCAAAAAACAGGCTGAACGAACTTGCCGCCAATATTGCTACGTTGGCAGTGCCTTCTGGTGCCGCCCACCATTGCGTTGCGGAGGCCAGCAATGAAAGTATTACGCCGATGGTTAGTGTGTTGTCAGTACCTAGACGCATAACCAGACGTGAGCAGAGAAGGGCGCCTACCATGAAGCCCGCAACTGACAATGCAAAGGCGTAGCCGAAATACTCCGTGGGCAAATCGAAGACATCGCGCATGAAAAACGGCACGGTTGATAAATAAGCGAGAATGGCTGCGTACGTGGCCGTACCGCAGATCTGATAGCCTATAAAACGACTGTTTGTTAAACAGCGCGAAAACAGCGCTAAGACGCGGCCAATACCAATCGTTCCTTGTCCAATGCTGGGCGCTGACTCTTCGAATTGGCGCAGGCCGATTAATACTGCGATGGCAAACAAGGCCAGTGCCAGATACGTAGCCCTCCAATCGAATAATACCAACACCCAAGACCCTATGGTCGGCGCAATTAACGGCACGACGGCCATGGCTGCCCCAAGCATTGACATGACTTGTGCTGCGCGGTTGCCGCGATAGCGATCGCTGACGATTGCGCGAGCGATGACAGGCCCTGAACTTGCCGCTAAGCCTTGAACGAATCGCGCTATCCACATGAACTCCATGGATGTGGCAGCCGCACAAGCTATGGAGGTGGCAATAAAAAAAAGGGTGCCTGCAGTTACCACAGGCAGTCTGCCGTAATAGTCAGAGAAGGGGCCAAAAAGAAGCTGGCCAAAAGCCATTCCCAACATAAACAGGCTCAAGGTTAATTGGCCTTGCGCTTCGCTCACATTAAATTCATGGACGATTGCCGGTAGCGCCGGCAGATAGAGGTCGGTAGCGACTGCCGCATAAGCGACGAGCCCGACCAATGTCGCGTAAGCGATCCGTTCGTTCAATTGAAGCTCATTAATTCACAGCGACGGCTGCGAGTTGGCAGACTGGGCAGGATTCAGGAATGAAAAACTGTCCATTCTCAGCATCCATGATGTCTAGCCCAATAGCGCGGTCGTCACTTAAGAGCGCGACGCGCATAACGTAGACCGATTCGCTGCTCGATAATTGGACCATTTGGAATAGGCGTATTGACACGCCGTCGTCTAGAGCAGTGCGCGTAGCAACTTGCTCCATGTATTGTTTTGCAGCGGCGGGTTCCATCGGTACCAATGGCTGCTGCAATGCAGTCTCTAACATGCGTGCTAAAAGATCTTTGTTGTTATCAGTAAGCAGCGTCGTCGTCGCTACCTGGTCGAGATGACTCATAATGAAAATCCGGGTGGTAACAAAAGTGATGTGTCCTAGTTCCCGCCGCTGGTGCGGTGACGGCCGCGGAGTTTATCACTTCTGAGAGCTTTTTCACCCTACCTGACAGCGCAACAATCACCGTGGACACTGCTCTCAGGTGTCAATGCAATTAGCCCTGTGGACCTGCTTATTGCCAATTGACGCTGTCAAAATCACTCGCAGAGTGACGTTCTTTCATTTGTTTATCGTCGTCACCCCAGACTCGGTTTACAAGACGGCCCCGCTTTGCAGCCGGTCGCTCACCAATCTCATCGGCCCATCGCATAACATGGTGATAAGAGTTTACGTCTAAGAATTCGCCACCTTCATAAAGTAGGCCTTTAACTAGGGCGCCATACCAAGGCCAGGTTGCAATATCAGCCAGCGTATAATCGTCCCCAGCGAGGTATTGGTGCCGAGCTAACGTGTTGTCGAGCAAATCTAAGTGCCGCTTCACTTCCATCGTGAAGCGGTTGATAGGGTATTCCATTTTGCTGGGTGCATAGGCATAAAAATGGCCAAAGCCACCACCTAAGTAGGGCACTGAGCCTTGTAGCCAGAACAACCAATTGAGCGCTTCGGTACGAGCGTGAGCTTCTACGGGTAAAAAGCGATCAAACTTAGTTGCAAGGTGCAGGAGGATGGCTCCAGATTCGAACACGCGAAGCGGCTGCTCGTTACTGAGATCCAATAGCGCGGGGATTTTGGAGTTAGGATTTACGTCAACAAAACCGCTGCTAAATTGCTCGCCTTCAAGAATGTTTACCGTGTAGGCGTCGTACTCGGCTTCTTCGATACCCAGTGCCAACAGCTCTTCAAGCATTACGGTGACTTTTACGCCGTTAGGCGTGGCGAGTGAGTAGAGTTGAAAGGGATGTTCACCGACAGGCAGCTCTTTTTTGTGAGTTGCGCCGCTAATAGGGCGGTTGATATGGGTGAATTTCCCCCCACTTTGATCGTCCCAAACCCAAACTTTTGGGGGGGTGTAAGTTTGCTCTTCGCTCATTGCCGTTTCTGCTCCGAATTACTGTGCGGGTGTTGAGTATTATTCAAGAGCTAACTGTACTCGATAAGTGGCAAACTTGAAGACTTATTCTTCTCCGCAACTCGGTTGTTTCATGTGGCGCTGAGACTGCTAAACTCCGAGACAAACGCGAATCCTTCAGAGATCCCGTCAATGCCGATTGAAGATCCGACAAAAGCCCGTTACTACCGAGTCACCAGTGATCCGAATGCGCAATTCTGGGTGATGAATCTTCTTGGGTGGTTTGGCATTTCTTTGATCACTTATTTTAGTTTAAGCCTGCCTTACAATCAGTTTGAATTGAGCTATTTAGCCCACAACGTGCTGCAGTCTGTTGTCGGGCTGATCTTATGTCTGCCCATGCGCTATCTCTTTAGAGCCTGCTGGGCTTGGCCGATCCCCTTACGCATTGTTATCTCGGTTTTAGCCGTATTAGTTTTGTCAACATCCTGGGCGGCCGCCCGGCTGCTTTTGTTTATGGCTATGACGGGCGAGCGGGACTTATGGAATGACTTTGGCGGTTGGTTATTCCCTTCGATTTTTGTTTTTCTTACATGGGCTGCGCTTTATCACGGAGTGAAGTATCACCAGTTGCTCCAGCGCGAGCATGAGCAGTTGCTGATGCTCGAATCGCAGCAGCGGCGAGAGGCACTCAAGCGCACGGAGGCTGAATCTGCCGCGCGAGAATCGCAGCTGCAGTTATTGCGCTACCAGCTAAATCCCCATTTCCTATTTAACACCCTCAATGCGATCAGTGCGTTGATCGCAACCCAGCGGGCAGATGACGCAAAGCAAATGCTGGTTCACCTTAGCCGTTTTCTCCGCTATTCGTTGGAATCTGATGATCAGCTTACCGTTGCGCTTGACCAAGAATTTGAAGCGGCATTGCTCTACTTGGAAATCGAAAAGGAGCGCTTTTCCGATAGGCTTTCGGTGCTAACATCTATCGGCAGCGGTCTCGGTGATGTTCAGGTCCCGGGTCTTATTCTCCAGCCACTACTGGAAAATGCCGTGAAGTATGCTATCGCGCAATCGGAGCGAGGGGGTACCATTCGTATTACGGCGTGCGCCGACGGCACGGATCTTGTGGTAAGCGTTGAGGATAGTGGATCGGATGCGGCGGTACCGGCTAAAAATAAGATCGAGACGGGCACGGGTATTGGTTTGAAAAACACGCGAGAGAGACTGAAAAACCTGTACGACGAACGTGGTCGAGTCGAGATAAAGCCGTCGCCTTTCGGGGGGGGTTGTGTGGCTATTCGGTTACCCATGACTGGCAGTGAGCCATCGTTATGACAGACAGAATGCGCGTGCTTCTGGTTGATGATGAGCCGTTAGCGTTGGACTACTTGCGCTCGTTGCTGAAGACAGAGTCCGATGTCGACATAGTCGCTGAATTAGGCAACGGCAAAAAGGCATTGCGCTATATTGAGCAAAATCCAGTAGATCTGGTGTTTCTCGATATCCAAATGCCTTCAATGACGGGGTTACAACTTGTCGCTGAGCTTCAAGTCGATAATTTCCCGATGATTATTTTTGTAACGGCCTATAACAAGTTTGCCCTCGAGGCCTTCGAGCTTAATGCGGTCGATTATATTATGAAGCCAGTAGACCCAGAGCGATTGCTCGTGTCCCTAGAGCGCGCTAGAGAGCGATTACGGAGTCAATCGCCGTTGTCCGATAAAGCGTCGGCTATAAGTGCTTTGAAAGCTATGGAAAGCGAGAATGATGAGCTCCTCGCCCCCATGCTCGAGGAAGCGAATAAGTTGCCGATTAAGGATGGCGGTCAGACACTTTTGATCAGCTTCGATGATATCGACTGGATCGATGCTGCGGGTGACTATATGTGTGTCCATGAAAATAGTCACACCCACATAATGCGCTCTACCATGAAAGAGCTTGAGCAGCGATTGCCGCAACATTTTGTGCGCATTCATAGGTCGACAATCGTGAACTTGCATCGCGTACAGTCGGTTAAGGCGATGGCCAAGGGTGAGAGCATGCTTTACCTAGACGGAGAGACTTGTTTAAAGGTCAGTCGCAATTATCGAAAAGCCGTAAAACCGCTTTTTAAGTAG
>DAIRTN010000007.1:0-19275 GCA_036803865.1 Luminiphilus sp.
TGTTTACACTTGGCAGATGGCTTCTTTTAACTGGCAGGCCTTGGTGAGTTACCAGTACACCAGCGACCAATATACGTCGGCGTTTAATAACAATGACTACGACAAACTCGAAAGCTGGGATCGTTGGGATGCCCGCTTGAGCATGGGCTCGGCCGATGAAAGTTGGGAGGTTATTGCGTACGTCAAGAACATTACTGATGACCGTGAAGTTGTATTCAACAATCGCCCCAGCGCTATTTCTCACCTGTCGGAAGTCACCCTCACGGATCCACGCGTGTATGGTTTACGCTTAACTTATCGGTTCTAAAACTCCTGCCAGACCGGATGCTCGCGAAGCGAGCTTCCTTGGTTTTCATAGGCATTACCGCGTGCGCCATGCTAACTTGCATGTCTTCAGATAAAAATTACAAACGCATGTAAGGGTAATGCCTATGAAGCCTGTCTGTATGGTCATCGGCGCCGGCGCCGGTATCGGTGGCCACGTTGCCAAGCGTTTTGCTGCCGAGGGATACCACGTTGTTCTATGTCGGCGCAGTAATGCAACGGGCTTGGAATCACTGGTTAACGACATTGAGCGCGACGGCGGCAGTGCAAATGGCTACCTGCTTGACGCATCACAAGACGACGCCATTGAAACGCGTATTGCTCAGGTAGAAGCCGAGATAGGACCTATCGAGGTACTTCTTTACAACTTAGGCGCCCAGATCGGTGATCGCCCTCTCGAACAAACAAGCTACAAAGCCTTTGAGCTTGGCTGGCGCTTAGCGACCTTTGGCCTGTTTCGCGCAGCATCAGCAGTGTGCCCACAAATGGCTTCACGCGGCAAAGGGGTCATCTTGGTGACCTCAGCAACAGCCGCAATGCGCGGCAACGCCGGACAACACTCCCACGCGGCAGCCATGGGCGGGCGACGACTGCTTTGTCAATCACTTAACGCCGAGTATGCTCGTCAAGGCATACACGTTGTGCACGTTTTAATCGACGGTGCAGTAGATGCTCCAGACACCCTGGGAAAAATGCTCGGCGCCGAGGTATTTGAGCAGTTACGCGCGAAACACGGTGGCGACAACGACGGCTTGCTACTACCCGAAAAAATAGCCGATACGTATTTTCATGTGGCTCAGCAACACCGTTCAGCGTGGACCCATGAATTAGATCTCCGTGCCCATACCGATCTAGCCTGGTGGAATCATTAATCCCTTACCCTCTCTTTGGAGAAATCTATGGCCACACTTGAATTCGTCTTTGATTTTGCTAGCCCCAACGCGTACTACGTTCACAAGGTATTGCCCGATCTTATTGACCGAACCGGCGCCGAGCTCGACATCCTGCCGACACTTTTGGGTGGCTTGTTTAAAATTACTGGCAACCAAGCGCCCTTCGTCACCTTTAGTGACGTTAAAGGAAAAATGGCGTATGAAATGCTAGAAAATGCGCGTTTCCAAGCGAAACACGAGCTTACCGATTTTGTATTCAACAGCCACTTTCCCATCAATACCGTGATGATCATGCGGGGTTTGTTAGCCGCGCGTGAGCTGAATGTGCAGTCTCGGTACATTGATATCGTCATGTCTGCGATGTGGGAGCAGGACATGAACATGGGTGACCCCGACATTGTAATGCGCGTATGGCAAGACGGCGGCCTGGATGCCGATCAGCTCGGCAGGCTGATTCAAACCGACAGTATCAAAGAGGCGCTAAAACACTCGACGCAAGCAGTGGCTGATCGGGGCGCCTTCGGCATACCGACGTTTTTCGTGGGTAAGGACATGTTTTTTGGCAAAGAGCGATTAAATCAAGTTGAGGATGCGCTCAACAAAGCGAGACAATAAAGGCTACGGAGAGCCCCGGAGTACTACAGCGACCCGGGGGCTCAACTCAACATTAACTCACAGCGTAATTACCGAGAGAGCAAAGACATTTAAAAAAACGTACGAATCACTTCTTTTGTTACCAGCGCAATTAGGATGAGTGAACCCAGCGCGAATACGGCAAAACGCGGAATAACCTTGCTCATTAAAATTTGCACCAGCGAGTGCAGTACACGCACACCGACATAAGCCCACGCCAAATTTAGTGCCAGTGAATCGGCACCACCCGTTAGCGCTGCAAAAAACATTACCGCATAAAACACGGTGGGCTGCTCATGCAAGTGATTATGGTTGTCCGCCACTGCACGGACGTTGGATGGCAGTAAATGCCCATAGGTCCCTGGATGGCGCGCATCATCGGGGTTAATCGCCGCTTGGTTCATCGCTGGTATACGCGTAGCGTACATCCACAGCCACACCAGCATAGTCCAGCCAATCAGCACAATAACGGGCTCTAAGAAATGATGTATGTCCATGACAGTCTCCTCATTATATTTTTGTCGTCGGAACTTATTGCCAAATAAAAACGTCGCGCAAATGGCGTCGACACGTGTTTATACCATCCCAGCTACCATAAATGACAAGCTAATCACTCTGCCACTATGCAACCATAGCCGAGCACAGACCGTGCCTGTCCTCGCAGGTCTTAGTGCCTTTTTCGGCGCTGTCGCAGGTTCGCGACGCGCTGTTAAGTTTGTTAAACTCGCTCGCTCTGTTGGGCAAAGCGCTCCTGGTGGATAAAGCCATCTCGATCAGTAAAGTCTGCCTATCAATTAACGTAGAGCTTGAAGCCGCTGCCCAAAACACCACTGGCAAAACTTAATTAGCTGACAACGCTAAGTAGGTAGCTCATACGCACGAAAGCACAATCACTGGAGAACAAAATGGCACGTTGGGAATGTATTGTTTGTGGTCTGATCTATGACGAACGTGAAGGATGGCCAGATGACGGCATTGCCCCAGGCACGAAGTGGGCCGACGTTCCTGACGATTGGATGTGTCCTGATTGTGGTGTGGGCAAAGATGACTTCGAGCTAATTCCGGGTAGCGACGTTGAAACTGTGCCAGAGGCAAGCGCACCCGCTCCCACCTCTGAAGAATCGGCGCAGCCAGTCGCTTCGGCAGAAACCGGCGCGCTTGCGCACGAGACTATAGCTGCCAGTGAGCATGTCGTGATTATTGGTTCAGGGCTCGCAGGCTATGGCCTTGCCAGAGAGATCCGTCGTCACAGTCCCACGCTGCCGATCACTCTAGTTACAGCGGACGGTGGAGAGGTCTACTCGAAGCCATTACTCTCTACCGGCTACACAAAAGATTTGAGCTACGAGAAGCTCGCCATTCAAACCGCGCAAGACATAGCTGAGCAACTTAAAATCTCGGTACTCACGCGCTCAAGGGTCAGCGCTATAAACACAGAGAAAAAACTTCTCACCTTGGAAAATGGTGGCGCGCTGAGTTACGACAGCCTTGTGCTGACCACTGGCGCCGATGTTATTCAACCCCCGCTCTCTGGCGATGGGGTAGACGACATTCTAAGCATCAATGATCTCGACGACTACGCGCGCTTTCAAGCTATCGTCGACGAACGCAGTGCCAAGAAAGTGGCCATTATCGGCTCAGGTTTAATTGGCTGTGAATTCACCAATGATTTGCTCAACGGTGGATTCATCACTGAATCGGTAGACCCGATGGGATGGTGCCTACCCACGCTGCTACCAGAGGAATGTGGCAAAGCCGTTCAAGCGGCACTCGAAGCAGCCGGTGCTACGTTTCATTTTGGCAAGCTTGCCGAGCATGTTGAACGTGTCAGCAATGGCTATAAGGTAGTGTTGAACGACGGCTCCACCATCGAAGCAGACATTGTACTTTCAGCCATTGGGGTTCGCCCAAACACCGCTTTAGCAGAAGCGGCAGGTATTGATGTAGGACGTGGTATTAAGACCGATGCACTGCTTCGTACGAGCGCAAAGGACGTGTATGCATTGGGCGATTGTGCGGAAGTGGCCGGTCACGTTCTCGTTTATGTAGCACCACTGAGTGCTGCAGCTCGTGCACTAGGATCGACTCTCGCGGGCCAAACAACATCTGTTCAATACCCGGCCATGCCGATTGCCATTAAAACACCCGCCTGCCCGGTTACTGTGGCACCGCCCCCGAAAGACGCCGTGGGCGCCTGGGCAATTGAAGGAACTGCGCCCAACTTAAAAGCCACCTTTACGGGCAGTGATGGACAATTGTTAGGTTACGCACTCACTGGAACTGCGGTCAAAGAAAAATCTGTTTTAACCAAGCTATTACCGCCCGTCCTCGTCTAAGTCGACACAGTAACAAGAGCGCAGAAAAGCTCGAGTCAGTCGGGATTAGTGTGCCATGGCGGCGCCGTAAGGCGCCGCTTTCCGTCAGACGCCAATACAACATTGTCGCCGTCAAGTTGCTTGCGATCCCATAGCTCACAGGTCACTTGCTTATGCTTTTGATCAAGCCCCTCACAATAGTTACTGTATCGGCACACCATGACCGTGTCGCCGTAACCTCGCCGAACTTTTTCAAACCAATCCGGGTCTGCCAGAGCCTGCCGGGCAAAACCAATAATGTCTGCTTTATCATCACGCAGTAGCCGTTCAGCTTGCTCGTAACTATAGATACCTCCTGCAACTACGACCGGGATTGAAAACCCTGCGTTGCGCACTGCTCCCCGAATGGCAGCAACCGGCTCAACGTTTCTCTCAAACGGCCCTTGTGCGTCTGAGATGTAGGATGGCATGCATTCATAACCGCTCTGCCCCGTATAGGGATACGCGGCCCACCCCACTTTTGGTGGTTTTGCATCGTCAAATTTTCCACCCCGGGATAGACTCAGAAAGTCCATACCCGCGCGAGCAAACTCAACCCCGAAAAAAAGCGCATCATCTAAATGACTACCGTCGCCGATAATCTCATCACTCAGAAAGCGACAACCCACTGGAAACTCGTCGCCGACACGATCACGCACCGCTTGAAATACCTCAAGAGGGAGTCGAATTCGATTCTCTCGAGCACCGCCATAACCATCTTGGCGATCATTAGTCGCCGATAAAAAAGAGGACATGGTGTAGGCATGTGCATAGTGCAGTTCGATGCCATCAAAGCCCGCAGACTTTGCACGAGCAGCAGCCTGAGCAAACAGCGCAGGCAAGGTTGTGGGTAGTTCTGCAATCTCTGGAAGTTCAACGTCGGTCACGCGCTCTCGATAGCCAAAACGCAGGGCTTCGAATTCTCGAGCCGTTAAAACACGCGCTTGCTCTTCGTCAGATAACAGTGCGAGTGCAGCGCGAACATCGGCTTCTGGAGCCTCAGCCATAGAAAGCGCGTTACGGTGCTCCGCGGTGATGTTTAAAAAACGTGCAAAGTACTTTTCCGGATCAGGTCGTCGGCGAATACTGAGAAAATCAATAAGCTGAATATACAGCTTGGTCTGCCCATCACTTGCAACGCGCACCGCGTCCACCAGCCGGCGCAAGCCCTCGATGTAACTATCACTGGATATACGCAACAGCGGTCCGCTTGGAATATCGCGGATTCCAGTGGCCTCAATCACGATGGCGCCCGGCTTTCCTTGAGCAAAGCGGCTATACCAATCGATTACGTCGTCAGTAACTTCGCCCTGCTCGTTGGAGCGCCAAGGCACCATCGCGGGAATCCATGTACGCTGCGTGAGCTCCGTTGCACCTATCGCCACAGGAGAGAACAAGTGGCTTCTCATCGCCTCGCCTTCTGTGGGCCAGCGATCGGTAGCCGCTATATATTTAATGCGTTCAGAAGGTTTCCACACCTTCACCTACCTCCATTATTTGCGAGCCCAGCTTTCACTTTTTTCAAGCTCTCCATCAGTTGATCGACTTCTCCACCGCTCAGATGACCTAACATCTCAATGACCCACTGCTCGTGTTGCGCAGCTATTTTTGAGAATTGCCTCTCACCGACCTCCGTTAAACAGACACAAAATGTACGGCGATTACCTGGGACAGGGGAACGAGTGATGAAACCCTCGGCTTCAAGCTGCGTGGCAATTCCTGAGATGTTCCCACCAGAAACCATCATGCGTTTCGACAGCTCACCCATCGTTAAGCCGTCAGGTGCACGCTCTAATTGCGCAAGAAAGTCGAACCTAGGTAACGTCATATCAAACTCTTCACGAAGCCTGCTTCTCAGCCGGTTTTCGATCAGATTACTGCAGGTCAGCAGACGCAACCAAAGGCGTATCGAATGGTGGTCGTCCTCATGCAAGCGCGACTCGTGATCCAATGAGGTCACTGCCTGATTATTCGCACCGCTATTGTTGTCGTTCCTCACTTTCGATCCTCTTCACCCCTTTTAGGGGTCTTCACACTGCCATTGTCTCGGCGACTGTTTCGGCCACTGTTAGAGCGCCTCAATTTAATATTTTAAATGTAAAATGTTTTGTCTATACTGCCCTATATTTCAAGCTTGAACAATCAGCCTGGTATTGGCAACAGGCCTGATCTGAAAGGCATTACGGAGGCGCAAACTATGAAAGTAGCCTGTATCGGGGGAGGACCTGCTGGCCTGTATTTGGGTATCAGCATGAAACTGCGTAATCCCGACCACGAAATCGATGTTTACGAACGTAATCGCCCGGATGACACCTTTGGATGGGGGGTTGTGTTCTCCGACCAAACGGTCGACAACCTCATGGCGAACGACCCGGTCAGCGCAAAGACCATCATGAACGAATTTATTCACTGGAACCTGATTGACTGCTTTGTTAATGGAGACGTCGAGCGTTCCGATGGGCATGGGTTTATCGGCTTGGGCCGCAAGCGTTTTTTGCAATTGCTGCATGAGCGCGCCGAAGAGCTGGGCGTGCGCCTGCACTTTGAGCATGAGTTTGACGTTGCCGATATCGATACAACGCTTGCCGATGCGGACCTTATCGTTGCAAGCGACGGTCTCAACTCGAGAGTTCGCAATGCCTTCCCCGACACTTTTCAATCATCGATTACGATACGACCCAATAAATTTGTTTGGCTGGGTACGCATCAAACGTTCAGTGATGCATTCACGTTTATCTTTGAAAAGACGGAGCATGGCTGGATTTGGGCACACGCCTACCAGTTTGATGATTCGACGTCGACGTTCATTGTTGAAACAACGCCGGATGTCTACGATGCAATAGGCTTCGACCACATGAGCCATGAAGAAGCTGCGGAAACCTGCCGCGCTATCTTCGCGCAATATCTTGACGGCCACTCGTTAATGACCAATTCAGCGCATATTCGCGGCTCTGCGTGGATTAGTTTCCCCACAGTGTACTGTGATAACTGGATCAAAGACGATCGCGTGGTCTTAATCGGTGACGCCGCGCACACCGCACATTTTTCGATTGGATCCGGGACTAAGCTGGGCCTCGAAGATGCCATCTCGCTCGCTAGAAACCTGAATAGCGGCGCACCTGTACCTGAGGCGCTAAAGGCGTATCAGGAAGAACGTAAAATCGAAGTGATGCGAATACAAAATAGCGCTCACAATGCCATGGTCTGGTTTGAGAATGTGCCGCGGTATATCGAAGCGTTTGATCTCAAGCAGTTCAACTACTCAATGCTCACACGAAGCCAGAGGGTGAGTCATGAGAACCTGCGTCTGCGCGACCCAGCATGGTTAGCCAGCATGGAGCTACACCTCGCACAAAAGTACGTGGGCGATGAGATCACGGAGCCTGTGCCACCGCTATTTTTGCCTTTTAAGCTGCGCGAGATGTCTCTAGAAAATCGGATTTGTGTGTCACCTATGTGTATGTATAGCGCAGAGAACGGCATGCCCGATGATTGGCACTTAGTACACTATGGTGCGCTGGCTAAGGGCGGAGCTGGGCTGGTGTACACCGAAATGACTAACGTAAGCCCCGAGGCACGAATTACTCCCGGGTGTACAGGCATTTGGAGCGACGAGCACACATCAGCATGGACGCGGATCGTTGAGTTCACGCATCGTCACAGTCAAGCAAAAATAGCCATGCAAATCGGCCATGCCGGACCAAAGGGTGCAACGCTTGAGCCATGGAAATGGGATCCAAAGATTTTGGACGAACCATTAGCTGTCGATGAACAGTGGCCCCTACTCTCAGCCAGTGGCCTGCCCTTCGATAGCTACAGTCCGATTCCGAAGGCTATGGATCGCGCAGATATGGACACCGTGCTAGCACAGCATGTGGCGGCAACGGAACGCGCAGAGGCCGCAGGGTTCGACATGATCGAAATGCATGCAGCCCACGGCTATTTGTTGTCGTCGTTCATCACACCTTTATTGAACAAGCGTGACGACGAGTATGGCGGTAGTCTAGAAAATCGTATGCGCTATCCGCTAGAAGTGTGCCGGGCTATGCGCGCCGCGTGGCCAAGCCACAAGCCTATGTCTGTGCGTATTTCTGCACACGATTGGGTAGGTGAAGGAGGGATAACCGAAGCTGAAGCTCTTGAGATCGCCAAGGCATTTGTTAAAGCGGGGGCCGACATCATTAACGTCTCAACAGGCATGACCAGTCATAAAGCTAAGCCACAGCCCGGGCGTATGTTTCAAACACCCCTCTCCGACCTTATTCGAAATGAAGGTGGCGTAGCGACACTCGCGGTGGGTAATATTTATGAGATTGACCATGTAAACAGTATTATCGCCGCAGGACGCGCAGATTTAGTGTGTCTAGCCAGACCGCATCTTGCCGATCCTAACTGGACACTGCATGCGGCAGCTGAAATGGGCTACCAGGGCTCGGGGGTTAACGAACCCCTTCAGTATTTCTTGGGGTATCGCCAGTTATACACAACTACACAACGCCAGAGAGAGGCCGCCCAGTGAATCGACATGTGCTTATTACGGGAGGTGGAACTGGGATCGGTGCCGCCATAGCTGAAACGTTACTTGCCGAGGGCTACAACATCACGCTTGCGGGTCGGCGACAAGAGCCACTGCGCGAAAAAGCGGCGGCACTGGGTGGGAACGTATCCACCGTAACCGCCGACGTTACTGACAGCGAAAGCGTAGCAAAAGCCTTCCAGAGTGCAGCACAAACCAATGGTGCTATTGACGTATTAATTAATTGCGCCGGACAAGCGCCGACCGAAGCCTTCCACAAGATGACGGCTGCACAGTGGCAAGCCGTTATCGACGTCAACTTAAATGGCGTTTTTCACTGTACCCAAGCGGCCCTCTCTGGAATGCGCGATGCGGGCTGGGGCCGCGTTATCAATATTGCCAGCACAGGATCACTGAGAGGCTACGCTTATCTGAGCGCTTATTGTGCCGCAAAACACGCGGTGCTCGGCTTGACCCGCGCGCTAGCCGTGGAGCTCGCCAGTACAGGTATAACGGTCAACGCCGTTTGTCCCGGATATACTGACACTGAAATTATCAGTAATGCAGTTGATGCTATTGCCGAAAAGACAGGCCGCTCGCGAGCACAAGCTCAAGAACACTTCACTGCAACCAATCCACAAGGTCGCTTGGTGAAACCTGCCGAAGTTGCTGCCTGCGTCCTATGGTTGGTCAGCGATGCAGGCGGCGCTGTGAACGGCCAAGCTTTAGCTATTGATGGTGGCGAAACCGCCTAACGGGAGATATTTATGCAAAACACTACCCTTGCCGACTATCAGGCGGAACACTTTATATGGTCGGCGAGTGATGGCATTGGCACCGTCACTTTGAACCGGCCAGAACGGAAAAATCCTTTGACCTTTGATTCATATGCGGAGTTGCGCGACTTATTCCGCGCACTCGTTTATGCAGACGACATCCATGCCGTTGTATTTCGTGGTGAGGGTGGCAACTTCTGTTCCGGCGGCGATGTTCATGAAATTATTGGGCCATTAACGACAATGAATATGAAGGATCTTCTGGCGTTCACACGCATGACGGGCGACTTAGTCAAGGCGATGCGCGCGTGCCGGCAACCCGTCATCAGCGCTGTCAATGGCGTCTGTGCGGGTGCTGGGGCTATCATCGCCATGGCGAGTGACCTCCGCTACGCGGGGCCCGATGCCAAAGTGGCTTTTCTCTTTAACAAAGTGGGGCTTGCTGGATGTGACATGGGCGCGTGCTCAATTTTACCGCGCATTATCGGACAAGGTCGCGCCAGTGAATTACTTTACTTCGGTCGATCGATGAGTGCCGACGAAGGTGAGCGCTGGGGGTTTTTCAACGGCATCGAAGCGGACCCTGATGCTGCGGCACAACGAGCTGCCGAAAGAATTGTCGCAGGACCTACCTTTGCCAATGGCATAACAAAAACGCAGCTGCACCAGCAGTGGAATTTATCTATTGATCAAGCGATTGAATGCGAGGCGCAAGCGCAAGCTATTTGCATGCAAGGGCAGGATTTTCATCGTGCCTACAACGCATTTGTTAATAAAGAAAAGCCCGTTTTCCAGGGTGACTGACCGTACGTACCGAGCAGGAAGCGTCTTATGAGTGAAAAAACGTACTTGCACTGGCCTTTTTTCGAGGACCAGCATCGCGACCTAGAAATCGCGCTCGACAAGTGGGCATGCGAGCATATGTCTATGCTGACTGCTGATGAGCACCACGATTTAGACGGCACTTGTCGAAAGCTGGTTCGAGCACTTGGAGAGGCTGGTTTCGCAGGATACGCAGTACCTGCCAGTGGTGGTGGCAACCTAGAAAAACTCGATGTCCGCAGCTTGTGCATTATTCGTGAAACACTTGCACGCCACAATGCGCTCGCAGATTTTGCCTTTGCTATGCAGGGCTTGGGGAGCGGACCCATCTCCTTGTTTGGTGACAGCTGGCAACAAGATCACTACTTACCCGCCGTCGCCGCAGGCGAGCAGATCAGCGCCTTTGCTCTATCTGAGCCCAATGCCGGTTCAGATGTTGCCGCGATGGCCTGCACGGCCCATCGCGATGGAGATGACTACGTTCTCAATGGCACTAAAACGTGGATTTCAAATGCAGGCATTGCTGATTTCTATACCGTATTTGCCCGCACTGACGAAACCGGAGGTGCGCGAGGCATTAGCTGCTTTATTGTGGAGGCAAGTACGCCGGGCTTCGAAGTGACCGAGCGGATTGACCTAGTGGCCCCCCACCCTTTGGGCACACTGCAGTTTACCGACTGCCGTATTCCGGCCAAACAGCTGGTTGGCCTCGAAGGCAAGGGGTTCGGTATCGCGATGGCAACGCTCGACGTGTTCCGATCAACCGTCGCCGCGGCTGCACTAGGCATGGCGCGACGCGCGCTGGATGAAACACTTGATTATACCGATGCACGGGAAATCTTCGGCGGGAAACTCGGCGACTTGCAACTGGTGCAGGCTAAGATCGGCGAAATGGCACTCGGCGTGGATTCAAGCGCACTCTTGGTTTATCGCGCTGCATGGACCAAAGATTGCGCCGCCGAGCGAGTCACCCGAGAAGCGGCCATGGCGAAGTACCACGCGACTGAAACTGCCCAAGAAGTGATCGATGCGGCCGTCCAGCTACACGGTGGCAAAGGTGTGACGAAGGGCTATATCGTGGAATCGCTCTATCGCGATATCCGCGCTCTGCGGATTTACGAGGGCGCCAGTGAAGTTCAAACGACTATCATCGCTCGCCAGACTGTGCTTAATCACAGCGCATAAAATCAGAACCCGTGACTAGGGGCTACTAGGCCCCTTTAGCCGCATGCATAGCCGCATGCATAAGCGGAGATATAACCAGCTATCTAATCGTCTATTGCACCGCACACGCTCGCATCGCCTAGTGTAAACTCCGCAGAATCACTTGCTCCCTACTCATTCACTACCAGACCTAAACCACTATGAGCGAAATTCCATCGAGTGCGGCAACAACGCTTGCAGCCACCACCAGCCCCACCGCCATCGAATTGAGCGAGAAAGAAATCACTCAATTCGCTAGCCAATTTGACCCACAGCCTTATCACCTTGACGCAGCCGCAGGCGCAGCGTCTATTTTTGGAGGCTTATGCGCCAGCGGCTGGCAAATCGCAGCACTCGGCACTCGGTTAGCGGGCGATGCGCTGGAAGCACAAGGCATGGCCTTTGTATCACTTAGCTCGGTGGATGACATGCGCTGGCGTCGACCGAGTTTTGCCAACGAAGCCCTGCGAGCACGCGTCACCGTTGAGCGAGTCGAACCCGGCTCTAATGTGCCACATTGTGACACTGCTCACCTGAAGGTGGATATCGTCACTGAAGCCCTCGAGGTTCTTGCGGTAATGACATGTGCAGCCGCCATTGACGACGGAAAGCTACGCCCATGAGCCAAATCTATTTACGTAACCGTTGGTTTGAAGATATTCCCGTGGGTGAATTTCATGTTTTTGGCTCGCATACCTTTAGTGAGCTGGAAATGGTGGAATTTGCTACACGCTATGCGCCCCAACCTGAGTTCACTGACCCTGAAGCTGCGCGTGAGCTTCGGTGGCGCGGCCTCGTCGCCACACCCTGGCATGTCAACGCTATCTGGATGCGCAAGATGGTGGATTACATGGAAGTGTATGCCCAAGGCGTTAACGACGGTCGACGTAATGGCGCGGGCGTGAGTGTCAGCGCTTTAGCGTGGCTCGAACCGGTGCGTCCCGGACATACGGTGACCTATACCTACGAGATCATTGGTAAGTCGGACAAAGTCATACGCGACAAATGGGGAATCATCAGTAGCCGTAACGAAGCATTTAACCAATACGGCAATAAAGTGATGTCCTTCGAAATAGATATTCTCGCGGAGCGCGCCGGCGCATAAACATGCGTGACAGTGACTAGTGACGCGTCGCAGAGGCAATGATGTGGTCTACCAACACGTCGAGAGCATCGATTCGGCGAATATCGTCGGCGAGCGCTGCATCAACTACTGACAGCTCGGTACAGGCGATAATAAGGCAATTCGCGCCTTTCGCTGCTAAAGCCCTCGCAATGAGTGCATACCGTTCTAACTGCTCAGGCTGGGCATTTTGAGCCTTTATCGCATTGATCAGCCCCATAAGATCCGCCTGCTGTTGCTCGTCAGGATACAGGCACTCGACACCGACTTGGCGACAATAGGGTTCGTACAGGCCAGTTTGAGAAAGCGCCGAGGACCCCAGCAAACCGACTCTCCTGGCAGACTTTGCAGTAATTTCCGTCGACGCGGCCGCAGCCGCTAAAGCCACCATATTTAGCACTGGAATCGTTACCGCCTGCTGAATCTCCGAGTAATAAACGTGCGCGGTGTTACAGGGTATGGCGAGAAAACTCGCACCCTGGACTTCTAAACCTCGAGCCATCTCTGTCAAAACTGGTACGGGGCTTTCACCGGTGCCTTCAATAATCGCTGCAATACGTGACGGAATTTTAGGATTGTTATCCACAAGCATACGAATATGGTCTTGATCATTTACAGCCGGCGTCTGACGAATAACGCGCGTCATCAGATCGACAGTCGCTTCAGGACCCATCCCACCGATAACACCCACCGCCTTGGAGAACGCCATACTCGAACGAGTCCTTAAGGTTTGTAGATCAAAATAAATCCGAGGATAAAACCCGCAATAAACAGTGTCTCAGCCGCCATCAGGACAACGGGGCGAATCCCCACACCGACAATTTCTTTCAGCGATGTTCTCACACCCAAGGCAGCGATTGCAGTGAGTAACAGCCAAGAGGCGCCGCTCGCCGCCACTTCGACCACGGTCGTGGGAAAGAGGCCGAAACTGTTTGCTATGAATAACGCCACAAAGAGAACCAAAAACCATGGGATCGGCGGTGCTGATTGAGCGTCGTTGACCCTCTGCGAAAGTCGACTGCGTACGACAAGACCAATAAGAATGACTACCGGAACTAACATAGCAACGCGCAATAACTTCACGAAGGTACTGAGATCTCCCACGTCCCCTGACACGCTGTAGCCTGCGCCCACTACTTGGGCGACATCGTGAATAGTCGCTCCCAAGAACAATCCCGTTTCCGTATCACTCAATCCAAAGAAATGGCTAACTAGCGGGTAGAACACCATGGCGGTCGTACTCAGCGTGGTCACACCGATAACAGTGAATAAGGTTTCTTTGCGCTGCTCATCATCAGCAGGCAAAACGCTGCTGATAGCCATCGCAGCAGACGCACCACAAATAGCGACCGCGCCACCCGTAAGCGTTCCAAATCTCGCGCTAAGACCCATTAACCTTGCCATAACAATACCGAAACCCAGGGTTAATAGTACCGCGGTACATACCACCAAAATCGGCACCCACCCTAAGGTCATCACATCCGCAAAGGTAATCCGCAAACCGAGTAGCGCCACACCTAGCCGAAGCAATCCGTTCGCCGCCAATTGAATGCCGGGCAAGACCTTAGGGCTGTCCATGAGAAAGTTAAACGCAAGGCCTAACAGCAAACCCATCAACATAGCGGGAGCACCGTAGCGAAGCGATAAAAAGGTCGCCGCCATCGCGATGGTTATCGCAACGCCTATGCCTGGAAAGTAACTCGAGCTGCGTGCCATTGCTGTACTCACTAAAAACTCCGAAGTTAGTCAACGTTAGTCGTACTGAGAGAAATTGAACGCCGACCTATAGCCGAACAAAGCTTGGGCGCCACCAGTGTGTAGAAATACTACATTTTGCCCTTTCTTGAATTCCCCCTTACGGACTAAATCAATCAATCCCGCCGCGCCTTTACCGGAGTATACAGGATCGAGCAGAATACCTTCTAAACGCGCAAACATCTCTATAGCATCAATGGTGCTTTGCGCGGGTAGGCCATAGCCCTCTCCCACATAGTCACAGTTGGCTCTTACAGCATCACGCGTCACTGTGCCTGATAGATTGAGCTTATCGAGTGTACCTTCGACTAAGCGATATACATTTTCTTCCTGCTGCGCACGGGGTATGCGGACCCCAATACCTAACACTGGAATACCACTATTACTTGCCGATAAACCCGCGACTAGGCCCGCTTGGGTCCCAGCGGAGCCCGTTGCGTGAACGACGCTGTCTATCCGAAGATGTTTATCATTCGCCTGCGTGAGTAGCTCTAGGGCACAATTCACGTAGCCCAAAGCACCTGTGGGATTTGAGCCGCCTCCCGGGATAACATAGGGTTTCTTACCCTCCTCGCGTAACTCATTGGCGCGCACAGCCATTGCCTCGTTCATATCCGTAGCACCAGGGTATTTTTGCAAGGGCGCCTCAAACAACTGGTTCAACATGACGTTACCGTTATAGTTGTAATCCTCTTCGGTAGAACCTGTGCGATCCTCGAGTAAGATATGGCATCCCAAGCCTAAGCGCGTCGCAGCTGCCGCGGTTTGACGAGCATGATTCGA
This sequence comes from Luminiphilus sp., assembly GCA_036803865.1. Taxonomy (GTDB): domain Bacteria; phylum Pseudomonadota; class Gammaproteobacteria; order Pseudomonadales; family Halieaceae; genus Luminiphilus. Next base: position 15,183 of record DAIRTN010000007.1, read on the forward strand.
TTGCGTCGCGCCCTGAGTAATAACGGTGTCGGCGCCTTGTTCAATGGCCTCAGCCATGAGGAACTCAAGCTTGCGCGTTTTATTCCCCCCTCCGGCAAGCCCCGTACAATCGTCGCGTTTAATCCAAATCATTGGTCCACCAAGCCATTTACTCAGGCGCGGCAGAGGCTCCATGGGTGTCGGTAAATGAGCGAGTGAAACGCGTGGAAAGCGTGCGAGATGCATAGACGTACTCCGTAAGCGGCGGCAGGGTATGAGACTTTAATTGATAGACCTAAAGTAGCCGATAACACTCAGGCGTACACGTGTTCATTGGCACTCACGATCAGGGAAGTTGAGAAATCGCATTATAAAAAGGCTGCTCTTCGTCGCCAGACATTGCCGCTTGATACAGAGCAAGAAGCTGCTGCGCATTCTCGACGGTGCCTCTCTCGAGAAGATCAATAATTGCCATTAACCGCGACGTTGTACGGTATCGTGTTGAACCATACCCTTTGACCATCCGACCACAGCTTGCCAGTGCTAACGCTGTGTCGTAATCGGCTATCTCGGTAACATTGTCAAACCATAAATCGATCATCGCGCGTTCGTCGGCATAACCCAGTGTTTTTTGACGAACATGCCGCAGGCTTGCGAGACCGCGCAGAATGAGTTGCACCATTACAGTGTCGGTGCGAAGTTTTCGTGGTCCCAACAGCGTGTCGAGGACACGGCGAGAGATCGCGTTGTTAAGAAGCCACTTCCCGATCGCGGGAGGCATCAGAGCGGCAACCTCCTCTACTCTCGGATGGAAAAACTCAGTGATCTTCACTATCTGATCGGGCGCTGCCCGCACCTCTTCACGAATCGAATCTTCGCGATCCGGGCGGAGCTTAAGTTGCGCTACACGGGGTATGTCCTCAAAAGCCATCCATAATGCCAACCAGCGCGCAGTCTCTCTTGTGAGCTCATAGCCCCGATCCGCACTGTCTTTGCTGATTAGCTGCGTTACCTTGTCGAGGAATTCTTGTGCATAGGCTTGGTTCTGATAGTCCAGCAGTCTTTCCACTGCGTGGTAGCACACCTCATGCAAAGCACTGGGAAAAGCAGCTATTTGAGGTAAGAGAGTCCGACCGTGTTGGGTTCTTGCTTTCGGCAATACAAATACGGCTTCGTCCTCGGGCACCGCGACGCCTGCGCCTCCGCGTTGAGCGACAGCGTAGCTCTCTTCAAAAGCGGCAAGATTGGCTTGAGCGCCTTTCCCTGAGCCCACAATGTCGAGGAATACTGATTTTTCGAAAGGCAGCACTTTGGCACCGGCAATCGCTCCGAAGAGTCCAGCGGAGATCACTGTTCCATGGCGTTTTACTAGCTCATTGATATCAAAACGAACGAATCGCTGGGTGTAGCGCTCCGCTAAATCAAGAATAACCGCTGTGTCGATAGTGCCATCTGTAGTCGCGCTTTTTTCACTAATATCGAAGACACGGTGATCGGACGAAATGAGTGTTGTGCGGCTTGGCGAAATAAAACCTCGACTCAACATACGGCCGGCTTCCGCTATCTCCGATGTCACCGCAATATCGATATCGCCTTGGGCCGGAAATAAGGACATCACAGGAGCAGGAATATCCAACTCGCGCTGAATAAACTCGAGATAGTAAATTGTAGCGCCCGTGCGCTGCGCCACACCGGCGAGCGACGTGCTCTGGCAGTGCCAGCCGCTACGGTCGGCTGCATCGATCAACCAACTCGTTAGAACACCACCGCCCTCGCCCCCGAGTGCCGCAATCAGCATGTTAGTCGTTCGCGTTGTCACAGGCGCGACTCCATCTGTCGAGCAACGTCGCGCCTGCGCCACCACTGACTAAAGCGCTGTCGCCACTGGGACTTAACGGTATCAAAACGACTGGGGTTATAAACGAGATCAATGCGTGAAAACGATGGACACAATACGGCACTGTGAACATTAGTACCGCATACGCCACAGCCTACGCAGCTATTGTCGACGTAAGAGACGGGATCGACTCTTAACGGATCGGGGTTTTCTTTGATGGTAAGCGACGGGCATCCCGACAGCCTTACACAGCCGTGATCCCCGGTACAGGTTTGCGGATCCACATAAAAACGGGCTCTGTCTACCCGTGTACCATCGCTAATGGCCTTTTTCAGTAATGGCTTGACCCGTCGCTGACGATTAAGCATGCATTCGCCTTCTGCGATGATCACCTTAAGGCCCGGTGCTTTCGTTGTTAACGCATCGCGAAGCGTATTTTTCATTACCTCAATGTTGTAGCTACTAATGGTGCGTATCCATTTAACACCGGCACCTCTACAGGCATCTTCAATGCTCTGCCAATCGTGTCGCTTTGGCGCCTCAGAATCGATGGTCGAAGCAATTAAATTGGGTTCAACCAATGAGGGAATATCTTGGCCTCCCGTAGCCGCCGAATAGCCGTTGTCGATGATAACGAGTAAGCCGTCGTGGCCGTTGAAGACGGCACTCGTCACGCCACTGCTCAACCCGTTGTGCCAGAACCCTCCATCGCCCATGATACTGATCGCTTTATGAGGCAGTGTGTGGCGCATGCCTGATGAGCTGGCCAATGATAAGCCGTAGCCCATAATGGTATTGCCAAGATTGAAGGGCGCTGCTGTGGCAAACGAATGGCATCCAATGTCCGATGAAATATGAAAAGGTCCTAACTCTTCCTGAACCTGTTTTACTGCAGAAAAGATAGGCCTTTCAGGGCAGCCAGTGCACAGACCCGCCGGGCGAGGTGGTAACTCCTCCATTAGCACCGCAATGTCGTCATCGCTTAACGGCGTCTCCAGTGCGAGCACCTCGTCCAAACTCAGGGCAAGCGGAATAGCTGTTTGTTTCGATGCGAGAACGAAGCGCGTAATACCCTCGAGCATGACCTGCCCGGTATATTCCCCTGCCATGGGCATAACGTCTTTTCCGTACAGACGCGTTTGCACGTCGGCGCGCCGCAGCGCTGTTTGAATGCCCTGCTCAATGTATTCGGGTTGCCCTTCTTCCAACACGAGCACTTGTTCCTTGCCTGCGCAAAACGCGACCAGTTCATCGGGTACCAGTGGGTAAGCCACGTTTAGACAGTAGATAGGAATGTCAGTATCACCGTGGACAGTGGCCAATCCCTGCCGCTGCAGCGCTCGAATCACACTATTATATGAGCCACCGCAGGTAATGATGCCGAATCCCTGATACTTACCGAGAAACAACTCGTTGAGCTTCTCACGCTTAATAAACTCAATAGCCTCCGGTAGTCGCTTGGCAATTTTTTCCCGCTCCTGCTCATACACAAAGGGTGGCAAGATAATTTTCTCCGGCTCACGTTGCGGAATGACAGGGTGATCCGAGTTGAACGAGGGGGGAACATTGTCGCGTGCCGTGAACTCTCCGGTAACGTGGCAGCCACGGATGCGCATCATATAGAAAATGGGGGTATTCGACGCTTCCGACAGCTCAAAACCTTTCTCTACCATATCGACAATACTAGTGAGATTAGGTCGCGGATCGAGCAGCCACATCTGGGCTTTCATCGCAAAGGCATAGCTACGCTCCTGCATAATGCTCGAACCTTCGCCGTAGTCCTCGCCGACGATAACCATCGCGCCGCCAGTGACGCCGCTCGACGCCAGGTTAGACAGTGCGTCAGATGCGACATTGGTGCCCACGGTAGACTTCCAAGTGACTGCACCGCGCAAAGGATAATTAACGGACGCCGATAGCATCGCCGCCGCCGTTGCCTCAGAACCGCTAGCCTCAAAATGTACGCCAAGCTCACCTAAAATATCTTGGGCATCGTTCAAGACGTCCATTAAGTGGGAAATAGGCGAACCCTGGTACCCACCGACATAGCTAACGCCGGACTGAAGCAGCGCTTTGGTTATGGCAAGAATACCCTCACCTTTAAAGGTCTCCCCCGCTCCAGCGCGCAACTTTTTAACTTCTTCAGCAAACGAACGTTCAGCCATTACCCGTGCATTCCTCGTGCAAAATAAGTGGTCTCAATACCTGCCTCAACAGCGTGTGTCCGGCAACACAACAATCGGGTTGTCCGATGACAGGCCTCTCCCATGACAGCCC
>DAIRTN010000007.1:19375-21816 GCA_036803865.1 Luminiphilus sp.
CCTCTCCCATGACAGCCCCCTCCCATGACAGGCGTCTTACCTAACAGGCTTACCCGTAAATCGACAGTGCAAACCAAACCTGACGCGTATTCAACAGGCCGCACTGCGAGTGGATTGAGATTCATGGTGCATAACCTTGCTACCTAATGATACTTGTTAACCATATTCAAATAAGCTCGATGAAACCAGCGAGTTTTGCCGTCGCAAACGGCAATGGGGATGGATAATATTTTAAACCTAAAATATAATCGCGCTTAACGCGAATGTAAACGGAGAATCACATGCATCAGACCCTACTGCCAGAAGGCTGGACGCGCCCGCGAGGCTACGCCAACGGTATTCTCGCACAGGGTACCAAACACATTTTTTGCGGCGGACAGATTGGCTGGACCGATAAGGAAGTGTTTGAGTGCACTGACTTCGTTGGCCAGTTCCGTCAGGCCTTACTGAATGTGTTCGCCGTTCTTGAAGCCGGTGGAGCCGGCCCAGAGCACATGACGCGCATGACGTGGTATATCACCGACCGGGATCAATACCTCGCCCATCTCAAAGAGATCGGAGCAACTTACCGTGACATCATGGGTAAGAACTATCCTGCAATGAGCGTCGTCGTCGTGTCAGCGCTCGTTGAGGCCGCGGCACTTGTTGAGATCGAAGTCACTGCCGTGCTTTAAATCGAGCCATCAAGCTCGGCAACGCCAGATCGTGTCATAACAAACGTGGTCGTAGAGAGCGTCAGCACATCAATTGCGTTTTGATTCCAAATCCGCACATCGGCTTTCACAATACCTCGATCGGGCTTTGATGCCGAAGGCCTTGCAACCGTAACCTCGGTAACGCCATTCAGAACGTCATCGGGACGTACGGGCGCTAGCCAGCGGACTTGGTCAACGCCGGGGGACGTTAAGGTCGCCGTTTCGCCCATATAAGCATCCACAGCCATACGCATAAATATAGCGGTGGTATGCCAACCGCTAGCCATCAGCCCACCCACTGCGAGCGTCCGTTCGTGACTCTGCTCGGTATGAAATAGCTGTGGGTCGAATTGCACGGCGAAATCAATAATTTCCTGTGCGCCGACGCGATAAGGACCGAGATCGAACCGCTGTCCCACAGAAAAATCCTCTAACGCCTTCACTGTACGGCTCCTTTATTTTTGCCAAACCCCTTGTCAACCTAAGCATAGCCTGATAAAAACATTTTAAACTTAAAATAATCAAAAACAAACCAACAGCATATCAGTCCGACAGAACTTTTGACGACTGTAATGTGTACCAAGGATTCAGCATGATAACGCCGCGCCCTTCTCCCATGTTCAACGATAACAAACTCAAGCTGGGAATTTTTTCAGCCAACTGTTCGAGCGGTATGGCCGTCACGAAAGTCTCTGAGCGATGGGATAACAGTTGGGCGAACAACATTGATCTTGTTCGTCAATGCGATGATGCAGGCTTAGAATTTATGCTCCCCATCGCGCGCTGGATCGGTTACGGCGGAGATACCGATTTCCATGGCAATGTGCTCGAAACGGTTACCTGGGCAGCTGGACTCGCCGCCCATTCGAAGCGGATACAAGTGTTCGCTACGGTTCATACGGCGTTCAACCATCCTATTGTCACGGCCAAACAACTAGCCACCCTCGACCAACTCTCTAACGGTCGATTAGGACTTAATGTCGTCGCGGGCTGGAACAAACCCGAATATGAGGCGTTTGGTGTTGACCTACCCTCAAATCACAGCGACCGCTACGCGATGGCGCAAGAATGGTTCGATTACGTTCAAAAGCTTTGGAGAGAGGACAAGCCTTTCGATTGGCAGGGAGATTTTTATCAGGGTAAGGGTGTTTATAGCCTGCCCCACCCAGCGCAGAACAACGTGCCCGTGCTTAACGCTGCAGCGTCGGAGGAAGGACGCGCATTCGCTATGCGTAATGCAGACTTTTTGTTTACCCCCGTCTTTGATTTTGACCAGGCCTCAGAAACAGTCGAGGACATTGCTATCAGGGCTAAAGCCGTTAACCGAAATGTGAAGGTACTGACTTTTTCTACGGTCGTTTGTCGCCCCACACAAGCAGAAGCTGACGACTATCTTGACTACTACGCCAACCAACATGCGGATTGGGAGGCCGTCGATAATTTAATGACGTTACAAGGGCTACATGCCCAATCGTTTACCAAAGAGGCTCTGGCCGCATTTCGAGACCGCTTCGCTGCAGGGCACGGGGGGTTTCCACTCGTGGGGACACCGGACCACATCGCCGATCAACTCGAGAAGATGAGTGCGACGGGAGTGGCGGGGACAACACTTGCATTCGTGGACTACGCGAAAGAATTCCCCTACTTTAGGCAGGAAGTCTTGCCACGGCTAGAGGCGAGAGGACTGCGCGCGCCCATGTAACTTTTTTACCTGTGTTGAATTTACTTGTGCTGCATTTACTTGTG
>DAIRTN010000007.1:21916-44199 GCA_036803865.1 Luminiphilus sp.
ATTTACTTGTGCTGCATTTACTTGTGTTAGACGAACTATCAGGACTGTATTACATTGCATTAAACACTACGAAAAAAATAATTCCATCGACATGTAGAGGACTTATCTATGAAACAGTTTCCCTTTCAACCCTCGATCCTTGCGAGTGTTATCGCAGGCCTGACGCTAGCACTTCCCGTCGCCGCGCAAAGCGTGCTCGAAGAAATTGTGGTAGTTGCTCAAAAGCGTGAGCAAAACATTCAAGATGTGCCCATTGCCATCAGTGCCTTTAGCGGCGCTCAAATGGATGCTCTCGGCGTATCGGAGAGCTTCGATATCGCGGCTTTCGCTCCGGGCGTGCACATTTCGGGGAACTTGGCGGGACAAAATACGCAATTCTCAATCCGTGGCGTCACGCAAAACGACTTTAACGACATCATTGAGGCGCCCAATGCCGTATACCTCGATGACGGATATATCGCAGTTGCACAAGCCCAAACCTTTGCTGTCTTCGATATCGACCGAGTCGAGATACTCAAAGGGCCTCAAGGCACGCTGTTTGGCCGCAATGCAACCGGCGGCCTAGTGCATTTCCTATCGAATGCACCCACTTTCGATGAAACAACAGGTTATCTGGATATCGAAGTCGGTCAATATGACGTACCCAACAACGCAAACCGGTTCGTAGTCGAAGGCGCTATCGGTGGTCCTCTCAGCGATACCGTCGCTGCACGCGTCGCGTTCCGCCACAGCAAGCAAGACGGTTACCTCGAAAACTTGTACACCAATGCCGATCAGCTCCCCTTCTTAGGTGATCCAGGACCCGGTGCCGGTGCAGATCTGGGCGACGATGACTCAACGGCCGCGCGACTGCGTTTAGCTTTTCAGCCCAACGATCAACTGCGCATGGACCTGAGTTTGAATTACTCTGAAAGCGAGGTAGCAACAGGGCCTTACCAGAGCAAGTCCACACTAGGCATTGTTCAGGATCACGACGGCAACCCGAACACCCCGGCCGAACTGATTAACGTTATCAATACGCCCGCCAATGAAACACGCTTAACCGCACTGCTTGACCAAAATGGCAATGACACCGGCCTCGATGGGGGTGCTGACATTGAAGATGGCGACCAACTGTTACCAGGCGGTGGCGGCGGTCTACCGGGGCGCCTCGCACCCGGGGCTGACTTCTTTGGCTATCTAGACCCTGACGGCGACGATTTCACCTTCTCTGGCGACTTCGCCTTTGAGGATCAGGGCAGTACAGAAAACTCGGGCATCAACTTTAAGGCCGTCTACGATCTTGACAACGGCATGACGTTTACGTCGATTACCGATTTCAAACAGTATGAAAAGCTTTTGTTTATCGACGTTGATGCAGCGCCCGTTAACCAGCTGGCCAACTACGCAGGCGTCGACGGTGAATCCTTCACTCAAGAATTTAGATTAAGCGGTGAGACGGACAATAGCCGATGGGTAGCCGGCTTGTACTACCTGAACATCGACTCCACATCGGACAATGGCCTTAAAGGACCACAAGCATCATTCGCCGATGTCTTTGGCGGAGTGCCCATTGATGTGGGTACAGTTGCTCAACTAGAAACCGATTCCTACAGTGTCTTCGGTCAACTTGAATATGACCTAACACCGCAGTTGACGCTAATTGCCGGCTTACGCGCGATGCGTGAAGAGAAAGACTTCCAGTTGAATTTAGGAGTCGCACCATCGGAAAGCTCGTTTGTTGTAAACACCTCACCCTGCTTTGCGGGTCAGCTTAATGCATGTTTCCCCGGAACCGGCGTGCAATACAACGATGACATATCCGACACGCTATGGGCAGGTAAGCTGCAGCTGAGCTACGACGTTACCGAGGATTTCATGGTCTACGGTGGTGTTAACCGAGGCGTGAAAGCGGGCAGCTACAACGCACCGCTCTTGGGCGCTTATTTCGGCTCGGGAGGCGACGCTGGACTACCGTATGAACCAGAGGTTTTGACCAGCTATGAAGGTGGCTTTAAAGCCACACTCGGTGACGGCTCAACGCGCATTAATGGTACCGCCTTCTATTATGATTACACCGACTACCAAGCGTTCTTATTTGTCGGCGTAGGTGGCGTAGTTATTAACAAGGACGCCGACAACTACGGCGTCGAATTGGAAATACAAACCAATCCCGTCGAGGGCTTAGACATCATTCTGTCAGGCTCCTACTTTGATGCTACGGTGAAAGATGTCGCTCTGCGCAATGGTTCACCCCTACCATCCAGCGACGTCGATCCAACCTATGCGCCTGAACTGCAAATGACTGGACTCGTTCGGTACGGATTTGATGCCTTCGGTGGGCGAATGGCCGTGCAAGCTGATGTGAGTTATTCAGACGAGTACTACTACAATCTACGCAACTTTGACGCGGATAAGTTCCCAAGCTACACCGTGGCTAACGCTCAAGTGAGCTTCGCCGTTAACGATTGGCTCGCTACACTCGCTGTTCGCAATTTGACCGATGAGCGCCCAGGCATCCAAGGCTTCGACCTCGCCACCTTATGTGGCTGTAATGAAGTAGCGTACAAAGCACCCCGCTACTACGCCTTTAGTATCCGCAAGGATTTCTAATGGCATTAGCAACGACCCGACGACGACTGCTGACTGGGGGCACTGCTCTCAGTTGGTTTCTCGTCAACGGTAGCTGGCTACATATTTCTGCTGCCCAAGCACGAGCAGCAGGCTTCAGCCCGCAGAAACTAACTGGCGAACAGTGCAAGACGTTAGAGGTACTAGCGGACGAACTCGTTCCCGGTGCTCGAGCTGCAGGAATCGCCCCATTTATTGACAGCCAACTCACTGCTGGCGACGCATCACTCCTCATCGCGAAATACCTAGGTGTTCCTCCCGAGCAGCAGCTTGGCTTTTATCAAGCTGCTCTTGATAGCGGTACTCGCCTTCTTGCGACGCAAGACTTATCGGCGGCTTTTGCGATAGAACTCATAAGCAAGGATGAAGTCCTAAACTGGCAGGGGGCTCCAGCGAGTTTTTTCAGTTTTGTTCTCCGCGCCGATGCCCTCGACGTGGTCTACGGTACTGAACACGGTTTTGAGCAGCTGGGCATTCCTTACAGGGCTCATATCTCTCCTCAGGAGCCGTGGTGAAATTGGACACTGAACGCATGCATTCGCCAGATACTATTATCGTCGGTGCGGGAGCAGCAGGCCTACTATTAGCGGCGAGACTGGCCGAAACTGGTCGGCACGTGACGGTGCTGGAAGCCGGCCCAAAACGAAGTACCTCTGACCTTATCAGCTCGCAAATATGGGCACGCCGACTTAAATGGTCCGGACCCCATGTTGAAGAACTGGGGGACCACAAGGTAGGTCACGCCTTTAACGCGGGCTTCGGTACCGGTGGATCAGCAGTGCATCACTACGGTGTTTGGTTGCGATTACATCGCGGCGACTTTAGTGTGGCCTCTGACCACGGGCTAGGCCTTGATTGGCCGATAGACTACGACACGTTGCGCGCCCACTATGACAGTGTACAGAGTGAGGTTGGCCTCAGTGGCGATGCTGAGGCTGAAATTTGGCGTCCGGAAGGTGCCGACTATCCCATGCCGCCCCTACCGATATTTGCACAAGGGCGTGTGCTAAAAAAAGGCTTTGATAAGACAGGACGGCGTACAGCCCCACTACCACTGGCCATCAACAGTCAGCCCTATCGAGGTAGAGCCGCATGCCAATATGACGGATGGTGCGACGCTGGGTGCCCCATCGGCGCGCTTGCCAACCCCTTAGTTACTTGGCTACCTCGCGCGCAGAAAGCCGGCGTTCACATCGAACATAATGCGTTTGTTAATCGAGTTCTTCGCGATCCCAATAAAACCTCACGGATTTCGGGGATAGAATATTTTCAGGCTGGAGAGCGGCATACGCTGCACGCGCAGCAAGTCATTATTGCAGCCTTTACCGTTCAATCGGCCCGTATTTTGCTGAGCTCTGCAGACAGTAATCGTCCCGCGCCAGGCAATCAATTTGACCAACTTGGTCGCTATCTGACGTCTCATCCTGCAGGCACTGTCTTCGGATTATTTGACGAAGAGACCTACCCTCACCAAGGCGTATCAGGTGGGCAACTCATTAGCCACGATGATTATGATCAGAAAAATCAAGGTGCTGCTTTTGGCTCATCGCAATGGCTCATCGCCCACGCCGTAAAGCCCCATGATCTTTTAGGTTATGGAACAGGTCGGCCCGATATCAGCGGCGAAAAACTTAAACCGTGGTTGCGAGATGCCGCTAAGCACGTTGGCAGTATGACGCTTGTCGCAGAAGATATCGCAAAACCAGAGAATCGCATTAGCCTTAGCGAGCAGCGCGACGTTAATGGCATAGCATTGGCTCGAACCGAACATAACTTGGATGCGCGAACCGCTCAGTTATGGGAGCAGCGTATCGCCGAGGGTCAAGACATTATGCGTGCGGCGGGCGCCCGAGAAGTTTGGCACGGGCCACGGGTGGCCATGCATATCATGGGTGGCACTGTGATGGGTAATGACGAGAAGCTCTCTGTCACAGACAGCTATGGCCGCGTGCACGACACAGAAAACCTCTATGTATCGGGCCCTAGTCTTTTCCCCAGCAGCGGCGCAGTGAACCCTACCTTCACGTTATCGGCTATTGCCTCCCGACAGGCAGAGCATCTGACAAAACAAGCTGACTAAGAAGCAGCCAGCATTGGCTTAATTTATTTACTCGCACCCACCCCCATCGGGGAGGTGTTATTGATCAATGCGCCTTTGGCACAGTAGCGGCGATTGGTTAGAATAACGTTTTACATTTAAAACTTTCTCGCAGAGCACGAACTGCTCTCGAGGTTGGAGGGTTACAACATGGCTTCAAATACTCGCTGGGCTAAGCTCAACTGGGAAGACCCTTTTGAACTGGACGCCCAGCTAACCGAAGAGCAGCGTATGGTGCGTGACAGTGCGCGTCAGTATGCGCAAACCGAGCTATTACCGCGGGTGAAAGAAGCCTACCGCACAGAAACGACTGACCCCGCTATTTTTCGGGAGATGGGCGAAATGGGCCTGCTAGGTTCAACCATCGACGGCTATGGTTGCCCGGGCGTTGACTATATTTCTTACGGACTTATCGCGCGCGAAGTGGAGCGCGTGGATTCAGGTTATCGCTCCATGCTCAGCGTGCAATCGTCGCTAGTGATGTATCCGATCTACGCCTACGGCAACGATACGCAGCGAGAGAAATATCTACCTAAGTTGGCAACAGGTGAATGGATTGGTTGTTTTGGCTTAACCGAACCCGATCACGGTTCTGACCCTGGCGGCATGGTGACGCGGGCCCGAAGTGTGGAAGGCGGCTACCGTGTCAGCGGCGCCAAAATGTGGATTTCAAACAGCCCGTTTGCCGATGTGTTCGTTGTCTGGGCTAAAACTGATGATGATGTTATTCGAGGTTTTATTCTCGAGAAAGGCATGTCGGGGCTTAGCGCACCTAAAATCGAGGGCAAGCTTGCGCTCCGCGCCTCGACAACGGGCGAGATTGTTATGGAAGACGTTTTCGTTCCCGATGAGAACTTGCTTCCAAACGTCCAGGGTCTTCGGGGACCCTTTGGCTGCTTGAATAACGCCCGCTACGGCATTGCATGGGGAGCACTCGGTGCTGCCGAAACGTGCTGGCATACGGCGCGCCAGTACACCCTCGATCGCAGCCAATTTGGTCGCCCATTAGCCTCTAATCAGTTGATACAGCTCAAACTCGCCGACATGCAGACTGAGATCGCATTAGGATTGCAGGGCTGTTACCGCGCGGGTCAGCTGTTAAGCGCCGGGGAAATATCACCCGACCTGATCAGCCTCATCAAGCGCAACTCATGTGGCAAAGCGCTCGACGTGGCACGTAAAGCGCGCGACATGCTGGGCGGCAACGGTATCTCAGACGAGTATCCTGTTATGCGTCATATGATGAACTTGGAGGTAGTGAACACCTATGAAGGTACTCACGACATCCACGCATTGATCCTAGGGCGTAGCCAGACGGATATCCCCGCCTTCTGACGAGAACCGCGGGAGAGAACCACTATCGCTGGAGCGATAGACTGCGCTCACGCAATCTCAGCGCTGTGCAGGCGCGCCAATTGCAACGGGCCGCACGGGTGAACCTGATCCACCATCGATACGCAATGGCAATATCATGGCGCAGAAGTTATACACCTGCGCGTCGGCAATATCACTAAGCCGGCTGTTCTGAATTTGTAAGACGCCAGCTTGGCTTAAATTGTGATGATGAACCGCAAACGGCAAACCTTCGGGCGTGCCGTCGGCCGGCGCAGCCTGACCCTGTAGCATGCCGGTCGCTACTGGATCAGTGAACGGGTTATCAAGAGAGACCAATACAACGCCGAGCTCGCCAATGTACTGCACTGCATCGTAAGCCAGTCCAGGGCCCATTCCGTAATACTCTTCATCCGTCATGGGATCCGTCCACTTTTCACCCCAGCCCGTGTGAATAAACACAACATCGCCCGGTAAGATACCTCGCTCAGCCATACCTTGCGCCTCGAGCATGCCATCGATGTCCGCCTTAGTAACCAGCGCTCCGGGAGCCAAACGTTCACCCTTTCCTACGAATGCCTTGGCATCAAGCAAGATGCCGCTAGTAACGATCGGGGGCACGTTCTCCACGCCCAACTTTAAAAGTGGTGAGGCTGCGTTAGGCTTTACCTCCGATTGATCAAAACCACCGAAATAGCGCGCGTCATCGGCAGGGAAATCTCCTTCACCGCTCCAGGGCTCGCTCAGATACCCAAAATGCCCAAGGGCATCCATCTGAGTACCCTGCGCTGCGTGCTCCCCGCTGACCGATTCACCGTTAAAGGCATGCAGTGACCCGGGGAGCCCAGCGGTCCCTCGAAAGCTGTACTCGAGCGGCGCGCCAAAGGGCGATTTAGGCATGGTGTTACTTCGCACATGAGATAGCTCGTAGGACTTCGCTCCGGGCGCTGTCATTTGCACCGCGCATCGAGCCCACGTTTCCGCGCCCAGCGCCCGGGCATTACCCACTTCATCTCCTGGGGTAGACGAACCCCAGTCAAGCCCATGGCTGGGTGAACTCATTAAAAAAGTGAACGAACAAAGCGCCGATATTAGGGGCAGCTTGCATAGGATCTTATTCATGGCTATTCCTCTCGCTGAAGAAAATGTACTGAGTTATCACCCTTCGATTACAAACGCGGCGACCCCGAAGTTCAAGATGTTTTTTATTTAAAATGTTTTTGTGTCACGATGTCTGTTAACCGCCACACCCAATAATAATGACCAATGGAAAGTCCTTATGACGACAAGTGAACCACGTACTTTATTAACCATTCTTGGACCTGGCATCTTGTTCGCGGGCGCCGCAGTCGGTGTCTCACACCTGATTCAATCGACCCGCGCAGGCGGCCTTTATGGTTTAGCACTTATTGGCTTTATTCTGTTTGCCAACTTGGCCAAATACCCTGCATTTCGCTTCGGAAACCAATACGCCGCGGCGTCGGGTAGTAACCTCATTGAAGCTTATAAGCGTCAAGGACCTTTCTCGCTATGGGTATTCATTGTTTCAACGCTGCTCACCATGTTTGCCGGCTGCGCGGCTATATCGATTACCACCGCGGGCCTTGCCAAAGTCACCTTCGGGCTCGACATTGATACGTTTGTCTTAGTTCTTGGTGTTTGGGCGGTTGTGGTAACTATCTTATTCTTAGGCGAATACAAAGCGCTAGACGCCATTGTAAAAGTCCTGCTCGGCTTTCTGACGGTGACCACACTGATCGCCACGATTATGGTGCTCCCGCAATTAGAAATACCTACTATCGCGGCGTTTTGGCCCGAAAGCTTTGAACCGACCACTATTATTTTCATCGCCGCTCTCATTGGCTGGATGCCTGCTCCACTTGATACTTCCGTATGGCAGTCGTTGTGGAGTCAAGCGAAGGCGAAAGCCGACAATCGCCAGGCAACACTGCGAGAATCTGCCCTAGATTTCAATGTTGGCTTTATCGGAACAACAGTTTTAGCGGTGTGCTTTGTGATCATGGGTACGGCGGTAATGCACAAAACCGGTATCGAATTTGAAACGAGTGCTGCAGGCTTTGCCGCCCAGCTCGTTGATATTTATCGGCAAACCCTCGGTGACACCATGGCGGTTCTAGTCGGTGCTGCCGCCATGGCCGTTATTTTCACCACAACACTGACTGCGATTGATGCATGGCCACGCTCAATGGCGGGCGTCATGCTCATCATGAAGAACAAAAATAACCCGGAAGAGCATGCAATCTCACAAATTAGACATCCTTATTACTGGCTGTGGATGGCAGTACTTCTTGGGGGCGCAGCGATCATTCTGAAGCTGCTATCACACTCATTTAGCTTGCTCATCGATATAGCAACAACCGTGTCATTTCTGACTGCCCCGCTATTCGCCATACTCAATCACATCGCAATGTTCTCTAACGACATACCCGTAGACAAGCGACCGAGTAAAACGATGTATCGATGGAGCCTGATCGGCATCGCGTCACTGGTTTTATTCACTGTGGCTTATGGGGTCATTCGACTGACGAATTAATGGGTGTGTAGAGCTCGACGATAAGCCGTCGCAGCGTGATGAGCTGAGGATCTCCAGCAGGTAGTTCGGATTCTGCACGGACCAATAAACTGATAGCCGATTCACCGACAGCGCGCTCAATGCCACGGCGCGCCAATGCGCGACACAGCGCTGCGAATTGTTCTTCGACGAGGAGTCTCTCACTGCTGCTGCGACTCCTGTTCATCCACCAGATGAGCGGTGCCAACACCACAGCCCAACTCCCAAGCAGCACGGCAACAAACCAACTCACTTTGATTTCCCCGAACCATGATTCAAGTAGCTCGACTTGCTCATCGCCGTTAAAACCGACAATAAAACTCTGCCACTGCCAAGCAGCGGCGTCATAACGCAGGCGAAGCCAATTCACCATACTGACACCGCGAAACCGATAGGCCGATAAAAGAGAGTCTGCAAGAAAACCCTCCTGCCCTCGAAGAGCCTCTTCGAGACCTTGTTCGACACGTTCGGGGGCTACCGCCGCCGTAGGATCGACGCGCACCCACCCTTGATCGTCGAGCCACACCTCCGCCCAGGCGTGAGCATCGAACTGGCGAACGATAAGTGTGTTGTTGAGCGTGTTCAGCTCTCCGCCTTGATAGCCACCGATAATACGAGCAGGAATGCCTGCCATACGCATCATGACGACAAAACTGTAAGCATAGTGTTCACAAAATCCGCGCAGACTTTGGAAGATAAACTGATCAACAAAGTCATCGTCGTCAATCTTTGGGGGCTGTAGCGTGTAATAAAACGGTTGTTCACGAAAATAGCTGAGCACGCGCGCAATCAACTCCGGCCCATTACCCACAGCGTTGACCTGTCGCTCTACCCACTCACGTGTCAGCGGATTTAGATTGCCAGGTAACGCAAGCTCTGTTTCACGGCGCCAAGGCGACAATTCAGGCTGTAGTGACGATTCAGGCCACGTCACCACATCGTATGCAAACGTACTCTCCAGCGGTTTTCTCACTGCGAGACGAAAATCCCAGGCTTCAAATACACCCGCCGTTGGGCTCTGTGCATAAGGCATGGCATAGAGCCAATGGCTCATAGTCGGTTCAATGATAATGCGGTACTTTAAAGAATCACCTACGGCTATCGGCTTATCGAGCTTTCGCTCGGTCGCGGGGTGATCACTCCAACCAAGAGTGCGCCACGCCCCATCCGCAAACTGATTAAGCACCATACCGCGCCAGTACAACTCGCGCTGAGGAGGAATCTGGTCTTCAAACTGCACACGAAACGCAACCTCAGCAGACCGACCTAAGCGAGTAACGTCACCCGGGCGCAGTACACCACTCATACCTGTCGTAGCTTGCGTATTCTTAGACGGCACGCTCCATAACGGGGCAATACGCGGAAACAACAAGAACAGCACGATCATCATCGGAATCGCCAAACCCAGCATACGTAACGCGAGGAGAGGCTCACGCCGACTGATGCTTGCCGAGGGGCGTTGATTAAGTGCTATGAGACTAACCACCAGCAGTAGGGTACCGACGACGCTATAGAGGGCGACCGGCAGTTCTTGGTTATACAGAAATTGCGTTGTCATTATAAAAAATCCGAGCGACACAAGAACGTAACCGTCTTTGGCACGAACCGACTCGATTAATTTTAAGGCTGAAGCCACTAATAGCAGCGCCACCATAGGATCTAAGCCAATGAGCGTTTGGTAGCTCGCGATAACCGCACCGCCAGCAGCTAGACCGAGTAAAAGACGTAGCCACCTCGGTGGCATGAGCACTCGCTCACGATGCATCTGTAAGCGCCAAAGGGCAGCGCCGAGGTAAATAGCAAGCACCCAAAGCGGCACGCGGGTTAAATGAGGGAGGATCACATAGAACTGACAGCCGATTAGCCACCAGAGCGCATGCCTCGGCAACGCTGCGCCAGTATTCACGAGACCACCTCGCCACTATGGCCGGTGATGCCGTAAAGAGACAGCTCACGCAGAACCTGCTCGCGATGCCGATCACCCGACGATTGAGGAATCTCCTTACCAGGAAGGCGCAATCCGAATTTATCGCCGCTCGCATCAAGTCGTAAAGCCCGCCAGCAAAGCCAAGATAAACGCTGCTCAACGCTGCCGGTATCGAAGTCTTCCCAGTCTAGCCAGTGTTCCTCGCTGCTCGGCACACTATAAAGGCGTGTTTGCAGCGTTTGGCCGCGTGCCAAAGCACGCCAATCAATGTGCCGCGGAGAATCCCCCGCGCGATAGGCACGAAAGCCTGCCAGATCATCCAGCCCTCGCATATCACTAACACCCCCAACGCCGTCGTCATTCCGTGGTAATGGGGTGTCTGATGCCGGTAGAGGCTTGGGGTAAACCAACGCCTGTACATCGAGCTGAGCATAGCTCCAGCAGCGTAACAAACCTAGTGGGTAGACCGACTCAATACGCAGCCTAGGCGGGTGAAACCACCCTCGCCCAGCTACGGTTTGATACAACGTAATCGTCGTGTCCTGCCCTACCGACACATCGACGACCTGTTGCGCATCAGGCCATTCTAAATACACCGTGTAGTGTCCTGATCGTTTTCCACCCGCTTTTAAACGGAAGGTGAATCCTGATTGCTGTCCGGGAAAAACCGGCTCTGCAGATACGGCAGTAATGGTAAGACCCATTAAATTACCGTGGGTGTAATGCACTGCAACAATAAAGAGCATGGCTAACCAAAAGGTCAATCCATACGTCATATTGTTCTGATAGTTGATCGCCGTGAGCAACATAATGAACAAGGTAAGGATGAATAAGAAACCCGCGCCGGTAGGGAAGATGAACAGCCGCCGCTGCTCGAGAGTAATGCTTCGCGCTGGAGGTAATCGGCGACTAAGCCAGCGCAGCGTTATTCGATTAAGGCGCTCTCTTATGCCCACACCGAATCCTTCAATCGGGAATCACATCAACACTGCGCTGCATCATTGCTACTAATGCCGCACCGTCTCCCGCGTAACCCGCGCTGGGCACCAGGCGATGTGCGACGACCGGCTCAATAACGGCTTGCACGTCATCAGGGACTACATAGTGACGTCCTGTCATCATTGCCCATGTGCGCGCGGCAGCGACAAGAGCCAGCGCACCGCGTGGCGAAAGACCCATGGCGAACTCGGGAGCGTTGCGCGTAAATGCGGTCAAGCGCTGAATGTATGCGAGAAGACTGTCTGACAAAGTCACTTCAGCAACGGCTGCGCGGATCGCGGTCAACTCATCAGCAGACATACTGGCGGGGAGTGACACGTTGCCACGCTGCTCACCGCGTAACAGCAATTGCCGCTCTGCCTGCGCGTTGGGATAACCCAAGCTTAAGCGCATTAGAAAACGATCGAGTTGTGATTCAGGCAGTGCGTAGGTGCCCGATTGGTGTATGGGATTCTGAGTCGCAATCACGAAAAATGGGCTCGGTAATGGCCGTGTTTCACCATCAATACTGACCTGTGATTCAGCCATTGCCTCAAGCAAGGCACTTTGGGTCCGCGGCGTTGCACGATTGATTTCGTCCGCCAATAAAACTTGGTTGAAGATTGGGCCAGGTTGAAAATCAAACTGCGCACTTTCGCTATTAAAGATTGATACGCCAAGAATATCCGACGGCAACAAGTCCGAAGTGAACTGCACTCGCCCGAAACTCATCCCTAGCGTAGTAGCTAGCGCATGTGCCAACGTGGTTTTACCCATTCCAGGCAAATCTTCCAGCAGTAAATGCCCGCCAGCCAACATGCAGCACAGCGCTTGGCGGACCTCTAGTTCTTTGCCAAGTAGCACGTCGCCTATATTTGCAATTGTTCTGTCGATTAGCGCATTCACGGCGACCGCCCTTGGGTAGCTATAGCTAAACGGTGGATGCGAGCGCTCTAAACCCGCGCTCACAGTCCCGCTGAATATCCTCGATGTGCTCTAGCCCAACAGCAATGCGGATAAGCCCGTCGCTAATTCCAGCGTCAATCCGCTGCTCGCTCGATAGCCGTCCATGCGTGGTAGTCGCCGGGTGAACAATCGTAGTTTTAGCATCACCTAGGTTCGCTGTTAGCGACATAAGCTCAGTAGCGTTAATAAACTGCCATGCTTCAGCAGTACCACCGTCAAGCTCGAATGACAGCACACCACCAAAATGTGACTGCTGACGACAAGCAAGTTCGTGACCGGGATGTGTCGGCAACCCAGAATAATTGACTTTGCGAACCTGCGGCTGGGTTTGTAACCACTGAGCGAGGGTCTGAGCATTCTCTGAATGCGCCCGCATTCGCAGCGACAACGTTTCCAGTCCCTTTAAAAATATCCACGCGTTAAAGGGGCTCATCGTCGGCCCGCAGGTCCGCAAAAAAGCATTCACTTCACTCATATCCGCTTCGGTGCCTACGACCGCGCCCCCGAGAACACGCCCCTGCCCATCGAGGTATTTGGTTGCGGAGTGAATAACCATATCCGCACCGAGTTCCAGTGGACGTTGAAGCGCTGGCGTACAAAAACAATTGTCGACAACTAAGCGCGCGCCAGCATCTCGTGCCACGGATCCAAGGCTTGCTATATCTGCCACTTCACACAAAGGGTTGGATGGTGTCTCGCAATAAAGCAACCGGGTTGTGGGCTTTATTGCCTGACGCCATGCGCTGATGTCTCGCAATGGAACAAAGGTGACATCGATGCCAAACTTCACAAAATACTTTTCAAATAGCCCAAAAGTACTGCCAAACACGTCTCTGGAGCAAATAACGTGGTCGCCAGCCCGCAGAAACGCCATGCACACCGACATGATTGCTGCCATCCCTGACGCGGTGGCCTCTGCCGCCTCTGCTCCTTCAAGCGCCGCGAGCCGTTCTGCAAAACTTCGGACTGTAGGGTTGGTATAGCGCGAATAAACATTGCTGCCTTTTGCGTCAGCATCACCCGAAAAGCGGGCAGCCGCGTCCTCAGCTGATTCAAAAATATAGCTCGATGTCGTGTAGATAGGTTCGCTATGCTCGCCTTCAGCAGAACGAGAGATACCTGCCCGAACCGCTTTCGTTTCGGGATGCGCATCGTCTAACCACTGTCCGCGATCTTGAGTCACAGTCTGTCCTTAATTGTCATTGTGTAAGCCCACTACTCCGCCATCTTGGGCAACGGCAAGCCGCAAGGCTGAACCCTCTGAACGTGCAGCTTCAATACTACGCAAATACGCTTGATCAATAGTTCCCGCGGAGTACTTACCATCGAAGACCGACGACTCAAAGCCATCAATACCCTCGTTACCTTCTCGGGAGCATTCAAACAAATCTTCTAAGTCTTGATAGACCATCCAATCGGCACCTATCAGCTCGCAAATTTCTTGAACCTCACGACCATGGGCAATCAGCTCGCTGGCAGCCGGCATATCGATGCCGTATACATTAGGGTAACGAACAGGAGGCGCTGCGGAGGCAAAGTAGACCTTACGCGCACCTGAGTCGCGTGCCATTTGAATAATTTGTCCACAGGTAGTGCCGCGAACAATAGAGTCATCAACCAATAAAACCGTTTTATCTTTGAACTCGAGTGGCACTGGATTGAGCTTCTGACGCACTGATTTTCGTCGCTCATCCTGGCCCGGCATAATAAAAGTCCTGCCAATGTAGCGATTCTTCATAAAGCCTTCACGAAACTTCACCCCCAACTCGTGGGCGAGCGACTGGCCGGCTACCCGGCTGGTGTCCGGAATAGGAATAACCACGTCGATGTCATGATCTGGGCGCTCGCGTAGAATCTTACGCGCGAGGCGCTCTCCCTGGCGCATACGCGTTTTGTAAACCGATATGCCATCCATCATTGAGTCAGGGCGGGCAAAATAAACATGCTCAAAAATACACGGCATCAATCGCGGCTCTTTTGCACATTGACGACGGATAAGCGCTCCATTCGGATTGATGTATACCCCTTCCCCTGGCGCAACATCACCCAGCAATTTAAAGCCCAATACATCGAGGGCAACACTTTCTGAGGCGACCATGTACTCGTCCCCACCGTGCTTCCCTTGGCGAATGCCTATCACTAATGGACGGATCCCATTGGGATCGCGAAAGGCAACGACACCATGGTCGGCAATCATAGCGACCGCGGCATAACCACCTTCACATCGTGTGTGAACTGCCTCCACAGCAGAAAAAATATCCTCGGGCTCAGGCACCAATTTCCCCAGACGCTGTAATTCATGCGCAAAGACATTGAGCAGCACCTCCGAATCTGAATCGGTGTTGAGATGGCGGAGATCACTGCGAAATAGCTCAGCAGTAAGTTTATTAGCGTTCGTCAGGTTGCCGTTGTGCGCGAGCGCTATGCCGTAGGGAGAATTGACATAGAACGGTTGAGCGAGGGCCGTACCTGAACTTCCCTGGGTGGGGTAACGAACGTGCCCGATACCAAAATTACCCAATAGTTGTGACATATGCTGAGTTCGAAACACGTCGCGAACAAGCCCCTCACCTTTACGCTGAAGAAACTTACCGTCTTTAAACGTCATAATCCCCGCTGCGTCCTGACCACGATGCTGCAGCATCGTCAGCGCGTCATAGATATCCGCAGCGACTTCTGCATTTCCAACAATACCGACCAGGCCACACATGGGCGTACTCCCGCCTTAAAGCATCTCTTGGGACTCGAGACTCTCACCAATCGTTTCGACCGGCTTAGCTTCGAGAAGATCATCAAAATTTTCGCTGAACCAGTCAGCCATTTCATCGAGCATGGGCATCAATTTCGCATCGTTTAACCAATCCTCCTCAGTGTCTGGCAACATCCCTTTGAGCATCAAAGTGACCACCATCATGATCACGAGACCCCGAAACAAACCGAACACGCCACCAAGCAAGCGATTGCCAAGGTTAAACCCCGGCTGTCGTAATTGCTTCGCCAGTAGACTGCCCACGACACTAAAAATCGCAAGAACACCGATAAACACCAAGCCCCAACCCACTAAATACCTGAGTGTCGGACTGTCGCTGATCGTAATGAGGGACTCAGCGAGGGGCTTAGCAAGCACATTGGCACCGACAAATGCACTAATCCAACCGAGTAGCGATAACGCCTCCCGGGCAAAGCCGCGCATGATGCCCACCAGTAAAGAGACAGATACCGCCGCCACAATCACCCAATCAAGACCATTAAAATGCTCAAGGGTGCCGGTTAACGTGTTAATTGGCTCGTCCATAATATTTATTGCTCGTAGCGCAGAATCGCAGCGTTGACGCCAAAGGATTGATCAATGCGTGCCTTGATACTCACCAATTTCGCTCGCTCAAGCTTAGGACCAATCTGAACTCGCCACAACGCCTCTTTACTGCGAATAACCTCTCGAGTGAATGCTTCGTAGCCTTTGGCCTGGAGGGCGGCAACCAGCTTGAGGGCTCGCTCCCTGTCCTTAACGGCAGCCACTTGTAACACCCAGCTCTCGACAAAACCGGCAGTATCGAGTTTCACAGGCTTCGGAGATTCATTTCGCGTTACCGCAGGATCGATCTCTTTAGCACTCGGTAAATTGGATATCCCGCCACTCAGCGTCGCTTCTAAGCCGTTATCATCAGCGAGAGCTGTAGCAAGATCAGCATTAGCTTGCTGCTCGGGATCAACGGCCGGGGCAACATAAACGGGCTCAATATCAGCCCGCGAGGATTGGGGGCTTGTCAATGGCGCTTCGTCAATTTGGGGAGGTGTTGCCGCCTGGCTTAAGCGCAGAGGCTGATCAACCGTGGGCTGCACAAATATAATCGGCCAAAATACTATCGCCAATGCCGCAAGCACTGCTGCTCCCACAAGCCGCTGCTTAATAATAGGTGTCATTGAACGTTGGCTCCAAGATTCAATGGTGAAGTTACAGGGCACGGTCGCTGATCAAACTGAGCGAGCAACGCCCCGACGGTGACAAACGAACCAAATACGACGATACGATCACCAGCGTCTGTAGCGTCAAGCAGGTGGGACGATAGATTCTCCATGGAGTCGTAGCACTTACACCGCTGGTCGCCTATCAACGCCGCAACCGCCTCGGGATCTGCTGCTCGCGCGAGACCGGATAAGGGGGGTAAATGCCAGTAATTCACGTGAGATGACATAAGGTTGATCATATCAAGAAGCGGCTTATCCGACATGCCTGCAAACACTGCATGACACGCGCCCTGAGAGGGATCGACGTCGAGTGCAGCGACAAGCGCTTTTACCGATTCTCGATTGTGCGCAACATCGCACCACACATCGCGATCACACCATTTCAACTGTTGCTGTCGACCCGCGACCTTGACGGTGCTTAGGGATGCTCTTATCGCAGATGCCTCTTGATCGACACCAAGAACGTCTAACACCACAGCGGCAGCGGCCACATTTTGAGGCTGTAGCCCCTTCGGGAGCACCAGTGGGAGCGTTAAGCCGGACGGCAATGTGAGCTGCTTGTCATGGAGTTGCCATTCACGGCCAACTTGGTAAACCCTAGCATCCAAGGTATCAAGCGTGGCTCTGAGCGTCTCTGGCACATCGCTCTCTGCAATGACTGCTGGTCGCGCCCGTCGTGCCACCCCCGCTTTTTCGATCGCGATTAAATCTCGACTGTCACCCAGCCATTCGGTGTGATCGAGACCAATACTGGTAACCACGCACGCATCAGCGTCGATAATATTCACAGCGTCGAGGCGTCCACCTAAACCAACCTCAAGGATTTGCCAAGACACACCAGCCCGCTTGAACAACCAGAGCCCCGCTAACGTCGCGTACTCAAAATAACTGAGAGATACGTCTACCTCAACGGATGCCTTTTCTATTGCTGAAAACGCCATAACGATGTCGTTATCGCTCGCAGGCTCCCCATCAATAACGATACGCTCGTTATAACGCCGCAAATGTGGCGACGTGTACACGCCAACAGATAAACCTTGATCGCGTAACAGCTGATCCAGCGCGGCAACACAGCTGCCTTTGCCATTGGTACCAGCTACCGTAATTGTCTTATACGAAGGGTTGAGAAGATCGAGGTGGTTTGCGACTGCACGAACACGCTCGAGACCCAGATCAATAGATTTTGGATGCTGCTTTTCAAGTTGAGCGAGCCAAGCTGCTAGGACGGGTTCAGTCATCAGTGTTAGCGTCAGCGCCTTCTAAGTCCTCGGCCAAAGCCATATCCTCGTCCTGAACCCCTTCCCTGGCAGTAGGCGAGCCTGCGAACTTCGACAGCAAACTGCCAATCGTGTCACGCATTTCTGCTCTGGGAACAATCATATCGATTGCACCATGCTCCAGTAAAAACTCGCTACGCTGAAAGCCCTTGGGCAATTTCTGACGGATGGTCTGCTCGATGATATTAGGCCCGGCAAAGCCCGCCCGGGCATCGGGCTCCGCGATATTAATATCGCCCAGCAGCGCGAGCGAAGCAGAAACCCCGCCATAAATAGGATCAGTCATTACTGAGATATAAGGAATACCCTGTATTTTTAAGCGCTCGATAACAGCAGATGTCTTGGCCATCTGCATAAGCGATATCAGCGCCTCTTGCATCCTAGCGCCACCCGAGGCGGAGAAACAAACAAAAGGAATTCGATGTTCCAAAGCGAGCGTAGCTGCGCGGGTAAATTTCTCACCGACCGCATAACCCATTGAGCCACCGTGGAAATTAAATTCGAAGGCTACGGTAACTAAATCCGCACCCTTAAGCTTACCCCGCATTGCAATCAGAGCATCTTTCTCGCCCGTGCTTTTTTGCGCGGCAGTTAACCGATCCCGGTATTTGCGCTTATCTTTAAACTTGAGACGATCGACGGGTTCTAGATCGGCAAAAAGCTCTTCCCGATCATCTTTGTCTAAGAAGAAATCAAGGCGCTGGCGAGCACCGATGCGCATATGGTGATCACACTTAGGGCACACGTCTTGATTGCGCTCCAAGTCAGGCCTATAAAGCACTGAATCACACTTAATGCACTTCTTCCACAGTCCCTCTGGGACACTTGCGCGTTTGGCCGTGTCGTCCTTTCGTACACCCGAGGGCAGAATTTTATCAATCCAGCTCATAGCCAACTCCGTCAGTGGTCAGTACGAATTATACCTGCTCAAGCTCAGGGTGCGGAAGCTACCTTATTAACGCCTGTGCGGATATCGGTTAGTAGCGCAACCGCTCTGTCGATAGCTGCGGCTTCCGTGTCACCGTTCGCAATACCCTGGGCAATCGTATCAATGAGCGCACTGCCCACCACGACACCGTCAGCAATGGCAGCCACATTCGATGCAGACGCCGCATCTTTAATGCCAAAGCCTACCGCCACGGGAAGCGACGACACCGCACGTATCAAGTCTAGGTGGTGTCTTACATCAGCCACATCGAGATTACCTGCGCCAGTAACACCCTTGACAGCCACATAGTAGATGAAGCCACTCGCACCGCTAACAATCGTTGCAATACGCTCGTTGGGCGTCGTAGGCGATATCAAGAAAATATTGTCGATACCAACACGTATTAAATGCTCATTGAGCCCGCTAACCTCCTCGGGAGGTAAGTCAACGGTAATCACACCGTCGACGCCTGCGCTTGCACAGGCGTTCGCAAATGCCTCATGACCCATCCGTTCAACGGGGTTGGCGTAGCCCATCACGACGACAGGCGTTTCAGTGTCTTGCTCTCTAAAGGCACTTACCATGGCCAATACATCACGCAAGGACACGCCATTTTCAAGCGCTCGCTCGTGACCCAGCTGAATCACTGGGCCCTCAGACATGGGATCTGAAAATGGCACGCCGAGTTCGAGAACATCGGCGCCAGCAGCGACTAATCGATGCATCAAAGGTACTGTTGCACTGACCGAAGGGTCACCTGCAACAATGTAGGGAACTACGGCCTTTTGACCCGCAGTCCGCAAAGCGTCGTAACGTGTTTGTAAGCGACTCACAAATTTTCCTTAAACGTTAATGCCTTCGAGGGCTGCTACAGTGAGAATATCTTTATCGCCTCGGCCCGATAGATTAACAATGATGTGCTGATCCGGCGTCATTTGAGCTGCCAATTTCTCCGCATATGCGAGGGCGTGGGCAGTCTCTAAAGCAGGCATAACCCCTTCCATGCGAGTCCACCGATGGAAAGCAGCGAGTGCTTCATCATCGTTAGCTGCAACATAATTCACCCGGCCGATATCCTTTAACCAAGAGTGTTCTGGACCTACCCCAGGGTAATCTAGTCCTGCAGAGACAGAATGCGTGTGTGAGATTTGACCATTTTCATCTTGCATCAAATACGTCCGATTACCATGCAATATACCGGGCGTGCCCGCTGACAGGGGCGCCGCATGCTCACCGGTTTCGACACCGTGACCCCCAGCCTCCACGCCGTACATAGCAACCGATTCATCCCCCAAAAACGGATGGAATAGCCCAATCGCATTGGATCCACCGCCCACGCAAGCAACCAGCGCGTCAGGCAACTTACCCGTCATCGCTAACGATTGATGTCGCGCCTCACGGCCAATAACGCTCTGGAAATCACGCACTAGCATCGGGTAAGGGTGCGGACCTGCAACCGTACCAATAATGTAAAAAGTGTCATCGACATTGGTCACCCAGTCGCGCATCGCTTCATTCATGGCATCTTTCAACGTTCGAGAACCGGACGTTACCGGAATAACTTCTGCGCCCAACAACTTCATTCGGTAAACGTTGAGTGATTGCCGCTGAACGTCTTCTTCGCCCATGAATACATGGCACTCTAAGCCTAAGCGCGCTGCTACCGTCGCACTCGCGACGCCATGCTGCCCGGCCCCGGTTTCAGCAATAACTCGCTTCTTACCCATATGCTTGGCAAGTAATGCCTGCCCAATAGTGTTGTTAACCTTGTGAGCACCCGTATGATTCAAGTCCTCACGCTTTAAAAAAATACGCGCGCCACCAATGTGGTCAGACATACGGGCCGCCTCGTAAAGCGGCGAAGGTCGCCCCACATAATGTGCTAGATCCTCATCGAACTCGCGCTGAAACTCCGCGTCGTTCGCGAGGCGTCGATAAAGATCTTCAAGGTCCGCAAGCGCAGACATCAATGTCTCAGCGACAAACTTACCGCCAAACTGGCCAAAACGACCGTGCTCATCAGGTACGCTCGCATAGAGTGCAGGATCATGCTTAGCTGTCATCTTATTACCCTTTTATCGCCGCACGTGCGGCTTCAATAAATCGTCGCATTTCGTTGTGATCTTTGACACCTGGAGAAGACTCGACGCCGCTGCTGACATCCACAGCCACCGGTTTAACCTGGCGAATACCTTCCGCTACATTAGCGGGATTAAGGCCTCCCGCCAAAACGAGCGGCCGATTAAATGTCTGCGGTAGCGAACGCCAGTCAAATTGCGCTCCGGTACCACCAAACTGTCCGTTGTGAACCGCATCGACAAGAAAGGCTCGGGCACCGGGATAACGACTAGCCTCTGAAATGAGATCGACGCCTGGTTCGGCACGTAACGCCCTAATATAGGGCACCGACCACTGCTCACAAAACGCCGGCGTCTCGTCACCGTGAAATTGTAATAGGTTGATAGGTAACGATGCCAACACTGACTCAACCTCAGCTTCCGTGGCACTCACGAATAGCGCGGTAATCGTTGTAAACGGCGATATTGCCTCACAGATCGGCCTGGCTTTGTCGATAGTAACAGCCCGCTTGCTTTGAGCCCAAAAAACCAATCCGATGGCATCTACGCCTAACAGGCTCGCCGCGCTAGCATCTTCAGAGCGTGTGATACCGCAAACTTTGACCTGCACTGAGTGCACCTACAGATAAGTAAATAAACGGACGTGATTATAGCAGAGAGAAAGGGCTGACAACGACTGTGCTACTAGATTTTGCCCGACAAAAAAGCGGGACCTTCAGGTATCGGAGGTAATTCAAATCGCTCGGGGTAATAAACCGCAACCAAGTACAGCCCGGCGCCCGATGCCGTATCGGCGGCGGCGGCACGATCTCGACCCAACAGCAGCTCCTGCAACCACCCTACCGGCCGGAGGCCCGCACCGATCATTTGCAAACTACCCACTATGTTTCGCACCATGTGATGCAGAAATGCGTTTGCCATGATGTCCACAATAACAAAGTCGCCCCAACGGCTAACGGAAAGCTGCAGAATTTCACGCTTTGGCGAGTTCGCCTGACAGTGTGCGGCGCGAAATGCGCTGAAATCATGTTCTCCGATCAGTGCTTGCGCAGCATCAGTCATGCGCTCCACATCCAATGGTCGGCGGAAGCAACTTACCTTGCCATCTAAGTGTGCAGGTCGGATTGCTGTATTCGCAATCACATAGCGATAGCGTCGTGCATAGGCGGAAAATCGCGCATGAAAATCTGGCACCACGGGGACTGCCCAATGAACACGCACACTGCTTGGCAACAAGCTGTTTGTTCCCATGACCCACGCTTTAGGACTCCTGCCAGCCGCGTCATCGAAATGCACAATTTGCCCGTAGCCATGAACGCCCGTATCGGTACGTCCCGCACAATGGGTTCTAATCGGTTTATTGCCTATTTGTGATAACGCTTGCTCAAGGGTTTCCTGAACGGTCGCACATTGTAAATGCGGCTGCGCCTGCCAGCCGTGAAACGCAGACCCATCATACTCAATACGAAGGGCGACACGCGTACCTTTGACCAAACAGCTCGCATCTAATTGTTGCCCGGCTGTCTTTTGTTGCCCGGCTATCTTTTG
>DAIRTN010000007.1:44299-51264 GCA_036803865.1 Luminiphilus sp.
TCTTTTGTTGCCCGGCTATCTTTTGCTGTTTAGCCACTTTCACTCAATGCGCAGCAACAATTCTCTAGCTTCGGCTTGCTGCTGAAGGTCACCTTCATTAATGACCTCTTCGAGCACAGGCCGAGCACCCTCTTCATCACCCATGTCGATATAGGCGCGTGCAAGGTCGAGCTTCGTTTCAATAGGGTTAGTGTCGGATGCATAGATCAAGCCTAACTCACTATCGTCATCGGGCTCCTCAAAGGGCGGGGGCGTGTCCATACCTAAGACAGCCGCTAACTCAGGTGGCAGAGCATTATCATCTATCGTTAGGTTTACATCGCCCAGATCCCCCCAGTCTGCACCCAACTGAGTGTCAGTAGATGCATTGTCCTCGGGTTCGCGCGGAGTTTCAGCAGCGACATCCGCTGACGTATCGATGCCGAGTTCCAGATCTAATGCCTGGTCTACATGCCGATCCTGCTCATGTGAATTAGCTAGAGCGCTGAGATCGGGGGTCACAAGATCATGGGGTTGCTCATCAACAAGGTCAAATTCTACCGGCTCTAAGCCAGAATCCGCCATTGCCGAAGCTTCAGTGGACGTTAGGGGTGACACTGCACGGTCCGCCGTAAAGCCAGCTTTCATAGGACCGCTAGTTTCAACACCCCTCGTTTCATCAGCCAACTCACCTAAGTCGATGCCACTCGTACTGGGGACATTGTGATCGAGCAAAGCGAGAGCTTGTTGAACGGCTTCCGTATCGTGAGTTTGTTCAATCGTCTTCACGAGCGCTTCGGCCTCAGCTCGACGGTCGTGCTGCAAATAAATCTTTATGCGCTTCAAGTAAGGCGCTGGGCTCGTCGGGTCTGCTTTCGAGGCTCGCTCGAGTAAGTCCAGCGCTTGCTGGTAACGTCCGTAAGCAACATAAATATCGGCTTCAGCAAGCGCGTCTGCAATGACTGTCTCTTCTAGGTAGTCATTATGCAGATCTTTACCGTATCCGCGTTCTCCATTCTGCGATTCACTCGCACTGGAAGCCGTGACCTCCCTGGGCAAGTCGGCTTTGAGAGGCTGAATCGGCTCTGCCGGCGCAGCGGGCACGGTTAAAGGCGCACTAACGCCGGTTGGCACGGTAAGCTTTGTTCCCCGCCGAGCGAACAATACACCCGCCACAGAAATCAATAGTACGCCACCGAATGCAAACACCCACCACGGCAAGCCTGCTAGCTCATTCATGCTTGAGCGCTCTGACTCTTTCTGAGCTGCCTGCGCAGCCATATACTCTTTTTGTTCGATCTGTGCTTGTAGCGCCGCTATTTGTTCATCCTTTACGGTAACGAGCTGCCTTAGGTCAGTGACTTGCTCTGACAAACGTGAAAGCCGAGCTTCAATCGCAGCGAGGTCGAGATTGGCGCGTATGCCCGCGGTATCGGCGCTCTCAGCATCACTCTCGACATCACTATCTATAACATTCTCTACTTCACTTGCTGCACCACTAGCAGACATCTGGGCACTGGCGAGCTCTGTCGGCGCACTCGCATCTGAGCGCGACGCATCGTCCTCGGATTCTCTATCCGCTGAGCTGGATGAACCACCTTGTGCATACCGGGCTTCTGCATCGCTTTCAGAGGACAGGTCCTCAAATTCATTATCGGCTACCACGCGCAAAGCGGGTGACCGACGAATACCTGCAGCCCAATCCTGGTTTTGCTCGACAACGCGTTGTCTCGCTTCACTTTTAGTCGTCAGAATTTCATCA
The DNA here is from genome assembly GCA_036803865.1 of Luminiphilus sp. Lineage (GTDB taxonomy): Bacteria > Pseudomonadota > Gammaproteobacteria > Pseudomonadales > Halieaceae > Luminiphilus. Next base: position 46,041 of record DAIRTN010000007.1, read on the forward strand.
TCAGAAGGCAGCTGCAGAACGTAACCGGCCTTTAGACCATTGATATTGCCGCCCACGAATGCGTCTCCATTCATCGCTGCGGTAGCAATCATGGTCTGCTCAAGAGTCGCATTCTCGGGCCGAGCCGATGCAGCAATCTCCCACAATGTGTCACGAGCCTGCACCAAATACTGCCCACCAGCCCGCGGCTGGCCCTCAGCGTTTTTGTCGTAGCTTCGTGCTGGGCGGCGCTGAGAAGGTGGTGTCGGCGCTGGTACTAACTGTGCGGGCTCATCGTCTTCCGCAGCATCTTGGGGTTCACTCTTGCTCGCTGCAATCTGCGCATAAGAGGAAACTCGCTCAGCTGAAGCGCGCTCAGGCAAATCGACTAATACAGTGTAGCTTCGCAATAAACGGCCTGCGGGCCAGCGAGTCTCTACCAAAAAATCGAGGAAAGGCTCTAGCAGTGGTTGATCTGTGGTTAAGATGATCCTACTGTCTTCACCTGAAACAACGATATTGAACGTAATATTCGTCAGAAAATAGGCTCGATCAACCCCGATAAGGTCAAAGTCTTGCTGCGTAGCAAGCCTGATTTTAATGTCATCAGACGTTAAATTCTTAACGTCAAGCAGCTCAATCTCTGCTTGCAAGGGCTCGTTGAGATGAGATTTCATGGTGATCTCACCAAGCCCCAACCCCCACGTCAACGGAGAGAACAAAGGCAGTAGTGCTGCGAAAAGTGTTGTTCGCGTCAACGGTCTCATTGGATCCCCACTTGTCTTCCATCTTTCATGAGTACGCTTACCTGCAATTCGGCGCGCCTTACATCGAGAATCGCAAAACATCGAGAATCGCAAATGCCGCGACAGCGCCGGCTAGCGGCACTGCGAGACTCATTAATGTCTCAACACTTTTGTTTTACCACTATTCAACCTATCTCGGATAGTGGCAAGAGTACTTATATGTAATCCGCCACCAAAAGTTCCGCGATTTGAACACTGTTAAGCGCGGCGCCTTTACGCACATTATCGGCAACAACCCATAAGTTGAGACCGCGAGGGTGGGAGATATCCTCACGAATGCGACCTACAAAAACGGGATCCTGCCCGCTCGACTCCGTTGCTGGCGTCGGATAGACCCCCTCGGCACAATCATCCATGACCGTCACGCCTGGCGCTGCGCTCAAAAGTTCGCGCGCTTGCTCAGCTGTAATCTTGTCACGGGTCTCAATATGAACCGCTTCAGAGTGGCCAAAGAACACGGGAACCCTCACGCAAGTAGGATTCACTTGAATGCTGTCGTCTTCGAAAATCTTCTGCGTTTCCCAGACCATTTTCATTTCTTCACGGGTGTAGCCGTTGTCTTGGAACGTGTCGATGTGTGGCAGCACGTTAAACGCGATCCGTTTTGGATACACTTCAACGTTAGCTTCTTTCCCATTGAGCAGCTGCGCCGTTTGCTTAGCGAGCTCCTCAATAGCTTCTTTTCCCGTGCCACTCACCGCTTGATAGGTCGCGACATTGATGCGCTCGATACCTACCGCATCGCGAATAGGCTTGAGCGCCACCAACATTTGTATCGTCGAACAGTTGGGGTTAGCAATAATGCCTCGCTGTGTGTAACCCGCAATAGCGTGAGGATTAACCTCAGGTACAACGAGCGGGATATCTTCGTCCCGTCGAAAATGTGACGTATTGTCCACAACAATACACCCAGCCGCCGCAGCCTTCGGTGCGTACTCAGCAGACACTGACCCCCCGGCACTGAACAAACCGATTTGTGCCTTGGAGAAATCGAACTCGGCAAGATCTTCAATTGTTAGAGACTTACCGTTAAATCGGATCGTTTTACCCGCCGAGCGGGAAGAAGCCAACGGATAAAGATTCCGAATAGGAAAATTGCGCTGCTCAAGAATTTCCAACATGGCCTCGCCCACGGCACCTGTCGCGCCTACAACGGCAACATCTACTTCTTTCGTCATTGTCACTTCTCGTTTTACCTAATTTAATGCCGCGATGACCGCGCCACCCATTTCTACGGTGCCAACAATAGAGGCACCCGCTTCAGCAATATCTCCTGTCCGCAGCCCATCATCGAGCACGGCAGACACGGCGGCTTCTATATCATCCGCTGCTGCAGGCGCATCCAGTGAATAACGTAGCATCATGGCAACCGATAAAATGGTCGCGAGTGGATTCGCTTTGTCCTGCCCTGCAATATCCGGCGCCGATCCGTGCACGGGCTCGTATAATCCTCTGGATTGCTCATTCAGTGAGGCCGAGGGCAACATACCTATGGATCCGGTTAACATCGCAGCCGTATCCGAGAGAATGTCTCCAAATATATTGCCGGTCACCAACACGTCGAACTGCTTAGGCGCGCGAACAAGCTGCATAGCCGCGTTATCGACATATATGTGGTCGAGTGCCACATCGGGATGATTCTTGGCCACGCGATCGACTACTTCGCGCCAGAGCATCGTGACCTCAAGCACATTGGCTTTATCTACCGATGTGAGTCGACCGCCTCGCTTCGCCGCCAACTCAAATGCCAACGCCGCAATGCGCTCAATTTCACTCTCTCGATAAATATAAGTATTGAAGCCTTCCCGCTCACCATCTTCACGCTCTCGAATACCACGAGGCTCACCGAAGTAAATGCCACCAGTCAGCTCGCGAACGATCAAGATATCGAGCCCTGCAACCAGCTCTGCCTTTAAACTCGAGGCTGAAGCCAGCTGTGGAAACAAAATCGCCGGCCGGAGGTTGGCAAACAAATCGAGGTCTGCGCGGATCGCCAACAAGCCTCGCTCAGGTCTCTCTGCGGGAGGCAGACCGTCCCATTTGGGGCCGCCCACCGCACCCAACAAAATGGCATCTGCTTGTCGAGCCAATGCTCGAGTAGCGTCGGGGTAAGCTGCACCCTGTCGGTCAATGGCAATGCCTCCAAGATCACCTTCTGTTAACTCAATAGACAGCCCGTGCTTATCGGCCACATGTTCCAAGACGCGTCGAGCTTGCTGAACTACTTCGGGCCCGATGCCATCGCCCGGCAGCAGGAGTATTGAATGGCTCATTAAACCTCCAGTAAATCAAAAACCCATGGCGCACGCTGGCGGTGCTGCTCTTCAAAGCGCTTTATTGCATCGGCACTTTTAAGGGTAATCCCGATATCATCTAGCCCGTTAAGTAAGCAGTCGCGACGGAATCCGTCGACGTCGAAAGCAATATCGTCACCATCAGTACGCCGAATGCACTGCTGCTCAAGATCTATAGTGAGACTAAAGCCTTCAGTGGTGTACATAGCGTCAAAGAGCTCACTGACCTGTTCGGAAGACAGCTCGATGGGTAAAAGGCCATTCTTGAAGCAATTCGAGCGGAAAATATCTGCGAAGCTCGGAGCAATCACACAACGGAAACCGTAATCAACTAACGCCCAAGGGGCGTGCTCTCGGCTTGAGCCGCAGCCAAAATTCTCGCGAGCCAACAATATAGACGCACCCTGGTAGCGCGGCGCATTCAAGGGGAATTCTGGATTAAGGGGTCTATGGCTGTTATCCGAATCGGGCTTGCCCTCGTCGAGATAGCGCAACTCGTCAAACAGATTAGGGCCAAACCCGCTGCGCTTAATGGATTTCAAAAATTGCTTAGGAATGATCAGATCGGTATCAACGTTCGGCCGATCCATAGGCGCCACCACGCCCGCGTGGATAGTAAAAGCGTCCATTAGGCTTGTCCCTCGATTGCACGCACATCAACAAAGTGCCCAGCAACAGCCGCGGCTGCAGCCATTGCAGGACTCACCAAATGTGTTCTGCCGCCGAAACCTTGTCTGCCTTCAAAGTTTCGGTTGCTGGTACTTGCGCAACGCTCGCCCGGAGCGAGCTTGTCAGCATTCATTGCCAAACACATTGAGCAGCCTGGTTCACGCCACTCCATACCCGCATCGATGAAAATCTTGTCTAAACCCTCGCGTTCGGCTTGAGCCTTAACAACACCTGAGCCGGGCACCACCAATGCCTGCTTAATACTCGATGCGATTCTCTTGCCCGCGACAATCGCAGCGGCAGCCCGCATATCTTCAATGCGGGAATTGGTACACGAACCGATAAAAATGACATCGGGACGGATATCTGCAATCGACATACCAGGCTCAAGGCCCATGTAGTCCAGCGCACGCTCCAAACTGCGCCGCTCCGAGTCGTTGCTCATCTCTTCCAGAGTGGGCACTCGACCACCGATCGAAGTGACCATCTCGGGCGAGGTTCCCCACGTCACCTGCGGCTCAATCGAATCGGCGCTAAGCGCAATATCTGCATCGAAGTGGGCGTCTGCATCGCTTTCCAAAGAACGCCACCAATCTTCAGCTTGCTGCCACTGATCACCCTGAGGTGCGTAGCGCTTGTCTTTAATGTAGGCAAGCGTGACGTCATCTACCGCTATAAGACCGGCTCGCGCACCGGCTTCAATAGCCATGTTACAGAGCGTCATCCGCCCTTCCATGGTCAAACCTCTAATAGCAGAACCCGCAAATTCAATAGCGTGACCGGTGCCACCCGCAGTGCCAATCACGCCAATAATGGCTAGCGCAACATCTTTGGCGGTAACGCCAGCACCTAAGACGCCGTCAACACGAACTCGCATGTTTTTCATCTTGCGCTGAATCAAACATCCGGTCGCTAAAACGTGCTCGACCTCAGAGGTACCAATACCGTGCGCTAATGCGCCCAAGGCACCGTGAGTAGACGTATGTGAATCGCCGCAAACAATGGTCATGCCTGGGAGAGTCGCACCCTGCTCGGGACCCATGACATGCACAATACCTTGGCGAACATCATCGAGCGGGATTTCAGGGATCTGAAAATCGGCGCAGTTATCATCGAGGGTCTGCAGCTGAATTCGAGACACTTCGTCCGTCAGCGCGGACAAGCCCGCAGCGCGCTCGGCAGCCAGTGTCGAGACGTTATGGTCTGGCACTGCAATGTTGGCGCTCAAGCGCCAAGGCTGTCGCCCCGCAATGCGAAGCCCTTCGAAGGCTTGGGGCGATGTGACCTCGTGCAAAAGTTGACGATCAATATAAATAAGCGCCGTTCCGTCCTCTCTCTGCTCAACGAGGTGGGCATCCCACAGCTTATCGTAGAGGGTTTTCCCCATGACCATCGGCCTCCATAGGTTAACGAAAATTGTGCTCAGACCCCTAACGGGTGGGGCCTGTGTGTTGCTGGCAGGTAAATACTGGCAGG
>DAIRTN010000007.1:51364-80092 GCA_036803865.1 Luminiphilus sp.
AACGACTTCATCAAAACGGTACGTGCTGCTTCTGGATCGCTCGGGACCTACGGATGGAACGTTATGAGCGCACCCCCCACATTCGAACACACTCGCACTTGGCCACACAAAGTCACTCATTTTGCCATTCATTTTGCCACTCACTGCGCACGGGCTCCCTGTGAATAACTTTGGGGACTAACTTAGCCACCGATTGAACAAACCCTGTGGGTAAGTTAGCGATGCAAAAAGACGGGCTTTAATGGATTGTTTTAAATTGATATAAAACAGCAGGTTATAGTATTAATGTAAAGTCATATCTAGAAATATTCTGAGGGGCTCTCCGCCACCACGAAAAATCACGCCCTGTGTAGAACATTTGCTACGAGGCGCACTCACAGACAATCGCACAGACAATCGCACAGACAACGGCACAGGTACAGGCAGAGGCAGAGGCAGAGGCAGAGGCAGAACCTTACATCACCGCAAACACCATCAACGCACACCCCGTCACCGGTGCTGAATCTTCCAACACTGGTGTATTTTAGCTTTCCGTTTGAAGTCTTCAGGAATGGTTGCTTTAGAGATATCCTCGACGTGGTAACGCGCCACGATATCTGGGTCGAGCGCGAAACCGCGCTTATTATTGGAGAAGTAAAGCACCCCCTTCCGAGCCAATACTGCCATCGTGGCATCAATCAGCGGCAACTGATCGCGCGCAACATCAAAACTGACATCTGTAGACTTAGAGTTGGAGAACGAGGGGGGATCAAGCAGGATCAAATCGAACTCCCGATCGCACTCACCAAGCCATGACAAGCAATCGGCGCGAACAGCGCGATGCTGACGCTCTGACAGTCCATTTAAGGCTAAATTCTCACGAAACCAATTCAGGTACGTGTTAGAGAGGTCAACGCTAGTCGATGTATGCGCTCCTCCCAGAGCCGCGTGCAGCGTTGCAACCCCCGTATAACAATATAAATTAAGAAAATGCTTGCCGCGGGCCTCTTCCGCGATGCGCAACCGCAAAGGCCGATGATCCAGAAACAAGCCAGTATCCAAATAATCGTGCAGATTCACCAATACCCTTGCAGCGCCCTCCTGCACCTCAAAGCGTTCGCCTTTTTGAGCAAATTTATCGTACTGATCTTTGCCGCGCTGACGTTGACGACGCTTAATGGCGATGTCAGCGTGAGGTGACAGCTCAAAGACGTCGCGAACGCCTGCGAGGACCTCCTCAAAACGTCGATTGGCGGATTCTGCATCAACCTGCTTCGGTGGCGCATATTCAGCCACGTGAACATGGCCTTGATATAGGTCAATAGCTACCGCGTACTCGGGCATGTCAGCATCGTAGAGCCGATAACAGCTGATATTTGATCGCTTCAACCAAGGACTGAGCTTGCGAAGATTCTTACGCAATCGATTGGCGAACATCTCAGCGCCTTCAGACAGCTCTACCGGCGCCACCGGCGTAGCGCCCTCCCAGACTGACTTGCTCGTCTTCACGGAATCGGACAACCGATTACTGTCATCCAATTGAAAAAGTAAAAGCTGGATGTCTAACGCACCATTACTCAAGCCGTACTGCTTATGACTACGTAAGCCAACGGCACGCCCCAAGGTAGGATTCGAGGTCACAATGGCTGCCTGCCAACCTTGAAACTCCCGGTGAAGCACCTCCCCAAGCTGACGATACAGGTACTTCATCGTGGACTCATCGCCTAGTCGCTCCCCCCAAGGCGGGTTACAGATCACTAATCCATGAGGCATAGATTTATGGCTTGGCCGCGTCAACTCGTTGATTGACTTAGGGCGAACGCGGATTAACTGAGATAAACCCAGCTCTGAGATAGTCGCCTCAGCGCGCCTTATTGCGCTGATATCGCCATCGTAACCTCTAATCTCCACATGCTCCGGTGGCTCACAGATCTGCGCCCTACCCGCCTCAAGAACCGCTTGCCACTCTTGCTCGTCGTGTCCGAGCCAACGCTCGAAGCCGTGCCACTTTCGACCGAGGCCTGGTGGATACTGCGTTGCCATCATGGCAGCCTCAATAAGCAAGGTGCCCGATCCGCACATGGGGTCAATCAGTGACAAACCGTTTTTCAGCGCCTGAGGCCAACCCGCGCGAATCAGTAACGCCGCCGCAATATTCTCTTTCAATGGCGCCTTCCCTGGCGCTGTTCGGTAACCCCGCCGATGTAAACTGAGGCCGGCGAAATCTAATGACACAACTGCTTTGCCGCGATGCAGTCGAACATTAACGCGAAGATCTGGATGCTTCGTGTCGACATCTGGGCGCTCGCCTCGCTGTCGGCGAATCTGATCGACAATGCCATCTTTACAGCGCTGCGCGCCGAACTGCGTATTTCGAATCGCGGTGCTTTTTCCAGCAAAATCAACGGCTATAGTCGAGTGCCGCCCAATATGCTCATGCCAAGGAAACTGACTCATGCCCGTGTAGAGATCATCGCCATCGTTTGCGGCAAAGGTCTTAAGCTCAAGCAATAAGCGGTTAGCAAGACGGCTGTGCAAACAAACCTTATAAGCAACCGAGAGCGACCCCGTAAACTGGACACCCGTAACGGCTTCGCGCGTATCGCTACCGCCCAATTCTGCAATTTCGGGCGCCAACAAGCTCCCGACTCCTTTTGGGCAGGTCGCCAAAAACTGATAACTACTCAAGGTAATCCCCGTTCAAGTTGTATGAGGCGGCTAAGAATATCCCGCCATTGCGCATATTGATTCTCAAGCGTGCCCTCCAGGCGAACCACTCGCTCACCCGAATCGAGGACCGTTGGCTCCGTCTCATTGTCAAAACCGGTAGCGATTTCGAACAAGTCCTGTTCTTGAATTTTCACCGATCGATAGGTGGAATAGACTTGCTGCATGTTTGCAAACGAACCTCTGTCAGCATCATTAGTCCGCTCGCTCGCCCTGTTAACATAAGATTCTAGGTACGTAGCTTGCTCGAGACTTGAGCGACGCCAGAGCGTATACGTCGGCCCCAACGTATTCGCAAGCTCCACGTATTGCTCGTCCACAGTGTCTATAAACAACGCTTCTTGATTTCTGATTCTATTAATACGCGCAATCATGGGGTCTCCACGCGCCGGCAATCGAGCAAGTGTTATCAGGCCCCCTTGCTCCTGCAAATAGTCACTGTAAAGATCGGGCGCTAACTCTGCGGCGTAGCGAATGTAAGCCAGTTCCTGCAATCGTGATACTGATTGCTCAGACAAATTTCTAGCATGCCCCCACAGTGCATTAGCGACAGCAACAAAAAGCGGCCTGAAAGGCTCACCAGCCTTGCCTCGGTAGTCTTGCTCTTGGACAGTCCAGCGAAACATTCGGTCCAACCAAAGCTGACCGCTGGCGTCTTCCGCTCGGACAGCCAGTATCAAGTCTCTGCCGTCGGAATAGATAATCGTGCCGGTGATAGTAAGTGCAGCAAACTGACTCTCACTCGGCAACACGCGTACCGCACCGAAGCGCTGACCCTCCGTAAGAATGTCGCGTAATACGACAGCCACCAGTTGCGTTTCCACACTGCGTAATTTGTGCCGTGCATCGTTCTCGTCAAAAGTCGGCAACCCGTCGTCGAAGACAACTACCGCGAGTTCTATATCGAGCGGCTCGCCAGACCTATCAATCGGCGCCCTCGCCACAGATACCGGCCACGATGGATCCGCCGCGCTAAGCGGCTGTGACAGTAAAGCGAGGCCTAGCGACCCTATGTACAGCCACCAGTAAAAAGCTGACCTGCGCTCAGGGTGCATCGTCATCATGACGCGGGGGCCTCTGTTGTGCACACCGTCCCGCGGCTGAGGGTTTGCGTACAGCGATAGCCGGCATTGTTGGGGTTGTATCGGTTATACACTTTGTTGACGATAAATGGCTGCTTTACACTGGGCGAGTACACCGCCGTTTGTATAACGAGAAAATCTGCCAGCGCCGATCGCGTAATACGGTGACGAACGTGTAAACCATCGGGCAGCGCAATATCGAAAAACAGTTGGTGTCCGTCCCTACCACACTGCTCTGTCCCAAACGGGGTTTCGGTTACTACAGGTGCCGATTGCTCAATCATACACACCAGTGCGAAGCTATTCTCCCGCTTAAGTCGAACTTCCGACTGCGTTTGAACCACATCGAGTAGCGATGGCGCGGTAATGAGCTCTGCCATCTCGGCCAAAGCAAATAAATCCCTGCCCGAAGAAAACGAGGGGGCGCCAACGGTCTGCCCTCGCTCAGCAGCTCGTGCGCGTCGCTCAGCCTCGCGCTGAAGTTGACGGGCAATGGCATTGAACTGCTCTTGAATATTATCGCTGCGGGCATGATCCACTTCCCATGCGCCCGACATATCGACGGGCTTAGCCGGTGAGTAAATCTGAGGCTCAGGAGCAGGTGTCGAGGCGCATGCGGTTAACACAGCGGCACACACGAGAGCGGCGATAAAAGTCTTTGATGTCATGGCGTCGAGTGTAGCCTAGCGAAGGCACTGACCCCAGCGCCACGACACAAATTACCCCTTTTGTTGAAGGATTTAGCTCAATGTTTCTCGTAGCTGAAACTTGAGCACTTTGCCTGCAGGGTTTCGTGGCAAAGCGTCGATCTGGTGCAAACGCAGTGGCAGTTTATACTTCGCCAGCTTTTCCTTTGCGAAGCTGCGCAATTCCTCGAGTGTTAGGGAATGTCCCTCATTCAGTGCAACGACGGCGGTCACCGCCTCACCCCATTTATCGTCGGGAAGCCCAATAACTGCGACTTCTGCAATGGCGTCGTGACCGAACAACACACTCTCAACTTCAGCTGGATAAACATTTTCACCGCCTGAAATCACCATATCCTTGACTCTATCGCAGATAAACAAAAAGCCCTCGTCATCGACGTAGCCAATATCACCCGAGTGAAACCAGCCCTGTGCATCGATAGCTTTAGCTGTTGCCTCCGGGCGATTCCAATAACCTTTCATGATGTTGGGGCCGCAAAGACAAATCTCGCCGCGCTCATTGGCGGCCACAGGCAGATTATCCGCATCAACAATACGTACGCCTGATGTAACGGGAGGCAAGCCCGCCGAGCCAAGCTTTTCTAGCGCCTTGTCAGGACCTAAAAATGCCGAAAAAGGCGACGTTTCTGTTAAACCGTAACCCTGGCAGAATTTGATCCCTCGCGCTTCGTAAAGCCTCAACAAGGGCTCTGGAACCGGAGCACCTCCCACTACAAACATTTTTATGGTGTCGAGATTAGCGTCCGCAAAGTGAGAATGCTGAGACATAAACAAAAACATCGCAGGTGCACCAAACATGTGGGTAACGCCGTACTTCTCAATCAAAGTGAGTGCTTGACCCGGCTCAAAGTGCCGCATGATAACTACAGTATTGCCCAGCTGAAGCGCTGAGATTACACCTGTATTCAAGCCGCCAATATGGAATAACGGCGCAGCGCTCAGGGTAATATCATCTCTTACACCTCCAAAGGCGTAGGACGCGTTAACGTTGTTCCAGATGAAGTTGCCGTGGGTCAGCATCGCACCCTTCGGCAAACCCGTCGTACCCGAGGTATACATAATCAATAAGGTATCGTGGGGACCAAGAAAGACAGCCTCAGTGATTGGGTCGACCTTCACCATCGCATCTTCGATGCCTTCGAACCCTTCTATGGTGCTGCCAACAGCAAAGTACTGCCGGCAAGGCAGACGGTCGGTAACTGGGGAAATAATATCCGCCAGAGTTGGATCGACCACCAGCGTATGAATGCCAGCATCACCGATAATGAACGCCAGTTCTTCACCGGTTAGTCGGAAGTTAAGCGGAACAAAAATCGCACCTAGCGCATTAGTAGCAACCATCGTTTCCAGAAAAGCGGGCTGATTAAAGCCCAGAAAACCGACGCGATCACCCATACAGACACCGCGCTCTTTTAACACCCCCGCTATGCTATACACCCGTGCAGAAAACTCAGCGTAAGTCCACTGCTGATCCTCAAACACCAGCGCTACGCGATCGCGACTCAGGTCAGCCTGCTTAAGAATATGAGCAGCTAAATTCATATTAGGTTCAGGACGATGCATGGAGATACCTCTGTTTAATCTGTGTCATTTAATCGATTGTTGTCATATGAGGGGGCGCCTGCTAAGACCGAGGTATTGCCGTGCCCCACACATTAAAGCCAGCAATTCGCGGGGTATTCGGTAAATACATTTGCTCCAATTCATTGATATCGAAGCCTGCAGTGCGGATTAACCCGACGATATCGCGATTGAGATTACAACCTCCTGCCAATCGCTTCCACAGCGGATTTATTCTAGCCTGCCAGCGCTGCACGGACTCGTCGGGCGCCTGTGCATGCTCGCAAAACACGAGCTCTCCACCGGGACGCATAACGCGCTTTGCCTCGGACAATGCGGCGAGAGGATCGGGGATAGTGCATAACGCAAATGTCAGTAACACTGAGTCGACGCTGTTATCATCAAGAGGAATGTCCTCTGCACTTCCTGCAAGAAACTCCACGTTGAATGGGACAGCATTTACGCGCTCTTGTGCAAGCTGCCATGATGTCTCACAGGGGTCGATGCCAATGACGCAATCTACAACCGTGTGATCATAGTGAGGAACATTGTGCCCAGCGCCAAGACCAATCTCTAAGATTTTACCGCGCGCTTTGGGGACAACCTTTTGCCGCTGGCGCACAATGGGCTTAGAACCACAGGCGCAGGTGACGAATCGTGGTACGACATAGTTGCTATAGAAGCCCATCAGTGAGTCACCTCTTCTAAAAACGCACGCATGTTGGCAAAAGCACGATCTGATGCTATCGCACTATACATGGTGCCAGCCTCAGGATTATTCGCAGCCGGATTAGTAAAAGCATGCTGGGTTTGGCCATAGGCATGGAGCTGCCAATCACAACCAGCCGCAGTCATCTCATCGCAAAACGTGCGCATCGCGCTAGGGTCGACCATAGGGTCATCGTATCCGTGTAGCACCATCACTTTTGCACTGATCTTTGGGTCTGGGATATTGTCCGCTGCGTGCAACAAACCGTGAAAGGATACAACACCGGCAATGTCGTCGCGGGAGCGTGCGAGATCAAGAACACATAAACCACCGAAACAGAAGCCAATCGCGGCTAACGGCTGATCAACTGCTTCGGGTAGCGCACGCGCTGCGTCAACGGCTGCATCCATTCGCGCTTGGAGTAAACTGCGATTAGACGCTAGCGGCGTCATGAGAGCCGTGCACTCTTCCGGACCGTTACCAATTAAGCCTTTGCCATACATATCCACCGCAAAACCCACGTAGCCTAATTCAGCCAGCATCCGCGCCTTACTACCCTCAAATTCCGTCCGACCAGCCCATGTGTGTGCGACCAATACGGCAGGCCGAGGACCAAGACAATCATCCCAAGCCACTTCGGCCTGAAGCGTGATGTCCCCGTGAGCATAATCGACCAGACGCGTTTGAATAGTCATGGTGAATCTCCAATTATTAATTAAAAATGATGATCAGGATCGTTTAATGACGTTGCGTCGTCGCTGGGGGTGGTGTCCCCGAGCGCACCCCTTTGTGACGCCGCGATCGTAGGGTATGCCTCGGGATCGATCTGGCGCATCTCAGCTTCAATCCACGCCTCTACACGCCCCATGAGTGCAACCGCCGACTCATCAGCGAGCGGTATAATCGGTGGCCCTATCGAGACATCGATAACGCCTGGAATAAAGCGGAATGTTCGGCGTGGCCAACAACGAGCTGACGAAACAGCAATAGGAATAATGTGCGCATCTGTCGCAATAGCGAGCCGAGCAGCGCCCGTTTTGTAGTCGCCTTTGCCCCCTCGCACGGTTCGCGTGCCCTCAGGGAACATAATTACCCACTTGCCCTTGTCCATGAGCTCGGAGCCCAGACGGGCTACTTTATTCCACGCTTCGCCTCGCGCGCTGCGATCAATATGAACCATTTGAAGTCGCGCCAGTGCCCACCCAAAAAATGGAATGTAAAGCAGCTCACGCTTAAAAACATAGGCTAGCGGGTGCGGCATCATGCTAGGAAAGAAAAAAGTCTCCCAGGTAGATTGGTGTTTGGGACACAAGATAATGTGCTGGCTGTCGCGCTGGTCAGGTAAATTAGACAACCCGTGAACCCGGTACTGAACGCCGCCTATGTATTTGGCCGCAGCCACGGCACCACGAAGCCAAGGCTGGGCGAACCACCACCACAATCTGTCGCCACTGAACAACACGGAGAAAACGATTAAAAAAATGGCGACCGGGATTACCGATACTGTCATCCACAAGAACACCAGTATTGATCGTATGGCCTTCATGCTGCGCTAGCTCCAGCGGGGTTTCGCACTTCGCCGGCGTTGAAGGCTCCACACTCTCCTCCCTCCTCCACCGCTCGCAAAAAATTCGCGACGCCCTCTAGCGCCAGTTTTGCTTCTGAAAGCTCAGGATAAAACATGTGCCAGACATGGACCATATTATCGTAGGTATGGAGGGACACGTCGGCACCCAGGGATTTGGCGCGGTGAAAATAACGAGCGGAGTCGTCGAGTAGCATTTCGGTCAAACTGACTTGCAACAGTATCGGTGGTAGATCCGTTAAATCACCTCTCAGCGGTGATAACTCTGGCGAGGCCGGCGAGCGTTTACTTGTTAGCGCAATCATAGCGTGGCGCAGTGGCGCAGGCATTCGGAGTAAAGGGGCTAATCCCCCTCCCAGCATCAGGTCCGATGTCAGATTAGCGCGAAGTGAGGGTGAGCGCATCGTAACGTCAGTCGAAGGGCAGATGCCGACGATCGCATCGGCGTTTTTTAGTCCTTTGTCTCTCAGCCGCTGAACCGCTGCTAAGATGAGGTTGCCTCCCGCTGAATCGCCTGCAACTGCCATAAATCGACTAACGCCAGGTCCTTGTGGCCCATTTTCGGTCAACCATGTAAAAGCATGCTCCGTATCATCGAGACCGGCGAGCCGACTATGCTCAGGCACCAAACGGTAGTCGAGCGAGAAGACGGCCATTCCCGTTAATTCAGCCAGCGCACTGGTAATAACGCGATGGCTTTTTGGGCTCCCCGCCACAAAGCCACCGCCGTGGACATACAGTAGGCGGCGATCAGGGTCGCCATTGGCACTCAACACCCATTCTCCCTGCGGTTCACCTGCCGCGCTCTTCTTGAAGCTCACATCGAAGCGCTTCGTCTCAGAGATCCCATCGAGTGCTTGTCGTAACATCGTCAGACGCGCCCGACCTGGTTTTAGACCTGCTGTAGCGCCGGTAAAGCCCGCTACCGATTGAACGACCGAGCCAACGCCCTTGCTCGGCACAGTGCCTGCAATAGGTTTTGGATAGCCTTTATCGAAAGGAGATAGATCGTCTCCGTGCAACCAAAAGAATAGCCCAATCGCCGCGACGGTAAGCAAAGTGACAAAAAACAGGAACATGATCGGTGCTCACAGGAATTCAACGTATTAAAACAAAAATTAACCCGCAATGGAGCGATTAGTCATGACTATTAACCAAGCAATTCACATAAAGCACAGTGACCTTTGTATACTGTAAGCCATGAGCAAGAAACTATTTCACAAACCACCTTCGAAATCAGATTTACGCGCGCATATCGATCGTGACATTGACGCTTTCTTGGAATCAGGAGGCGAGATTAGTGCCGTCGCTCAAGGCGAAACCGCACTTGAGCAGCGAAAAGGCCCCCTCCAAGCACCCCTATTCACTGAACCTAGAGCGACGCGTACGCCACTGGACGACGTTGTAGCTGCACTCGACGAACGCCAACAAGCCAAACGCGGCAAACCCCAGCCTTCGCTAACACGAAATCGACGTCCACGAAAAAAAGTGATTTATGACGACTTTGGTGAACCGTTGCGAACGGTCTGGAAGGACGACTAATGAACCACTCTCTAAGAGCGTCAATGTGGGGCGTGGAGTGAACTAAGCCCGACCTTAAGCCGTAACCACAAGACACTAACGACATTGGTCATGGCAAATGATTACCCTTCACGAAGAAATTGTTGTACCTCGATCGGTAGAACAGTGCTTCCGCTACGTCGCCGATTTCAGAAACGCCAAAGAATGGGACGCCACAGCGACCCACGCGCTAAAAATCACTGATGGGCCTGTGGGGCTTGGAAGCCAATTTGATCTCGCCTGTGCTGTGGGCCCAGGATCACTCCGACTCGTTTATGAAATTGAGGAATATCAGCCTTGGCATAGCGTGGTTTTACGAGGGCGCGGGCGATACTTCGATGTGAAAGACACCATCGTGTTCTCAGAGCGTGATGGCGGTACGCATATCGACTATACGGCTGAATTTGAGTACAGACCGGGTCTTGAGAAACTTGCCCATCGTTTTGAAGCGCCCATGCGTTCAATGGGTGCGGAGAGTCTTGCGGGTTTAAAAGCGGCCTTAGAGGACAATAACCCAAATCCGGGTACGAACAGCTGTTCGCTACGTGCTGACAATTGGGTGCTGCCGGGCGTGGCCATGTTTAGCCGCTGGGGATATACCCGCGGTGTGAAACTGTGGAAACCTGTTAGCCGCTTCATGGATGGAGTCCATGTAGTCCTTACTGGCGCGAGCTCCGGACTAGGTCTTGCCACCAGTATTGCTCTCGCGGAAGCGGGTGCAAAACTGACCCTCGTGATACGTAACCCCGATGGGATTGCACCCTTAAAAAATCATATTGCGGCAGAAACAGGTCGTACCGATATCTCGGTGGAACTGGCAGACTTGGCGCTCATGTCAGACGTCGATGCTTTGATACAGCGCTTGATTAAACGCAACGAACCTATCGATGTGCTCATCAATAATGCGGGAGCATTGTTTAATGAACGCCTGCTCACTGATGAGGGCCTAGAGCGTAGTTTTGCCTTGCTGTTACTGAGCCCTTGGCAGCTTACGCGCGGACTCAAGCCACTACTTGCAAACCATTCGGCGCCTGCTCGAATCATCAATATCATCTCTGGCGGTATGTATACCCAGCGTTTATCACGCAAGCACTTGATTATGGATGAGCAGAGTTACGATGGCCCGCAGGCCTATGCGCGCGCGAAACGCGGGCTAGCTGTCTTAACGGAACTGTGGGCAGACGCTTGGCGCGATGACAACATCGTTGTCAATGCTATGCATCCAGGCTGGGCAGATACACCCGGAGTGAAGTCAGCGCTTCCGACCTTCCGCCGCGTCACACAAAAAATCCTCCGCAACGAACAAGAAGGCGCCGACACCATTATTTGGCTGGCCCGCGCAACGGAGGCGGACAAAGTCACTGGCAAGCTGTTTTTAGATCGAGAGATTCGAAGCCCCTATCTGCTGAAGAAAACCATTGAGCGGGCCTCTGAGAGAGAGGGACTCGAGGCATTCTTAAGCGAGACATTAGAATCGGTAACCGACAACTAAACAATCCATCAGCTGCGCTCAGCGCAGCAAGCGGTTAAGCTCTGTACTTTGTTTTCAGAGACACCTCATGAATGACCCTATCAAGCCCTATGAGCCCCAATTCCCCTCAGATCTCGTTGATGATCTAAGACGGCGACTGAGCCATACCCGCCTGCCCGATGAGGAAACCGTTGGCGATTGGTCGCAAGGTATTCCTCTCTCCTATCTACGCGAACTCGTCGATAGCTGGCGGGATGACTACGATATGACGCAGGTACCCAACGAGCTCAATCGCTGGCCAAACTACCTGACTTCAATTGACGATATCGATATTCATTTCATCCATGTGCGCTCTCCACATACACAGGCTCAGCCATTGCTGCTCACCCATGGTTGGCCTGGCTCGGTGCTGGAATTTCGCCATGTCATTGAACGCCTAACAAATCCTACGGCGTTTGGCGGTACCTCGGAGCAAGCATTTCATTTGGTCATACCCTCACTACCGGGATACGGGTTTTCAGGTAAGCCGCGTACCACGGGTATCGGCGTAGACCGCATTGCTGCTATGTGGATCACCTTAATGAACCGCCTAGGCTATGCGAAATTTATCGCGCATGGCGGGGACTGGGGGGCATTAATCACGCAGGCTATTGCCCTGCAAAAGGGTACACCTTGTCAGGCCATCCACATCACTCTACCGGTAGTTTCCCCCGATCCGGCGACAATGAATTCGCTGTTACCCGAAGAACAAAGTGCTATGGAGGCCTTCGACTTTTACCAGCAATGGGAATCGGGATACTCCAAGCAGCAGAGTACGCGCCCTCAAACCTTGGGCTATGGGCTTGCTGACTCGCCGTCGGGGCAACTCGCATGGATAGTCGAAAAATACGGCCAATGGACTGACTGCCTACGTAACGGGACGAGGCATCCGGAGAACGCTGTGAGTCGGAACGATCTGCTCGATACGGTGACGCTTTACTGGATGACCAATAGCGGCGCAAGCTCCGCTCGGCTTTACTGGGAAAGCTTCAATACACCCAACCTCGCAAATATAGATCTCCCTACCGGCATTTCACTATTCCCCGTAGAAATATTTCGAACCAGCCGGCGCTGGGCTGAAAAGCGTTTTACACAGCTCGTTTATTTTAATAATGCTATTGAGCATGGCGGGCATTTTGCAGCCCTTGAAACACCGGAGCTCTGGGTGGCAGAAATTCAAAGCTGGCATGCTGCTTTAGAGCAGGAAGGATTCTTACGTGACTGAAGACAACAATCTCACTTCACCTTTCTTCGCTACTGATATTCACGAGCCGTACTCTGAATATTGGGTCGGCCGAAGAAAAGTCGCCGCCGCTATGCGAGAGCTGATTGAAGCCGCCACCATCGCCGACATCCCAGAGAACGATGCCGATGCCATCGCCGAAGAGCTATTGAATCTATCTGCCAATTTAAGAAAATACCCTCAACTTAAAGGTATCTTGGCGTACGCAGAGGCACGCGGCAATTTGCCCGTCGCTAATCATGAAATTCTTTGTGTTGGCGGGGAGAGCCACCCCATGTCGCCAGGGCTCAAGCACTGGCTAGACGGCGATGTTGCTCGGGGTCGTGTAACTTTTAACTGGGCCTATGAGGGACCGCCTAGGCATGCTCACGGGGGCTGGGTTGCGGCTATCTTCGACCATTTCATGGGTATGTCCCACATGCGCCTGGGCAAACCGGGCATGACGGGCGGCCTCGAAGTGCGCTACGTGAAGCCCACCCCATTAGGAAAGGTGATTGATCTGTCCGCAACCGTCGAACCCGCTGGCGGACGAAAGACCCGAGTATTTGCGGAAATGACCTGTGAAGGCGAGGTCACCGCGACAGCCGAGGCGACCTTTATCCAGCCTAAACACATGATCTTCCATGAAGGAGAACCGTAAGAACTGCCTATTTATAATCGACTGTAGACTTCGGCTCCGCCAATAAAGGTTCGCTCGACGATCAAGGTACGCATATCCTCTGCGTCAAGTGGGCTGCCCGATAGCACGACTAAATCAGCCATTTTGCCCGGCTCGATGGAACCAATTTCGTCGTCCATAAATACTTGCCACGCCGCATCAATAGTGACCGCACGCAAAGCCTGAACGCGGCTAATGCGCTGATGAGGACCTATGACTTCGCCACTGGTACTCTTGCGCTCGACTTGGCTCCATACCGCCTGCAGTGGCAGCATAGGCAGGACGGGGGTGTCCATATGTGAACTAAATCGAACCCCCGCATCTACCGCCCACTTTGCGGGGCTCATGTTGGCCGCGCGCTCAGGACCCATAAATATAGCTGTGTGGCGATCACCCCAGTAGTAGGTATGCGCCGAGAAAAAGCTCGGTGTAACGCCAAGCGCAGCCATTCGATCAATCTGATCACGACGCGTCATTTGCGCGTGAATAATTAATGGTCGCGCTTGGGGCCATGGGAACTTGGCAGCAGCGGCTTCAATTGCATCTAAGCCATCGTCGATTGATGCATCGCCATTACAGTGGATTGCGACCTGGATACGACGCTCATAAAGATCTTCAACTTGCTCAAAAAGCGCATCGCGAGGCACTGAAGGATAACCACGGTAATTAACATCACCCTTATAAGCCACATAATATGGATCGCGTAAATAACCTGTAAATCCTTGGATACTGCCATCGGCAATGATTTTGACTCGAGGTACCGTCACTCGCCCTGCTTCCAACTCGCTCGGGCGCCAGCCCTCATTAATAATTTGATCCATCACCTCCTCATAGAGAGGAAACAAAGCCACGCGCTGAGGATAAACATTGAATTGACTGAGAGGCCCCAGCCCTTTTGCAGCTGCCAAAGGCATGCCTCCGGCCGATGCGGTCGTAACGCCTTGCGCTAAGTATGTTCGAGCCGCGTCGGTCGTCATACGAACACCATCGCTCACGCTGAGATCGAACATTCTCGTCAGAATTTCTCTAGCTGCTGTTTCCTCAAGTACGCCATTGGGGCGGCGTTGATCGGGGGAGTCCATATCTCTTTGAATGTGACCACCTTCAGGGTCAGGCGTGTTCTCATCAATGCCTGCCTCAGCCAAAGCAACGGAATTGACGGACGATAAATGTCCAGAAATATGCATAACCGAGACTGGACGGGTTGTAGACACTCGATCCAAATCTTCTCGAGTTAAGTGCCGTTGCTCAGCAATCATCGTGTCATCGTAGCCCCAGCCCATGATCCAGCCATCGGGTCGCGCGTCGCCTATCTTTTTGAGACGGTCAATGACCTCTTCGATGTTATCGACGTCACCAATAGGTGGTGAATTGAGGTCTGTTGAAAAAATGGTTTGTCCGGATCCGGGGAAATGGCCATGAGCATCCACAAAGCCAGGCATCAACGTGCGACCGCGTAAATCAACGACGTAGGTCGATTCATCTACCAACGCCAAAATATCTTCGCTAGTACCTACTCTTTCAATACGATCGGCGCGTACGCTAATAGCCTCAGCAACACTATTGTTCGCATCGATAGTCAACACGTTGCCGTTTATAAAGACTTGATGAGCCGGCGGTTCGGGAGCTCGCGTGGCAATAGAAAATAGTACGTACAAGCCAACGGCAAAGGCCGCGAGCACGAGGAAAATTACCCGTTTAGACATAGCGAAATCTCAATAGTGAGGGGGTGGAGTGTCATCTACCTGATCGACCGAATCGAGTCGGGTACCCTGTTCTTTTAGCTGCTGGTGAAGTAAGCGGTTCTCACTCTTCAACTCAATCACTTGCTGCTGCTGCCGAGCAAGTGCTGCGTCGAGCGACGAGACCGTATCTTCTAGAAAAATTAACTGCGTTTCAAGATGCGCGATACGTTGCTCTAAATCTGGCATGGTGAGCGATGGCTCCCTTATTCTCTGTGTAACAAAAACGTTACCATATCCCCTCCAACAAGGAGACTACCTGTGCCTAAGAAAACAGCGAATTCACGCTTGGTCTTTTCAACGGACGGAGGACGGTTGTGCCCTCAATGCCATCGTAAACTAGCAGACTGTGTCTGCGGTAAAGCTGCGCCCGCCTATATGGGTGATGGCATAGCGCGTATTCGCCGTGAAACCAAAGGCCGTGGGGGCAAAGCGGTAACGGTTATTGATGGGTTGCCCGTGGCACCCGACGCCCTCAAGTCACTGGCTAAGAAGCTCAAACACCGCTGCGGTGTCGGTGGCGCCGTTAAAAACGGTGTTATCGAAATTCAAGGCGATCAGCGCGATACCTGTAAAGCAGCCCTCGAAGCCGAGGGCTATACGTGCAAATTATCCGGCGGCTAACTAGCCTCCGCTAGGCTGAGGGCTCTTTTCCCTAAGCTGAGGGCTCTTTACGCTAGGCTGCGGGCTCTATTAGCGTTTTCTGGCCAGTCGCTTTTTTGCCGTATTGCTTAACCGCATCTACCGCCAACGCGCCAACAAGCGAGGTCCGGTCTGAGTAATGGCTGGCGAAAGTTGTCTTCAAGCCTTGCTGCACTCGGCCTCGCATTGCGCCTAGACGCTCTAAACCCGCCCGCTGTAGAAACGGAGTTAATAACCAGCCGCCGATGCTCCAAGCAAAACCATAACCGCGAGTGAGCGTACTGGGTGCCGGGTCAAGCATACCGTAGATATACACTTGCTTGTGCTCGTCTGAACCATAGCGGCTCCACTCGGGCATGCGTTTCTGCGCAGCGATCTCCATTGCTGTCAAAATACTATTAGTAAGCGTACCTCCACCGATAGGATCAAAAGCGATCGTGGCACCCGTTGCCTCTATAGCTGCGGCTAACTGCGCATTGAAATCATCGGCTGATGAGTTAACAACGACTTGGGCACCCTGCCCTCTGAGTAAAGCAACCTGCTGCTCCGAGCGAACAATATTGACCAGCGGAATACCATCCTCTAAACAGATTCGGTTGAGCATTTGACCCAGATTAGAAGCCGCCGCTGCATGCACAATAGCCTTGTGATTTTCCATTCGCGCAGTCTCAACAAAGCCTAGCGCAGTCATGGGATTCACAAAGCAGGAGGCACCGTCTGCGGCGGTCAAATCATCGCCAAGAGGCAGACATTGCATCGCTGAAACATTGCGGTAATTAGCAAAGAATTCGCCACCGAACGCGCCTACACGTTTACCGAGAAGCGCTTGCGCCATATCGGATGAACCAGCAGCAACCACTTTGCCAGCACCTTCGTTGCCTGCAGGTAGCCATTGCCCCACGCGTGTCGACATGGCCTTCTGCAACGCGGGGGGTAGAGGCACACGTACCGCGGGGAAACCATTACGTTCACAGGCTTCTGCTGCGTCAGTGTCGGCTATGCCAAACATCAAACCAAGGTCAGACGGGTTGATTGGCGCAGCCTCTACCTCAATCTGCACCTCATGCTCACCAGGATCGGCAATGTCGACTTCAAATAAAGCGCATTCGATAAAACCATCGGCATGTACACAGGATTGTAACTGTAGCGATTTCATAAATTCTCCGCAGTGTTGGTAAGAGACCACTCTTCTTGAGTTAAAAGTTTGCCCGGCTCACCCGCTCGAGCTCGATAAATAACGGTATAAGCAAGAACAGCTTGCACATATTCGCGCGTTTCTCTGAAAGGCAAACTGTCTATCCACTGATCAACCGGAATATCACGCTGCGACCAGCGGTCTACGCGATGAGGACCCGCGTTGTAACCCGCGAGCGCCTTAGGGCGATGCCCATCGAAACGGTCTAGGAGTGACTGATAATAGTGGCTACCCAGAGTCACGTTGTAATCAGGATCGAATAAGCGCGTGCGACGATAAGGTAGCCCGAGGTGCTTTGCAACCTGCTTAGCCGTGCCCGGCATGAGTTGCATCAAGCCTCTAGCACCTACATCCGATTGCGCTCTTGGATAAAACGCACTTTCACGTCGAGCAATTGCCATTAGCTCGACCGAGTCGACCTGATTATTAGCGGCTGCATTAGCAAAATCCTCCGCAAATGCCTCGGGAAAGCGTAGGTCGACAATGTCCCACGCCTTAACATGATTGGCAGCATCGATGGCAAGATCCGCCCAGCCCTGCTCCATGGCCCATTGTGCTGCCCGCGCTCCTGCCTGGGTATTTAAGCGTGAGAGCAATTTCCGCCATTCTACCTTTGCATCCGCAACACGATCGAGCGCCATGAGTTCTCGCACCCGCACCACGCCTAGATCGGCCGGAGCTTGACTCGAGGGAGGTGACAGCGCGTTAAGCTGGTAATCAAGCGCCAATCTATCGGCAGCCAGAAAACCGTGGTAGCTCCGCTCTTGAGCCAGGCTTCGATACGTCACTTCGGCATCACTCCACTGCCCGCTTTCTTCCAAGGCCCGGGCCGACCAATAGCGCCACTGATCCTTACGCCTCGTTGTTTTGGAGAGCCAAGGCAATGCCTTTAACAGCGTCGACCAGTCACCTTCCGACACCTGATTGCGCAAATAGATTTCAGTCATCTCATCATCAGCGAGCCGCTCAAGTCGATCCAAAAGCCACTGATCAGGTGCCGATGCCTGTGTAAACAAGCTATGCCGGAGAATCATTTTCTCCATGGCTTCAACTTCTAGATCGGTGAACGACTGGACGCTCTGCGCGTTGAGCAACGCTTTACGTCCCTGCTCAGGGTTGACTCTGGCGAGTCTGCGAATACCCGCCGTCATGAGCTGTGCGTGCCAGCGATTGGGTTCATGAGCATCGCTCACGAGTCGATCCGGATGGCGATAAACTGACAGTAGCTCGTCGAGCATGGCTCTCAAATCAGGTGACGCAAAGCGTTGTACATAGCGGATAAGCTGAGGCCGTCTGGCATCGAACGCCTTGAGCGCGCGCGACCACACAACGTCATCGTCAGGGCCACCTCCCTCTTTAATCCAGCGCTCAAACAGTGGATCGCAAGCCTCATCTTGAGAGCGCCCGGTATTCCACAGCTGAGCGGCGCCCTTCCAGGCGAGTGAATGATTACCTATGCTGCGCTGGGCACGATAGTAAAAACACTGCAGGCGCGGATCATTCGGCGCTGCGTCCATCACACCCAATAATTCTTGCCAGTGTTTATCACGCCCTTTATGTTCCAGATAAGCAGCCAAAAACCGACCCTCGAGAGGCGATCCCTTTGCCTTATTTAAAAATGACTTGGCTTCTTGGGGCTGAAGCGTATGTAGGCGTTCAATGAGTTCAGCGTAGTCTAGGTAGATCGCTAGCGGATAATCCTCAAGCTTCTCTCTCAACGCCTTGTAACGCGGCCCAAGGCCGGTTTTTAGTTCTTTTTCGGCCGCCAAGAATTGCTCGCGCTGCAGTGCTGTATCATCAGCGATCAAGGTCACTGAAGGCAGGGCCAAACACAGAAAAATGATAAATCGCTTAATAGTCCACCCGTTTATCGACTGACAAAGCATTAACGTGACGAGCAGCATCTCCCGTTAGGAACATTTTTTCAATCACCTTCAGTCAAGTACACTGCCGCGATCCGAGTTTTAGGAGCTCTAATGACCACCTCAACGTACAAACTAACGCAATACAGTCATGGTGCTGGATGCGGCTGCAAGATTGCCCCCAATGTGCTCGATAAGATACTGAGCGGCAGTCTTGCAGAAGGGGGCGCCGTCGATTTTCCGACGCTTTTAGTGGGCAACCACAGTCGCGATGATGCCGCAGCGATCGATATTGGCGATGGTAGAGCCATATTAAGCACAACCGATTTTTTTATGCCTATTGTCGATGACGCCTACGATTTTGGACGAGTGGCTGCGACTAACGCGATAAGCGATATCTATGCCATGGGCGGTAAGCCCTTAATGGCTATCGCTATTCTGGGCTGGCCGATCAGCACCCTACCCCCTGAACTTGCGGGCCGTGTGATCGCCGGTGGGCGTGCGGTCTGCGAGGCAGTGGGGATTCCGCTCGCAGGTGGCCATAGCATAGATGCACCCGAACCCATTTTTGGTTTGGCAGTGACTGGGGAAGTCGCAGTCTCTCGATTGAAACGTAATAACACGGCAAAAACGGGTGACCTGCTTTATCTCACAAAACCATTGGGCATAGGCATACTCACGACCGCAGAAAAGCAAAGTAAGCTGCGCTCAGAACATCGAGGCCTTGCTACAGAGGTCATGTGTCAAAGCAACGCTATTGGCTATCAATTGGCGAAAATCGCGGGCGTCAACGCTCTGACAGACGTTACCGGCTTCGCTTTGGCAGGACATCTTCTCGAGATTTGTGAATCTGCCGGGCTCGATGCGGCCATCGATTTTGAAAAAATCCACAAACTGCCTGATGTTCGCGAGTACCTTGAGCAAGGCTGCATCCCCGGCGGGTCATTGCGTAACTTTGATGCGTTCGGCAGTCGGCTTACCGAACTCGACGCGCTCACTCAACACCTACTGTGTGATCCTCAAACCAGTGGCGGCCTGCTCATATCGGTCGCACCCGAGAGTCAAGCCGCGGTAGAGCATTTGCTGGAGGAACATGGCTTACCTGCGGATGCCATCGGCACGCTGAGCTCGACTGCGGGCCGTGCAGAACGAATCACTCTGACCTCGCGTGAATGGTGACCGCAAGCGCTATGGACGAGCTAAATGATTTTGAATCAATTTTTGTTAATGACACGCCGTTAATTGATACTCGCTCGCCGGGCGAATTTGCCAAAGGCAGCTTTCCAAGCGCCACAAATTTACCGCTCATGAGCAATGAAGAGCGCGCCGAGATCGGCATCTGTTACAAGGTGCAGGGACAGCAAGCCGCGGTTGAGCTGGGACACCAAAGAGTGTCTGGCGCTATTAAAACAGCGCGGGTCGACGCATGGCGTGCCTTTGCGAAACAACATCCCGATGGCGCCCTCTTTTGTTGGCGCGGGGGCTTGCGGTCGAAGATCAGTCAAGAATGGTTGCTGGAAAGTGGCGTGACGTATCCGAGAATTAACGGCGGTTACAAAGCCATGCGCCGCTGGTTGCTCGACCAGTTGGAGGACATCTGTCAATCGCACAATCTCATTGTGGTGGCAGGGAAAACCGGCTGCGCCAAAACTCGATTGCTTAACGAAGGAGACCGCGGCGTACCCTTCCCCAACGGCGTTGATCTGGAGGGTCTTGCCAATCACAGAGGTTCGGCTTTTGGTCGACGTCCAGGGGGACAACCCACGCAACTCAATTTTGAAATAGCGGTAGCCGTAGCCTTTGTGAAGGCCAGTCAACACCAAGCCAGTGCCATTCTTATCGAAGATGAAAGTAGATTGATCGGCCGCTGTGCGCTGCCCCCAGTGTTACAAACAGCGAAACACGCTGCCGACCTAGTCCTCGTCGAAGCGTCTCTCGACGCCCGCGTAGATCACTCCTTCGAAAACTATATCTTGGCAAACCTCAACGCCTTACAAGAATCTGGCCTCGACGACGACATCGCATTTCAAGCCTTCGCTGACGGACTCACGGAGTCGTTAGAACGTGTACAAAAGCGCTTAGGTGGCGCCCGTTACCAAGCACTCTATGAGGTTATGCACGACGCTATTCGACAACACAAATTGGGCTCTCCTGATGCGCACAAGGCGTGGATTCGCACCATGCTGTCTGAGTACTACGATCCCATGTACAACTACCAAATCGAAGGACGTGCCGATCGGGTTCTGATGCGAGGTACTGAACAGGAAGTTGCAGAATTTCTCATCCACAGAAACAGTGAGTCAGCGACGAGCTAGCACGGACATGACTTCGACATGGGGGGTCTGAGGAAAGAGATCGATGCCTTGGACACTACGCAGTGTGAATCCCGCCCTGTGCCAATCTAGACAATCTCTTTGCCACGTCGCCAGATCACAAGAAATGTAGATCACAGCCTCTATGGCACGTAAGCGGCGTAACAATGGCGCACGTACTTTTAAGCCATCTCTCGGTGGGTCGACCACCAACACTTGGGACTTTTTATAGGTTTTGCACAACAGGTCCATTGCGGTTTCATTAAACAAGTTGTAACAGGCCGCCGTAACATTGCTTAACTTGAGCGACTCAAGCGCATCGACCGATGACTCATCACCTTCAACCGCTGTCACATGAGTAAAATGCTCCGCGAGCACGGTTGTAAAATTGCCACTCCCCGCAAATAATTCAAGCGCTGCCCAATCGCGTGGCAACGCTGATATTTGCTCGCGAACCCACTGACGAATGTTGTGATTCTGATCGGTATTACCTTGACGAAAAGGTAGCCTGGCATCGACGGAGACATCGCTCTCAGTATCATCGATGTTGAGCGTTCGCCACAGATTACGCTTTGAGGGTCGCCACTCTGTGTTGGGTAGATGCCCACGCAACGAAGCAAGACTGGACTGGTTAACAGGCGTTAATACCGGGCACTCTTTAACATCTACCAAGGTGTTAGAACCACTGGCTACATAACCCAGCTTTGCACCATCGGTTTTAAACTGCGCGCGATTACGGTATTGCCACTCGGAGGGGGCAGCTAGAATAGGTTTGAGCGCAGCGTCTTCGAGCTCGAGCTTGGCGCAGTGCGCCTCAATTCTTCCCTGCTTGGCTTTGAGTTGTGCTGCATAGCTCATGAATTGCCAAGGACAACCACCGCACTGCCCACTGCCAAAACCGTGATGACCACAGCTTGGTTCTCTGCGCTCGGCGGACGCTTCGACTAGGCGCTTAACGACGCCGAAACCTATGCTGCCTTTACTACCCGTGGGCTCTACTTCGATAGTTTCGTCGAGCCACACACCTGATACTAAAAATACTTTGCCATTGGGAGCGCGCACGACTCCGCGACCATCACTGGCCATGTCTCTCACAGTTCCGACAAATGCTTCTGGCTTGGTGTTAGAGGCGAGCTTTCCGCGTCCAGAACGGTTTAATGTCGTCATGATGACTTGCTGTCTCCGCTGAAGCGTGATTACGCAATTAACTCGATATTATCGCAGGGCTTTTGGCATAATACCGGAACGCCCTTGTAGTTAAACAGGATATAACTACTGCCTCCTAAGCGGTGATTCCAGGTTCGAGTCCTGGCGAGGGCGCCACCACGGCGAAAAGTTCATCTCACGCGCGCGCCCCTTTCACGTCAATGATTAGCATCTTCAAGTTACAGCGTATTGATATAAACCACGTGTTAATGCACTGTTTGAGCCAATCGTGACATTTACCGGAGACTTTTATGGCCCCCACACGTTTGACCCCTGCACGCTTATTAGCCAGCGTTACTTTCAGCCTGGGTTTGTTGACCTCGTCACTAGGGTTAGCAGAAGACACGACGGACGTTGCGGCTAGCATCGAACCCATGCACTTTGCGTCTGAAGGTAAGGCCAAGATCGCAGGTAAAGTCATCGAGTATCAAGCCGTCGCCGGTCAGTTACTCATGCGCAACGATGACGGCGAGCCTATCGCGCTCTATGGCTACACCTCATATATGCGCTCGGACACTAACCCTTCGAAACGCCCCGTGTTGTTTGCCTATAACGGTGGGCCGGGGTCGGCCTCTCTTTGGCTGCATATGGGCATACTAGGCCCTGAACGCACCGTACTCGACGACCCTAACTTCACCACTGAAGGACCCTTTCAGCGAGTTAACAACGAATACTCCATTCTCGACGTTGCCGACCTAGTAATGATTGACCCAATAGGCACAGGCTTTTCTAAGGCAGTGGGTGATTCCGAGGGTAAAGATTTTTGGGGTGTCGATAACGACATTCGTTCGGTCACTGACTTTATTGCGCGCTGGACATCCGATAACGGCCGTTGGTTATCGCCCAAGTATGTGCTGGGTGAAAGCTACGGTGGCATACGCAGTGGCGGCGTAGCCTATGACCTCCTGAGCCGCTACAGCCTAGCTCTCAATGGTGTAATTCTCGTCTCGCCCTTTATGGACTATGTGGGCGGTTTCGCCGGTCTCCCCTTCGATCAACCCTACATCAATTTTCTAAGCACCTATGCCGCTACTGCGTGGTATCACCAGACCAGCCCTTATCGCCCGGATAATCTGGAAGCCTTTGTCGCCGAAGCCGAAGCATTTGCCCGCGGCCCCTATGCACGCGTACTGCAATTAGGGGCCCGTGTCAGTGCAGACGAAGAACAAGCCGTGCTCGAGCAATTAGAGCGTTTTACAGGCATAAGCCAGAGCTATTGGCGTGCGGCGAACTTACGAATTGATGAATCACGGTTCACCAAAGAACTCATGCGTGTAGCGGGAAAAAATGTTGGCCGTATTGATTCTCGCTTCGTCGGAAACGCCATCAACCATATCGGCGAAAGCGTCGCTTATGACCCGTTTTTTCCCGCAGTAGGACCCGCAGTGGTTGCGACATTCAATGACTACTACCGTGGTGAGCTAGGTGTCGACACCGATCAACGCTACGTTACCTCGGCAGGCCTCTGGCAAGATTGGTCATTCAGCCATGACACACCGGGAGTCGGGACTGTCGCTGCGGCCAATACAGGCATAGACCTTAACCATGCCATGCTTCAGAACCCCCATATGCGTATCTTGGTTCAGCAGGGCTACTTCGATCTCGCGACACCTTATGGCGGCACCCAATACTTCCTCGACCAACTGCGACTACCCGAAGAACTTCGCAGCAACATCACGACCGCCTACTACGAAGCCGGACACATGATGTATATCCATAAAGACTCGATGGCGAAATTTAAAGCGGATCTGCGCGAGTTTATCGCTCAATAACACTGAGCGATCACGCATAAAAAAACCGTCATTGCGAGGCTGTGACGGTTTTTTTTGCTTCTTACGTCTAGAACTCAACGTTCAGAGCGCGTGAAGGCGAACAGGCAGCTTATGATAGCCGCGAACAAAGCTATTGCAGGTACGAACAGGCTCACCAACAACTTCAATACGAGAAAAGCGCTTCATGATTTCTTCCCACAAAACGCGCAGCTGCATCTCGGCAAGACGATTGCCCATACAGCGGTGGATCCCACATCCGAAAGAAAGATGATTTCGAACATTAGGCCTGTCGATGATGAACTCATCCGCATTGGGGATCACATCACTGTCGCGATTCGCTGAGACATACCACAACACAATACGGCTATCTTTTGGAATATGCTGCCCCCGGAACTCAGTATCTTTGGTCGTGGTACGACGCATATGAGGCAAGGGCGTCTGGTAGCGAATAATCTCAGAAACCATTGATGAGATAAGGCTCGGGTCCGCTTTCAGCTTGTCATATTCAGCGGGATTTTCATTCAAAAAATACACGCCACCTGTCATCGAGTTACGAGTCGTGTCATTACCACCTACGATCAACAGCATCAAATTACCCATATAACCTAAGGGATCATCAACCAAGTTGGCCGTTTTAGGATCTTTCTGTAACAGCCGAATAAGGTCGAACGACTCTTTGCCGTCATCTTTGTGGTCGTGCCATAGCTGCGTAAATTCTTGCAACATTTCGATCATAATGACGCGGCGCTCATCGATACTGAGACCCGCGCCTGCAGTCAGTCTCGCATCGGAGGTTGCGGCGTCAGACCATTCGGTGAGTTTATGGCGCCGCTCGAACGGAAAATCGAAGAGTGTCGCTAACATCTTCGTAGTCAAATCGATCGACACTCGATCTACCCAGTCAAACGTTTCTCCAATGGGCAGGGCATCAAGCGTCTCTTGTGTGCGCTCACGAATGAGCGCTTCAAACTCGAGTAAATTACGCGGCGCAACGGCCGGCTGTACCGCACGACGCTGGTCGTCGTGTAACGGCGGATCGGTAGCGATAAACATCTGCACGACCATATCGGGCTCGGGATCCAAGATGGCTATGGACGGCTCAGAAGAAAAAGTCTCCCAATCTTTCTCGATCTCGACGATGTCTTCGTAACGACTGATCGACCAAAAATCGAGTCCCCCGGGGCCATCAGCTTGATAGTGCACCGGTGCCTCGTTGCGAAGGCGTTCAAACAACGGCGGCCAAGTGTCGTGCTCAAATCGACGCGGATCGGCAATGTCGAGCTTCTCTAACGGTGTCGTTAGGGGATCCGCTAATCCGTCGATTTTTTTTATCGCTTGATTCATAGTAAGTCGCTCCGACTCTTTGAGACTATTGCTTACCTAACTACGCCAATGGCGAAGCATTACATTTGAAATTCGGGTAACCGTACGGTCATATCTCCCGCTGATTCGCTCACACGCAGCTGACAGCTCAAGCGGGAGTTAGATTCTCGATCAGGGCGCAGGCCAAGCATTGACTCTTCCGTTGGGTCAGCTGCCGACAACTCACCTGATGACTCCACGAAACAATGACAGGTACCGCAAACAGCGGCGCCGCCACAATCGGCATCAATGCCGGGAACATCATATTTCATGGCAACTTCCATGACACTCATGCCCTCATCTGCGTCAACCTGATGCTGAGTGCCGTCGTATTCGATAAAGGTAACTACTGGCATATAACTGCTCCTGTGTGGGTCAATTAATTCTGACATTATGTCTTGCTCGAGCCTGAGCGTTGGCCAGTGGCGTGCACTGATGGTTTTCCACAGAGAATGAATATAAACACGACGGCCGGCAAACGCTATTTCTTGCACGCCATAAGGGTGTCATAATCCGCCAAAAGGAGGGCTTATGATTAGCGCGCACTTCGCCCGAGTACTCTATCGCGATCTCATCGCCAGTGGTGTTTCCGAGCATGAGCTGCTCAGCAAGACCGGACTGGATCACGAGCAAATTTGGCATTCCCAAAAGTTGCTGCCTCAGCAATTCCTTACATTCGTTAGCAATGCGAAGGCGCTCTATGGAGGATCAAGTCTGGGTTTTATGGTTTCAGGGCGTAACCGAATCACCGGACTTGGCATGATGGGGCTCGCTATGATGTCCGCACCTACCCTCGGCGCAGGCCTGCAAGCCATGGCAAGTTTTTCGGGGTTACAAGCGGGATATATCCGTATCGTGGTACTAGCGGGCACCTTGCAAACACGAGTGCGTATTCATATCGATGAGGACGTCGGTGACTGTTTAGATATCCACGTAGAATCAATTATATCGATAGTGCAGGAGTACCTCGTCGACATATGCGGTAAATCTGATCACCAACTGACGTTTAATATTAGCTACGATGAAGCCGCGCGAGGCACGGATTATCGCAAGTATCTGCACGGTGACGTCATCTTTGGAGCGTCTCATAACGAGGTTCTATTACCCTCTAGCTGGCTAACAACCCTGTCTCCCTTCAGTGACACACACCTTTGGGTAATGGCACGAAAATCCCTTAGCCAACAATTAATTAATTCGTCGGGGCAAGCGAGCAATCCCTTCACCATGCATATTCGCAGCGCGTTCTCAGCCCAGCAGCCTCCCCTTCCAGATATACAGGCCATGGCTGATTCACTGCACGTATCTTCGAGAACGTTGAATAGGCGCCTACAGGACGAAGGCACCACGTTTCGACAACTGCGCCTCGAGGCAGTTCACAATTGGGCAAAAAGGCTGCTGTTAGAGAAGGTCAGCGTAGAAGCCATAGCCTTATCACTGGGTTATGAGAACCCCGCAAACTTCCGGCGCTCGTTCCGAGACTACGTGGGTTGCTCACCCACGGAATGGCTAGCGCAATCGTAAGGGTGTGCTATGTCTCAGGCAGGGTCAGGGCGCGCCTTAATCCTAAAGAATCGGCGAGTAAAGACCGACTGAAAAAGCGGGTCCAAAAACCGATAAAGGCGGCCCGACACAACGACAGGCTTACCTGCCTCGACGCCATTAAGCGCATCGCGCACAACGGTGTCAGCGCCATACCAGAGCCATTTTGGCATGCCTGCCTTCATATCAGATAAGCCTGCAGTTTCATGAAAATCGGTGTGCGTAAAACCCGGACACAAGGCTGTCGTGTGAACACCTTGCCTTGCCAAGGTAAGATTGAGCTCTTCAGACAGCGCCACCAAATAGGCCTTTGACGGTCCATAGTTACAGCCACCGGACCGAGGGATTCGGGCAGCAACCGACGCTACATTAATGACTCGCCCATAGCCTCGCTCAGCCATAGCTGGCATAAATCGATGGCACATCTCAGCCACCGACGTCATCATGAGTTGGAAAAAATCGCGCTGTTGAGTCCAATCGCGATCGTTCAGTAAATCGGGGCCGGCAATACCTGCGTTATTAATAAGCCCATCGATGGTTAATTGCTGATCGCGACACGCCGCTTCGATTTGCTCTGCCGCACCAGGCAGCATCAGGTCGGCGTCAATAACAACCACTGTGATACCGTGCTGCTTGTGCAGTGTCTCAGCAAGCGCCTTTAATTTATCCCGCCTTCGCGCAACGAGAACCAGATTGCGCCCCTTGGCTGCGAGCTGTTGTGCAAACTCGGCGCCTAATCCCGAGGATGCACCGGTTATCAATGTGTAGCCGCCACTCATACTTTCACCACGACATAACCCTGACGCGGAAAGTGCACGTGGAGCACGCCAAACTCGCCTGTTTCACGAGCGACAATGAACCGCTCTGAGGTTTGTGCGACCAACAGTCCCTGCACTGGCTCGCGGCCATAATCCTCAGGAGCAACGGTGACTTGGCAATCCAGCAGATCAGCGCCCACTTCAGAGGCCGGCAATGGACGCGGCTCATTCGCTCTTGCTTCCGCGAAGGCATGCACTGCTTGGAGCTCTTCCCTCGCCCCATGCCCCACTTCCGGAATACGCTCAAACCAGCGGCGAACATGCGGGT
This sequence comes from Luminiphilus sp., assembly GCA_036803865.1. Lineage (GTDB taxonomy): Bacteria > Pseudomonadota > Gammaproteobacteria > Pseudomonadales > Halieaceae > Luminiphilus. Next base: position 79,403 of record DAIRTN010000007.1, read on the forward strand.
ACTGATCACCAATGCCTACACCGCCTACGTTGGCTTTAAGCCAAATAGGGTGATAGACCGCAAAGTCTGCGTAAGCAGGTTCGTCACCCGATAGAAAAACACGCGACGTTAGCGCTTTATCGAGATCGGCCAGAAAGCCATCGAAAACCGCAACGGCGTGCGCGCCCTGTGGTGGCCGCACGGTTCCGCCTTTCATCATCTGACTGCGGTCTTTGATGAAACGCATCATCCCAAAAGGCCCGAATAGCTTAAGCATCTTGCCCATCAATTTCAGGGGCTTAACGCTGGTAATAGCCGAGAAAAATACATCGCCTTCAGCCCGTTGAACAAGCTCTGCTACTTCGTCGGGCACACTGTCGGCGGTTAAGCCTGAGATGTGCGAACGCAACGCAATCTCTTGCGCGATAATGGCCGTGTCACAAAAAATGTCTGCGCCCAACTGAGCAATAGGAATCCGCCGATAACCGCCAGTCAGCGGGTCAACATTGGGGCGAGGGGGCATAGCTGGCGACAGCACTGAAGCCCACGATTGCTGACCTCGACCGAAAAGTAAGCGAATCTTTTCCGCGTAGGGAGACGATTCATAGTGATGCAAAATAAAGCGTGGCTCAGCCATTATTCAACTCCTCTAATTATTAAGAATTGCTTTATTAGCGACAGAGTACTCTCTTATCGAGGATTACTCACATT
>DAIRTN010000007.1:80192-105888 GCA_036803865.1 Luminiphilus sp.
GTACTTTGCCGGTGAGTTATGGACTTCCATGCGCTTGCTCTCACACAGATGTCAGTCGACTTAACTTCAGCGGTGCGCCGCCTAACTATGCTCCTGCTATCTGGAGCAACCCGTAGCCCGCATGCGCAATGACCACGCCAACGGTTAGCCGCCATCGCATCCTCGGATACCAGCCTTCCCTTCCATCGACCGCTCGTTCGAACCAAAGCAGCGCCAAATATCCGAGCAATAAAGAGGTCGCCGCAACGGTTGTTTGTGCCGTTAGCAAGCAGCACACCGCGAATACAACAATACCATTGCTGACCAAAAGCCGAGTCACCTGCTGACCATCGGGAAACGTGCGGGCATAACCCCAGACGGCACCGCCTAAAAAACTCAAAATGGCCAACGAGTAGATCAAAAAACCCTGCACTGACAAAGAGCGAGGGTAATCCTCCAGAAATGCAAAACCGGCCAGGAAGCCATAGAACGGGATCAACCCCAAGTAACCGAGCGTTTGGGCTGTTAGCTTTGCTCGCATGCTACGTCTTGATCGGGATGGCGAATGATCGTCAGCAAAATGCCACCGACACCCACACCAAATTTTGTCATTGCAGATTCATTCATTACTACAGTATCGCTGACTCGGTACATGCGATCGTCAATGTGTAAATCGATTGTGCTGTCATCGAGCGCGACGCGCAGCGTGTAATCGAGAAAAAAAGCGTTCCCGGCCCAAGTTGCCTGCCCTTCACCCACGACGTCACCAGCGGTGGCAATAAAACGTTGATCTCCTGAGGGTACTAAGGTCCAGACACGAACCTGCTCTTCGCCATCATCGAACACAAATTGCTCGTCTAAGGTCCCGACGCCATCTTGCCAACACGCGGTGATATCCGCATTAAAGCGCCTTATAACGTCGCCCTTGAAATCTTTCACAACACCGTGGGCGGTGAGAAAACCGGAGAAAAAGGTTGTCGGCTCAAAAGAAGGCTCTTCACCGCTATATTGCGCCACATCGACAGAGCCGCAGGCATTCAGCGTTAATACGATACTTGCGAATAAGAGAGTGTTGCGGAGGAATAAAAAACCTCGGCCCAAGGGGCCGAGGAATAAAGACCATCGGGCGGAAGATGGATCAAAACTATGTTGGTAAACCCGCATAGAGGCTCACTAGGACCTAGTTAGCAACAGATACGACGGGGCACTGGGGCTGGATCACACCGCGAACTGCAAAAATCAACAAAAACAACGTTTGAGGTTTAACGACCAGCTAATAATCCAGCCTCGCCACCTAGGATTGGACGCGACGGCTTACAGCAACAGGTTATTGCGACAAGAACAGCAATGAGCGACAGAGAGTAGGTTTCGCCAGAGATCTATAGCGATTAACGTTGGATCTTAACGTGCATTTTACGTTCTTATACGAAAAATCAACCCCGCTCACTAAGCTTAGAACGAAACGGTTTTCGACTTTTTACCAAAGTCTCGTTACGGTAAGGATATGCAGGCTACTCGTCTTTTAGCGGGTGCACACTGGTGGCTTCGGTCGCGACCCCTGCATGGCAGAAGCACATGTGCGCCTCGCCCGACTCTCCCAGCTGGACACTTTTCCAGCGAGCTCTACTCAATCAGAAAAATCTTATCAAGCGCCACGGGCTTTACCTTTGTTAAAGAGGCATTAGTGCGTGGTTTTATCAGAAAACCAATGAGGATTTGCCATGAAGCGACCTAAGCGTGATATGAACCAACGTGCTTTTGAAAAAGGTTACCAAATAGGCTTGTCGGGACGATCCAGTGATCTCTGCCCACACTATGTTGGCACACAAAAATTCAACTGGATGCAGGGTTGGCGTGAAGGCCGGGCCGACCAATGGGACGGCCTCAATGGCGCAACCGCATGCCATAAGCTGTCTGGGTTCTGACCTTTTTTCGAAGGGTGAGGACCTCACCACGCTGAAAGAACACCTATTCGCGAACTTTCGGGGGTTGTTTTTGTCACAAGTGCTACCATAGTAGATTGCACATTTGACGGAGCAGTAAACGTGACAACTCCCCCACTTCAACAGCTCGAGCAATGGCTCGACAGCCAGATCATTGGTCAAGAGGACCTGATCCACAAACTACTCATCGCCTTGCTGGCGGATGGCCACCTGCTGGTTGAAGGCGCTCCTGGTCTCGCGAAAACTCGCGCGATAAAACAAATGTCCGAGGGTATTGAGGGCAGCTTCCATCGAATTCAATTCACACCCGACTTGTTGCCCGGCGACGTTACAGGTAGCGATATATTTCGCCCGCAGCAAGGCGTTTTCGAGTTCCAACAAGGGCCCATTTTCAATAATCTGATCCTAGCCGATGAAATCAACCGCGCACCGGCGAAAGTCCAGTCAGCACTACTCGAAGCCATGGCAGAGCGACAGGTGAGCATTGGTACACGCACCTATCCACTGCCCGAATTGTTCTTGGTAATGGCGACTCAGAATCCTATCGAGCAAGAGGGAACCTACCCGCTTCCAGAAGCACAGCTCGATCGCTTTCTAATGCAAGTCAACGTCGGCTACCCCGATGCAAAAGCTGAAGCCCTCATCCTTAAGCTCACTCGAAACGAAGCAAGCGGCGATGCACCGTCCGTCCCGGGAGAAATCTCTCAAGAAACTATTTTCGCGGCGCGTCAGGCCGTTTTGAATATCCATATGGCTCCCGCGGTAGAGGAATATATCGTCCAGCTTATTATCGCGACACGTCAGCCTGAGAATTACGACGCCGAGTTAGCCGAATGGCTTGAATTTGGTGCTAGCCCACGCGCGACCATAGCACTCGACCGATGCTCCCGCGCCAATGCCTATCTTCACGGACGTGATTACGTAAGTCCTGACGATGTGCAAGCTGTCGCCATGGATTGTTTGAAGCATCGACTCATCGTGTCCTTCGAAGCTGAAGCCGCGGGTATTACCAGTGCCAGCTGCGTTGAGCGCCTACTGAAAACTGTTCCGGTCGGCTAGCGCTATGAAATTGCGGCTGGATGAACCAGTCAAAGGCGCGGCGATCGATCCGGCTGCACTTATTGCAACGCGTTTTTTAGCGCGGCATATTGATGTGACCCGCTCCACTCGCGCATTGGCCCACTTAGCGGGGGCAAAACGGTCTGCGCGCCGGGGTCGTGGCGTCGAATTTGACGAAGTGCGCCAATACGCTGCAGGAGACGATGTCCGATCAATCGACTGGAGAGTAACCGCGCGAAGTGGTGAACCTCATACCAAACTTTTTCACGAAGAGCGCGAACGGCCTGTGCTAGTCACGTTAGATCTTCGGAAAAATATGCGCTTTGGGTCTCGCAATTGCTTCAAGTCAGTTCTCGCAGCACACACTGCCAGCGCCCTACTCTGGTCAGCGCTTGAGCGCGGTGAGCGTATTGGCGCTATGACTTACGCGGGAACCGAGACATTTGACGTCCGCCCCCAGCGATCTCGACGATCGGTGCTCCGTTTTATTGGTGATATCGAATCCGCTACCGCACACGCTGCTAATGCAAACAGTGACATGGGTTTTGCGGAACATCTGAATCAGTTACAGCGAATTGTGCGACCAGGGAGTAGCGTCTTTTTAATCAGTGATTTCCATGACGCCCTAGCGCCAGAAGCAATCGAAAATCTCAGGCGGCTTATTCGTCATGTCCAAGTGACGGCTATTGCGATCAGCGATCCCCTGGAGCAACAGCTTCCTTCAGCTGGCCGTTATGTCGTATCTGATGAACAGGGTCGTAGCTCTTTGGACACTGGCAATGACACTGTACGCAAACAGTATGAGGAAGAGTATCAGCAAAGCCGAAACCAATTATTTAAAACACTGCAGAGCCTTCGAATACCCATGATCGAATTGTCGACCGCTACTGCTCCGCTACCCACTTTGCAACGTTATTTCCCGGGCAGGTAGCAATCGGTGGACCCAGAAACATTACTGAACAATATGGCGCCTTTACGGCAACCCGAGGCAATCAGCTGGTGGCCACCTGCGATAGGCTGGTGGATAGTCGCCGGTCTACTCACTCTTGCATTGGTTATCACTGCTCTGGGGTTATGGCGTCGCTACCGAGCTGCCCGCTATCGCCGAATCGCCCTGAAGAGCCTCGAGCAACAAGCAATGACTGGTGACGTCACGGTAAGTGCTGTTAATCGATTACTCAAAGCAGTGGCCTTGCATTGCTGGCCCAATCAGGAGGTGGCTGACTTATCGGGGAAAGCCTGGACAGAATTTCTCGCCAGTAGCACTAAAAAGGCCTGCGCCAACGGTAGCTTTGAGGAATTACTAACTATTTATCAAGCCCCAGATAAACCGGCGACAGAGACATTACTGAACGCCACACGACACTGGATTGCTAAGCATCGGAGAGACCATGATTGAGCTCTCGTTACCCTGGCTTCTTTTGCTCGCGCCAGCACCTTTAATCATGCGTCTTCTCCGCCCTGCAGCTAATACCGATGAGGCGGCGATTGAAGCGCCCTTTGCGTATCGATGGCGGAGCCTAAGCGCAACACGACGCTTTGTATTCAAAGGCAGGCCAACATCCCTGATATTACTCTGGCTGATTTGGCTGTTGTTGGTCGTCGCATCAGCCCGCCCTCAGTGGGTGGGTGAACCGATAGAACTTGCCAACTCAGGACGTGATCTCATGCTGGCACTGGATCTATCGGGCAGTATGCAGATCGAAGACATGCTTGTGGGTAACGTGGCAGTTTCAAGGATTGAAGCGGTTAAGGCTATTGCGTCTGACTTTACCCAGAGAAGATCGGGCGATCGCGTAGGCTTGATTTTGTTTGGCACAAAAGCGTACGTACAGGCGCCTTTATCGTTCGATATAAAAACAATCACTCGGTTCATACGAGAGGCACAACTCGGTTTCGCAGGCGAAGATACCGCCATTGGCGATGCGCTTGGGCTCGCCGTTAAACGTCTGCGAGAACGCCCCGTCGAGTCGCGCGTGCTCATCCTATTAACCGATGGGCAAGATACGGCAAGCACCGTAGATCCCATGGAAGCTGCGGCACTGGCATCAGAAATGGGTGTCAAAATTTACACCATTGGCATCAGTCGGCGACTCGGAAATAACACCACCGGATCGGGAGAAGTCGACGAGGCACTACTGAATGCTGTCGCTCTGGCGACAGGCGGCAGGTATTTCAGGGCACGCAATCCCGCAGAGCTACAAGGTATTTATCAAGTTCTTGACGAGCTCGAGCCTGTCGAGCAAGAAAAAACCACATTTCGACCAGTGCGCTCACTGAGTTTTATCGCTATCGCAAGCGCCCTCCTTCTCGCGCTCTTGATGATTCTATTACGCAGTCCACTGCCGCGCCTGGGCGTCCAGCGCAGCGCATCGACGGAGATCGGTTGATATGGTCGTCGATGGCTTTCACTTACTGCGCCCAGATGCGCTCTGGCTACTGCTACTGGTCATCCCATCCGCATTGCTTCTACAGCGCGCCAGCCAGCGGGCAGGCACTTGGCAAAAAGCGATCGACCCCGATCTACTCAAATACGTACTGGTCGGTCAATCCACTACTCGGCGGCGCCATGGCCACTGGTTGATCGCACTTGCACTGGCGCTTGCCGCATTTGCGATAGCCGGACCAAGTGTAAAGAAAGTTGAAGTCCCGGTCTTTCAACGGGCGGATGCATTAGTGATCGTGCTGGACTTGAGTGCCTCAATGACCGCTGCTGACACACAACCGAGTCGAGTGCGGCGCGCCCGACAGAAAATTCTAGATGTCCTAGCTGAACGCAATGAAGGCGTCACCGGTATGGTGGTATACGCCGGAGATGCGCACGTTGTCGCACCCCTTACCGATGATCGTCGAACCATTGAGAACCTGCTACCTGCGCTCGATCCCAGCATCATGCCTTTACCAGGCTCCGATGCGACTGCCGCCATTACCGCAGCCGCCGAGCTACTGGTTGCCGCAGGTGTTGCCAACGGTCAGTTGTTGTTGATCACTGACGATATACCGAAGTTTGACGCAAGCGATGTTCGGCGCGCTCTCGATAATGCCAACGCGTCGATTAGTATTCTCGGCATCGGTACTCGGGCAGGTGCACCTATTCCGCGAGCGGACGGTGGCTTCATTCGCGATCAAAAGGGTGACATTGTCGTGCCAGGCCTACCCATTAATCGACTGGAAGATATCGCCGAAGAACTCAATGGACGCTACGAGACCGTCACCTTGGATAGCGCCGACTTAGACTCACTATTACTGGCACCGGCACTCACTGACTCAGGTGAAATACAACTGGATAGAAAAACAGACACCTGGCTCGACCAAGGGAATTGGCTGGCTTTGCTGTTGGCTCTTGGCTGCTTACCGCTGTTTAGGCGAGGCGCCATCACACTGCTATTGCTTGCGCCGCTGCTCTACAGTCAGCCAAGCGATGCACAGACGTTTCGTGATCTATGGCTGACGCCCGACCAACAAGGGATCCGGCTATTGGAACAGGGAGACCCCAAGGCCGCTGCAGACCTATTCAACGATCCCAATTGGCGAGGCACCGCACATTATCAAGCCGAAGACTGGCTCAAAGCAGTGGATAGTTTCGATAACCCTAATGACGCCAATAGCTTGTACAACAAAGGCAATGCCCTAGCGAAAGCGGGCGAGTATCAAAGAGCCATCACCGCCTACGATGAATCGTTGGCGCTTAAGCCCGATGCCGAAGATACGCTCTTCAATCGAGATTTGGTCGAACAATTGTTGCAGCAGCAAGATAACCAGCAGTCAGAGCAAGGGGAAGAAGGCGACCAAAACGACCAAAACGATCAATCTCAAGACGGCTCCGAGGGCAATGACTCAAAAAATCAATCTGAGAATGACGGTGATGACACGGAATCGCAAAATCAAGATGGCAGCAGCGGTCAATCGGAGGGTGGCTCTGAGGGTGATGGAGAGTCTGAGGGGTCAAGTAGTGACCAGTCTGGCGGCCAACCCACGGAAGAAGATGGTGAACAAACGAACGATGCCATGAGAGAGGCCATGGAGAGAGAGCTTGACGCACAGACGCAAGCGAAAATGAGTAAATTTGATGAGGCGCTCGAGGAACAGCAAGCCCTCGAGCAATGGTTACGAAGAGTGCCCGATGATCCCGGCGGTTTACTGCGTCGTAAATTCCGTTATGAAAGTATTCAGAGACTCCGTAAGGGAGAGGAACCGGATGAAGATATTCGCTGGTAAATGGCCTGCATGGGTTGTGCTGGTAGTCGCCATTTTTACTGCCGCGTCCAATGCCCAAGCACGCGTTACCGCCACTGTCGATCGAACCGATATCGCTATGGGTGAAACATTGCGCTTGACGCTCACTGCCAACGAGGCAGAGCGACCCGATGAAATAGACCTGAGTCAGCTCACCAAAGACTTTGACATTCTTCAGCGTTCAAGCGCCACCAGCGCCCGAATTATCAGCGGCGAGCAAAATGTCACGCGCACTTTAGAGCTTGAACTCGGCCCAAAACGGGATGGCCTTCTGACGGTACCGGCACTCAGCTATGACGGACGCCGCACAACACCCATAGCCATCAAAGTGCGCCCTCAGCCGGACGTAAACCTCGGCGACGAACTGGTCTACTTTGATGCAAAAGTCGACCAGGATGAAATTTATGTTCAAGCGCAGTTAACCCTTACTGTGACGCTACAACAGGCTATTAATTTAGATAACCGTGCTATATCCGAACTAGATATCCCCGACACCTACGTCGAACCCCTGGAACAAAAGACCTACCAGCGGCGTATTTCGGGTCGGCTGTGGCAGGTGACTGAGTTGCGCTACGCCCTGTTCCCACAACAATCGGGAGCGCTCACAATCCCCCCGATCACTTTTTCAGCGCGCGAGTTACTGCCGGGACGATCACTGCTTGGCGCTCGGCTGGGCCGCCGCATTGCCTTGGCGTCTCAAGCGATTAAGGTTCCCGTTAAACCCGTTCCCGCAAGCTTTCCAGGATCCGTTTGGCTGCCGGCAAAGAACCTAGCATTGAGCGATCGCTGGAGCTCACCACCGGGAGCATTGACCATCGGTGACTCGTCGACGCGAACGATCGAGATAACCGCCGACGGGCTGCAGGGAAGCCAGTTACCGCCCTTAACCAGTCTTATGGGTGTTAACGGGCTGTCAGGCTTGAAGTTTTATCCGGACCAAGAAACCGTCGAGCAACAAGAAATTGCCGCGGGCATTCAAGGTTACCGCTTACAAAGCGAGGCGCTTGTTGCAACAACCGAAGGTAGCTGGACGCTGCCTGCTTTAGAGGTCCCCTGGTGGAATACTGAAACCGACTCACTGGAGTATGCACGCATCCCGGAAGTGACGATCACGATTGATCTTGCGGCAACAAGCTCAGTACCTACGCTTGAAAGTGTGGAACAAGTCCCCCCCAATCTCATGGACGGTGATTTCAGTCTCATTAACGTGTGGCAGCTCGTAGCAGCCGCTGGCTGGTGTCTTGCGCTAATAATGGCGTGGCTTCTACGGCGTCGCCCGCGAGGGCCCGTGAGTGACCAGCCTCATACTCCGCGCTTCCCCGCCATCGGTAATCGAGAACTCGTACCACTCAGATTGGCCTGCAGTGAAAATAATCCAACCGCGGCAAGAGAGGCGCTGCGCCTGTGGGGCCAGTGCTGGCTTGCGACCGATGAACTTCCCACGCTCTCATTGATTGCCAAAAATGTAGATTCGGAGCTCGCTCACGAGATCGAAAGGCTCGAGGCTGCACTTTGGGGAGACAATCAAAATAACTGGCGAGGAAACCAGTTATTCGGAGAGGTTAAACGGCAAGGCCGGCACCTAAAAGACACGAAGACCGATGAGCTCGCACTTTATCCGCTAAGTTAGTGCACATACCGTAAAGATAAGTACTTCCTTGGAAAAACAGTGACTGCTGACCAGTCGGGCAGCCTTAATCAACGCTTAAAATCTGGTCTTATTATTGTCGTTAAGGGCAAAGCCTGTAACTGCATCGCAGTCTCAAAACGTGTATCATCTGCGACTTTCATAACCTGAGCCACCAGGCTTATTCAGCAGAGAATCGTAAGAGCCTTTAACAGCTGAGCGCAAAAACGTGCAACAAAGAACTGCAAGAGCCGCGAAAAATGGATGTCGATAAATGAAACTGTTGTTAGCTGAGGACGATGCGCAGGTTCGCACAGAATTACGCGAGTTGCTCTCTGAAGAAGGCTACACCGTGGTGACCGCAAGCGACGGTATCGAAGCGTTTGAAAAATTTCGCGACGATAAGGACATCGACGTTCTGTTGCTCGATATTCGAATGCCCCGCTGTACTGGCTTACAGACCTTAGACGCCATTCGAAAGATCGATGTAGGCTCAGAGCGTATCTTTGAAACTATTTTTATCACTGGCAACAATGACAGCGATTCAGTCGTGTCTGCATTAAAGCTCGGTGCATTATCGTTCTTATTCAAGCCCATTGTCGTTGAGCAACTGTTAGCAGAGATTGGTGCAGCCAAAGAAAGCGTCAATCAACGTCGCTATAAGCGCCTTCAGCGGGAAGTATTAGAAGCCCAAATTGAAGAAAATAAAGGCCGACTATCTCAACTAACCCAAGAACTTGATGGAGGATATACTGCCGCCATTCACATGCTAGCACTATCCGCAGAACACTATATCCCTGGGATTGAGCTGCACATCCATCGCGTTGGGGAAATGGCATCTGTGCTCGCTAACCGCCTCGGATTTGAAAAAAAGTACGTGCAGAATATTCGGTTCGCCGCAGCTTTACACGACATTGGCAAACTCAAGGGCCCTGAAGAGCTTTACAATGCCGAGCGAACACTCACCTCTGAAGAGTTTGAGATTACTAAAGCGCATACGCACAACGGCGAGGAATTCCTGAGTCACTCTAGCAACCCAGTTTTCAAGCTTGCGGCTGTCATAGCGGCGCAGCATCATGAACACCACGATGGTAGTGGGTATCCCAATGGCTTGAAGGGCGACGAGATCGCTATCGAGGCAGCCATCATGCATGCAGTGGATGTCTACGAAAATTTGCGGGCGCCACGACCGTATCGAGAAGAGCTTCCTCACCATATCGCAATTGGCATTATGATCGACGGTGACGACAAGTCATCACCCGATCACTTCCATCCGCGTGTTTTACAGGCATTACTGGCTCAACATCGCGATATCGAGGCAATTTACGAGCGTTACCGACCTACTAAGGCCTAAGACTAGGACCGGTAACGCCGTAACATCAATCCGACAACGAGCGCTCCACAACTTCAAATACGTCTCGCGACAAGTCTGGGACGTCCGCAATACGCTGTAGTTCAGCCTTCATCAGCCCGCTGCCGTGCGCGTAACGCTTGTAGCGGGTCAATGGTGTGCAAAGTCGAGCTGCGATCTGCGGGTTAACGGACTGCAATGTAATAATCGCATCCGCGAGCAAGGTATAACCCGCACCATCTTTTCGGTGAAAGCCTACCGGATTGCCGTTAGCGAACGCGCCAATGAGTGCACGAATTTTGTTCGGGTTACGCCAATCAAATGCTTCATGTTGTTGCAACTGCAGAACGTGATCCACTGTTCCCTCGTCCGACCACATAGCCTGCAAGCTAAACCATTGGTTCACAATCAGAGCTTCGTGCTGCCAGACCTCATAAAACGACGCCAATGCAGCAGCTGCGCTATCGGTACCACCTCGATAAAGCAGTTGTCGGAGGCATGCGAGGCGATCGGTAAGGTTGTCAGCGCTGGCAAGTAACTCATGGGCCTCTTCGGCAGAACCTTTCTCGGTACACCCCAAATAATCAAGAGCAATGTGCCTCAACGCACGTCGACCAATCTGCTCGCCCGTCGCCTGATACTCCCCATTACTTAGCATAGAGGCATACAGTGTGCGCCACTCTTCCTCAAAATGCGTCGCTAACAGTCGCTTAACCGCCTCACGAGCATCACGAATAACAAAGACATCAACAAGACCGCGATTAGCGGCTATGTCGGCGAGATAATCCTCCGTTGGCAGGCTCAGCAGCTGGGCTTTTACTGCCGGCTCGATGTCCGAAACCAGAGCTTGCTGATAAGCGCTAATAAAGCCATCGGCAATGGCTCCACCAGCGGCAACGGTATCGATAACCTGCGTTGCGTATCGCTGGAAGGCATCCCATCGAACAAAATCGTTATCGTCATTGGCGATCAGAACTTGAAGGTCGCGCTCCGATTGCTGCATTTCCAGTCTCACGGGCGCGGAGAAATCCCTGAGCAATGAAGGTACTGGCTCAGAGCCAATACCCTCGAAAACGAAGCTCTGCTCCAAGTCAGTGATCTCTAGCAGCTCTGTGCTCGTACCCGATGCCAATGTCACTGGCTCGCCGTCGCACAACAGTCCCAAGGCGAGTGGTATGTGCAGCGGTGGCTTTGGCGTTTGGTCGGCTGCACCAACATTGGATTGACTGACGTGTAACGTGTAGCGCTGAGCGTCCACATCGTACGTGCCGCTGATCGATAGTGTGGGTGTGCCCGCTTGCTCATACCAACGTCGAAACTGCTGTAAATCTCTACCTGAAGCCGTCTCCATCGCCACAACAAAGTCGTCGCATGTCACTGCCTGTCCGTCATATCGCTCAAAATAATATTTGGCGCCCGCGATGAACGTTTGATGTCCGAGTAAGGTATGGAGCATGCGAACGACTTCCGCGCCCTTCTCATACACAGTGAGCGTATAGAAATTGGATATCTCAATGAAGCTGTCGGGACGAACTGGGTGAGACATGGGGCCCGAATCTTCTGCGAATTGATGCGTCCGCAAAAACTGCACGTCTTCAACGCGCTTAACGCCACGTGAATTCATGTCACCTGAAAATTCTGAATCTCTGAAAACAGTGAAGCCTTCTTTTAAGCTTAACTGGAACCAATCTCTGCAAGTGACACGGTTACCTGAGTAATTATGGAAATACTCATGGGCCACGATCGCCTCAACGCGCTGATAACCCATATCCGTCGTAATATCCGGAGAAGCGAGGACACAAGACGTATTGAAGATATTTAGGCCTTTGTTCTCCATTGCGCCCATATTGAAGTCATCGACAGCAACAATATTGAACAGGTCTAGATCGTATTCGAGACCATAGATCTCTTCGTCCCAACGCATCGAACGCTTGAGCGAATCCATGGCGTGGCCACAGTAGTTAATGTCCTTGGCTTCGACATAGATCTTCAGTGCGACAGCTCGCCCGGACGCTGTAACAAAGCTGTCCTCGTAACACTCAAGATCGCCCGCTACCATGGCAAACAAATAACAAGGCTTTGGCCATGGGTCATGCCATGTTGCGCGATGCCGACCTTCAGGCAACGGTTCCTCGCTGACTAGGTTGCCATTACTCAGCAGTACTGGGCACGTTGCTGCATCGGCTTCCAAGGTCACAGTGAATATTGCTAAAACATCGGGACGATCGGGGAAAAACGTTATTTTCCGAAAGCCCTCTGCTTCACACTGCGTGCAATAAATAGTGCGCGAGCGATATAAACCTTCGAGCGAGGTGTTGTCTTCGGGGTGAATTTTGACGCGCGTTTTAAGTTTTACACTGTCCGCCAACTCAGGAATTGTGAGCACATGACCATCGTAAATAAACTCCTCGGCAGACAGCTCTACCCCATCGATTGCTATGTGTTCCAAAGCTAGCTGCTCACCGTCGAGGGTCAATGCGGCACCCGGTTGACCCGTGCGAACTAGACTGAGCTCGGTATCGACCAGGCTATAGCCATCAAATACCTGCACCCGCATGGCAACCTCGGTTACCGAAAATACTGGGACTTGGTAGTCCTTGCGATAAATCGTTTTAGGAGCGCCGTCTCGCATTATCCATTCACCTTAAGTTCTACGTTATACCCACCGTACTTACGAATATTAATCACACCCGTATCGAGCATCAGATATTGCCCTTTGATGCCCATTAGGGTGCCCGCCACTTCAGGCGTTTTATCCAAATTGTGGGCTTTGACCTTAGTAGGCCACTCCAAAACAGGAAACTGAATATCGATATCGTCGCCGTCTTCAAGCCAAGTAATGGCATTGAGACCAAACCGCTGCTGCAAGTCCTTTAGGCCATCCTCACAAAGCCCCGCAAGCTCTCGCTGTTTCGCCTTGAGATCAACCGCCTCACCGTTACCCTTAAGCATGGTCTGCCACGCCGTCTTATCGCCAACATGTTGTCCAAGAAGTATTTCAACTAACCCCGATTGATAACGCGTTGAGACGCGCGCGATCGGCCTTGCTTGTGTGGCACCTTGGTCTAACCAGCGTGTGGGGATTTGTGTTCCGCGAGTGATACCTACTTTGATACTCGAGGTGTGAGCCAAATAAACATAATGATCGATATTGCAGTTAGCCTCGCCCCATTCAGGTTCGCGGCATGTGCCCTCTGCAAAATGACATTTCTCCGGCTTCATAATGCACGTATCGCATTGAGCGAGTCGCTGGAAACAGGGATAGCAATAGCCTTGATTAAAGCTTTTTTTAGTCAATCGGTTGCAGTGCACGCAGTTGATATTCCCCAAAAAATTCAGACTGAGTGACTGCCCAAGGAATTGATTCATCGCCAACGTTTGCTCGCCTGCAACCCATTCGTAACTTACTGGGCTGCTCAGGCTTGTGCGCATTTTTCTAATAGAACCCGTTACCAACGTCACGACGTCTCCTCATTTTTTAGCCATTTTATGGGTTGCGGCTCGTCACAACTGTCGCCAGCCTTGTGGCCCTTATCGATGTAACCAATGCGCTCTTCTGCAGCCAAATTAAGTTCGCCCCACGCAATAATTGCTTTCATGCAATGTTCACGCTGCTCTCCGGTCACGCGGCGACCATCCGGCCAGCGACCTGTTTGCACCGCAGCGACCATGTTGTCATATACATCGCGCCCCATGGCTTTAATCGTTTCGAGGTAAGGATCAGACAAGAAAAAAACTCCGTTATTAACGTTTACCCATTCGGGAAATGAGGCCTATAACACCGCCAAGAATAAACCCGACAACCAACCCACCGAAATGTGCGCCATTTGCGATAGCGCCCATGCCGAAAAAACTCAAAGTGCCAGTCAGGCCAATAAATAGCCAAATCAACATGAATATCATAAGCCCAGCGGGCACTGGCTCTAGCCAATTGGGACGCAACAAATTGCCCGCAAAAATAAATCCCAAGAAGGCATACACCACACCAGACATCCCACCAAATACCGAGGGGCCCGATACAAGATACTGCACACTGTTGCTGAATATAGCGGCCACAAAAAACAGTCCCAGTAAATTTAGGGAACCAATTCGCGACTCGATTCGGCGGCCAAACTCCCAAATCCATAAGCTGTTAAATACCAAGTGCATCCAACTAAAATGCAGCAAGGCAGGCGTTATAAACCGCCACCAATCCCCTGGCTTATCAAACTGCGTGCCTGCTGCGGTTACTTCAAAGGGCACAAAATTAAAGAACTGCAACAAGGTCACAATCCGCAACTGGTAGAACAGCAGAAAAACGAGGGTACTTACAGCGACTAATCCAAATGAGGCGGGATTCTTTAAGATGCTATTTGGCAAGGGTATCGGACCAACGTAATTTATCTCGGCAGCTCGCATAAAAACTGTAGCCAGGAGGATGAAGCAAGGTAAGCCGCTCTTTCTTCTTACGAACAATAACGGCATCGCCAGGCAAAGCAGTAAGAGACACCTGACCGTCGCAAGTCACCGGCGGATGGATTTGATTACGGGATACGACGTCGATACGTATTTCGGAATCACCATGAACAACAATTGGCCGACTGGTCAGCGAATGTGGAAACATGGGTACGATAGCAATCGCATCCAAAGCGGGGTTCATAATGGGTCCGCCACCAGACATAGAGTAGGCAGTCGACCCAGTGGGCGATGATAAAATCAGGCCGTCGGCATTGAGTCGGTACACAAACTCGCCATCGATGGTTAACTCAAACTCCACCATTTGTGCCGATGTACCTGAGTTCACAACAATATCGTTGAGCGCCTCTGCTTGGCCGATGATCTCAGTCCCGCGACGAACCTCTACGTCTAAGAGAAAGCGCGAATCACGTGTGTAGTCACCGTCGAGCACCGAATTAACTTGAGTGATCAATTCATCGGGGCTCACGTCAGTGAGGAATCCCAGTCGCCCTCGATTGATACCAATTACCGGCGTCGCATGACGAACTAGGGTGCGCGCCGCACTCAGCAAAGAGCCATCACCGCCAATAACAATCGCTAGGTCCACCATTGCTCCAATCGCGTCGCGAGATTTCATAGCTCGCTTTTCGAAGTGCGCTAACGTGGCAAGCCTGTCCTCCATAGTCACTTCAATGCCACGGGCATCAAGCAACTTAAGTAGGTCAGCGACGATCTCTGCGACGCCCGGATGCTCACGACGACCAAGCAATCCGATTCTAGTAAATTCTGTGGTCATAAGTGACTCTCTGCAGCTACTGGCGGCTAATTGGCTAAAAAGCTAGCGGCCTTTTTATCGATTCGCGGTTCCCTCGGGACATCAATCTAGACCGACGTTATTGCCCTCTAACACTCGCTCTGCGCGATAGCTTGAGCGGACGAAGGCGCCCGAAACAACTTCTCGAAAGCCTCGCTCCAAACCCCATTCTCGATACAGCTCAAACTCATCGGGCGTGACGTAGCGCGCGATAGGAAAATGGTTCCGTGTGGGTTGCAGGTACTGCCCAAGCGTGAGTACGTCGACGTCATGGGCGCGACAGTCGTCCATACACTGCTTAAGCTCGTCTTCAGTTTCACCCAAGCCAAGCATTAATGAGGTCTTGGTAATCACGTCCGGACGACTACGCTTACCACGTGCAAGTACATCGAGTGTTTGCTGATAGCCTGCGCGCGGATCGCGCACTGGGTGCGTCAATCGCTCCACTGTCTCGATATTCTGTGCGAAAACTTCGATTCCCGAGGCGACGAGCGTATCCACAGCCGTTAAATCCCCGAGGAAATCAGGTGTCAAAGCTTCTACCGCAGTCTCAGGATTGAGCGTTTTTACGGCCTTGACGACTGCAGCGTAATGACCCGCGCCTCCGTCGTCTAAATCGTCTCGGTTAACCGATGTGAGCACGACATATTTCAGCCCCATCAACTGCACTGCTTGGGCCGTATTGGCGGGCTCTTCCGCATCTAGCCAACCCTTGGGGTTACCCGTGTTGACTGAGCAAAAGCGGCACGCGCGAGTACAAACATCGCCCATTAGCATAATGGTCGCGGTACCCGCACTCCAGCACTCGCTCATATTCGGGCATTTGGCTTCCTCACACACTGTCGCCAAGCGATGCTCGTGAACAATCCCGCGCACTTTTTCGAATTTGGGACTGCTTTTTATGCGCATGCGGAGCCAGTCGGGTTTCGCGAGTCGACCGGCATCCTCTGTCGAACGCTTGATGCCGTCTTTTATCGCAGCAATACCTCGATCATTGACAAACTTTTCACCGCTGGCAACTTGCACCGTAGGTATGAGTTTCGTGGTCATGGGGACGCCTCATAGAATCAGCCCCCATTATACCGACGTTGGGGTATGAAGTGGGCTTAGTATGCCTCACAAATTTTTGCCTGATCGACCTAGCTTTCCGCCGCTGTCACGTGCACGGGGACGCCATTTATCGCGGCATTACCGCTCAGTGCGTCGAAATACCGTGCATCGGTGACATCGTTACAGCTAACACCCGCATGATCATTGGCGATAGTCATTTTCGTGCCATTCCGATTATGGCCGTAACCGTGGGGCAAACTGACGACGCCCGCCATAATCTCATCGCTCACCTCGACCTTCGCTCGAACGGATCCAGCACTACTAGCAATCTGAACATCGTCGCCTGCACACCAGCCCTCCCGCTCGGCATCGACCGGGTTGACCATCAACGTACAGCGGTCTTTACCCTTTACCAAGCGACGGAAATTGTGCATCCATGAATTACAGTCTCGTACATGTCGTCGCCCAATGAGGCTATATGGCGCATCGCTGTCGGTATCGTTTAGCAATCGTTCCAAGTCGTGTAGAACTGCGGGTACAGCGAGATCTATCTGCTGACCGGGCGTTTTCAAACGTCCCGGGAGCAAAGGCTTCAGAGGACCCAAGTCAACCCCCGAAGGATTGCTCTTAAGCACCGCAAGATCCAATTGCTCGGCACTCGCTTGCCCATAAGGCCCTGCTTTTAGGCCAAAGTCGATGATGACCTCTGGTGCTGGTGAAGGCTTGCTATCGAGACCTAAACCTTCGGCTACGCGCTGGCCTAAGGCTTCAAAGATCTCCCAATCATGGAGGGCGTGTTCGGCCTTTTCAAAAACTGGTGGGTTATAGCGCGCGGTGTTGCGCATCGCATTAACGTGGAAAGCGAGATCGTAATGATCGTGCTCAAGGGGCGATGTCGGCGGCAAAATGATGTCTGCATGGCGAGTCGTTTCATTGATCCATGGATCAAGAGACACCATGAAGTCCAGTTGCTCCAGTGCATCATCAAGCTTATGTCCTGACGGGGTCGAGAGAACCGGATTCCCTGCTCCAGTGAACAGAACACGAATTTGCCCTTCTCCCTCGGTTGTGATCTCTTCGGCTAATACGGATGCAGGTAGCTCGCGATCAAATTCTGGTAGCTGACTGACCCTCGAAGAATGCCGTCCGAAGCCTCCCGGCGAGGTATTTTCCACCTGATCCACGGCGGGCAGCGTGAACATACTACCGCCTTCGCGATCGAGGTTACCTGTCAAGATATTGAGTACCTGAATCGCCCACTGACACAGCGCACCATAGCGCTGCGTTGACACCCCCATACGTCCATAGCAGATGGCCGCATCGGCGTGTGCAAAGTCATACGCCACTTGCTCGATGTGCTCAGCACTGATGCCCGTTTTCTCCGACGCCACCTCCGGGGTAAAGCGCTCGACGGCAGACTCGATGGCGTCAAGGCCCACCACAAAATCCTGTAGATTTCGCAGGCGAACCCAGCCCTTGACCACGACGGTGCGGATGATCGCGAGTAACAGCCAGGCATCAGAGCCGGGCTTAATCGCTATATAGTCGCTGCTCAGACTTGCCGTTTCGGTTCTTCTCGGATCGACGACCACCAACTTGCCGCCTCTCGCAGTCAGTGATTTTATTCGCTTACGCACATCAGGGACGGTCCAAATGCTGCCATTTGACGCAATCGGATTAGCACCCAGCATTAGAAAATAATCGGTGCGATCGATATCGGGTATGGGGAACAGCAGCTTGTGACCAAATAACCACAGGGAAACGAGGTGATGTGGTAATTGGTCGACTGACGTTGCGGAAAACCGATTGCGCGTTCTCAAATGCCGAAACAGCGACCCCTGATGAGTCATCATGCCGTAGTTATGGACCGTTGGATTACCCAAATAAACGCCAACGCTGTCTACGCCATTGGCTTGAACGGCTTTGACTAGAGCTGATGCGACGGTGTCGAGAGCCTCAGACCATTGGATAGGGACGAAGTCATCGCTGCCATCATCACGACGCACTCGTTTGACGGGAGAGCGCAGCCGATCTGGATCGGAATGAATATCTTGGAGTGCAACCGCCTTCGGGCAAATGTGACCTCGACTTAGGGGGTCGTCAGGATCGCCTTTGATGCTAATAATCTGATCGCCCTGTGTTTCGATTAACAGCCCGCAGATCGCCTCGCAGAGATGGCAAGCTCTATGGTGAATCACTTTTTGTTGTTCCGACACAGGTCGCTCCTTGTTATCTTGCTACATGATTAGTGCAACGCCGGACTCGGCTTCTCTCAGCGTGGACTGCATAGAATATATCGCTATCTTTCGGTCGATGGTATGTTTCATCCACAATACACCCTGTGTGCGACCCGTCGAGTTGATCCATTAACATGTCCGACCTCACCCGAACAGATTGCCTTTGGTGGCATGACACGCCGGCCATTGATCTACCGCAGCGCATCGAACCACCTGATAACAATGTGGACGTTGCGATTGTCGGCGCGGGTTTCACGGGGCTGTGGACCGCGATCCACCTAAAAACGTTACTTCCCAATAAGAAGATCGTTGTACTAGAAGCTCACCACGTGGGTCATGGTGCCTCGGGGCGAAATGGCGGCTGGCTGATGGGTTCCTGCGAGGGACTGTCGGCATTCTGTAACGGTAGCGGGCAGCTCCCTGAAGACGTCATCACCGAGTTTCGCGACCTCGTGCCGAATTTCGTGAGTACCCTCGAAGCGCTCGCTATCGATTGTGATCTCAAACAAGGGGGTGGCATCTTCGCTGCCGCACGCTATCCGGCTCAACGCCTGCGCGCCGAAACGCTCCTTAAATCTCTCCACCAACTGGGTTTTGACGAACGTGATTATCGATGGCTGAGCCGCGAAGAGCTCGCTGAACGCGTCAGTGTCCATAACGGCCAAGGGGGCATTTACACCCCGCTCATCGCCACTCTGAACCCCGGGAAATTGCTCCGAGGTCTTGTTCGCGCTGCACGTGACAAAGGTGTCGCGATCTACGAGTGCTCACCCGCAACCCTCGAAGATACTGGGGTTTTGGGCACGCCCTCGGGTAATGTTAATGCTAATAACATTATATGGGCCACAGAAGCCTATTCGAGTAACCCCACGCTGAAGAAGAGGCTACTGGCCGTTCAGAGCGGTATAGTTTGCACAGAGCCCCTAAGCCGCGCTCAATGGAACAACATTGGATTTGACCGGCACGAGGCTTTTTGTGATCTCAGCAGAGCGTCTACCTACCTGCAGCGCACCGCCGATGACCGCTTAATTGTCGGCGCGCGAGGCACGTACGCATTCAATAACCGTGCGCGAGATGCATTTTCAGCATCAGCTCACCGTACAAACAAGCGCATAGCGTTGGGGCGCGCACTGTTCCCACAGCTCGCTGAGGTAATGTTTACCCATTCGTGGGAGGGAAGCTTAGGCATTGGTAGAACGTTCAAGCCTCACATTGTTTTTGACCCAAAGCAGCGCATAGCAACAGCGGGCGGTTACATCGGCGAAGGCGTGGGTGCGAGTTATTTATTTGCACTGACGTTAGCCGAGGGACTTGCGGCAGTAGACTCCCCTCGCCTATCCATGCCTTGGGTGCACTGGGGCGATCTAGCGTCGCAAATACGCCGCTGGGAACACGAGCCGCTGCCGTGGCTAGGCTTTAACGGCGCAATGCGCGCGTTCGATGTCGAAGAATTTATGATCAACAAAGCGATCCCTGGCAGGCGCGCCATGCGCTGGCTCTGCAATCGACTCGAGGGGCTTATCGGTCATTGAGTCGCGATCACAGCGAAGCGTGGTTCACTCGAAGCAGCTAGAGACTAGGGCGATTACGTGACTTTTTGGCGTTGCTGGAAACCCGGCTCCAAATAGCGTTTCTCCGCCATAATAGCGCCCAGAATAGCGGCACTACGCGCAGCATCTTCGAACGTGTTGTATAGCGGCGCGAAACCAAAGCGAATAATGTTGGGGGCTCTAAAATCTACAATCACACCCGCCGCAATAAGTGCCTGGGCAATCGCAAAGCCTTGCTCGTGGGTAATCGCGATGTGACTGCCGCGGCACTCAGGATCACTTGGCGTGAGCACCCCGAAGCTCTCAAAGCATGCTTGAGACGCTAAGCATTCGAGAAAAAAACGGGTGAGCGCTAATGATTTTTCACGCAGTGCTGCCAGTGACACCTTATCAAAAATGTCGAGGGCAGCCTCGAGAGCACGCATCGCAATCACCGATGGTGTGCCTGCCTGATACCGCAGCACACCCTCGGCGGGTTGATAGGACGGTGTAAAGTCAAAAGGCTGTCGATGACCGAGCCATCCCGACAGCGGTTGAGACACTTGGTTTTGAAGTCGCTTTGCGACGTAGAGAAACGCCGGGGCGCCCGGCCCACCATTCAAAAACTTATAGCCGCAGCCGACGCCAAAATCGACATCTGCTTGATCAAAGGCAACAGGCATTGCGCCGGCGCTGTGGGCAACATCCCAGCAGGTAAGTGCGCCCGCCGCGTGAGCCGATCTTGTCAACGCCGCCATATCATGCCGATAACCGGTGCGGTAATTAACCTCTGATAACAACAGAACGGCGACATCGCGATCTAAGGCTTGCTCGAGCTGATCAACTGCCACGGCCTTAACCACGCAGCGATTCGGGCCGAGCAGCTGAGCCAAGCCCTCCGCAATATAACGGTCAGTAGGAAAGTCCTGTGCCTCTACCAAAATCGTTGTGCGCTTGGGTCGCAGTGCTAAGCCCGTAGCCAAAAGCTTGAAAACGTTGATAGAAATACTGTCGCAGCACAGTACCTGCCCTGGTGCCGCACCGACAATAGGCGCAATTTTCTCTCCGACCGACTGGGGTAGGTCAATCCAGCCGTGGGTGTTCCAACTGCTAATAAGGTCTGTGCCCCACTCTGTGGCCACGGTTGTTTGCAATCGATCTAACACTGCTTTGGGCAGTACACCTAATGAATTGCCGTCGAGATAAATCGTATTATCTGGCAAGCAAAAATGATCTCTCAGAGGGGCTAGCGAATCATACTTATCGCGCTCTTGGGCTTTACTCACATTCATTCGTCGAAGCCTCGCCTCAGATACTTGATCAGCTCGCCAGTGGCATCTCGCTGAGGGTTGATCAAATCAAAATGATCGGTGCCTTCAAGATAGCGGTGTGTCGCATCAGACACGGCACCGGCTTGATCGACTGGAACGATAGAGTCTGTTAAGCCCTGCATCATCACCACGGGAGAAGTAAAGATACGCTTAGACGGCGACAACGATTCATACAGCCATGCGTTTTCCTGGGAGCTTCCACCCAGCAATTGCGCTACTGCTTTAGGGCAACTACCGTCTGCACGTCCGTAAGTCTCAAGGTCCGTTATCGCAGCAAGACCAATTGCGATAGCAGGTTTGGGTAGCGCGGGCTCTGACGCCGCCCACAAGGCTAATTGCCCCCCAGCTGAGTGGCCAGCTATCGCCCAAGGGGTGTCGCCACCTGTGTGCTGCAAGATAAACTCAACGGCCTCACCCACATCGTCAAACGTTGCGGGATACCCGCCTTCGCCCCCCACTCGTCGATACTCTGGCGCCCAGACATCAAAACCTTGCTCGAATAAGAAACTCGCCAGCGGCTTGATATGGGCGACATCGTAAGCCTCTAGCCAGCAACCTCCATGTATCAATACAACCAGAGGCGCTGCTGCGGTCAAAGGCGCTGCTGCAGTTTGCCGACTCCATAACAGGCCATACTGATCAGCCTGATCTCCGTAGCGCAGAATTTCAGTTGGCTTGAGGAAAGGCAGCTTAAGAATCTCATCAAAGCGTGTCTCTGCATGGACTGGCAATGATGTGCAAGAGAGTCCCAGTAAGAACAATAAAACTGATGACCATTTATTCATAGCGAGCCCAAACGAGATAAAACACTAAAGAGTAATACCTGAGTATAAAACAGTTACTGACATAACAGCCGGCTGCTTTACAGCGGTGATCGTCAGCGGGCGCTAGATCACGTTGCGGACAATCACTACCGTCGAGAGCCCTATCCACAGAGTGTTGAACGCCACCATCGTAGGCAACAATTTGCGCTCAGACACCCAAATTAGCAGCGCTGACGTGAACAACGTAATGATGTGGAGCTGCCAAATCTCTTTTTGCCATACAAGCCCCGGAAGAATCACCGCGGCCTTGGCGATCCATGCGACAGCTTCAACCACGTTGTAGTTAACCCAGTAGCCTTCCGTAAACCACATTCGATAGCTCTTAGCGATGTTAGAGAAACCTACTTGAGCGTAGACGCAGCCTGTTATTACTAAAAAAATAATCGAAGAAATAAATATTTCCACGTCACACTCCGGTTGTCGAAACGGGTTTGGGGCATTGGGATCAGCGCGATAACGAGTGCAGAGGTCTTAACACAGCACGCTGCTATGGCGTCAAAAGCCATACTCTTTCTCGG
The DNA here is from genome assembly GCA_036803865.1 of Luminiphilus sp. Taxonomy (GTDB): domain Bacteria; phylum Pseudomonadota; class Gammaproteobacteria; order Pseudomonadales; family Halieaceae; genus Luminiphilus. The sequence goes on from DAIRTN010000007.1 coordinate 103,128, forward strand.
CCAATGTGGATCAATGATTCAGGCCGCCCTAGCCAATTAATTGACACCCTAGAGCGACTCGTCGATCATGATTGCTTGAGGTACGAATTACAAAAAAAATAAGGACCTACGATGACCTACGCGCTCAAAGACCCGCTATCCCTTCCCTTGGACAGCATAGATGTCAGCAACCCTGATCTTTATCTCCATGACACGTGGAGACCTTGGTTTGAGCGTTTACGGAAAGAGGACCCGGTTCATTGGACAGAGAACGCAGCGTTTGGCGGCTTTTGGTCAGTCACGCGTTTCGAAGATATCGTAAGCGTTGATAAGAATCACGATGGATTCTCCTCTGAGCCCGCAATTACCATTGGCGACTACGGTAACGATCTCCCCGTTCGGCAGTTCATAGCAATGGATCCACCTATTCACGACGTGCAACGCAAAGCAGTGCAAGGCGTGGTGGCGCCGCGCAATCTCGCGAATCTAGAGAGTCTCATTCGTCAGCGGGTTGTGGATATGCTGGAGGCGCTGCCAGTCGGAGAAGCGTTTGACTGGGTCGAACATGTTTCGGTTAACCTCACCACTCAAATGCTCGCAACTATCTTTGATTTTCCTTTTGAAGATCGCGCCAAGCTACCCTATTGGTCAGACATGGCGACGTCACTGCCTGAGATTGCGGGTGGCGATGGTGATAATGACGCGCGCACCCGCGCGTTAACAGAATGCCTAGAGATATTTACTGCGCTCTGGCATGAGCGTAAGACTAATGCTCCGGGCACGATGGATCTGATCAGCCTCATGGCGACAAACCCAGACACCGCTCAAATGGTGGACAATCCCCTTGAGTATCTTGGCAATATCATTCTGTTAATTGTTGGTGGTAATGACACCACCCGTAATTCGATTACCGGGGGCGTGTTGGCGCTCAATAAAAACCCCGAACAATACGTCAAATTAAAGGCAAATCCGCAATTGGTTTCATCACTGGTGCCAGAAATCATTCGCTGGCAAACACCCTTGATGCATATGCGGCGCCTCGCAACAAAAGACATCGAGCTGGGTGGAAAACTGATCCGAAAAGGCGACAAGGTCGTTATGTGGTACCTGTCAGGTAATCATGACGAAACAGCGATCGACCAACCTAATCGCTTCATTATCGACCGAGAAAATCCTCGCTTTCACTTATCATTTGGCTTTGGTATCCATCGCTGCATGGGCAATCGATTGGGAGAGATGCAACTGCGTATTTTGTGGGAAGAACTTTTGCAACGTTTCAGCCATGTTGAGGTTGTTGGTGAGCCCGTTCGCGTTCAGTCTAATTTTGTTCGTGGCTACGAGTCTATGTCCGTCATTCTCCATCGTTAACATCTATCACAGGCCCCTTTGTTATGCGCTATCGATTCTTGAACAAAACATTACTGGCAGCACTGGTCATGGCAGTTTTTTTCTTACCCACGGCCGCTAAAGCCAATGATACGAGTGAACAGCGTGTTAACCCTGACTTGTTAGCACTGCAAGCCACGCAAATTCCTACCCTACGAAAAATCGGCAGCCGCGTTTTCGCCACGGAGTTTATTGGGTATTCCAATCATGGATTTATTGAGGGCGATGACGGCATCATCGTGATTGATGGCGGCTGGTTCCCCACAACAACCTCTCAAGCGGTTAAAGAGCTCCGGCGCTTTACCGACAAACCGGTGGTAGCCATTATTTATACGCATTTGCACCTCGATCACTTTGGCGGTATGGGTCCAATCATGGCAGGGCAAGCCAGCGATGTTCCTGTCTACGCACCCAGCGGCTGGCAGCATTGGGTCACTCGTTTACTGCGGAGCGATCGAGAATCGATTCTCCGCCGTGTCTACTTACAAATGGGCATGATGCTACCCCATAGTGAAGACGGCACCGTAGGCAACGGCATTGGGCCCTCGCCAATTCCAGAGGCTAATGACCCCTTAAGCTTTCCACCAACCATTGACGTAGATAGCCCCCTATCGATCGAAATCGCGGGGGTGCCGCTTGAGATCATGCCCATGGAAGGCGACGTCCCTGAGCATCTCTGGGTTTGGCTACCGGAAGATCGCGTTCTGTTCAGTGGCGATGCCCCACCCCACGGTGTTTTTCCGGCGGTAGAAACCGCCCGCTTTGAGATCGGTCGTAATCCCGACGCGATGCTGGAGGGCGTAGAGAAAAGCATCGCATTAGCGCCCGTCGCGATTGTGCCGGGGCATTCCCGGATACTTGTTGGGAACGAGGAAATCACGCGCATTATGTCTGACACATACGATGCTATTTCCTTCCTCATTGATCAGGTGAATCGTTTTTTTCTGTCTAACCGGTCGGTTGATGACATGCTGGACACCCTGCAACTTCCACCAAACATTGCTGCAAACTCGGAGCTACAGCCCTACTACCACCGCTGGGAGTGGATGGCCCGGCAGCGCTATATCAAGTTGGGGGGCTTTATTGACGATTCTATGGATTATTTGTCGTTGAATGAACTCGAGGAGTCGCGACGTTTAGTGCCTCTGCTGGGAGGGCCAGAGCGCACGCTTGGTATCGCCGAAAATACGCTGTTAGGAGATCCTCGCTGGGCGGCACGGCTTGCGACGTACGTGCTCCAGGCAGACCCTTCCAATATCGAGGCGAGAGAGGTTCGTCAACGCGCATTTCGTAAAGTGGCCCAAACCACCAACAGCACCAATGAACGAAATTATCTGTTGGGCCTCATTCTCGAAGAACAAGGCACTATTGACTTCCCGCGTCAGTTAGCAAAAAT
>DAIRTN010000007.1:105988-115509 GCA_036803865.1 Luminiphilus sp.
AGCCTGAACCTAAAGCCGGGCTCGCCTTGCGTCAACTCTACGCAGGATGGCTGCGGAATCTATGACACTCGCCCCGAAAATCCCTGTCGGACGTTTCGGTGCGGCTGGCTAACCGACGAAAATGATTTCCCTGATGACATGCGCCCCGATCGCTGCGGCGCTATCGTCCTGCTCGACCGCGACTACTACAGCTGGAAAATGGTGCGCGCCATTCCCACCGGAGAAAGGATTCCAGAAGAGACCTATAACTTTCTCCTAGAGCACGCCAAATCTAAACAGCTACCGTTCTCATTTTTAGAACGGGAGCTTGTGGACGGTGAGGAGGTGCTGGCATCGGACAAAGCCTTGGGCCCTCCCGCCTTTACCCAAGAAGTGAAACACCGAATGCAGACAGAGCCGAGCCAAGCCGATGTTTTTTGGGCATTCAGCGGCGATAATTAAGCACCGAACCGCAAGGGTTTGAAAGCCGAGCGCGAAAATTTGCAGGCTATTGAATAACGAGTAAAGAGTCTTTAACGTGAGACACTCCTGGCGCCCGTAGTCAGTGACATAAATACAATAACAAAGAGGACTATGCTCATGATGTTAACCAGTAAAAAAACCACCGTCGGCTTGTTGGGCTCGCTTGCCTTTGCATCGCTCGTGGCATGCAACGCCGATCAAGCCCCCTCAGCTGGGCCTATGGAAAACCCCAATGTTGCGACAGCGAAGCAGTGGGTTACGGCTGTCAACACGGGCAAAACCGAGGCGTTAGCAGCCGTTGAAGCGCTTATGGCTGACGACGGCCAGTCCTATCGTCGTAGATATGTCGGATTCGGTTTTACCTGGGATCCGAACGACGAAGACAACCGCATGATCGTGGGTACTGTCGCCCCCAACAGCCCCGTTGAGGGCGTGCTTCAGCCTAACGACCAATTTTTATCTGTTCGAGGCATGGAGGTCAACGCCGAGAATATGGGCAAACTCGACTTCCGAGGCAAACCCGGTGAAGTGGTCGATGCCGTTATTTTAAGAGACGGCGAAGAGATGGCGATTTCTGTCGCACGAGGAATCATTGATCACCCGCTGAGTAAAACACAAGTTCTTGAGTGGCTTTCCAGTGGCGATGCCGAGACGTGGGCGCCCGACAAATGGGAACTGCATGAAGCCGTAGGAGAAGGCGATGTTGTTTATGTCTGGACGCAAAGCTGGGATGTCGACGAGGAGTCGGGCTTACCAGTAGACCAGCACCGCGTAGCGCGATTTAAGTTTAACGATGCGGGTCAAGTGATTGCGCTCGCCAACTTAGGCGAAGACCGATTCGTGCTTGAGCAAACCGGCTGGACAATTAGTCGCTGAATTCTCGCGTGAACGCTTGATGCTTGCTTGTCGGCTCTAGCAATGTCATCACCCTAAACCCCGCCTTTTGGCGGGGTTTTCGTATCCGCACCCCACTCTCGGAGAGAGGACACATTGCCTTATTGCAGGGGAATTTACTGCGAACGGTAACCGGCCGCGGGCACCTCGTTAAACCGTATAGACCAGCGCCGACAGACCGAGCCAGGCTGTGAACATAAGCAAGTAAGGCCAGCGCTGTCGATAAAGTCTGGCCGCCAGCAAAGTCGTAGCCGCAGTACCGGCCAGCGCTATTAGGACCGACAGCGCGGCAAATGTGCCCGTTCCTGTGAACGCCGCCTGAATCGCAATACTGGCCCACTGTGCAGGCAGAAGCGCTAGAAACCAGTCTGGCAGCGCTCCAGGAAACAGCGAGGCGATGAGTAAAACAGACGCCTCGCCTGCAACAACAAATAAAGCCATCAACCACCCTCTGGTAGATAAAGTCTTCGCGAACAGAGCGCCTCGCGCAGCGAAACTAGCGCTGGCGATGACCATGGCTACTGCGGTCGAAATGGGGTGTGCCAGTGCTGGCATACCCAATGCCAGCGCCAACGCGAGTAAGCACGCCGCGTTGAGCAATGCCAACGCACCACCGACCCAGAAGTGCCCAGCTGTTGCAGCTGCAATGATACCGACACCCATTAAAGCGAGGGTGAAGACTGGACCGCTTGCTAAAGCCAGGGGCGAGAAGACTGTCAAAAGCACCAGCAAAAAGAGAACCGGAACGACAACGCCAACCAGTGCAGTAGTGCACCACGCTGAGGTCGGCCAAGTGACAATTTTGAAAGATGTTAAAAACCTCATAGCGACGATCCTGACGTAACTGCCTGATAATGTCGACCGCGCTGTTACTCAGTCACTCCGTTAATATCGAGAACCGAGGCACAAAAAAAGGCGGGTATGACCCGCCTTTTTGAAACAGTGAGTTAGAAGACAATCCTCACGACGTTAGAACAGCTATCGCTGCCCCGGGCCTGGCCTTGCGGACAAAGCTGGTAGTCATAAACCGCACCCCCTTTTGCAATCTGTCCATCGGTAGTTGCGCTTGCGGAGCCGCTGTAGACGACGGTGCTATTACGGTAAAGCACAACCGCAGCGCCACCCGCATCCCACGACGCGTCGACATACTGCCAACCCTTGCTCTTATAGCCACTTGCCGACAGGACGATATTAGGCGCGATCACCTCAGCTGATGTGACCGAGATCTCATTACTGAAAGCCGCACCGCCATTGTTTACCGCACGCACCCGATAGTCGTAGGTCGTTCGGGAGGCAACGCTGTCATCAACATAGGATTGGCTGTCAGCAACAACAGTGGCGATCGTTGCCCAAGATGTGCCGGCATCTGTGCGTTGCACATCGAATCGGCTCTCGTTGTCTGCGTTGTCCGCCCAGCTCAAAGCGATTTGACCGGGCACGGTGTTATCACCAGAAAGACCCGTGGGTGCCGCGGGTGCTGTAACGGGGCCAGAGTCATTTTCAACCAGCAGTTGAATCTGATCGATATAAACGCTGTCTAGCGCGCGCGTACCACTGGCCTGATTCGTGTCGGTCACGCGGATGACAACATCCACATTCGTGCAGGCACCAGTGACGCTACAGCTGGTGGGCACAACGAATGTGCTCGTACAGGTCGAGGGTGAGCCTACCGCGAGTTCGCATAAGGTAGTCCACGATGACCCCGCGCTGTATGAGATTTCAAATCGATCGCCGTCACTGCTGCTGTTGGAATAACCCACGACGTTGAGTGTCGCGGTGCCTGATGGCGCGTTGATGGTCCAGCGGTGATCAAGATAGCTGTAGCGACTGTTTTTGCGTCCCCCTGACTCCCGCTCTCGAAGTTGTTCTACCGACCCATCGGCCACAAAGGTGCTTGTGTAGTTACCGGAGAGCTGTGTGCCCGCAACCGTTGTTTCACTACCCACGGTAAGCGATTGGAAGGGCGGCGCTTGATCGGTCGTTGCTTGAGCCATGTCCGTCCATGCACTGTCGCCTGCGCTGTTCCGTGCTTTGACGCGATAGCTGTAGGTTGTAGAGCCTGTCAAACCTGTGTCGGATACACTGGTGGTGTTACTGCCCACGGTTTGAACGTCGACGCCATCACGTTCGATGACGAAGGCAGCTTCATTGTCGGCATTGTCTGACCAACTCAAATCAACACGATCGTAGCCAGACGCTGTTGCTACCAAGCCGCTCGGCGCTGCTGGCGGCATAGGTGGCTCACCACCGGCCAAAGCCGCTTCAGCGTTGGCAATGGCGCCCGTGGTGGTAATGCCAGCCATAGACGCCGCTGGACGGGCTGTTGCATAAAGGTGGTCTATAACCTGTTGGTAATTCCAGTCCGGAAATTCACTGCGAATGAGTGCTACGACACCGGTTACGTTGGGTGTAGCCATCGAGGTGCCACTCAGATATGAATAGCTGTTTGTGATATAGGTGCTGGCAATGTCCACCCCAGGGGCGCCGATATCAACCGATGTCGCGCCGTAGTTGGAGAAGCCCGCAATGGCATCGTTGTTATCCGTGGCGGCCACTGAAATCACGTTGGGTAAGTTGTAGTTGGAGGGGTAATGGGGAAGGCTATCGTTATTCGTTCCGTCATTCCCCGCGGCCGCTAAGAATATATGATCTGCGTCTCGCGCTGCCGCGATCGAGTCATACAGGGCTCGCGAGAAGCCGCCTCCGCCCCAACTGTTATTTGAAATTTTGGCGCCCATTTGGACGGCATAATCGATCGATGCAATACCACCCGATGTGCTTCCACCCTGAGGCCCTAGAAAGCGTAGCGCCATAATTTTGCACTGGTGGACAACGCCCACAATGCCAATACCGTTGCTCGCCTCAGCACAGATGGTTCCAGCAACGTGAGTACCGTGCCCGCCCTCATCCATGGGGTCGCCATCGTCGCTGTAGAAGTCGTATCCATAGAGGTCATCGACAAACCCGTTGGCATCATCATCAATGCCATTACCAGCAATTTCGCCTGGGTTGGTCCACATGTTGTTGGCGAGATCGGGATGATTCCACTGGACCCCTTCATCGATGACCGCGATGACCAAGCTTGGGTCGCCCGTCTGGATATTCCAGGCCTCGACGACATCCATGTCAGCATCGGGAGTGCCCGGCGAATTTGCCACTGCCTGTCCGGTGTTGTCGATGGCGTACAACAAACCGTAGTACTGATCATTGGTGGCTTTTTGTACGAGGAAATCGGGCTCTGCATACGCCACAAACGGCAGCTTCTGCAGCCGCTTAATCGCGCCGTTAACCGACTGCCCTTTTTTAAGCGTTAGCTTTTCAAGCCCTTTTACACTCTTGAACTGCCTGTTGGCTGCAGCATTAGCCAATCCACGGGCACGCGCTTTATCACTGGCATTGGCCGAGGGCCGGAACTTCACTAACACAGCATCTGGCGCGTAACCGCCTGACGCATGTTGAACGAGGCCCAAATTAGGTAACTCGCTCGCTTGCGATTGTAGCGACAAAGCGAGAGATAGGTAGACCGCAAAAGTGACAGCAATGCCACGGGGTATCGATGGGGTATGCATTACGCACCTCCATTATTGTCCAACCCAGTCCCTTCCTCTCTCTGGTATCGGAAATGATAGAAGCGCATCCTTGCCATTCAACACTAACGTGCTGCGCGCTGATACTCAACTCAATTCGTGACAAAGAACGGACTTAGCTCACAGAATGAAGGAATGGGACGTGGCGGGTGCCTCAAAAAGCAAAGCTTTCCTTTTCACCAGCCCTCTCACCCGTACGGTTTTTTTGATAAGTTTGAGGTATCCTACTTCGCCTAACTTTTCAACTTCAGGTGAAAAAAATGCCCCAATTTGTGCTGCTCGTGCTGCTGGCTGCCCTAGGCTTATCCCCCGCGGCATACGCGACGCCACAAGACTGTCTAGACCCAGATCAGGTGATTCGTTTAGAGGGTCAGATAGAGGTTAATAATTGGACAACGAACTATGGTTGCACGTCTGTTCAAGGCAAATTGTTCATCCAAGATGCGTCAGCCAGCGCGGTAACTGACCTTACGCCCCTAAGCACGCTGACAAACATTGATAACACGCTGCTTCTGGGCTCTGGCATCGGTTTGTCGGCGCTGACATCCTTGAGTGGACTGGAAAATATCACCTCTGTTGGGCGACTCAACATAGTCAGCATGCCGCTTCTTTCTGACATTTCGGCGCTGAGCAACCTTAGTACGCTGTCTTGCTCTTTGTCAGTTTCAACTGGATGCGAAAGCGCACTTTTCATTCAGAATGCCCCGCAATTAACCGACATTAGCGCACTGGGCAACATCAAGACAGCAACCCCAGAGATAAACAGTCTGGTACTTGAAAACGTTGGAGTCACCACAGGAAACCTCAGTCAGCTGCTCAATTTACCCCAAGGCGTGGTCCGTGTGACGCTCTCCAATTTGTCGCAGATCACTTCGGCGACACATGGCGCGGAGTTAAATTACCTAGCGGCAAAGACTGGGGTCCTGCAGCTTGAGGCTCTACCCAACGTGACTGCTGTTCCCATAGCGCCTGCCCTTGTGACGCTGACTATCGATAATACGCCTGTCGCAGACTTCACGACATTAAATAGTGCATCAAGCTTGGGTAACCTAAATATTCAGAAAACACCGACGATTAGCGACACCGATTTTGGGTTTATTGCCTCATTACCCACTGCGGCAGGCCTTAGCCTCAATTTGGCAAATATGAGCGGTCTCGTTAACTTATCAGGTTTGAACGGCGTTACGAGTTTGCGCAGACTGACGTTGACCGATAACCCCTCGCTTGTGAATCTATCGGGGTTAAGCACCTTAACCACGATTATTGACTTCCTTAGCATCACAGGTAACTCAGCACTTGTATCGCTCGATGGCCTGGACGGTTTAAGAGACACCACCTCGAATAATTCATTCGCTGGCAAAGTAGAAATCGGCCAAAATCCGACGCTAAATAACGTTCGTGCGTTGCGCGGTATTGCCGATGCGGCAAAACTGTTTGTATATTCCAATACCAGCCTTAACGAGTGTGACGTATTTCATCCCATCGTTGTGCCTCCGGCGGAGACCTACTTTTCGGGTAACGGATCTAGTTGTAATGGCTTTGCTAATACCAGCGACATACCGTACACGCCGCCAACATTAACGATTGCGCCTGGAGCGCTAGATTTTGCTTCGGTGAACGTTGGGTCTTCTCAGACCAATACCCTGACGCTGACCGCTGCGGGCTCGCCCTCAACTCAGGTTGTGCTGGGCAACCTTCAAATTATTGACACCAACGCCTGGTTTAGCATCGATAGCAGTCCTCAAACAACATGCGCCCTAGGCGATGTTTTAAATAGCGGCGAGAATTGTGTTGTATCGATTACGGTTAATCCTCAGGCGGCCGGCCCCGATCAAGCGGACCTCAGGGTTCCCTACGTACCGTCTTACCCTATTGGCGGGCTATTGGCACCCTCACACGCGGCGTTAACTGTTGTTGGTAACGGCCAGGCAAGTGCCAATTTAGCGCCAAATACCACACTAAATTTTGGTTCCGAAACGATCGGCAGCGCCTCGACCCCGCAAACAGTGACAGTGAGTAACTCAGGTACAGCGGCACTGACTATCAGCAGCATTAGCGAAGACGATCCAGCAGATTTTCCGATCACGGATAACTGCGGTGGCACGGTGGCGATCGGCGCGACCTGTGATATCACCGTGACCTTTACTCCAACCCGTCGAGGAGCTATTAGCGGGACCTTGACACTGTCTTCCAACGCTACTCAGCCAACGCAAAGACTGGTCTTAACAGGTACCGGCACTGCACCCCCGGCATTGGTAATTAATCCAAGTAGCTTTACATTTGGTGCCACGGCTACTGGGACCTTAATGACGCAATCGGCGACGATCACCAATAACGGTGATGACGATTTAGTTGTGGGTCAAAGCACATTTTCAAATCAGGATTTCTCCTTCAACACTGATAGTTGCTCTGGACAAACGCTTGCAGCGAACCAATCTTGCAACGTGATTGTTGCCTTCGCGCCTTCAAGCGTAGCGTCGGTCAGCGGCAGCCTCTCCATTGCGTCTAATGATCCGTCGGCGCCCACTGTCGCGTCTTTGTCCGGCACAGGAGAGGCCCCCGCGGCTCTTGTAGTAACGCCAGCAAATTTAGATTTTGGCGAGGTTGCGCTGGGGAGCACCAAAGATCTGACGCTCACCCTCAGTAATAATGGAGGGGGAACTACCGATATAGCGATCAGCAGCGTCATACCATTAACGACCGATTACTCATTGCCTGCTGATAATTGCAGTGGCCAATCCCTTGCGGGTGGTGCTAGCTGTACCGTGACTGTCCGTTTTAGCCCCAATGCTTCTGGTCCAGACAATACGGATCTCACGATCTCCCACTCACTGTCAGCGTCATCACCAACGACCGCGGGTCTCATTGGTACAGGGGGCACGCCGGTTGCTTATATCACGCCTAGCAGTATCGATTTCGGTGACGTAGCAGTGAATACTTTATCGTCAGCTACCGTGGTGACAGTGGGTGATTCCAGCGCGTCAAACTTGGTGATTGCGCGCATTGAATCAGACGATCCAGAATTCCGTATTTTCGAAGACACTTGCTCTGGCCAAACGGTAAATGGTGGCAATCAATGCACTTTTAAAGTTGCGACATTGCCTACAGCACTTGGCGGCATAAGCGGAACTATCTCGGTGGTATCCGATAGCGCTTCTTCGCCGGATAGGGTGTCGCTGCTGGTAAACAGTGTTTCAGCGGCGGCGGTCCAAGTGAGTAGCCCAGTGCTGACGTTTTCTGATGTCTCCGTAGGGACAAATGCAGCGCAAACAGTGAGCATCTCTAATGCTGGCGGCTTTGATCTGATCTTAGGGCAGTTAGTTCTCACGGGGGCCTCCGCGTTTACCGCTACGAGCGACTCGTGCTCAGGCCAGACTATCGCAACGGGGCAATCCTGCTCTGTCTCTATTGAGTATTCACGAGCGTCTAATGCAGAGTCTGCCGGTGAATTATCGATTCCTTCAAATTCCGCACAGTCACCTAACCGTGTTTTGCTGCGTGCACCTCAGGTGATTGCAACACCGGTACCTGCGTTAAGTGGCACGCTGCTGTTGCTGCTCAGTTTCATCGTGGTTGTCCTAGGCGGTGCCACAATGAGGCGAGGCCAGCGCTAGCGGAATGAACCAGTTAGCGACAGTGGTGAGGCCTTTTAGTAGGGGCATGGTGATACCAATAGCACCTGGAGTCACTACTTTGGGCCTTATTCGTTTTCATATCCTGGTGCGGCTCAGTGAACCCCTAATAGAGTGGTGCAATGCTCAGCATTGGGCAGTGAAAACTTTGCTACTCGCAATAATCTTATCGCTGGTAGCCACTGCAATCATCGCCTGACTAGGATGGTCTGACTGGGTGTGGACGGGAAGAGCGGGAGCGGTCATCACATTTATAAGGTTGCCAATGATACAGACACCAGTTTTCGAGCATGGATCGCAGCACAATCTACAATTGGAAACGGTGAAGTCTCTTCGTCGTAGACCAGTGCTAGATCGGTCCCGCCCATCAACACCGAGTCAACTTCAGAGTCTTCAATAAGCTCCAAACAGGCCGCATCGAAAGTTTCGCGTTGCGGCGCTGTAACCGAACCTGACGCCGCCATTGCAACATAAGCTTCGTGTACATTCGCGAGCAGCTCTGGCGATGGCGTAACCACCTTGACCTTCCCAAGACCGCCGTAAAACGCTGACCTCATAACCGTCTCGGTTCCCAAGATCCCAAGGCTACGGAAGCTTCTGCGCTCGACTTCCTCACTCACAGCGTCGATTAAATCGATTACTGGCAAAGGAGACGTCTTCTTAAATTCTTCAATGCAGAAGTGCCCCCCTATAGAGGTGATAGCGACAAAATCTGCACCTGCGGCTTTGAGGCGACCTGTTAGTCGTCTGTATATTTCCACCTGACTTTGTCGGTCATCATGCTTCAGATTGCCGACCAGCGTCGGTGTATCCGCATGAGCGATTGTTAGCTCGAGTTCCCGACCTAATTCGGCATACGCTGCAATAATCTTTCGGTAGTAGTAGTCCGTAGCGGCAGGACCTATTCCGCCGATCAAACCAATGTGGGCTGGCATATCGCTCTCTT
>DAIRTN010000008.1:0-1733 GCA_036803865.1 Luminiphilus sp.
CGCTGCGAGATTTTATAACGTCTGCGACGATTACGACGGTAGTGGATCTGCCATTATTGCGTACGCAGACACCGTGCTTTTTCAGGATTTAGTGGAGTTTGCTGAAGAAAACTATGTTGTTCACCGTCAGATCTTCAGCAAAATCGCTGAACGTGTTGAAGCGGGCAGAGACGAGCGAGTAAATCTTGAGCAAGCGACCGCACGTATGGCGCTGGCCGAGTCGAATCTGCTAACTGAAGTCACCAATCTTTACGATACGCGGGCCGAGTTTCAGCGCGTGGTAGGCGAGTTGCCGGCCGACGTGTTGCCCATGCCCCTGTTGCCAACCGGCATGGTGCCCGCTATGCGCGATGAGGCTTTGACAGTGGCATATCAGAAAAGTCCGTCTATCAATAGAGCGATTGAGGAAATGCGTTCTGCGCGCGAATCAATGAATGCGACTCGCGGCCCCATGTTCCCAAGACTTGACCTGCGTTATCGCAATGAGCAAGAGACCAATATTGATGGTTTCCAAGGCGACTACGATTTGCAAGCGGTTGAATTGGTGCTGACGTATAATTTGTACCGGGGCGGAGCCGACAGCGCCCGCCGGCGCGAGTTTGCTAACCGGTACTACGCGGCAGTTGAGTCACGCAAAGAAGCCTGCTTGTCTGTTCGTCGCGAAGTCATGATTGCATTCAACAATGTCCGCGCACTCGAGCAGCAAGTTGTTTATCTTGCCCAGCAGTTGGACTCTCAAGATAAAACACGCAAAGCCTACAGCGACCAATTTGATCGCAATCAGCGCACGCTACTCGACTTATTGGACTCGCAAAATGAGTTTTTTGATACGCAGCGTGCAATGGTCAGCGCTCAAACCGACCTTGTTAAAGCGCAGGCGACTGTACTTGCTGAGCTAGGTGTTCTCACCGACTCTCTCGACGCGAAAGGCTTCAACAGCGATAAGCTTGAAGCGGTGGAGCTAGACTTGGCGCGCCGAGACGACGAACAGATCGAAGCATGTTCGCCCGGTGGTGTGCCGAGCATTGCGATCGACCAGGAGGCAATTTTCGAGCGGCTGAATGCGCGCGCTGGTGCGTCAGGTGGCATGAAGTAAAGTGCGGTGAATAGAAAATAGAGTGCCCTCGCTTCAGAGGGCTTTTTTTATAGGCATCGATGCCATGTTTTTTTTAGTGAGCCTCTCGTATAGAGGATGTCAGCCGGAGAAGCCGTTGGCGAAGCTAAGATTCTCGAGATACGCTAACAATGCGTTAATGTCGATAGGCTTGCGCATAAGGGTAAGGTCATCGCCCTTAATGTCTTCCAGGCTTTGGTCGGCATCTAGGTGCCCGCTAATCATGACATATTCGAACTGGCGATCTGGACGGCTCTTGAGTGATGTAATCAGTTCTGCGCCATTTCTTCCGGGCATACGCATATCGGTCATGATTAGCGTGATGTCTGGGTTGGACTCAACGGCGTCCTCAGCTTCATCGACGCTGAATGCTGTCGCGCAGACGTAATCGAATGATTCGAGAAATTCTGCGAGCTCCTCGGCTATGACGGTTTCATCATCGACAATGAGAATGCGCTTGTGCTGCATGTTAGCCTCGGGAAATAAAGTTGCGCGTAGCATAATCCGCAATGGTGCAATGTGGAAGGCTTCATGTGTGCTAATCTCGTGATAGTGCGTTAGAAGTCTCATGATAGTGCGTTAGAAGAAGGCTGTGAATGAAGCTAAAACTCAGACAAAT
>DAIRTN010000008.1:1833-13667 GCA_036803865.1 Luminiphilus sp.
TCTCATGATAGTGCGTTAGAAGAAGGCTGTGAATGAAGCTAAAACTCAGACAAATTCTCGCTATAGCCGTGGTCAGCATTGTAGTGATTGCCCTTGGCATGCTGTCGGTGGTGTATACCAGAGTTATAGATTTGCGCGACTCGCAGGCAGAGTTAATTCTTGTTTTAAAGCAATCAGAAGAGACAAGTGCCGTTCTCGAAAGGGGTCGCTCTGGCCTTGAAGCTGGAGGCGTTCTTCGGGACGCCTGGTGGCGGAAAGTTGAAGCTGTGATTCTGCCCTTCGAGTGCTGTCTGGTTGAGCTGCAGCAGTTGATGGCATCTGAGGCTGCTGAGGTGTCATCAACACAGGTATTGCAACAAATCGATGTCTTCGAGCAAGCTTGGCAAAGAGCGCTCGATGAAGCCATTGTCCATGTGGCGGCTTTACAAGCATCCAATGCGCCACTGCCTTTTCTTGTCGCTTTTAGTATCGCGTTAATGTTTGTGATTCTCTGGTCGTTGCTTAATCGAGGAGTGCTTATTCCCATAGAGCGACTGGCTCAAAGTGTTGGTGCACCGAGCGCCGGCGTGCTTTTTACGTCCTCTCTAAATAAGGGTAGCGCCACCGAGGTTACTATGCTGGCGGAGGCCTTTGATGGAGTTGTGTCTCGACTTGAGACTGATATACAAAGGAGAGAGGTTGATCTGGCTGCAGCAAGTGAAGCGGTTCGCCGCGAGGAGAGTGCTCGCGCTGATGAGTATGCTGAGCTTATTGACGGCAGTAGTTCCCCGATTTTTTCTGTCGATTCATTGGGAGTCATTACTTCATGGAATCGCCAAATTGCGCGTTTGACTGGGTTGGCACCGGGTACCGCTATCGGCAAAGTATTTGATCGTGCATTTTTGGATGGCGCCAGTAGGGTCGGATTTGGTGACTCAGTAAAAACTGCGATGTCTGGGAGTGCAGTACATGGGGCAGAGGTGTCTATTGTTACTGGGGCTGGCACGACCATGCGGTTGCTACTCAATCTTTCGCCACGGCGCGCTTTCGATGGATCTATTCCGGGTGTGACTTGTTTCGGATATGAAGTCGAAGAGTTTTTGAATTCGACCGCTAAGGTGTTCGAACGCCAACAAACGACATACTTTAACGACCTGGCGACTGGCGCCGCTCACCAGCTTGCTCAACCACTGCAAAAAATGCGGCTCTACTTGGCTAACGCCCAGAATCGATTGCGCCGACCAGAAGTTGATAAAGCTGTACTCTCAGAAAAACTCTCGGGTGTTGATGTAGAGCTTTCTCGGATGGGTGAGATCATTGATCATCTACGGTTATTCGGAAAGAAAACGCCACCCGTTGAAGGTGGTTTTTCTCTGGCTACGGTTATAGATCGCTGTGCAGAGCTGGTTGGCGGCAGGCTGACTGAGCAAGGCATTTCGCTTGAGGTGAACAATGAATTGGGCAGCGAACATGTTTTTGGGCATCCCCTGCAGGTGGAAAAATGCCTGGTCGCCATTTTCGATAACGCGACAGAAGCTTTAGAGACAGCACGCCCTGCAAAGCCCATGATCACCGTGTCGGCAAACATTAATGCTCAAGCTAATAGCGTCGATATATCGATTAAAGACAATGGCGGGGGCGTAGATGTTGCCGATCTTGGCAAGGTCTTTGATCCGTTTTTCACGACCAAAATGAGCGGCAAGAATGTTGGCTTGGGGCTCGCTTCCTCTCGCGCATTAATAGAAGAAATAGGCGGCGACGTTACGCTGCGATCAAGCGACAACGAAACGATAGTTAAGATTTCGCTCCCGCTCATTCTGCCGCCAAGCAGTACGGGGGTCGTGCTATGACGGAGCGTTTGGATAGTACGCCGCTTAAGCTTGGCATTGGACTAATAGCCCTCATATGAATAGAGCACATAAGTTATGAAAGCACTCATAGTTGACGATGAGCCCGATATTCGAGAGGAGCTCAGTGAGTTTGTCGAGGATCTTGGTATTGCAGTTGAAACAGCGGTTAATGGCGAGGAAGCCCTGGCAAAGTTTTATGCCGATCCTGATATTGCCATTGTGTTGAGCGACTTGATGATGCCCGGTTTGAATGGCCTGGATATGCTCGAGAATATGAATATAGAACCAGAGGGTAAAGCTCGGGTTAAGCGAGTTATTTTCATGACGGGCAATGGCAATACACAGTCAGTCATTCGGGCAATGCACCTAGGTGCCACGGAGTTTTTGCTAAAGCCTGTAGATTTAAATTTACTAGAAAAGCATATCTTATCGGCTAGAAAATGGATTGCAGCAGAACGCAGTCGTCGGGCACAGGAGGCCGCGCTCAAGGAACAGATAAGCTTTAATGAAGTCGAGATATCATCATTAAGCAGAGACATTGAGCGCGCTTATTCAGAGGCGCTTGCGTGCTTGGCAGCGGCTGCTGAATACAAGGATCCTGAAACAGGGCAACACATCACGCGAATTGGCGAGTATGCGGCTGTCGTAGCGAAAGAGCTTGGCTGGGATCGTGATCGCTGCGACATGATTCGCTTGGCGGCACCTCTGCATGATGTCGGGAAAGTTGGGATGCGTGATGACGTGCTGCTGAAAGAGGCGCCGCTCGATCCTGCTGAGGCTAAGCATATGCGTGAGCATCCTGAAACGGGGTATCAGATATTGTCATCCTCTGAATATCCAGTAATGAAAATGGCGGCTCGTATCGCTTATTGCCACCACGAGCGGTGGGATGGCAGCGGCTACCCGCGCGCCCTCAAGGGAACGGAAATACCGCTGGAAGCTTCTATTACCTCGCTCGTTGATGTTTATGACGCCTTGCGCTCCAAGCGACCTTATAAGTCTGCACTGAGCCACGATAACGTAATGCATATTATTAAAAACGGAGATGGGCGTACTAAGCCGGAACACTTTCGGCCCGAGGTCCTGGTGGCATTTCTCAAGGCAGAGGATAAGATGGCAGCTATATTTGATAGTTTCAAAGACGAGGATGCGCCTCCTGGCACATCTGTTGAAAGTGCAAAAAACAAGACGATACGCTTATGAAGACTTTGATCGTAGAGGACAGCTCAACCCTTTGTGCGATTTATCAGGCGTACCTTGAAGGTACCGGTTTAGATATTCATACCGTCGAAACCCTCGCCGACGCTTTACAAGCACTGGACTCGCTGACGCCTGAGCTGATATTGCTTGATATCGAGCTACCCGATGGTAATGGCCTCGATTTACTGGCTGAAACCTCTCTCATGAATCCTCCTCCCGCGGTCGTGGTGATGACAGGCCACGGTGCCGAGTACTCAGAGCAAGCAATGGCGCGAGGCGCGGTAGATTTTTTGCACAAACCCTTTGATGCCTCTCGGCTACGAGTAACCCTGAATAACGCTGCTGCTAAAATTCAGTTGTCGCAGCAACTGCGAGATCTTTCGACTTCGCGCGAGCGCTTAGGCCCCATTATTGGTGGCTCGGCAGCTATGCAGGCGGTATACGACGCCATTGACTCGCTTTCAGGAAGCCGCGCTACCGCATTTATTACGGGGGAAAGTGGTACAGGTAAAGAGCTCGCGGCCCGAGCCATTCACGATATGTCTGCGAGAGCGCAACATGAGTTTGTTGTTCTCAATTGCGCGGCGATTCCCGGGGGCCTTATTGAAAGTGAGTTATTTGGTGTTGCAGAAGGTGTGCGTGGGAGTCAGCAAGCGCAGGTCGGGCTTTTAGGTCTCGCCGATGGAGGCACGTTATTTATCGATGAAGTTTGCGATATGCCCTACGAGATGCAGACTGTGTTGCTCCGATTTATTCAGGAAGGGACGTTCAAACGGGTTGGTAGTGCTACGGAAGTGAGCGGTGACGTTCGGATTATTGCATCAACCAATAGGGACCCCTTGTTTGAAATGCGTGAAGGCCGTTTGCGAGAAGATTTATTTTACAGGCTTCATGTTGTGCCATTGCGTATACCGCCGCTGCGGGAGCGCGGTGATGATGTCATTGCACTTGCCACTCACTTCTTGGCGAAGTTCTGCGAGGCCGAAGGGAAAGAGACTGAAAATTTCTCTGATGAGTGTGTAAAAGAGCTATTGCGTTACCCTTGGCCCGGTAATGTGCGTCAGCTTGAAAATATCGTGCACCGCGTTGTTCTTATGACGGAGGGAGGCCGTTTGCCAGTAGAGCGGCTCTCTAATTTTATTAGTGACAGTGACCTTGGTGATGGCTCGCGTACTTCGAACGGGGGTTTCAAAAGTTCGTCGAGCCCTCCAGGTGAAAGGGGAGGCTTCGATATTGAGCCCCTGTGGATGACTGAAAAGCGCGCGATTCAAGCGGCTATTGATAGCTGCGAAGGAAATATCAACAAGGCTGCTGGCTTATTGGAAGTAGCGCCTTCAACTATTTATCGAAAGATTCAGTCGTGGAAAGCGAGCGGCGATATCTAGTTTCTATGGAATAAATTCTATGTATGGCGTCATTAACAAATCTCTCAAAGAGATGGTCATTGAGCAGTTTGGAATGGAGCGCTGGGAATCGGTTTTAAGCCGTTCTGGTGTTCCGGCGGATAGCTTTTTATCGATGCGAAGCTACGATGATGAGCGCACTTACGCACTCGCCCATGCCTGCGCCGATGAATTGCAAATCCCTTTACCCGATGCGTTGCGTGCGTTCGGTGCTCACTGGGTTGAGCATACCCTCGACAATGAATACAGTACCTTGGTCACTGCAACGGGCAAACATTTGGTTGAGTTCCTTGAGAATTTAAATACTCTGCACGACAAAATAAGTTCAACGTTTCTAGATTATCGTCCCCCCTCTTTTGATATCGATCAAGCTAGCGAGAATCAGTTGGGCATAATGTATACCAGCCAGCGACAGGGTTTGACGCCCTTTGTTGAGGGCTTGCTGCTCGCATTAGGACGGCGTTTTCAACAAGAGGTCGAAATTCTGTCAGTTGAACCACAGGCTGTCACGGCCGGTGAGCAGACTTATTTTGTTCTTCGGATGCTCTAGAAAGTGGGGCGTCAAGATGTCGGCTCCGCCGTATGGGGTGATATTAATCAGCTGTTCACCGCGACCTTCCACATTGATGAGAACGGGCGCATCCTGCAGTGCAGTCCTCTTATTAAGCGATTTTTTTCGGCTGAGGGTGCCTTAGACGGCAGTTTCTTTGATCTGTTTAGCTTTAACCGACCGAGTGCTTTTAAGGGCACTTACGGTGCCGCGAAAGCGAGTGCCGGTAAATTATTCCTTGGGTTTAATGAAGTGCAAGGCTTTGCCATTCGAGGCCAAATGCTGGATTTAAGTCAGCATGGCCTGGAGGGGCTCTGTTTTGTCGGCGTACCGTGGTTGTGGTGGATTGAGGCAAATAATCCAAAGGCGGGCTTAACGCTTGCTGATTTCCCCATCCACGATGTGCAGATGGATCAGCTGTTTTTCATGTCTGCCCAGCAAACTATGGTTGACGACTTGCAGCTAGTTAACGATGAGCTGTCTCTGGCACAACAGAAGGTCGAAAAGCTAAGTGCCTCGAGGGTGGAGCACTTCCGACATATCAGTCATGAGATGCGTACGCCACTCAGCGGTATCATTAGCGCGTTAACGCTGCTCAAAGATAAGCAACACGATGATCGTAGCCATGAACTTATTCGCCTCGCCAATTACAGTGCTTCACGACTACTAGAAGTTATTAATTACACCTTAGATGCTGCCGCTCTGGATGCTGGAGAGTCCGGAGGGGAGAGTGAAGCGTTTGATCTCAATGTCATGATTGATGAGAGCTTGGCACTAGTTCAAGCGAAGGCTCTCGAGAAGGGCATTGAGTTACGTAGAGCCGGACAGCAGTATTTTGCTACTAGCTACCACGGGCGGCCGAAACTACTCCGGCAGGTTTTATCGAATTTACTTGGCAACGCTATTAAGTTTGCAACGGGCGGGGCCATCGTCGTGTCTGCACAGGTTAAAGAATCCCGTTCGAACGATACTGAGGTCGTAGCATTTTCTGTGTCCGATGAAGGTCCCGGTATTCCCGAAGAGCTTCAAGCGAAGATTTTTGACCCATTTACGACGGGTCTCACGAAGCAAACTGAGTCTCACAATGGCACAGGTCTTGGCTTGAGCATTGTTAAGCGTTTTGTTGAGACGCTTGGAGGGGCCATCGAGGTCGAATCACAAGTCGGTAGGGGTTCTACTTTTAGCTTTGAACTGCCGATGGTTCGAGGAGGTAAGATCGATGCAGACACTGAGCAAACACGTGCTTCATCTGACGCGGCTTGTCGATTATCGGGATCGGTTCTTATTGTCGATGACATGCAGGCAAACTTGCTTCTCAACGCGAATATTTTGGAAACGCTTGGCTTGAACGTCGATGTAGCCTCTTCAGGGGAAGAAGCGGTACACAAAGTGCTCTCCAGTCCTGATAAGTTTGATATTGTGTTTATGGATTTGGATATGCCGGGTATCGACGGCTTGGAAGCGACGAGGCAAATCTTAGAGGCGGGTACTGCGCAATCTTTGCGAATAGTCGCTTTGAGTGCACATAATTCAGACGAAGATCGCCGCAATGCGTTTAATAGTGGCATGTCTAATTTCATGGTCAAACCCCTCATACGCGATGCAGTACTCGGCGAGCTGCGCGAGTGGTTGCCCCATGAGACTTCAGATAGCTCGAACAGTCTACAAAGTGGACGGGTCAGTGAAGAATCATCAGTTACCGAAAGCGGCCAAGCCCCCGAGATCCTGCCAGATGCACAGGCAGAGCAAGCGCTGTTTGAGCCACTAAAAGTCGACGCGCTCATAAAAGAGCTTGGTCTTGAAGTGGTGACGACATTGGTCAAGAAGTTTCTTACTGAGTCAGCCGAGCGCTGGGATGCGTTACAAAAAGGCGTCGCCGCCGAAGAGCTTGAGACGATTTCTCGCGAGTCGCACACCCTAGGGAGTTCTTGTTTAACGTTTGGTATTGTTGGCGCCGGTCAACGGTTTCGTCAAATCGAAGCGCAAGTCAAAGCGGGCGAAACGATTGCCATGTCAGCGCTTAGGGCGATTGAGCAGCCTTTGGTAGTAGGTATTCAAAAACTCGAAGCGCGATTGCGTGACGAGGCTTAAGTTGGGTCATAACAATAAAAAGTAAGGAGTATTGCGGTGTTAATGTTGTCACGATTATTAATTGGTTTGGGCGGTATATTATTGCTTTCAGTGGGTCTCGGTTTTTGGTTCGATGTTGAGCAATCTTTGCTTCAACTAGGCGTCGCGACCACTGCGGATCACGGTTTGGGCACGGTGCGTGCCGATATCGGAGGCTTCTTTATAAGCGGAGGCGCTTTGGGATTATTGGCCGCTTTTTCACTGAATCGGAACTTACTCTGGCCTGTGCAGTTACTGCTAGTAGTCGCCCTAATTGGCCGGTTGATTACTCTTGGAATTGATGGCCCTGAGGCTGCGGGTGTGGCCAGCATGGGCATTGAGATCTTGCTGATACTTCTTTTTCAATGGTCCCGCAATATTTGGCCTAGCACACCGTTATGACGTCACGTTAAGGAGCGTTGACGTTATGATCTCTCGGGTTTGAGAGGGATCTATGACTGTGTCTATTTCCAAAAAGCTTGCCGTCTCAGTGGCTTTGCCGCGCTCATACATCTCGGCTAGCAGCGCTTTATAGAGCGCCTCTCTTTGATCATCATCGGCAGCCGCTTCAAGCTCCTGTTTGTAGCCTAACTTAACGGCTCCTTCGAGTCCCATGGCGCCAAACTCACCCTCTGGCCAACTGGCGGCTAGCACAGGCACTTCAAATGAACCGCCAGCCATGGCCATCGCCCCAAGACCGTAACCTCGTCGTAGAAATATACTGACGATGGGCTGGCTAAACGTCGCGCCAGCGATAAATAGCTCTGACATGACGCCCGGTGCTCCCGCTTCTTCGCTAGTGGGCCCGACCATAAATCCCGGCGTGTCGATGAGGGAAATTAGCGGTAGCTTCCATCGTTCTGCCAGTCGGAAAAGGTCCGACGCCTTTTGTGCTGCCTGGGTGTCAATTGCTCCACCCATATGACGGCAATCACTGGCCATAATCGCGACAGGTATGCCTGCGACACGTGCGAGTCCTGCAAAGATAGCTTTGCCATAGTCGCTGCGGATCTCTAAAAGCGAGTCGATATCTGTAAGCGTCGTAATTATGGCGCGTACGTTGTAAGCCATACGTCGGTTGCTGGGTAAGCTATCTCGCAGCTGCGATTGGTCATGGGCTTGCCAAATAGCAGTCCGACCTTGGGTATAGCTCAGTGCCAGTTTTGCAATAGACGTTGCGTGAGCCTCATCATCAGCGAGCACATCCACCACACCGTTGCGCAAGTGCGCCTCGACCGGCCCTATTTCAGTTGGCTTATAGTGGCCTAGCCCACCGCCCTCTATCATTGCGGGGCCCGCCATTCCGATATAACTGTCTCTTGTCGCTATCCTCAAGTCTGCGGCGCCAAACAAAGCGGCATTACCTGCAAAACAAAAGCCGTGATTGACCGCGATTCTAGGAACGTGTCCGGCTAGACCTGCCCAGCAGTAAAACGTATGTACGTTAAGGCCTCCCATCGCGATAAGCACGTCCGTATCGCCTGGACGTCCACCGCCGCCCTCGGTGTACATAATGATAGGCAGCGCTTGCTGGCGTGCCAGTTTAAGTAATCGATCTATTTTTTTGTGATGAAAGAAACCTTGTGTACCCGCAAGCACGGAGTAATCATTCACGATCAAAGCGGTCGCCGTTTGCTCCCTCGGGAAGCTGTCGGCATTGACGGGTCCAATGACAGTTAAGACACCATCGCCGGGTGTTTCGGTTTGTAAATCCTCTATGGAACGCCGAGATCGCTGTGCTGCAACAGTAAATTCGCCGTATTCGATACCGTCTAGCCCTCCCAGTAAGTCCTTTAAATTCTCCCGTGCGGTACGGCCACCTCTGCGTCGGCGCTTCTCTACCATTGAGGCTCGATTTTCGTCTAAAAGTAGGGAACGCCTTGCCTTAAGCTGCTCAAAGGGAGTTTTATTGTTGTCAGTCATTGCTATCTCCAAAGCGCGATACGGTTCTCCGGCGCGTCAGGTGTGTGACTTAGCTATGAGCGGCTAACGCGCTGTACTGGGGTTGGTCGATTGCCAGCTGTCCGGCGACTGTTTGGCGAAGATGTTGGTCAAGCCCAAGTGTACTCAACGGTAAGCCGTCACGCAGTTGATGCACCAACTTCCATTGCAGCTCATCTAGCGCACAGTCTTCGCTCAATAAACTTTGTAATCGTTTATGCTCGGCATGCGCTAAAGACGCGCCATGTAAGAGCTCTCGCTGTGCAATCCCAAGGGAATTACTGGCCACTTTCGTGAGAAACGCGGCTTGACTGCCCTTGCCTGTGACTGCGCTTTCGTCGAGAAACTTACGGACACTCTCTATCAGTTCTGCAGGCATGGGAAGATAAGCGCCACTGCTTAACTCTCTGCTTTTCGGTATATCGAAGCTACCCGGGATGATTAGGTTGACGCAGTCCATCTGCCCCTCAGACGAGCGCCGGCCAATGACCGGGCGCTCTAAGCTGGGAGTCTCTCCAGAGCGCCATGTAGACGCCATACATAGAGTGGTTATGGACCACCAGAAAGAGCCAAAGACCTGCCAAAAAATTAAATCTTCGGGAGTGATGTCAATGTCGATGACTGACTTGTATCCCTCGAGTAGATCATCGACTGTGCCGAAGCCACCAACGGGTAAGTGTGAGCGACCAAAGCGCCATGAGTTAACACAAAGCCAGCCGAGATCACGAATAGGGTCGCCAATTTGTGCTAACTCCCAGTCTAGGACGGCGCAAATACCATCGGGGCCGATCATTAGATTACCGTTGCGAAAGTCACCGTGAACGAGGGTCTGACGCGACTGCGCGGGTAAGTGCTCTAATAGCCAACGGGCCGTAAAATCGATCATGGGCGTCGGGATGTTAAGGACCTTGTAGGCGTCCCAAGTGTCTAGAATCAAGGTTTGAGGTGAAACCGCCGGGAGCATACTGCGCAGGTCGTCATCGACAGGGATCGAATGGATATGCGCCAACGCTTGTCCGCACTGCCTTGCGAGCATAGGCCGAACGCCTGCAAGAGCCTCAGATTTCACAATACGTTGACCGAGTGTCTCGCCTTCTAGCCACTCCATGAGATAGCCATCACCTAATTCGTCATCGGGTTTTAGTACGGAAATCAGCTGAGGAACCGGAATACCTGCATTGCCCGCCAGCTGCAGTAAGCGTGCTTCAACTTTAGGTGGCATCTGTCCTGGAAGCGCTTCTCGGTCGATTAGCGGTTGTGCGCGGCGCAACGCGAACTCACGCTCAGTGCCATTGCATAGGCACAAAATGTAAAAAGTTTGCTGGCTCGCCCCGGCGGTCAGTTGCTTGCATTCCAGTATTTTCTCAAACGCAGGGATTTCTCGTTGTAGCACCGCACTCAGGGGCTTTGTCAGGGTGTCTGTAAGTGACATTAGTTAACGCCTTTGGGTTTTCTTTGATTCATAAAGCCGAATAGATAGCCGGCTACTCGTCGCATTTGGATTTCGTCGGCGCCTTCCGTAATTCTATAGCGTCGATGGTGTCGATAAATATGCTCAAAAGGCTTATAGCGCGAGTAGCCCATACCACCATGCACTTGCATGGCCGTGTCTGCGGCCTCACAGCAGAGCCTATTCGCTTGGTAATTACAGATCGATACTTTATCGGATACCGAGAAAGCGCCGTCTCTGTCCATAAGCCATGCAGTTTTGTGGATTAGGGCGCGCAACATTTCACAGCGAGCCTGAAGGTCTACGAGAGGAAACTGAATGCCTTGATTGCTCGCGAGAGACTTGCCGAAGGGTCGGCGTATTTTGGCATACTCAACAGCCTCGTTTACACAGTACTGTGCCGCCCCTAGGCTCGATGCCGCTTGGCGAATACGATTCTCGTTGAAGAAATGCTGAACAATCTGTAATCCGCGACCTTCGCCACCAAAAATGGCAGTGTCTGGGACGCGGACGTCGTTGAAGCTGACATGGGCATGATCCGTTGGCATGTTAAACGTCCAAAGATACTCCTCTATTTTTACACCTGATGTTTCCATAGGCACCAAAAATGCCGTAATCCCAAGGGCATCACCGGGTTGGCCAGACGTGCGTGCCATGACCATGTCGCACTGCGCAATATGAACGCCGGTGTTCCATGTTTTTTCACCGTTGATAATCCAGTGATCGCCTCTTTTAACGGCATTGGTTTCCATGTGTGTAGCATCTGACCCATGTTCAGGCTCCGTAATACCAAAGGCAAAGCCCGCCGTGGCATTCTTCAGCCCGGGTAGCCAGTCGCTTTTCTGCTGTTCAGTGCCGTACTCCAGCATGAGTAGAAGGCCTATGTTATTGCCGACTATCGAGTGCTCGTTTTGTAAGTCGTTATGCAGCCCTAATCCCTTTGCTGCCAAATGCTCGCGAATAATAGCCATGCCCAAATTGCCACCATCGCGTCCTCCGTGCTCCTTGGGGAACGGGTAGCTAAAAATATTCGCTTTTATAGCGCGTCGCTTCGCCTCTGCGAGTAGTGCTTCCCATTCTTCATTGGGTAATCCCTGCCTGTCCCAGTCTGTGCGGGCATCTTCACGACGATGATCAAAGAAGCGGATATTGTCGTTTTCTGCCTCTAAGGGCTTTATGTGTGACGCAATAAACTTATCGATTTCATCGAGGAATTCAGCAATATCCTCGGGTATGTCAAAGTCCATGAATGTCCCTCAAATTTTATTAGGTATGACGGTTTTTGCGTGAAGTTACTGTGTTGAGTCGTTATTATTTTCTGCCGGTAAAGGTAGAAAATTAAGTACAACAAT
>DAIRTN010000008.1:13767-16677 GCA_036803865.1 Luminiphilus sp.
TAAGTACAACAATTGGGGTCACGGTAGCGCTCGACACCGTTTTTTTTGATCGAGCTGCTCAGCCTTATCGTGCCATAAAAAGGTATCGTGCAGTAGAAACTTGCAGCGTTTTCGCCGCTTATTTAGGAGAAAGAGATGGATTACAACTATGACCCTATCCCGCTGCCGCACCGCGCTCATCTCTCTCCAGAGGAGTCGCAGGCGAGGGCCGATGCTTATTACGACTCTATACAAAAACGGCATACTGTACGGCAGTTCACCGACGAGCCCGTTGAGCGCACGCTAATAGAGCGTTGCGTCTTAGCTGCAGGAACAGCGCCGAGTGGGGCCAACCACCAGCCATGGCACTTTGCTTGCGTAAGCAGCCCCGATATAAAACGCGAAATTCGCGAGGCTGCCGAAGCCGAAGAGCGAGCGTTTTACGGTGGTAAGGCAGGCAGCGAGTGGTTAGAAGACCTTAAGAAAATGGGCACCGATGCCAGTAAACCTTTTCTCGAGACCGCTCCATGGTTGATTGCGATTTTTGTCAAGCGACACGGTATAGACGAGCAGGGCAATAAGCAGAAAAACTACTACACATCTGAGTCAGTGGGCATCGCCACGGGCTTTCTTATTAACGCGCTGCACGAAGCAGGTTTGGCAACGCTTACGCATACGCCCAATCCCATGAAATTTCTCAGCAAGATACTGGAGCGTCCCGCGAATGAGCGGCCCTTTGTTTTGCTCGTAGTGGGTCATCCTGCTGCTGATGCGGTGATTCCACGTGCCGCCACTGTGAAAAAGCGAATCGAAGAGATAGCGAGCTTTTGTTAGTTCCAGCGCGCGCCCACAGTCTATGGCTGTGTTCTAGTCGCCAGGACCAACTGCGTAGTTTCCATGCTGCAGGTGTAGATGCCGCAGGTGTAGATGCAGGTATGGAGGCAGGTATGGATGCAGGTATAGATGCAGGTAAAGATGGTGCAGGTATAGTAGGCGCGTTGAATCAAATGGCGTCGCGATAGTGGCTTTTGGTTACGCACACATTGTGCGTGGTCTCTGTGAGAAAGGGCGGGCTTATTTCATGAAGAAGGAGAAGTGCCTATGACGGGACGGCAACCCATCCGCTTGGTGGGAGGCACAGGCTCCCCCTATACCCAAAAAATGCTAGCACTTTTACGCTATCGACGTGTGCCTTACGCGATCACCTGGGGGCAGCCAGACCAAGTATGTGACGCGCTGGGAGTGGAAAAGCCCAAGCCGATATTCATGCCCACCTTTCTCTTTGAAGAGGAGGGCGCGCTTACGGCCACAACCGATTCCACCCCTATTATCCGCCGTCTGGAGGAGATGTATCCCGGCCGCTCGGTGTTGCCTGAAGATCCTGCGCTGGCATTTGTCGATTATCTGATTGAGGATTTTGCCGACGAATGGTGCACTAAG
Source organism: Luminiphilus sp. (assembly GCA_036803865.1). Lineage (GTDB taxonomy): Bacteria > Pseudomonadota > Gammaproteobacteria > Pseudomonadales > Halieaceae > Luminiphilus. The sequence goes on from DAIRTN010000008.1 coordinate 15,187, forward strand.
TACATGTTTCATTATCGCTGGTATCCCAAAGAAGATGCGGATAACGCCGGTACGCTGTTACCCCTAGGAATGAATGTAAGCTTGCCCAGTGATGCCCACGAGCAATTCAAACGCTACATTGCTGATCGGCAAATCAATCGTCTCTACGTGGTGGGTTCTAATGACACGACGGCGCCAACTATCGATGCCAGCTATCGACGTTTCTTGGCTGCGATGGAGAATCACCTCGCCAACCAAACATTCATGTTGGGTAATCGTCCGGCTGCGGGTGATTTTGGTTTGTATGGCCAGCTTACCCAACTGGTGGGTTTCGATCCCACCCCCCGGGCCATCGCCCACCAAGTATCCCCGCGCACTGTGGCCTGGGTTGATCATATGCACGATCAGAGCGGCCTCGAACCAAAGGAGCAAGACTGGCTTCGTCTGGAGGATCAACCCGAGAGCTTGAAGGGCCTGTTGGACGAAATTGGGAGAGTGTATGCCCCAGCGCAGTTGGCCAATGCGCGCGCCGTGAGAGCGGGTGAGAAGACCTGGGAATCGGAGATCGATGGTGTGCGCTGGGCGCAGCAAACGTTTCCCTATCAGGCTAAATGTCTGCAGTGGACCAATGAGCGGTACAGAGCGCTTGGCGATGCAGATCGTACCCGGGTGGATGCGCTACTACAGAACACTGGTGTGGAAAGAATGCTTTCACGCGCGTAATTAGAACAGTAAACAGAGGTAGAAAAGCATGGAATTTACAGATTTTGCTAAATCTAGAAAAAGTGTCAGAGGCTTTTTGGATAAGCCGGTACCTAAGGAGATCGTTGACGATATTATCAGTGCCGCCAAGTGGGCGCCGAGTTCCTACAACACGCAAACTTGGCGCGTGCATGCTGTCACCGGTGATCCGCTGGACAAAATTCGTAAGGGAAATACGGAAAATACCTTGGCGGGAAAACCTTATGTTCGAGACTTCCCTTACAAAGAGGAATATGAAGGTGAACACAGGAAACGGCAGGTCGATGTGGCTATTCAGTTATTCGAAGCCATGGGCATTGAGCGAGACGATAAGGAAAAGCGCATGGATTGGATGTTGCGCGGCTTTCGTCAGTTCGATGCACCCGTATCACTGGTATTGACCTACGATAGCAATTTGGAACCTGCTGCCATTAGCCAGTTCTCGCTGGGCTCACTGGCCTACGGCATAGTGCTGGCAGCGTGGGAGCGCGGGTTGGGGTGTGTCATTAACGGACAGGGCATTATGCAGTCTGATGTGGTGCATGAACATGCGCAGATTCCTGATGATGAAAGCATCATGATCTGTATTGCATTGGGTTATCCCGATGACAGTTTCCCCGCAAACCATGTGCGCTCGGAGCGCGCGGATAACAGTGATTTTGTCCGGTACATCGGTTTTTAGCGCCATGGGCGCGTGCTAGGAGAATCTGATTTTCGCAGTGTGTACCCTGGCTGGATTCTCCCATGTCGCCGAGGGTGGCCTGACGCTGT
>DAIRTN010000008.1:16777-35966 GCA_036803865.1 Luminiphilus sp.
TTCAGGCCTCCCAAGTGTTAACTCGCCGTGTGGCGATTGATAATCATTTTTCCTAGGGCCATATGATGAACCTGGTCAGGGCCGTCTGCTTGGCGGCACCAGCGTGCATAGTTAAAGCCCTCCGCCATGCAGTAATCCTCAGTCAGACCTCCGGCACCGTGGATCTGCATGCAGCGGTCAATCAAATTCTGAATCATGATCGGAACCGTGGTTTTACTCGCGGCGATTAAGTCCATGGCATCTTTGGCGCCGACCTCATCCATTTTAAGGCAGGTCTTTAATACCAGCAGGCGGACCATCTCTAGTTCTGAAAAAGATTTTGAAATATCTTCTCGCACACTCTGGTGCTGACTCAGTTGACGCCCAAAGGTCGAGCGTGAAGAGGCGCGATCACACGCTAGTTCAAGCGAGCGTTGGCCGATACCGATTAGGCGCATACAGTGATGAATGCGGCCTGGGCCCAAGCGTCCCTGAGCAATTTCGAACCCGCGCCCTTCTCCGAGCAGCACATTTTCTACCGGTACACGCACATTATTGAAATGAACCTCGGCATGACCAATAGGTGCGTCATCGTAGCCCAATGTGGTGAGAGGACGCACAATGTCGATGCCCGCTGTATCTTTGGGAACCAGCACTTGGGTTTGCTGCTTATGGCGGTTGGGGTTCTCCGGGTCGGACTTGCCCATAACGATAAAGATGGCGGTGCGCTCGTACTTGGCATTGGTAATAAACCATTTTTTACCGTTGAGCACCCACTCATCGCCATCACGAACAATGCTCAACTCAACATTAGTCGCATCGGAGCACGCCACTTGAGGTTCAGTCATCAGGTAGCTGGAGCGAATGTCTCCATTGAGCAGTGGTGTTAACCACTGCTCTTGCTGCTGCTGATTACCATACTTCATGAAGACTTCCATGTTGCCAGTATCAGGTGCGTTGCAATTGAAAACCTCTGGCGACCAAATCACACGCCCCATGATTTCTGCCAATGGCGCGTAGTCAAAATTGCTCAATCCATCATGGTCCACAAAGTTCGATAAGCTGGGCGGCACAAACAGATTCCACAGTCCTGCTGCTTTCGCTTTTTCTTTTAAATCGTCCATTAATGGCACAGGTGCCCAGCGGTTTTCCACCGTGTGCATATACTCGGCATAGGCTTTCTCATTGGGATAGATGTGCTCATCCATAAAGGTGAGAAGCTGTTTTTGTAACTGCTTGGACTTTTCGCTAAATTCGAACACGCGGGCTCTCCTGAAGGTTCATTGCTGGTGTGATGGACGATCGACATAATGCCTGAAGTCTAGGAAATAGACAGGCCTCCTTCACAATAACAGTTTCTGGTGATTTTGGGTTTTGAATCCGAGCTCGGGGAAAGACGCTTTATCTGAAAATGACGGTTTTGTTGCCATACAAAAAGACGCGATGCTCAGAGTGCAGTTTGACGGCGCGCGCTAACGCCACGGTCTCCGTATCGCGCCCTACCGCAACGAGATCGTCGGGAGTGTGCGTGTGGTCAACCGGCTGGACGGCCTGCTCGATAATGGGGCCCTCATCGAGGTCTGTCGTCACGTAATGTGCCGTAGCGCCAATAAGTTTTACGCCGCGTTCATAGGCTTGATGATACGGCTTCGCCCCCTTAAAGCCTGGCAGAAAGGAGTGGTGAATATTAATCGCGCAGCCGTACAGTTCCTGACACAGTTGGTCTGAAAGAATTTGCATGTAGCGTGCTAATACGACTAACGAGGTCTGTGTCTCCTCGATAATAGCGCGCAGGGCTTGCTCCTGTTGCAGCTTGTTGTCGGGTGTCACCGGTAGGTGTACGAACCGCAATCCTGCTCGCTCGACACTGCTTCGGCAGTCAAGGTGGTTTGAAACCACGGCTGTAATGTCAATGTGCAGTTCTCCTTTGCGTTGACGATAAAGCAAATCTTCAAGGCAATGATCCATTTTGCTGACCAGAATAAGGGTACGCATCGGCTCATCATTGCCGTGGAACTCCCAGTCCATGGTCAGTGGGTCTGCGATTGCACTGAATCCCTGTTCGAGGTCGTCAATCGTTTTTTTGCCCTGGGTGATCCGGCCTACCGTTCGCAAGAAAAAACGACCCGTTTCCTCGTCGTCAAACTGGTGTAGCTCGGAGAGATAGCAGCCGTTGTCCGATAAATAAGTAGTAACTGCGGCGATAATGCCGCTCGCCGCTGGGCAGGTCGCAGTCAATGTGAACTCATTTATCATAACGGTGTCTCAAATTATGGACGGTGAAGTAAGGTCGCGCGCTGACCAAAAGCCGAAAAGCCCCTGCCTGCCAATAATAACCCGACAGCACTAGCAGCATTCATGGATAGGTCTAATGAATAGATCCAATGAATAGGTCTGTTGAATAGGCCTGACGAATGAGCATACTACAAGCGATAGGCTGGGGAGCAATAGGGTTGTCTGGGAGGCATGGCCGCTTGATTCATGATGGGCCACTCGTGTGATTACATGTAGGTCGTCGGGTCTGTACGTGTATTGGCGTTAACAGGTAGACTCAGCCCAATTTTTTGTGGTGTGCGTTATGTTCGCCGCCGTTATTGAACTGGCACAGTGATCGGTAGTTGAGGCAATCTGTAGAGAGATAACATGCGACTGTTACTGGTAGAAGACGATCACGATTTATCACGGGCCGTTGAAAAAGCGCTGCTAGTAGAGGGCTATACCGTAGATGCCGTGTCGACGGGTGAGGGCGCTCTGTTTCTCACAGCAAACACGGACCCCGACGCCGTTATTCTCGATCTGGGATTGCCCGACATGGACGGTCTCGCCGTTCTATCGGCTATGCGCGGTCAGCGACCAAGCCTGCCAGTACTTATTCTGACCGCCCGCGACAGTGTTAACGATCGTGTCGGTGGCTTGGATGCGGGCGCAGACGACTATCTCACTAAGCCCTTTGATATCCCCGAGCTCATAGCCCGCTTACGTGCAATCACCCGCCGTTTGGGTGGTCGAACAGCGAATACCCTCAACGCAGGTGACGTGACGTTAGATGTCGATGCACATACGGTTTTGCTAGCGGGAGAACCCATTGAATTGTCGGGTCGAGAATATGCGCTTTTGCAAACTTTTATGGAAAACAGCGCCCGCCTGCTAACGCGGGAGCAACTGGAGCGCGCACTTTACGCATGGGGCGATGAGGTCACCAGTAATACCATTGAGGTTCACATTCACAGTTTGCGCAAGAAGCTAGGTAAGTCTTTTATCAAAACAGTGAGAGGCATTGGCTACGGCGTGGGTGTTAAGTGAGATCGATAAAACGTTTCCTTACCGTTGTCACCGTGGCGGCTATTACTTTGGTGACCTTCGCGGCGATGGTGCAGGGCTATCGCAAAGGAATCGACCAGACCCAGCAGCAATTAGACCAGCAACTGCAAGTTACCGCGCGCTTGCTTGCCGGCATGTCTACGTCGAAACACAGGCTCTCACTCGGTGACTCTGGCATTCATTACCAGCGCTTTAATTCAGATGGGGTGCTGCTCGATCAGTCGGTTGGTGCACCTGACATGCCCGAGTTTGGCGGTGCACTCGAGGGTGTTGCCGATATGAGTTTTGATGGTCGTCGGTGGCGAGTGTTGAACTTTTGGTCGAGTGATCGATCTTTGATGGTGCAAGTCGCCGAGCCGGTAGGGGATCGCTTTACGCTGGCGGAGCAAATTGTTAACGCGACATTGTTGCCCATTCTTATCGGTATTCCGGTGCTCGCTGTAATGACTTGGATCATTATTACGGTGGGCCTTAGACACCTAAAGGCCTTGGCTTGGGCAGTGTCTGAGCGAGGCACGGACAATTTGAACGTTATTGAAATGCCGGGCGTGCCTCGTGAGCTTGAAAGTGTCGTTGTGAGTATGAATGGTATGTTGGCCCAGCTCGATCAGTCTTTCGAGCGCGAGCGCCGTTTTGCCAGTGATGCCGCCCACGAGCTGCGCACACCTCTCAGTGCGCTAAAGGTAAATGTTTACAATCTCAGCAAGCAGCTTCATGGCAGCACAGATATTGACGACCTGTTTAACAGTTTGAACCGTATGTCGCATCTGATTGACCAACTGCTGTTGTTGTACCGAGCTAGCTCTGAGAATTTACGTACTGAGTTCGAAAAGGTCGACTTGCATGCCCTCTGCCAGATGATCATTCAAGATCGCTACGAGACTATTGCGCAGCGGGAGCAGGAGATCGAGCTAATCGGTGATGCCACTGTAATTCTAGGTAATGAATTCGCACTTTCGGCAATGATCTCTAACCTTATTGATAATGCCAGCAAGTACTCAGACAGAGGTGGCTCTATTTTGGTCAAGTTATCACCACAAGCAGGGCGTTATGTTTTGTCAGTTGAGGACAGTGGTATTGGTATACCTGAGACCCTCCGTAAACGTGTGCTTGATCGCTTTTTCAGGGTGAATAGTGGATCACCCATTCAGGGTTGTGGTCTGGGTCTAAGCATCGTGCAGCATGTCGCTGTTCTACATCACGCTAACTTGGCTATCAGCGACTCGTCTTTTGAGACAGGCACCTGTGTATCACTATCCTTTCCTTACTATGCGTCGAGTCTTTACTCTTGAGGTGGGCCACATATATGAATCGTCTCTGGCAACTGGGTTGTTGGCTGTTGATTTGGCTAGCGAGTGGAACCCATGCAGCAACACCGACTATCGAGTTGCGAATAAAAAATCATATTTTTGTGCCCGATGTGATTGAAATTCCAGCGGCGCAAAAAGTACGTCTTATGGTGATCAATTCTGACCCGACACCAGAGGAGTTTGAGAGTTACGAGCTCAACCGAGAAAAAGTGATTGCTGGGGGACGTAAAGCGGTGATTTTTGTGGGGCCACTCGCGCCGGGAGACTACCCATTCTTTGGTGAGTTCAACCCCAAAACAGCACAAGGTTTGGTGAGGGTAGTCGAGGGCATGCAGCCATGAATTTGGATGCAATCATTATTGTACTGCGCGAGGTGCTCGAGGCCGCGGTTCTTGCTAGTTTGCTGCTCGCGCTTGCCGAAAGGTTGGCCCTGGGACGCACATGGTTTTGGTGGTCTTTGGCAGTTGGGGGCACGGCTGCTTGGTTTTATGCAGGTGCCATTGGCTGGATCAGTGAGTTATGGGATTACTCGGGCCAGGAAATGCTAAATGCCGCCATGCAGATCGCCATATTTGCCGCATTTTGTTTTTTACTGTTGTCACTTCGTTACCCACAGAATCAAAGGTTTCAGTTGTCTGCGGCGATGTTCACCATTGTTGGCTTGGCACTGGTGCGCGAAGTGTCTGAAATTCTGCTCTATCTACAAAGTTACGCTGCCCATGAAACCGATGTCCTTCCCACTATGTTGGGCAGTGTTGTTGGTGTCATTACGGGCGTGAGCGTTGGCGTCATGTTGTTTTTTGTAACGCTTTGGGCCGTTGATTGGCAGCGTGCACAGACCATAATTTTGTGTATGTTGAGCGTTGTCGTCGCCGGTATCTTGATGCAAGCCGTGTCCCTGTTGATGCAGGTCGACCGATTGCCCCAATCAGCGCTCTTGTGGGATACCGGGGTTCTGATTGACGAGAGCTCGACCTTGGGTCAGCTGCTGTATGCGTTGATAGGCTACGAGGCTACACCGACGCTGTGGCATGTCAGTGTGTATGCCGGCGGTTTGCTTTGCATGCTGTTGTTATTGCGAGCCTCGCGAAGGACCACCTTATGAGGTTTGCCCCCCGCCTTACTGCTGGGCTATTGAGTTGCTTCACCGCGCATATCGCACTGGCGGATGGCAGTAGTGCGGGTCAGATTTATGCACCTTATGTACAGCCTCTGGAAAAAGAGATAGAGCTAGTGGGCGTGTATGACGAACGATCGAGCCGCAGCCTTATACCCTCAAGTCACTGGACGAAAGTGGGTTACGGCACCGCACTCTGGGACCACCTGTACACCGAAGTTGCGGTCACGCGCACTGTTGCTGAGGACGAGACTTACACCACGGTAGAGCTGGAGGGTATATGGCAGATCACAGAACAGGGAGAGTACGACAGCGACTGGGGTATGCTGTTCGAGTTGGAGACCAGTTTTGATCGCAGTGCTCATGAATTTACCGTCGGCTTGCTCAACAGTCGTGACTGGGGTCGCTGGACTTTTCTAACCAATGTAACCGCCGCTGTAGAGTGGGGAGATGATATCCATGATGAAATCGAAACTGCACTCGCTATCCAAACACGTTATCGCGCTAGTCAGGCTATTGAACCCACGCTCGAAATCTTCATGGCGCAGGATACGTTATCAATGGGTCCAGGTTTGACGGGCATTGTTAAGTTTGATGGGCCTGAGCAGTTACGTTGGAATGCAGTTGTGCTCACGGGTCTCGACAACAACACTGACTTCAGCGTCAAGCTGGAATTTGAATACGAGTTCTTTTAAGTTTCTTAGAATCAATAGCTTGTAAAGTTCCCTCGCCTTAAGACAGGCTTAATATTCGGTTGCCACACTAGGCGCTCTAACCATTATGGAGCGCACAATGAGCCTCGATACACGTCATCTACAGGCTAATACTGACCAATCAGCCTTGCTCACGCATACACTGCCACTCGACGTACCGGGAATAAAGATTGAGTCGCTGCTTCCCGTCGCTACAGTTACAGAGAAAGATGGCGGCTGTCTGTTTCCTATCTACCGCTGTAGTGACAGCATTGCACTCCAGGCGGCGTCTGCTCATTTCATCCGCAATCAATACTGGGTCAGCCATCGAGCGATACTTACTTCACTGATGCACCAGCGATTCGCCATTTTAAATGCCCATGACATGCCCTGTGCCGTAGTGGGTTTGAAAGTACTTAGGCATCAATCGACTTTGGTTGAACGTTACCTTGACGATCCAATTGAGCAGGCTGTCAGTCGTGTCGTCGGTCAATCTGTGGCGCGAGAACAGCTGGTCGAGGTGGGTAACCTTGCAGCTGATTCGCTCATTCAGAGTGCCCGCCTAATTATCTTTTTGTTGCATTGGTTAAAACAGGCCGGGATTAGTCATGCGGTTTGTACAGGCACTCAGGCTGTGCGTCTCGCGTTGAAGCGCGCTCGCGTGCCCTTTGACATTATTGGCTCGGCAGACCCTATTCGACTCGGTGACGAGCGGTGGAAGTGGGGTACTTACTACCAAAATGCCCCGAAGATTTTAGTGATTGATATTCATCAAGGTCTAGCTGCTGTTGGCGAGCGTTACAGCCTTGATTTAGCTGTATTAGCTGTAAAAGGAGCCTGAATATGAATGCACTCATTCTGCGCTTGCACGAGTTGGCTGCAGCCCAGCCCGATGCGGAGGCGATTATCTGCCCAAATTATGTACTTAGTTATTACGATCTGGTGGAGCGTGTGAGCCACGTGGCCAATGAGCTAGCGCGCTTTGGGTGCGAGCGTCTTGCTATTTTTGCCGGTAATGATCTGGACTGGTTGCTGGTCGATCTGGCCGCCGCCAGCCTAGATATCCCTGTGGTGCCTGTCCCACTATTTTTTAGTGAACAACAAAGAGCTCATCTTTTGTCGAGCAGTGGCGTTGATGGTATCTATTGCGGTGCCGGCTTACTGCGCATAAAAGGTGAGGGTTTGAACTCGGAATTATTGCCTGGACATTATCGCCGGCTCCCGCGTGCCACCGCTGTTAGACAAAATAACTTTAGCAAAGTCACCTACACATCAGGGAGCACGGGTACTCCCAAAGGCGCTTGTCTCAGTGGCGACACGTTACTTACCATTGTCTCTTCACTTGCTATAGCTCTGAAGCCCGAAGGCCTTGGAAGGCATTTGTGCCTCCTCCCGTTTGCAACGCTTCTAGAAAATGTGGCCGGTATTTATTTACCACTTTGGATGGGTCGCTCACTTGTCATAGACGAGACCGAGCGATTAGGACTATTGTCTAACCACGCTTTTGATCCCCAGCGTTTTTGTGACGCAGTGGCACGTTACGGTGTTGAGAGCGTGATTTTACTGCCTCAAATGCTGAAGTTAATCATAGAGACAGGCGATCTATCGGCATTAACGTCGCTGAAATTTATCGCAGTTGGCGGTGGAAAGGTTGCACCGGAATTGCTGGGTAAAGCCATTGCATTGGACCTCCCTGTGTATGAAGGCTATGGACTAACCGAGTGTGGTTCCTGTGTGGCACTAAACACGCCTGCCGCCGCGCGAGTAGGTAGTGTGGGTAAGCCTTTGCGTCACGCGAATGTGCGTATTAGTAACTCAGGCGAAGTGATGGTGACGGGTGCCGCCATGAGTGGTTACCTCGATCAGCAGTCAGGCACTACTGAGATCGCCACGGGTGATTCAGGTTTCATCGATGACGATGGCTATCTGTACATCACTGGTCGTATCAAAAACACCATAATCAGCAGTTTTGGCCGTAACATTTCACCCGAGTGGGTGGAGAGCGCTTTTCTTGCGCACCCGGCAGTGAATCAATTGGCTGTCTTTGGTGAAGGTGAGCCCAGCTTGAGTGCGGTTATCGTCGCTGATGAAGGGACCAGCGATGCGCAGCTCATGCTAATTATTAAGAGCATTAATCAAAGCTTGCCCGACTACGCTCAAATCACCCGTTGGCACCGGTCATCTGAACCGTTCACATCGGTGGCAGGCACGCTAACGACCAATGGCAAGCTGCGCCGTGCAGAGATTGCTAAACAGTTTAGTGGCGCGTTAGTCCAAGCTAAGGCGGTTGCTGCATGAGCGCATTATTAATGAAGCCTGATATGCGCCACGCTAAGTCTGCCGACTTGCCTAGCCAAGAATATTTGTTGGATGGACTCAAGCGTGACGGTTTTGTTGTGTTATCGACTGCTGGTTTTTCACTCGATGCTTTCAGTGCTTTGATAAATCAGCTGTGCCGGCAGCTGACGTTTGATCCGGCCCGACACTATGCGTCTCATTCTGCCCAAACCGTGGATGCAGGTACCGATGCGGTGGGGCTGCATATTGAAAATGGCAACACTCCATTACCTCCGGATATAGTCAGTTTTTTTAGCGCGAAAAGTGCGCGCGAGGGCTCTCAAACGACAGTCTGTGACGGTGTCAAAGTGCTAGCGGACATGCCTGATCAGTTACGCCAGCGATTTGAGAGACCCTTCACTATGTGCCGTCGACTTCCCAAAGTTATCTGGCAGCGATATGTCGCGACGGCCTTTGGTATTGAATCGGAGGAGTCGGTGACGGTTGAGTTGCTTGAGCAATTTATTGCAGCCGTTGATGGGCAGCGATGCCATCTGAGAAATGATGGATCGATCGACTACCGTCTTGAGATTCCCGCTATTAGAAACGACAACCTATCCGGTGAGCCCGCTTTCGCTAATGCCTTGCTTGGGCCCTCCTTTAACTATGAGGCACCCTCTTACACCTTCGCCGATGGGAGGGTGATCGATAAATCCACACTGGCTTCATTGAGAGAAATTGGAGAGCGTCATACCAAGGAAATTGCTTGGAACGACGGTGACGTTGCCATTATCGACAATAAGCGGGTCATGCATGGCAGGCGCGAAATTACCGTCCCTCTGGGGGAGCGATTGCTCTACATCGCCATGGGTCTCGGTGTTCGAGAGGCCTAGTCTTACGTTAGTTTACCTGACGGCAGCCCAAGGCTGCTCTTGTCAATGGAGGAAATTTTATGAATTCACTTGCCGTTATTACCGGTGCTACCGGCGGGATCGGTGGTGCTATCGCTGAGGCACTGTGCGCGCAGGGCTATAGTGTGTGCCTGGTCGGCCGAGACCAACAAAAGCTTGCATCGATGCACACAGAGCTCGCGTCTTGCCATGCGGGAGCGAGTGTTTACTCATTCAACTGCGACATAACAGAGTCGCTGCAGCGCGAATCGCTTGTCCAATCAGTCATGGCCATCAAAGAGCCTTTGGCGCTGTGGGTTAATACGGCCGGGATCAATCAGTTTGGCTTATTTGAAGGCCAAGATGAGCAGGTGATAATGGATCAGCTAGCCGTCAATGCCACGGCACCCATGTTGCTCACCAAGACCGTCATATGCGCCGTCGATAAAGCCAAGCCGCTGCAAATTATCAATGTTGGTTCGACCTTTGGCACGATCGGTTATGCGGGTTTTGTGGCTTACTCGGCCAGTAAATTCGCTCTGCGTGGTTTTTCTGAGGCATTGGGACGTGAGTTGTCAGATACCGCTATACAAATACGCTATTTTGCCCCCCGCGCTACAAAAACTGCTATTAACGCACCTAACGTGGTAGCAATGAATCAGGCGTTAAAAGTGGTAATGGACGAGCCCCCCATTGTGGCTCAGGCGTTTATCAGATTCCTGCAGAGCCGGGCGGCCATAGGCTATGTGGGTTTTCCGGAGACGTTCTTTGCGCGGATCAATAGCTTGTTGCCAAGTGTGGTCTCTAAGGCGCTTAAGAAACAGCTGCTAACTATCAAAGCATACGCAGTCCAACATCAGGACTGATGGTGTGGCTGGGCTGGCGTCGGGCATCTTTCTTTGGCGTGTGGCTTCTCAATCACGTTAATACCGTAAGGCACTCTTTGATACAGTGCCGCCAAACGGAAAACCCTCACGCAGCGGAAAACAACGCTAAGCTAATGAAAAGTTGAAGAGAAGCCTTTGAATGAAATGGTAGCTACGGGTGGACTTGAACCACCGACCCCAGCATTATGAATGCTGTGCTCTAACCAGCTGAGCTACGTAGCCACAAAGGAAATGCCCCATCACTTGGGGATGCGAATTCTCTAAAAAACCAGCTCCTAAGTCAATGGCTGGTGCCTTGGAAGTGTGTGAAATTTTCCTCGAACGCCGCTATTGAGCGCTAAACGTTGAAGCGGAAGTGAATAATGTCGCCATCTTTCACAATGTATTCTTTCCCCTCTAACCGCCAGCGGCCGGCGTCTTTGGCGCCTTGCTCCCCATTATGTTGGATGAAATCGTCGTAGGCGACAATCTCTGCGCGGATAAAGCCTTTCTGAAAATCGGTGTGAATAACAGCTGCTGCCTCAGGGGCTGTTGCGCCAACTTTGACAGTCCAAGCCCGGACCTCTTTAACGCCGGCGGTGAAATAGGTTTGTAGATTAAGGAGTTGATAGCCCGCGCGGATAACTCGGTTCAAGCCAGGCTCTTCCATACCCATATCAGTGAGGAACTCGAGGCGTTCATCGTCTTCCAGCTCGACAATTTCAGACTCTAGCTTATTGCAGATGCTTACCACTTGAGAGCCTTCGGCTTCAGCAAGCGCACGTACTGCATCGAGATGAGGATTATTCTCGAACCCGTCTTCAGCCACATTGGCGATGTACATGGTGGGCTTAGTGGTCAGCAAATGAAGCGTTTTGAGTAACGCTTGCTCAGTATCATCGAGTTCCAGCGCACGAATGGGCAGGGCTTCATTGAGTTGGGGGAGCAGCTTGTCTTCAAGCAACGCTTTCATGGCAATGGCGTCTTTATCGCCGCCTTTGGCTGTGCGCCCCACTTTATTGAGCTGTTTCTCGCATGACTCCAAGTCCGCCAGTGCGAGTTCGGTATTAATCGTTTCGATGTCTGCAAGCGGATCAATAGCGTTGGCGACATGAATGACGTTAGGGTCTTCAAAGCAGCGCACAACGTGGGCAATGGCATCGGTTTCACGAATATTGGCGAGAAACTGATTGCCGAGCCCTTCGCCCTTCGATGCGCCGGCAACTAGGCCCGCAATGTCCACAAACTCCATGGTTGCAGCGATTTCTTTCTCAGGTTTTACAATTGCGGAGATCTTGTCTTGTCGAGGATCCGGAATCGTTACGATGCCTGCATTAGGCTCAATGGTGCAAAATGGAAAGTTCTCCGCATCAATCCCTGCACGTGTCAGCGCGTTGAATAGTGTCGACTTGCCCACATTGGGGAGTCCAACGATGCCGCATCTGATGCCCATGATAATTTCCTCGTCAATTAATCGGCAGTTCGCCGAGTATCGATACTGTGTAGTTGAGTCATTGCCTTTACTGCATCGCCCGCCAGCAACAGCGGCAGCGCCCGAACAGCGTCATCAATGATGTCGTCTATGGCTGCACGATCGGCCTTGTTAGGCTTTGATAACACGTAGCCCGATACACGACTCGCATGCCCCGGATGGCCAATACCAACTCTGAGGCGATGAAAGTTTTTGTCACCGCCCAAAGCGGGAATAATGTCTTTTAGTCCGTTATGACCGCCATGGCCGCCACCCTGCTTAAACCGCGCCTGTCCAGGATCAATGTCTAGCTCGTCGTGGGCGATGAGTATCTCCTCTGGCGCGATTTGGTAGAAGTTTGCGATCGCCGCCACGGATTTTCCACTTCGATTCATAAAGGTCGACGGAACAAGCAGTCGCAAATCATGGCCTGCAACGGTTACACGCGCAGTATCGCCGAAAAATTTGCCTTCGGATTTCAGCGTTTGTCCGCCTTGACGCGCCAGTTCTTGAACGAAAAAGGCACCCGCGTTATGACGGGTGCCTTCGTACTCTTTGCCTGGATTGCCAAGCCCGACAATGAGTCGGATCTTAGCCATATCTAAGCCTTAGTCTTCGTCTGATTCAGCAGCGTCGACAGGAGCGTCATCTTCATCGGCTGACTTGCCACCCCGAGTTGCAACAACTGCGGCAACTGACAGGTCGTGATCGTCACCCAGTGCAAGCGCAGTTGAAACAACACCTTCTGGGAGTACCAAATCAGAAATGTGGACGATGCCGCCGAGTTCTACATTGGCCATATCGACCTCAATGTACTCAGGAATGTCTTTTGGCAAGCATTGAACTTCAATGTCTGTCGCTTGATGCTGGATCATACCGCCACCGATTTTAACGCCCTGACACTTCTCTTCGTTAAGGAAGTGAAGTGGTACGTTAACTTTAATCGGCTTATTGGCTTCGACGCGCATGAAATCGACATGCATTGCAAAGCCTTTTGCTGGGTGACGTTGTACGTCTTTTAAAATGACGTTCTCTATTTCTCCGCCGACATTAACGTCGAGTAGAGCGGTATAGAACGCTTCGCTCTCAAGCATTTTCTCCAGGTCCTTGCGGATCAGGCTAATGCTTCTAGCGGGTTTGCTGCCACCATAAACAATGGCGGGGGTTTTGCCTTCAAGACGACGTAGGCGGCGGCTCGCACCTTTCCCTTCGTCAACTCGAGCTTCGGCTTCGATAGTAAAAGATTCAGACATGGTCTGTCTCCTGACATAACATCACTTAACCTGCGACCGGCGTGGTGATGGGTGGGTTTACATTGCCGACGATTTAATCGTCGAACAATGCGCTAATAGATTCTTCATTGCTGACTCGGCGAATAGATTCAGCCAATAAATCTGCCATGGTGAGCTGGCGAATTTTTGGAATATCACGCGCTTCCTGTGACAGTGGAATAGTGTCCGTCACTACAAGTTCGTCGAGTTCCGAATTGCGAATAGTATCGAGGGCTTTTCCCGATAACACCGCATGCGTACAGTACGCGACGACTTTGATAGCGCCGCGTGCTTTCAGCGCAGCGGCTGCGGCGCAGAGTGTGCCTGCAGTGTCGACCATGTCGTCAACCAAGATGCACGTTCGCCCTTCAACGTCGCCAATCAAGTTCATGACTTGCGCCTCGTTGGCGCGTGGGCGGCGTTTATCGATAATAGCTAGCTCGGCATCATCTAACTGCTTCGCAATGGCGCGCGCGCGGACAACACCACCGATATCGGGTGACACAACGATAATATTCTCATAGTCACAGCGAACGATGTCGTTATTGAGAATGCTCGACGCGTAGACGTTATCAACGGGACATGTGAAGAAGCCCTGAATTTGCTCGGCGTGTAAATCGACGGTCAGTACGCGATCGACACCTGTTGAGACCATCATGTCTGCGACGACTTTCGAAGAGATCGGAACGCGTGATGA
Source organism: Luminiphilus sp. (assembly GCA_036803865.1). Classification (GTDB taxonomy): domain Bacteria; phylum Pseudomonadota; class Gammaproteobacteria; order Pseudomonadales; family Halieaceae; genus Luminiphilus. Next base: position 30,669 of record DAIRTN010000008.1, read on the forward strand.
TCGCACTCGACGATCTTGTCGGGCATAGCCGAAGTAGGGAACCACAGCGGTGATGCGTGCGGCGGATGCTCGGCGCAGCGCGTCGATCATTAGCAGCAGTTCCATAATGTTGTCATTGGTCGGCTGGCATGTGCTCTGAAGGACAAAAACGTCTTTGCCGCGCACGTTTTCATTCAGCTCAATGGTGATTTCACCGTCTGAAAACTTACTGACATTAGCGTCGCCGAGACTCATATAAAGCCGCTCAGCCACGAGTTCCGCAAGCTTAGGGTTTGCGTTGCCCGTAAAAACCATCATCTTGGACGACATGCTGCGCCTCGCACTGTGAAAAAATGGCTGGGGTGGCAGGATTCGAACCTGCGAATGGCGGGATCAAAACCCGCTGCCTTGCCACTTGGCGACACCCCAAAAGAACTCAGTTATGGTGCGTAATGATCGGAGGGCTGGTGTTTATGCCTCGCGCGACAATCGTTTCAAACTGCTCTTCAATCGCGGCGGCAATCTGCCGCGCCGAAGTTTCGTTGTCAAGCGCAGTGAACACACAAGCACCACTGCCGGTCATCATGGCAGGCGAGAATTTTTCAAGTAAATTCAGCGCCTTGCGCACCGCAGGGTAATTAGCTTCGACCGCATGCTGCAAATCGTTGCGTATTGCCCCCGCGAAAAAGGCCGACATTGTGATCGGGGAAGTATCCCTTGTCAATTGCGGATCAGAAAAGATTTCGGCAGTACTCACATGACATTGAGGTCGTACAATTACGTACCAGCGTTCGGGCAGCTTAATCGGGGTAATGACTTCCCCAATACCTTCCGCCCAAGCACTGTTGCCTCTGACGAAGACAGGTACGTCAGCGCCAAGCGTTAGACCTATGTGGGCTAGTTTGTCGATCGAATAGTTGAGATTCCAAAGGTGGTTAAGCACAAGTAGCGTGGATGCCGCGTCGGAGCTACCGCCACCGAGACCGCCACCCTGCGGGATCCGCTTCTCGATGCTTATTCGCGCGCCCATTTGAGGGGCGTCGAGTGCCCTGGCGGCGCGGATGATCAGATTGTCCTCGTCGGCTATCCCGCTCATCCCTGTTGCGAGCGTGACGCCAGGTTCTTCTGTTCGCTCGAAGATCATGGAGTCACCCCAATCGAGCAACTGAAATACCGTTTGCAGCGTGTGATAGCCATCTGGCCTTTGACCGGTAACGTGCAGAAACAGATTCAGTTTAGCGGGCGCAATACATTCGATACGTTGATAGTGAGCGCTCATTATTTGTCGTCCACTGACCAGTCGAGCAACACAACCCGTATTTGCAATTCCTCATAGTTAAGTAGCAGTTTGCGAGGCAAACGTTGCTCCGATAAGAGCTGCCAACTCTGCACCTCTACACGCCAAGACCCTCGCTCAAGCGCTGTCATGCCGGTGTTAGGGACATAGCCGAGCAGCCAGTTCCCAAGATCTGCCAGCGGTAACGCATTCAATGCGCGTGTTAAGTCACTGGGGAGAGGTAGCGCGGTCAGTGGTTTTTGCTCGTTATCGTCCAGCCAGTAAACTCGGTTGCCCTCGCGTCTAAGCTCGGTGGCACCGGTGCCTATGGGGCCCGTGAGTATGACTCGGTCGGTTGCAGCGCTTTGGCGAAACCACTGAAGGTTAGCGGTCTCTGTCTGCCCGCCGCGGGTGACAGCAATTTTGCCCACGGCTTGCCATTTTTCAGTCGAGCGCGCAGGCATCTGGTGTTGCTCTGCCACGGGCTGTGGCGCATTTGCACAGGCGCTTAAAAGTAGGCAAAGAAACAGACCAACCAGTGTCTTGACGCCAGACTCGTGCGCAGCATACCCGCGTCGCAGTTGCATTCGACGCCTCGGCCAAACTGATCGAAACAAGTTACTGGGAAGCCGCGTCATCATTTGAGGCTCTCTGACCTGGCTCGTCGCCACTTCGATCGTGTTCTACACCCAGTCGATTGAGTTCCACACCAAGACGTTGCATGACGTCTCGTACATGCATGCTGTCAGGCTGGCGTGCTATCGAGTCTTGCCAGATTGCCAATGCGTCATCCGTGCGCCCCATCGCCCACAGCGTTTCGCCCAGATGAGCGGCTACCTCGGCGTCGGGCAGTAGTCGGTAAGCCTTCTCTAGATAAGCAGCAGCCTCGTCCAGTCGATGCAGTTTGAAGTAGACCCAGCCGAGGCTATCAAGAATCGCAGCCTCGCCTGGACTCAGCTGCAGGGCGCGCTCGATAAGTTCTGCCGCCTCATGATAGCGAGTGGTGTGTACAGTTAATGTGTATCCAAGCGCGTTAAGTGTGGTTGCATTATCGGGTTCGCGCGTAATGATCGCGCGCAGGTCCTGTTCTGCCGAGGCAATATCGCCCAGTCGTTCGTGGGTCATTGCGCGAGCATATTGCAGGGGTAAGGATTCCGTGAATATGGTGAGTGCATCGGTGTAAACGTCAATGGCATCCTGTATCTGGTCGCGCTCATCTAGCAAGTTGGCTTGGAGCATATAAAGGCGCTCAGCTTGCCCTGGGTATTGGCTTCGCGCACTTATAAACGCACGTGAAAAGTCCTCTAGATTGCCGTCGTCGAGTAACAAACGACCCTGTCGTAGCTTCGCATCGCTGAACTCGCGGCTCGGTCCAACTTGGCTGTAGGCATTAATCGCCGCATCGATATCCAGCTGCTCTTCCGCGACGCGCCCCAGAAAATAATGGGCTTCATCGACTCGCTGTCCCAAAGCGATCAAATCCTGCAGGTTCTCATTTGCAGCTGCAGCGTTTTTCGCTTCCATTTCAATGAGGGCGAGAGAGAAGAGATAGTCGCCATTGCGAGGCGATTGCTCCAGCAATACTTCAAATTGTTGGCGAGCGGCATCGAGAAGCGATTGACTGGCTAACAGGCGAGCGTATTGCAGTCGTAAGGTTTGCGCCTCCGGTTTCTCGTCGAGCGCGTTCTCTATACGCTTATACGCATCGGTGTCGCCTCGGCCAGCCTTTATTTGAGACCACAGAACAAGCGAGCGCTCCTCTTCGGGATCACGTTTGTGTACTTCAGTCAGTTTATTCAGGCTCGCATCAATCTGCCCTTGCTCCCTATAGATAAGGGCGATCGCAATGGCTATATCGTTGTCCTCGGAGAATTCCTCGGCCAGTCCTTCTAGGCCTACAGCGATAGCAGCGCGACGCGATGGGCTTAGGCGGTCAAAATCCGCCAGTAATGCCGGCGCGTTAATTCGACTCCCTCGGCGTTTGGCTTCTCGTGCATAGTCGATGGCCGTTTCGGGTTGTCCCGCTTGAATCAGTTGTGACATCGCCGTCAGTGCTGCAAGCGCATCGTCTGGGTCAAGCGCTGTGAGGCGCATGGCTAGCTGCAGAGCAAGGTCGTCTCGCTCACGGAATTCGGCAAGTTTGAGTGACCGGCGCGCAAGCTCAGGATCATCGAGAATCATGGATTGCTTGAAAAGCAGCTCAAGCGCATAGTCAAAATTGCGTTCTCTCAGCGCAAATTCCGCAGCGAGCAATGGGTAGACGCTGTCGTCAGGTATCGGGATTTCAACCGGATCGGGCGGCGTCGGCGCGTTGTCTGCACTGTCTTGGGCCGCACTTTCTTCCGTTTGGGGGTTGTATTTGGTGTCCTGCGAGGCCGTATTTGCTTGCGCACCAGACGCTACATCCTCGCCGGCTCCGTTTGTCTGGGGTGCTGTAGTGCAACCCGATAAAATAGCACCGGCGGTTAATAAGATTATTAAGGTTGAAAATTTCATAGGCGGATGATGACACACTGTTAATTACAAACCCACGGTTTGCGTGATAGTAATGGTTAGCCGTGATTGGTGCGCATGAACAACGTTGCTCTGAGTCATGTCACGAGAAAGATCACAAAAGAGCTTGTGGGGTCGCCAGCTCGGCCCGCCGACTGGACCTGCCAAATCTGCGCGCTAAATGCCTTCTTGTTTGTTATCATACCCCGCGTATTTGCGTCCCGGAGTTGGATTGTTGTTCGACGATATTTTGGCAATTGGCATTAACCACGATTCGGCCTCTGTGGAGATCCGTGAGCAGGTTGCGTTTGCCGCAGAAAAAATCAATGTCGCACTCAGCAGCATCATTGGCGAGACTCCTCTTGAGGAGGCCATTATCTTGTCTACCTGTAATCGAACAGAGATTTACGGGGTGCTACCGGCTCAATACTGCCCGACTGAAGCAGGGAATGCCGTTGTGGAATGGGTAGAGCGTTTCCATGGGCTGCAATCATCGGCGCTTAACGAGTGTATCTACCGCAACACGGGACATCACGCGGTAACGCACCTAGTCAGAGTGGCTGCGGGGCTAAATTCCATGGTACTGGGTGAGCCTCAAATATTCGGTCAGCTCAAGTCAGCGTTTGCTGTGGCCGATGACGCGGGTGCTATTGGTGGCCGATTCGGGCAACTGTTCCCCGCTGCGTTCCGGATAGCAAAGCGAGTGAGAACAGATACCGCCATTGGCGAAAACCCAGTGTCCGTAGCGTATGCCGCTGTCGACCTGGCTGGACAAATCTTTGCCAATCTCGCCCGCAGTAAGGCGCTGTTGATTGGCGCTGGCGAAACCATTGAGTTGGTGGCGCGGCACCTCAAAGAAGCGAATTTGGGAAGTATGCTCATCGCCAACCGAACGCTGGCGAGGGCCGAGAACGTCGCAGAGCAATTCAATGCTGAAGCCATTATGTTGGCGGATGTCCCGGACAGGCTGGCAGAAGCCGATATCGTGATTAGCTCAACGGGGAGTCAGCTGCCTATTTTGGGAAAAGGTACGGTTGAGCGCGCGTTGAAGAAACGCCGTTATCGTCCCGTTCTGATGGTCGATCTCGCCGTGCCGCGCGACATTGAAGCTGAAGTAGCGGGGCTTTCAGATATCTATTTATACAGTGTGGACGATCTGCGTGGTGTCGTTGAGGAAAACATGCGCCTGCGAGTGAACGAAGCCAATAAAGCAGACGAGATTATCGTCGCCGGTATTGCGGCCCTTGAGCAGGAGTTTAGATCTCGACGTTCGGTCGATGTAGTAAGACGGTACCGTGAGTCTGCACTGTCCATTCAAGAGGTTGAGTTGGCGAAAGCGTTGAAAGCCGTGGAGCGTGGTGAGTCACCAGAGCAGGTGCTTCAACGCCTCGCACGCGATTTGACGAATAAACTGATACACGCACCGACGACGGGTTTACGCCAACTGGCTCGTGAGGGCGACTCGAGTCAGGTAACGCGCGCGAAGGCGCTGTTGGGGTTGGAAGAGGATCTCGGGCAGGGTCCAGATAAGCCGACTTTACAGTGAAGGC
>DAIRTN010000008.1:36066-46999 GCA_036803865.1 Luminiphilus sp.
TGTGACCGCCACGAGGAGGTCAGCGCATTGCTTGGTGATGGTGAGGTCATTGCCGATCAAAACAGATTTCGCGATTTGTCCCGAGAGTTTTCTCAGCTAGATGACGTCGTCAAAGTTTACCGTGACTATTTGCAGACCCAAGAAGATTTAGCGTCGGCGCAGGAAATGCTTTCCGACGCCGATGCCGATGTCCGCGAGATGGCAGGCGAAGAAATATCGTTGGCAAGCGATAGGGCGAATGAGTTGGATGCCCAGTTGGAAATTCTGCTGTTACCCCGAGACCCCCGCGACAATAACAATGTCTTTTTGGAAATTCGTGCTGGCACTGGCGGTGATGAAGCGGCAATTTTCTCAGGCGATTTACTCCGTATGTACACCCGTTACGCTGAAATCAAAGGATGGCGCCTGGAAATTATTTCTGAGCGTCCCGGTGACCACGGCGGCTTTAAAGAGGTGATTACACGGATCGCGGGTGAAGACGTTTATGCCTATTTAAAGTTTGAGTCGGGGGCGCATCGCGTTCAGCGAGTCCCTGAAACCGAATCGCAGGGACGTATCCATACATCTGCATGCACAGTAGCAGTGATGGCTGAGCCCGATGAAGTTACACAAACTGAGATCAGCAAAGCAGATTTACGAATGGATACTTTTCGTTCTTCAGGCGCTGGTGGCCAACACGTCAACACAACAGATTCAGCGGTACGTTTGACGCACATTCCGACCGGCATCGTGGTGGAATGTCAGGACGAACGATCGCAGCATAAGAACCGAGCCAGAGCCATGTCGCTGCTACAGGCGAAGCTTCTCGATGCAGCCGAGCAACAAGCGGCAGCTGCACAAGCCGCTGAGCGGCGCTCCTTGGTGGGGACGGGCGATCGATCTGACAGAATCCGCACCTACAACTACCCGCAGGGACGCGTGACCGATCATCGCATCAACCTGACTCTCTACAAGCTCGATGAGATTATGCAGGGCGACCTTAATGCCGTTGTTCAGCCTTTGCGACGGGAGCATCAGGCAGATCAACTCGCTGCCATGAGCGAGCAGCATTGACCACTGCTCGGATGCTCGTCGAACATTCGGGGCTGCCTCGACGTGAGGCGGAGTATCTCCTCTTAGCCCTAATCGATCGAGATCGAGCGTGGTATTTCGCACACGCCGATGAGCCGGTCTCGGAGAGCGATGAGGTACGATTTCGCGCGTGGGTCGAAGATCATAAGCAGGGAACACCCATTGCCTACCTTTTGGGTCGTCGGGAGTTTTGGTCTCTTGATCTTCGCGTTAGTCCCGCAGTGTTAATTCCCCGGCCTGATACTGAGCTGTTAGTCGATTGGGCGCTGACCCTTGCCAATGAGCATCATTGTCGCAGCGTGCTCGACTTGGGCACGGGCAGTGGTGCTATCGCGCTTGCGTTGGCAACTGAGTTACCGGAGTGTGACATTACGGCTGTAGATTCCAGCGCTCGCGCTCTCGACGTTGCGCGCAGTAATGGCAAGCGACTCGGGTTGGGTAATGTTAGCTTTCACGATAGCGATTGGTTTAGCGCGCTTGGCGAGTCGCAATGGCCGCTCATTGTGAGTAACCCTCCTTATATCCGCGCCGACGACCCGCATTTGCGACGAGGCGATTTGCCTGCTGAACCGGTATCGGCGTTGGTTGGCGGCGCCGACGGTTTAGAGTGTGTTCGAGCGATCATTACAGGCGCGCCCGCTCATTTAATGTCTGGAGGTTGGTTGCTGTTGGAGCATGGCTGGGATCAGGGTGAAGAGGTTCGCAACTTGCTAGATGAGGCCGGTTTTAATGGCACGGTTAGCCGCCGCGATTTGGCCGGCCATGAGCGAGTGACCGGAGGGCAGTTACCGTGATCGGCGATCAAGATCTTGAGCGATATTCACGTCAACTCCTTGTTCCGGACTTCGATTTCGATGCCCAGCAAGCTTTGGGGAATGCAACGGTCTTAATAGTCGGCTGCGGGGGTTTGGGTTGTCCGGTTGCCCTCTACTTAGCGGCCGCAGGCGTTGGAAACCTGCGTCTAGTCGACGATGACAAGATTGAGCGGAGTAATTTGCCGCGCCAGATCGCTTATACCGAGCACGATGTGGGCAAGTACAAGGCGGACCTGTTGTGCGCTGCGCTGCAGGCTCGTAATAGTGCCGTCACTGTAGAGTCAGTGACCGAACGCTTTAATGATGAAACCGCTATCGAGCTTTTAAAGGGCGTGCAGATGGTTATCGACGGATCGGACAGTCGTGCCACTCGCGCGTTAATCGATAGCTACACGGCGCGACTTGGTTTGCCGTGGGTAATGGGCGCGGCCGTTCAAATGAGTGGTCAGAACATGGTCTTTGACGCAATGAGGGAGCATGGGTGCTATCACTGCATCGCTCCCGAACATACGGACGTTGGTGGTTCATGCGCAGAACTGGGTATTCTTGGGCCTGTGGTTGGCGCTGTCGCGATGACCCAGGCGCTCGACGCCATCAAGTTGTTATCGGGTTGTGGCCAGCCGGCTTTCGGCTCGTTGCGAATTCGAGATTTTCGCACAGATGAAAGCTATCACTTAAGTGTAGAGAAGCGGGGCGACTGCGCCGTATGCGGTGAACAGAAGTAGCAAGCCGAGTAGGTTATCATTGTCAATTGGCTCGCGGGCTTTGTAGTCGAGCCCGATAGTGTCTGAATCACTTTTGTTTTAGAATACGGCTCGCTGAGAGCTGCCGATCTACCCACGGAGAACGCCGAGTTCGGGCAGCTGAAAAACTCCCATCCCACCCTCTATAGGTAAATGTCTTTATGCGTCGAAATTGGCTCACAGCTTTTTGTATCGGCAGTGCATTAATACTTTGGTTGTTGTCGGGCATTATTTTTGGTGAATCGCCGGTGACTGATCACGCAACGTTATCCGATGTGAATCTTGCTCGGGAATCTCAAGAACAGGCTCATATAGCCCGAGTACGCGCCGAGGTAAGGCACGCACAGTCGCGCAAGCGCTTTTTAACATTGCGCGGAAGGATGCACAGCAAGCGAATAGTCGATGTGAAGGCCGAGCTTGCAGGTAAAGTTGTTGCCCGTCCTATCGAGAGAGGTGCGCGGGTGGCGCAGGGTGATTTGCTGTGCGAGCTTGCGCTGGATGATCGTCAGGTTGCGCTGACCGAAACAAAGGCTGCACTTAACGAGGCCGAAATAGAGCATGAGGGCAGCTTGAAACTTAAAGCCCGAGGTTTGCAGTCTCAAACAGCGATCGCGCGGTCTGAGGCGGCGCTCGAGTCTGCACGTGCCAACGTTCTTCGTGCGGAATTAAACCTTGCACGAACGCGTATCGTTGCGCCCTTTGACGGTGTTGTCGAGAATTTGCCGCTGAATATAGGCGATTACGCGACGAACGGTTCTCTGTGCGCTACCGTGATCGATTTGGATCCTATGCTGATTACCGCTGATGTCACCGAGGCGGAGGTCGGCTACGTCGAATTGGCGACCCCTGTCGTGGGGTCTACTAGCGCGGGTGTCGAGATTTTAGGCGAGATAACTTTTGTCAGTAAACAGAGCGATCCGCTGACCCGTACTTACTCAGTTGAGGCCACCGTAGAGAATGCCGATTACAGTTTGTCTTCTGGGTTAACGACAAGTATGCGTATTGAGCTAAATGAAGTGTTAGCGCACAGAGTTTCGCCCGCTTTGTTTACCCTTGATGATGCCGGAGCACTCGGAGTGCGTGCCATCGATCAAGACAACCGTGTTGTGTTTTATGCCGTCGATGTTATCGAAGATACGGCTGAGGGCGCGTGGGTGACTGGTCTACCGAGCGCCGTTAATTTAATCACGGTAGGGCAAGAGTTTGTTTTGGTGGGACAGCTGGTTGAGCCCATTTATGTTGGAGCACAAGTCGATTCGGCTATTAAGGTTGGTTCGGTTAACGTTGCTCCGGTACGCCAAGCAAGCACTCAGCTTGACGTAAACACACCGTCAGCCAGTGTCGATGAGCCGGCTTTGGTATCGAGTACGGTGCCCATGGGTAGCACGCCGTGATTACCTTCATCGATGCGGCTATTAGTCGCACGCGCTCAACGTTATTGATGATGGGTGTTGTTATTTTGTGTGGGATCATCGCGCGCGCGATGCTGCCTATTGCGAATGAGCCCTATATTGAGTTGCCTTACTTTTACGTGGGCATTGTCCACGAAGGAATTTCACCCGAAGACGCCGAGCGTCTGCTCGTTCAGCCCATGGAAGTTGAGATACGAAAAATTGAGGGTGTCGAGGAACTCAAATCTACAGCTTCCGAGGGTATGGCGGCATTGTTTGTCGAGTTTTCAGTAGCGCATGATCTCGATCAGGCATTGTTAGACGTGCGAGAGGCAGTTGATCGAGGGAAAGCTGAAATACCAAGCACAGCGGAAGAACCTTTTGTGCGCGAACTTTCCGCCGACGATTTCCCTACCATTCAAATCAATTTAATTGGCGAAAACGTTGGCGAGCGGGACGTCTTTAAGGCAGCGATGCGTTTGAGGGACGAACTCGAGACCATTCCCTCTGTGCTTGAAGCGAACTTGCAGGGTAATCGGGAAGAATTACTTGAAGTGATTATCGATCCCAGTGCTCTGAAGGCCTATCGTATTTCTAGCGAGGAACTCATTACTACTTTGCTGCGGAATAATCGTTTGATTCCCGCGGGTAGCATTGATACAGGTCAAGGCCGTTTCTCAGTGAAAGTGCCGTCGGTAGTTGAAAAGGCTGAGGACGTGCTCGGCCTTCCTGTGCGTACACAGGGTGACACGGTTGTGACCCTAAGCGATGTCGCGAGCATTCGCCGGACGTTTAAGGATCGCACCAGCTACTCACGAGTCAATGGGCTTGAGGCGATGACGATCGCTATTTCCCTCCGCGCCAACGGCAATGTAATCGATACCGTCGATCAGGTGCTAACAATTGTCGACGCAGCGCGCCCCAACATCCCTGACGGTATCGAAGTGCTTATTTCGCAGAATCAAGCTGAGTTTGCCAGCGAGCAGGTCAATGAATTACAGGGGAATATTTTTACCGCGCTCGCGCTGGTTATGGTCGTAGTGGTTGCTGCGATGGGTTTTCGCAGCGGTGTCATTGTTGGACTGGGGATTCCGGTCTCGTTATTGTTTTCGGTCATCATCATTTATTTCTTAGGGTACACGTTTAATTTCATGGTGATGTTTGGGATGTTGCTGGGTTTGGGCATGCTGATCGATGGCTCCATTGTTATTACCGAGTATGCCGATCGCCAAATGGCGGATGGTATGGATCATAAAAAAGCTTATTCATTGGCGGTCAAACGGATGTTCTGGCCGGTAGTGGCATCCACCGCAACGACTCTGGCTGCGTTTTTACCGTTGATGTTTTGGCCGGGGATCTCGGGTGATTTTATGCGTTATCTCCCAATCACTGTGTTTACCGTATTGAGTGGCTCATTACTTTATGCGCTTCTGTTTGGACCTGTGTTGGGAGCGCTGTTTGGTAAGCCCGCGGCGCACAAGGGTCAGAGTAGCGCCGACGTTGAAACCCTCGAAACGGGTGATCCCACACAATTGAAAGCCGCGACCGGTCAGTATGCCCGACTGGTTGCCGGGGTCGTTGCGCGACCTATTGTTACCATGGCAATCATTGGGTCTTTGCTGTTTAGCATCTTTTGGGCCTATGGCAAATTTGGTGTGGGCATGATTTTCTTTTCCGATTCAGATCCCCAATATATTCAAGTATCGGTGCGCGCTAGGGGAAATTTTTCGGCCAGTGAGTCGAATGAATTGGTCAAGCAAGTAGAAAATGAGATTTTACAATTAGAGGGCGTTCGCGCTGTCAATGCCCGCGCGGTACTGCCTGGTGGCGGCAGCGGCGGTAGCCCTCGAGGCGGCAGCGGCAGTTCCGATACCGTAGGGTCTATTTTTGTCGAGCTGTATCCCGAGAATCAACGTGCTGTTAAAGGCAACACCGTTGTGCAGCAGATTCGCGATCGTTCGGCGCAGTTTGCAGGTATTTCGGTGGAAGTGTTGCCCATGGAAATGGGCCCTCCCGTGGGTAAGCCGATTCAGGTTGAGTTGCGGTCAGTCAATCGTGCTTTGCTTGAGCCCGCACTTGCACGGATTCGGGCATATATGGAGTCGATGCCGCAGTTGGTCGACATTGACGACACAAGTGCCTTACCTTCAATTGAGTGGCGGCTGTCAGTAGACCGAGCGCAAGCGTCTATATACGGAGCTGATGTCTCGTCAGCAGGCACCGCGGTGCAGTTAGTGACTAATGGCGTTAAGGTCGACGAATATCGACCAGACGGTGCCGATGAGGCCGTTGACATAAGGGTCAGATACCCACAGCGCGAGCGTGGGCTTCGCGCAATGTCCGAGCTTCGCATCAGCACTAATCAGGGAATGGTGCCACTGTCGAATTTTGTCCAAATGGCGCCGGTGCCTGGGGTGGATTCATTTAAGCGCATAAACGGTGTGCCGGTCGAAAACATTCGGGCCGACGTTATTGAGGGCGTGTATGCCGATGCGGTGGTGCGTGAAATAGAAGCGTGGCTTGCGACGCAAGACTTTCCAGCAGGGTTAGAGATTGAGTTCAGAGGCGCCAACGAGGAGCAAACTGACGCCATGGCGTTTGTGCAGGTGGCATTTTTAATCTCTTTGTTGCTTATGTTCGTGTTGCTGGTTACGCAGTTTAATAGTTTTTATCAGAGCGCACTGATCCTGCTGGCAGTGATTATGTCGACAGCCGGCGTGTTACTCGGTCTTATCGTTACTGGCAGCCCCTTTAGTGCGGTTCTGACTGGCGTGGGCGTAGTCGCGCTGGCTGGTATTGTCGTGAACAACAATATTGTTCTCATCGATACGTTTAATCATGTGCGTGATGAGCACCCAGAATTGCATGTACGTGACGTCATTGTGCGTGCAGCATCCCAGCGTTTGCGTCCAGTGATGCTAACAACGGTAACCACCGTGTTTGGCTTGCTACCTCTGGCCTGTGGTCTATCGATTGATTTGATTAACCGGAGCTTTAGCGTGGCTGGTCAAATGAGTGTTTTTTGGGGGCCATTGTCCCAGGCCATTGTATTTGGCTTGTCTTTTGCCACCATCCTCACGCTTATTGCAACGCCCGCCATGCTCGCATTCCCCGCGGCCTTGCGCGAACGGTATAGGGTAGTTAAAGCTGCTGTTAGAAAGGGCAATCCTGCTTCTCCTCGAGGAGCGGTTTGAAACACGCTAAAAAGCGTAAAGCGTAGCTATCTTCTTAAACGGGCTGACACGTTGCGCACGTATAAATTCTGCGTGAGTTGGCGGTAGAGCGTTGGATTTTTGTGTGACAGACACGGCATGGCTGTTTGGCGCGACCAAAAACAAAGAAGCGTGCTTTGCCATAAGTGATCCCCTGTTTTTTAAGCGCTTTGTATTGGCGCTCAGGAAGGGTGACGCCCTCTAGCGCATAGCTCCGTCGACAAATATCAAGGGTTGTTCGGGCAAGCTTGCCAATTTGACCTTTGCTGAGGTCGCGTGCTTTTTGCGCGGGATTAACACCGGCAATAAACAATATTTCGCTGCGCAGATAATTACCTAATCCAGCGAGGAAGGCCTGATCAAGATACACAGAGTTGAGCGCTCTGCCTGAAAATTTCTTGCTTTGCAGCCGCGTAGCTACAGCTTGCCAGGTTAAGTCGGGATTGAGGATGTCAGGACCAATACGTTTTAAAAAAGGGTGTTCTTCGATGTCCTGGGTTTTCCAGACGCTGATATCGGATGCGCTATAGAGGAGCGCACTGTGTTGGTCGGTGTGTATGGCTAGCCTAAGCTGACGATTGGTCGTAGGGAGCTTGTCACGTTTGACAACCCGCCAGACGCCATAGAGCTGGTTGTGCGAATAAATGGTGAAGCCCGAATTAAAATGTGTGAGTAGCGCTTTGCCGCGAGTTTCCAGCGACAGCACGTTGCTGCCCCTAAGTGGCTCTGCAAATTTTTTCAGTGGCGGCAGCCCAAATTCAATCCTTTCGACCGTTTTGTCTTTCAGAACCGCTTCCACTTTATCCGCGGCTCGGCGTATTTCTGGGCCTTCGGGCATTCTCTGGCACCTTCATTGATGTGTTTTAAAAAGGACTCCTCTCCGCAAGGAGGGCACTAGCCGAGAGAGTGTGGTTCAGTTTACTCGCCCAGGCGCAATTGTGCAGTTCTTGAGAAACTCTCTGCACACCCTCATACTCATTTACGTTGGCGTTCAGCCGCCATTTGTTCCCAGGAACTGGTGCTTGAACCTGTCCCGGGCAATATTGTCAAAGAGGCGTCTATGAGCAAGTCTATATTTTTATTCAATCTACTTATTTGTTTTTTTGTTTCTGGCGTAGCTAGTGCTAGTGAGCCAGATGTAGATGATCGCCCAGTGGCACTCATTACCGGCAGCAGTTATGGATTGGGCGCGGAACTTACTGGGCTTGCTGTCGCCCGCGGATGGCGCGTTGCGCTGGTTGATGTGCGCCCTGCGCCTTCCATACTGAAGGTTGAGGAGATTCGCGCGTCGGGGGGCATCGCCACATTCTACGAAGTCGACCTAGCGGTCCCGGCGAAGCGTGCAGGATTAGTCAGTCAGGTTGTCGATGAGTTTGGACGAATAGATTACCTCTTTAATAACGCCGGCTATGCGTATTTGGCGACGTTAGAAGAGATGGATATGGCTGCGGCGCATCATCTCTTTGAAGTGAATTACTGGGCCTATGCCGATCTTGCGCAGCAAGCGCTGCCGCTGATGCGTGCTCAAGGTCAGGGCACTGTTGTGAATGTGTCCTCTATTTTGGGTATGCGGGGTGGAAGCATGGGCTACGGTCATTACGCGGCCACCAAACATGCACTGCACGGTTTATTTCAAAGCACTATGAAAGAAGTCGCGGATGCGGGTATCGACATCATTGTTGCAGCACCAGCCGGTATGCGAACACATGTCGGGAAGCATTCCGTTGGTCCCATGGCGGACCCCACGAATGATCGAGCTGCGCAGTGGGAGGATCCCGCAATTGTCGCTCATGACATTTTCAACCAGCTTGAAAAGGGGTCGGCCATTATTAATCCAGGTTATGTGGGTCGCCTTCAGGACTAGCAGTATGGCGCTGGGGCATTACGCTTGCCGACAAGCAGCGGACTTAGGTCAGGCGCCGAATGTTGGGTCTTCGCATGGCCGATAAAGACCCAACGGCTGTTAATCTAGTTATCGCACAGATAACCCCTGGCTACGTTGCGAGCTACGGTCAAATTGCCGCATTAGCGGGCTACCCCGGTCGTGCACGCTGGGTTGGGAAATTGCTTGCGCAATTGCCTGCGGACTCCAGCCTACCCTGGCATCGCGTGGTTAACAGCGTGGGAGTGATTCGAGCGCCGCGTGCCGACATAGCGCGCCAGCGTTTGTTAGATGAAGGTGTAGTGGTTAAAGACGGTCGAATCGATATGAAGCGGTTTGGCTGGATGCGCGATGCATAGCCTATGAGTGCCTGAGCTACTGTGGGAATTATGTGGGTCGCCTAGAGGATCGTTGAGAGGGTCGTGTCGAGGGTCATCGTGAGGGTCGTGTCGAGGGTGATTTCTTAATGCCTGCACGACCAGTTCGAGTCGTTTTTCCCGCGGGTCGTTCGCTTTTTCGACTATCCCCCCGAGTTGATTGTCCTTTTGCCATCTTGCCGAGTTTCTTAGCACTGGCCTTTTTAGCACCGACCTTCTTTGTTCCGGGTTTAGCGGATGTCGGTTTATCGGTTCGTGCTTTGGTCGAAGAGGTGCTCTTGCCCGGTGTGCCGCCAGCTTTTACGCCGTGGCGTTTACTCGCGGCGCCGGGCTTCGCGGGCGGTTGTCCCCGTCGCTTTTTTGGGCTGCCGTGACGAGTGGCAGGTTCGCTGTGCGAATGATCAATCGCCGTATTGAGTTGATCAACCTCCTGAGGACTGAGGTTGCGCCACTGTCCCGGCTTTAGCTTGCCCAAGGCGACATTCATGATCCGCACCCGGGATAGCTGAATTACCTCATAACCAAGATACTCGCACATGCGGCGTATCTGACGATTGAGACCTTGGGTGAGCGTGATTTTGAATGAAGTCCGCCCGATGACACTGACTCGACAGGGCTTGGTCATGGTGCCCAAAATGGGTACGCCGCCAGACATCTTGCTCGCGAAATCAGAGCCAAGGCTCCTATTTACCGTGACCACATATTCTTTCTCGTGGTTGTTTTCAGCGCGCAGAATTTTATTAACGATGTCACCATCGCTAGTGAGTAAAATCAAACCTTCCGAGGGCTTGTCCAGTCGACCGATGGGGAAAATACGTTGATCGTGGTCAATCGCATCAATGATATTGCCCTTAACGCTGCGCTCTGTCGTACAGGTAATGCCGATGGGCTTGTTGTAAACAATATAAACTCGATCAGATTTACTCGGTGCACTGCCCAGCACTTCTTGTCCATCAACGGTCACTAGATCGTCGGCGTACACGCGTGTGCCCAGTTCAGGGCGCCTGCCGTTAACCTTGACTCGATTGCTGTCAATTAACTTGTCGGCCTCTCTACGAGAACAATAGCCCGAGTCGCTGATATATTTATTGAGCCGAACGCTGCTTTCAATACTCACCTTGTACTCACCCTACACTCACCGTACTCGCTCGCAACAGCACTCAGCATACCGAAAAATAAGCGCTGGGATGGACCTCAATACACTTTCTTGGAATTTTTTATTGCAGAGGTACGGTTTGGGTGGACATTTTTCTAACCCAATCGCTGCCAGGAAAGTTACGCGTTTCCCACCGTAGTTTAACCGCCTATACTCCGATGCCGGCACAAGCGGGTTGCAGGTAGCGTAGGGGGCTTATTTATTCAAGTCGGCTTATTCAAATCAGCTCATTCAATTCGGCTCATTCAAATCAGCCCGCTGATTTCAGCTCACTGATTTCAGGCCA
>DAIRTN010000008.1:47099-95423 GCA_036803865.1 Luminiphilus sp.
CACTGATTTCAGGCCAATAATGTCCAGCTCGTTCTTATTGAACGGTACTATTACTTATCTAGGTCATAAATTTCTCATGCGAATTATAGAAATTACCCGCGAGCCTGTTGAGCTCTACAAAATCCTTAAGTTCGAGGGGCTTGCGTCCAGCGGTGCAGAAGCCAAGCGACTCATTGATGATCAGCAAGTGACCGTTAATGGTGACATCGAGACGAGGCGTCGAAAAAAAATCAGCACAGGTGATGTGATTGGTTTTGGCGGAGAGCAGCTAGGGATTAAGTTGATTTAAAGCCGTTCTTGGTTGCAGACAGGTTAAATGCCTGAAGCCTGCACAAGCACTGTTCTCACTATTGTCTGCCAAGCTTTTGCACTCAAGCGCTAGAGCGCGTTGTCAGGCAGTCCGGTGACGTTATCGGGTTTAAAGTTTGAGGCCTTTGGCAGCGGGCGTTTAAGAATGACCCAAACACGTAAGACAATCATTAACGAGCAGACAGTGATCCCTGCGATAGTGGCATACCAAAAGCCCGCAGCCCCGTCACTCATGTTGTCCGCCCATTCAAACCCAAGCAACCAGCCTAATGGTAAGGCGACAAGCCAATATGAAACCACCATAGCGACGAACGGAAAGCGTGTTTCTTTGAATGCACGCAGAACGAATGAGCCGATAATTTGTACAGCGTCGATGAGAATAAAAAATGCCGCTAGACGTATCAGGCGCGTCGCGAGTTCCTGAATTTCTGGCGATTCGGTGTAGATCGCTATGATGAGCGCCGGAGCGGTTAGCAGCACTAGCGTTGTTGCGAGCGCTACTGCCGTTGCGACGAGACAACTCACCCAGAGCGCGCGATAAATACCCTTCGCATCGCCAGCACCAATGGCATGCCCCATGCGCGTCGACATGGCGGTGCCTAAAGCCAGCATAGGTATGTAGAACAGATCCCAAATATTGAACGCTATCTGATGCGATGCCATGGCGGTATCGCCGAGCGTGGCAACCAGTAGGGCGATAAGACTGAACACGCCTATTTCGAGAAAGAAAGTTAGTCCAATGGGAATGCCCAGCGCCAAAATCTCACGAATAATTGTCCAGTTGGGTGCAGTTGGTCGCCAGTCTGGCAAATAGGGCTTCAAATTCTTGTCATACAGCACATAGCCCAAAATGAGCACAAGGCTAAGCCACATGGAAATAGCTGTTGCGATTCCACATCCTTCTGCGCCCAGCTCGGGTGCCCCCCAAAGCCCATAGATAAAAGCGAGGTTCAAAGGGATGTTGGCAAGAAAACCAATGACGCTTGCGACAGCAAAGGGTTTTGTGATGCCCAGACCTTGAGTGTGGAATCGAAGCGAAAGAAAAATGCCGACCGCTGGAATTCCAAGCGCAACCATGCGCGTGTAGGCCAGCGCCTTCTCATGGGTGGCGGCGTTTAACTCGAGGAGACTCATCAGCGGACTGCTAAACCACACCAAGGGGCCGACGAACAAGCCGAGAGCGACGGCTACCCACAGCGATTGGGGAAGTTGGGCGCGAATTTTATTGAGCCTATGGGCGCCGAAGTCCTGCGCAACGATTGACGAGTTGGCAAACAACACGCCGAGAACTAGCAGGTACGCGGGTAGCCAAATATTATACCCCACAGCAATAGCGGCTAAATCTTGATGATCATAGCGGCCTGCCATGATCGTATCGACCACACCTGTCCCCATCTGCGCCAGTTGAGCAATGAACAAGGGCCAGGCGATCTTCCACGTATGCTGCAATTCAGTTCGCAGTTCATGTAGTGGTGGAATTGGAAACATTAGCACTTGGTCTCTTATCGGTGACGGGATTTGCAAGCGTAGTCAGCTTAACTTCGTGAGCGTCTGGCTGTGGTAGACTCCGGCTCACTTTCATGTTCTGTCGAGTTATTTCTTTTGAGTAAATCTAAGCAAGCATCCGGTGATACCAACTGGACCCCCGAACAATTTGTTGTTCCGCCCGAGGAGGGTAAAACGCGTTTCCATGATCTCGATCTGCATCCCACGCTACTAAGAGGGATTGAGGCACTCGGATTCCAGTATTGTTCTCCTATTCAGGCGCAGATACTACCCCATACCTTACAAGGCTACGATGCCATTGGAAAAGCGCAAACGGGTACTGGAAAAACAGCTGCGTTTTTGATCACACTGTTTAACGACATGTTGAGCCACCCCATCGAAGGTGAGCGCTTCTTGGCGGAACCACGCGCCGTCGTCATTGCGCCGACGCGTGAGTTGGTGATGCAAATAGCGGCCGATGCCGCTGATTTAGCGCAACACACAGGGCTTAATACGGTCACTTTAATCGGCGGTGCGGACTATCAAAAACAGCTTCATCAAGTTACGTCTAAGGTGGTTGATTTAATTGTAGCGACACCGGGGCGGTTAATTGACTTTCTGCAGCGTCGGGACTTGTTCCTTGATAACGTTGAGACCCTTGTTCTCGACGAAGCAGATCGAATGCTCGACATGGGTTTCATTCCTCAGGTGAAGCGTATCGTTCGCGCTACTCCTCAGAAGAAAGATCGCCAGACTTTACTTTTCTCTGCGACGTTTACTCCTGACATTCTCAACTTGGCGCAGCAGTGGACGTTTGAGCCGATCACAGTAGAAATTGAGCCTGAGCGAGTTGCCACAGCGTCCGTTGATCAGCAAGTGTGGCTTTGTGAGAGTCACGAGCGAATGCGGGTGCTGGTTAACGTGTTGCGCGAGCCAGAGACTGTGTCGACGATTGTATTTGCTAACCGCCGTGACCAAGTGCGCAACGTTCATGAAAAGCTCCGCAAGGCTGGGGTTTCCTGTGGCATGCTTTCTGGCGAGATTACACAGGCTAAGCGCACCAAAACGCTAGCGCAGTTCAAGGAAGGTAAGATTGCAGTGCTAGTCGCGACTGACGTCGCCGGCCGCGGTATCCATGTCGATGGTGTAAGCCATGTCGTCAATTACAATTTGCCTGAAGACCCTGAAGATTATGTTCACCGTATTGGTCGTACCGGGAGAGCCGGTGCAAAAGGGACGTCCATTAGTTTTGCCAGCGAGGACGATGCTTTTCTGCTCCCTGACATAGAAGCATTGCTTGGTGAAAAGCTGAAATGCACCCCACCTCCCGAAGGTTTGTTGGACTAATCAATCTTTAGAGGTGATACCGCACCGTTAGTCGGGCATTGAGAGGCCGGCCAACGGATAGGTTGTTGTCGTTGTGTGCCGCCGGGAAGTAATTTTCGTCGAGTAGGTTTTCAATGTTCAGCTGCAGCGCGAGGGATGGACTGACGTCCCAAAATACAGCCGCATCGACGCGAGTAAAGGCGTCCAGTGTTACCGCATTACTGAGACTTGCGTATTGATCATCCTGATACAGTAGCCCCAATCCTGCGCGCCATTGACTGCTGAGTGTCCAGTCACCCCACAACGTAAACTTATTGGCAGGCAGCTGAGCGAGGTCGCGATTCGCCGCGTTACCTTCAGTAAAGCGCCCCAGCTCACTACCGTCCAGGTACGTGTAGCTCGCGTTGATCATGACGTTGGCATTTAAGGCACCGGCGACCTGTAACTCAATGCCGCGCGTCTTGGTGCCTGTTAAAACACTACGCTCCGGGTTAGTAGGGTCGACTGCGGTGCCATTTTCCCGTGTTATCTCAAAAATAGCACCGGTAATGCTGAGCCTATCGGATGGACTCCATTTGAGGCCGGCTTCTACATTCTCGAACTCTTCGGGCGCGAGATTGGCAGTGGTTGGCGTAAGGCTTAGGAATTGATCGCCTGAACGCGGCAAAAAAGTGACGCTGTAGCTACCATAAAGGGACGTGGTGTCCGTGGGTTTGTAGATGATACCTGCTCGTGGGGACACTTCGCGGTCTTTGCTGCTTAAAATCCCAGTGTGGCCATCGTCGACACCGTCGTTAACTTCGATGGCGTCGAGTACATCAATCTCAAACTCGTCCCAGCGAAGACCCGCCACGACAGACCACTGGTCATTGAGACGGATTTCATCTTGTATAAATAGTGAAGTGAAGCTGACATCGGAGCGAGTATCACGCACAGGTTCCGTCTGGGTCACGCCAGGAATGTTGAGTGGGTCGGTGAATCTAAAGGTTATTTGGTCATCTTGTGAGTCAAAAAAATACGCGTCTCGTCGGCTGTTTGCCGATTCTTGATCCCCAAATTCCGCACCTGCAAGCAGCGTGTGTTCGAGTGCTCCAGTGGACAGCTGGCCTATCAGATTGAGTTGTAGCAAATTGTTTTTGCGGGACGTAGTGTCGTCATAGCCGTCTAACGTTACGGTCGAGGCGACGTCATCGAAATCGACGGGGTACAGGTTTTGGTAGTACTTATCGTAGTCTGCGTATTGAATGGTCGCATTCATCGACCATTCGTTGTTGAGTCGGTGATCAGCGCGCAGTCGGAAAATATCGCCCTCAAATGTGGTGTTGTTCAGGGTTGGACTGCCGAAGAACGTCTCGTCGTAGCCCTTTAACGGCGCGCCATTCAATGAGGGATTACCTCTGTCTACGACGCGCTGATCGTCGACTCGCTCCCAGGACGCGACCAGTGTGGTTCCCTCCGCTAGTTGCAAGGTGTATGTGGGGTTGAATGCCCAGCGTTCACCCTCTTTGAAGTCGCGATGGTTATCGATGTTCTCGACCATGGTATTGAGACGCAGAGCCTGCGAGTCACTCAGGCTCAGATTGCCATCGACGGTCATTATATTGGCACCAAATGAATCGACGCCGCCTGACATATCAACGAAGCTCTGCTCTGTTTGCGCCATTTTGCTGACGCGATTAACCACGCCGCCGCCGCCGCCGCGACCAAATAGCAAGGCATTAGATCCACGCAGGACTTCAACGCGCTCAAGGTTATAGAGTGGGCGGAAATACTGAATGTCGTCACGCAACCCATCGATGAAGAAGTCGGCGGTCGTATTTTGGCCGCGAATGGTAATTTGATCTCTGTGGTCTTCGCCTTGACCAATACTGACCCCTGGCGTGTATTGCATGACTTCCGCGATGCTAGTCATCGCCTGGTCATTGATCTGTTCCGCGGTCATCAATGAGACGGATTGCGGTATGTCCAATAACGAGGTCGGAGTTTTTACGCCTGAGGCCACTCGCTTGCCAAAATAAGCGCCGCGCACAAGTACCTGCTCTATGACGAGCTCTTGCGTATCGGAGGTGGTTACGTCTTGCGCTAGAGCACTCGAGGCACTGACGATAGCCACCAATACCACTATGACGATATTGCGACGAGAAGGCATGGGGATGTCTCCGAGATCCATTAACCGCTGGGCTCGGAATCATACACAAATGATAAGCATTATCAAATGCGTATTGCTATTTTTTGTTAATGATTGCGTTTAGCGCCCTTGAAGCAATGAGATCACTGACTGTCGGGGCCAAGCTCCTCGCACCAGAGGAGGGTGGCTCCCACCACAGCCGCTGGAACAACGATTAGGTTGACGAAGGGTATACCTGAAATAAACGCGACCATGCCGCCGAAGCCGAGGCTGCTTAAGCGCCTCGCTGCGCACGCATGACGCACCTCTTTGAAGGGATAACGGTGGTTATCCATAGGGTAGTCAAGAAACTGCAAGCTCATCATCCATGCACCCAGTAAAAACCACAAAAGCGGTGACAATGTGTTCAGTCCAGGTATGAACGAAAGCACGAGGACGAACAGAGCCATAGGAACATAGTAGGCGAATTTACTGATTTCCTTGACGATACCTCGCGGTATCTCGAGCAGGGCTGGAAGAAAACCCTCTAATGCGGGTACTTGCTTGCCTGTCACTCGCTCCTCGACTTTTTCAGCGAGCAACGAGTGAAAGGGCGAGGTAAACAATAGTACAAGCAGCGTTGATGCGTAGCCTGTCAGGAGTCCGCCCGCCAGCCAAAGCAGTGGAATGAGTAGCCAAGTCAGAAAGCCGAGCCAGTCGGGAAGCGCTGCTTCTATGCTTGTTATCAGTGACTGAACGTAGTCATAAGCTAAGCTTCCTAGTACACCGAAAAGAATGATATTGGCAGCGAGGGGGAGTACAACGAAGCTGCGAATGCCTTTTTCAGGCAGCATGCTCAAGCCTCGGAAGAAGTAGCCTGCGCCAGTAAGCAAATTTCCTTTCATAATGAGTGATCCTCCTTGATCTCGGTAACAGTATACTGCCAGTAGCTGACGGCAAAGGAAATCACATGGCAGACGATGAATTATTTTTTGAGGAGATGGCGGGGGTAAAGCCGCTAAAGCCTGAGCCTAGGGAGCGTTTGGATAAGCGCCCCGAATCTGCCAATACCGAGCAGCGCCGTCTTGCGGCCTCGGGTGTGCTCGATAAAACCATGAACCCGCTTGCTGACCAAGGTATTGAGCCTTTAGATGCTTGGTATGTCTTGGATTTCAAGCGTCCAGGTATTCAGAATGGCGTTTATAAGAAGTTACGCATGGGTAAATACGATATCGAGGCGCGCCTCGACTTACACCGTATGACGGTGAAGGAGGCGCGGGACGAGGTCCTTGGCTTTGTTAAAGACGCTATGCAACTTGGCTTGCGGACGGTGTTGATCATGCACGGCAAAGGCCAGCGCAAAGCCGAGGTTGAACGCACGGCTGTCCTGAAAGGCTACGTCAACCAATGGCTGCAAGATCTCGATGATGTGCAAGCGTTTCATTCGGCGCAGCCGGTCCATGGTGGCACCGGCGCGGTGTATTTGTTGATGAAGAAAAGCGCGGATAAGAAACGCGAGAATAGAGAGAAATTCATGAAAGGGCGAGTGCCCTATGACAATCGCTAGCTATCGAGTTTTCTGCTCAGTAGCTCGTTGAGCATTTGCGGATTGGCTTGGCCTTTTGAGGCCTTCATTATTTGCCCCACAAAAAAGCCAGAGAGCTTTTTCCGTTTTCCATCATCCGCTGCGCGATACTGCTCGACTTGCGCGGGGTTATTCGCAATCACTTCATCGACCATTGCCTCGAGTGCACCACTGTCACTGACTTGCTTCAGTCCGCGTGACTCGATGATGTCATCGGCGCTGCCTTCTCCCTGCCACAATCCCTCGAACACTTGCTTTGCAAGCTTGCTCGATAGGGTGTTGTCGGCAACACGTGTTACGAGTCCTGCGAGGAGTTCGGGAGATACGGGGCATTCCTCGATCGAGAGCTCATCGCGGTTCATAGCTGCGGACAAATCCCCGAGAATCCAGTTGGCCGAAAGCTTCGCCTCGTCACTGGCCGCTACGGTGGCTTCGAAATAATCGGCCATAGAACGCGTGGATACGAGCAGCGCGGCGTCGTAGTCACCCAGGCCGTATTGATCAACGAAGCGGGCGCGCTTGGGTCCCGGAAGTTCGGGAAGTAACTCGCGAATGGACTCAATATAGTCGTCGTCGATCACAATAGGGAGGAGGTCAGGCTCAGGGAAGTAGCGGTAATCGTTAGCGACTTCTTTAGAGCGCATCGACCGTGTTTCGTTTTTATCGGCGTCGTAGAGGCGGGTTTCTTGAATGATACGCCCGCCGTCTTCGAGGATATCTCGTTGTCGCTCGACTTCGACTTCGATTGCGCGCTCTACAAAGCGGAATGAGTTGACGTTTTTTATTTCGGTGCGCGTTCCCAGTTCGTCAGTGCCCTCAGGTCGCAATGAGATATTAATATCACAGCGCATGGATCCCTCGGCCATGTTGCCGTCAGAGATGCCGAGGTAGGTGACCAGTGAGTGCAATGCTTTGAGGTATGCCACCGCTTGTTCGGCGGTCCTAAAGTCGGGCTCAGTTACAATCTCTAGCAGCGGTGTGCCGGCGCGATTCAGATCAATACCCGTCTGATCTGCAAAGGCGTCGTGTACCGATTTGCCGGCGTCCTCTTCGAGGTGCGCGCGGGTAATGCGGACCGGATAAAGGCTGCCATCAGACATGGGGACATCAAATAAGCCCTCCCCAACAATAGGCTCAAAGAACTGGCTAACTTGGTAACCCTTTGGTGAATCGGGATAGAAGTAGTTCTTGCGATCAAAGACGGAGCGCTTGCCAATAGCCGCGCCAACACCTAAGCCAAACATTACTGCGTATTGCAGGGCTTGCTCGTTCAGCACCGGCAGCATGCCCGGCATGCCGAGATCTATTGCGCAGGCCTGAATATTGGGTTCGGCGCCAAAGCGGTTGGCGGCGCCTGAAAAAATTTTACTCTTGGTAGCTAGCTGTAGATGCACTTCTAGCCCCATGACGACTTCCCACTTCACGATATGGCTCCTGCAAGCGTTGGTGTATTGAGGTGCCAATCGGTGCGCTGTTGAAAGCGGTGTCCCACGTTGAGCAGCGTTTGTTCGTCGAATGAACGACCAATGAGCTGCAGGCCTATTGGGAGGCCATCAAGCATGCCCGCGGGTACCGACATGCCCGGCAGCCCTGCTAAGTTGACCGACAGGGTATAGACATCTTCCATGTACATTGCGAGGGGGTCGGCGGCTTTTTCGCCTTTTTTAAACGCAACGCTTGGTGCCGCCGGTCCCGCGATGATATCGACTTGCTCAAACGCTCGCTGGAAGTCGTTGGCGATAATACGCCGCACCTGCTGTGCCTTCTTAAAATAGGCGTCGTAAAAGCCTGTCGATAGCGCGTAGGTACCCACTAAAATCCGGCGTTGCACTTCATCGCCGAAACCTTCGCTCCGTGAGCGCTCATACAAATCCATGAGATCTTTGGGGTTATCACACCGATGACCAAAGCGTACGCCGTCGTAGCGCGATAAATTGGCCGATGCTTCTGCTGGCGCAATAACGTAGTAAGTCGCTATCCCTTGATGTGTGTGCGGCAGCTCAATGTCGACAAGCGTCGCGCCTTCTTTTTCAAGCTCTGCCAGCGCGGCATGAATCTGTGCGCTGACTTGAGCGTCAAGGTCGCTACTAAAGTACTCTTTAGGCAGTCCGATGCGCAGGCCCGCAATGTCTTGCTCCAATAAGGTCGTAAAATCGGGGACTGCTATGTCCGCTGATGTCGAATCGCCCTCATCAATGCCGCACATTGCATTAAGCATCATTGCCGCGTCTTCGACACTGCGTGTCATGGGCCCTGCTTGGTCGAGGGACGACGCAAAAGCAATGATGCCTCGGCGTGATACCCGTCCATAGGTAGGTTTAAGCCCGGTAATGCCACACAGAGCGGCAGGTTGGCGAATGGAGCCGCCAGTATCAGTGCCTGTGCTTAACGGCGCAAAACCTGCGGCTATGGCTGCCGCAGACCCGCCAGAGCTGCCACCGGGAACGCGATCGGTGTCCCAAGGGTTGGCGACTGCGCCATAAAAGCTGGTTTCGTTCGACGAGCCCATAGCGAACTCATCCATATTCGTTTTACCGAGCGTGACCGTTCCCGCCGCATTTAGGCGACTCACAACCGTCGCATCGTACGGTGGGACGAAGTTATCGAGCATGTGCGAGGCGCAAGTCGTCTTGATACCTTTGGTGCAAAAAATATCTTTATGCAGCAGAGGGATGCCAGTGAGAGGTGTGGCGGTGCCGTCTGACAGAGCCTTGTCAGCGGCCTTGGCCGCTGTGATCGCATGCTCCTCAGAAACGGTAATCAGGCTGTTTAGCGGCCCGTCGAGTTGGCGTATGCGATCGAGAAAATGGCTCGTCAGTTCCAGTGCTGAGACGTCACCTTGCTTCAGCATTGTCGAGAGTTTTTTTGCACTGGCGTAACTGAGATCTGAATGGTTCATTAATCGATCACCCTTGGCACCAGAAAGTAGCCTTGCTCAACCGCAGGGCTCACTGACTGAAGGGCCTCGCGCTGATCTGGCTCTGTGACTTGATCAGCGCGCAAACGCTGCACCATGTCATGCGGGTTTGACATCGGCTCGATACCTTGCGTGTCGACTTGCTGCAGTTCGTCAACCATGTCGAGAATTCGACTGAAACGATCCGTGACGTCTGAGAGAGCGTCCTCGGGAATTTTAAGACGCGCCAATTGCGCCACCTGGGCAACATCCGCTGGGGAGACCGACATAGGATAATCCAAATACTTTGGGAGAATGCGGACGCTATCATATTGCACCTTGCCCAAAAACCCCTTGGTTGTTACATTCTCTACCTTAACTTGCCCCATGAAGCCTTTGATTTTTGGCGCCATTTTTAGAATTTAGCCGTCATTGTGTCGAAGGTTACCGTAGGAGCAAGCGATACCGACTTTTACCGGGAGAGTGTTGTCGAATTTACCGAGACGATACCCGACCAGATAGCACTGGGATAACGACATGTTTAAGCGCCTTCGAGGTCTGTTTTCCAACGATTTATCGATTGATCTTGGAACCGCAAACACTCTAATTTACGTCAAGGACAAAGGCATCATCCTTGACGAGCCCTCCGTTGTTGCTATTCGCATACACAACGGTGTGAAATCCATCGAAGCGGTCGGTCGGGAAGCCAAGCGTATGCTGGGGCGAACGCCAGGCAATATTCAAGCAATTCGCCCGCTCAAGGATGGCGTTATCGCGGATTTCCAAGTCACAGAGAAAATGCTTCAGCATTTCATCGCCAAAGTACATGAAACCCAATTCATCCGACCGAGTCCTCGGGTATTGGTGTGTGTCCCTTGTATGTCGACGCAGGTAGAGCGTCGCGCGATTCGCGAGTCGGCTTTGAGCGCAGGTGCGCGAGAAGTACGCTTGATCGAGGAGCCCATGGCAGCGGCGATTGGTGCAGGCCTCAACGTCGAAGAAGCCTCCGGATGCATGGTGGTAGATATCGGTGGTGGTACCACTGAAGTAGCCATTATTTCTTTGAATGGGGTGGTCTATCGCGATTCCATTCGCGTGGGTGGTGACCGGTTTGATGAAGCCATCGTGTCGTATGTGCGACGTCGCTACGGCAGTTTAATAGGTGATGCGACGGCTGAGCGTATCAAGCAAGAGATCGGCTGCGCCTATGCGAGCAGCGAGCTGCGTGAGATCGATGTGCGTGGACGCCACCTTGCCGAAGGTGTGCCTAGAAGCTTCACCTTGAACAGTGATGAGATACGTGACGCGCTTGAAGATCCTGTTGACGCCATTATACGCGCGGTGCGCATGGCGCTGGAGCAATCTCCCCCCGAATTAGCTGCAGATATTGCAGAGTCAGGCATTGTGCTGACAGGTGGCGGTGCGCTGTTGAGAGATCTAGACCGTCGACTAGCTGACGAGACAGGCTTGCCGGTGCTCGTAGCCGATGAGCCACTCACCTGTGTCGCTCGTGGTGGTGGTCGGGCCTTGGAACTTATGGATCGCCACGCACTCGATTTACTGTCAACTGAGTAACGCAAACCGTTGCGGACTGACACCTCTGGAGAGTGAGACATCAAACCGCTTTTTTTGCAGGAAAAATACGTAGGCTGGCGATTGCTGGTTGTGTTGGCCCTGTGCCTCAGTGCTTTATTTGTGTTTCGAGAAAACCCACGTATAGCGCCGCTTCGAACGATTATGATCGATGCAACTGCCACCGTTTATGAGATTGCTGTCGCGCCACGAGATGCTTGGCGCGGACTGACCGGTTATTTCCAAAGCCGACGGGCCTTACAGGAAGAGAACGGGCGTTTACGCCAAGAAAATCTGGTTATGCAGGGGCAAGCACAGCGCTTAGTGTCAGTGCTTGCAGAGAACAGCCGCTACCGCGCCTTGTTGAATTCCTCCGAACTGATCGAAGGCGATGTCATAGTCGCCGAGATTATTTCTGTCTCTGCGGATCCAGTGCGACATTTACTGGTGCTCGATAAAGGCAGCGACCAGGGTGTTGCCAACGGTCAGGCGCTCCTCGGTGCGGCCGGACTCATGGGCCAAGTTGTGACGACGGGGGCCACGACCAGCAGAGCGATGCTAATTACCGACTCAACTCATGCGGTCCCGGTTCAGGTTGTTCGGAGTGGTGTTCGGGCCCTAGTAGCAGGTGTTGGCGATATTGATCAATTAATCGTTCGGCATCTCGCGGCGACAACCGATATTCGTATTGGCGATGTGCTGGTTACCTCAGGCTTAGGTGGCCGGTTCCCTCCGGGCTATCCAGTTGCTACGGTGACCGACATTTATATTGCTCCAGGTGCCGCTTTCGCGACCGTTACGGCTGTGCCGCTCGCTCATCTCGATCGCGGTCGGCATGTTCTCATCGCTCAATACGCGGCGGCTGACGCCACTGTTACACCGTGAAGAATGCACACGCGCGCTGGGTAATCTGGTCATCGTTGTTCGTGGGGCTCATCCTCTATGTCGCGCCATTACCGCTCAGCTGGCGATGGTTTCGTCCTGAATTGCCATTGCTTGTACTCTTCTACTGGAATCTAGCATTGCCGCATCGAGTCGGTATTTTTAGCGCTGCGGTGACTGGGCTCACCCTCGATATCATCAACGGCTCTGCCGTTGGGGCGCTCGGCTTCGGAGCGGTCATCAGCACTTTGTTCATATTGCTTAACTATCAGCGAATAAGGCAATTCGACACGGTACTGCAGAGCGTCGCGATGGGATTACTCGTGGGCTTAGCATTGATCATTGAGCGCTGGTTACATGGCTTTTTGGGAATGGCTGGGACAGGTTTGGGGTTCATCTACTCGCTACCGGCGACGATACTGTTTTGGCCCCTCGTGCGAAATAGTTTGCGGGGACTGCGCCGATACTACGAGGTCGAATAGTGGATGTAATTCTGGCATCAGCGAGTCCTCGGCGAAAAGCGTTGCTTAGCCTTTTATGGCATCAATTCTCAACCTTTCCCGCAGATATTGACGAGAGCGTATTGCCTCAAGAATTGCCCCAAACCTACGTCTCCCGTGTGGCCCATGAAAAAGCACGCGTTTGTGCAGAAAGAACGCAAGATCACGCGCTTGTTCTAGCCGCGGATACGACAATCAGTCTCGATGAGCACATTTTAGGTAAGCCACTCGACTATGATCACGCTAAGACAATATTGCGCAGTTTGTCGGGCCGCGAACACCAGGTGCTGACAGCGGTATCGGCGCGTCGAGGTGAGCGTTATAAAGACATATTGGTGACAAGCAGGGTGACATTTACGACCTTGAGCGATGAGCTTATTGAATCGTATTTGGCCACTGACGAGCCATGGGATAAAGCAGGCGCTTACGCGATCCAAGGTCGAGCAGGGAGTTTTGTTACGCGCATTGAGGGTAGTTATTCCGCAGTTGTAGGATTGCCGCTGGTGGAAACTCGAGAGCTGTTAGCGTCGTTCGGGATTGCCCCTGACTGGGCATTGAGCATTGATGATTGAGCGCATTCACAGAGGGCTAGGCAGCTTTATTTGGCAACTCCTCATTGTCGCCATCGTGGTACTTGCTGTGTATGTGTCTGCAGCCCGAGTCATGCTGGGGCTATTGCCGAGTTACCGCAGTGCGCTCAACGACGTGTTATCTGAACAAATTGGTGCTCGCATTGAGATCGGTGAACTCAGCGGTGAGCTCATTGGTTTTACACCCCAGCTGGTCTTGCAAGACTTAGCGTTACGGCTGCCAGGCCCCGCAGAAAGCAGTATGGCGGTCGACAACGCTATTCTGAGTATCGATATGTGGGACTCGCTTTTGGCGCTGCAGCCGCGCTTGGGTGGTCTATTGCTCGAGGGTATGAGAGTTGAGTTCCATGCTGACAGTGACACGCAAACGGAGTCACGCACCGATCTATCAACCCTTGCAGATATTCTCCGTCGTTTCCGCAAGGTTGCTATAACTAACGCACAGATTGCCCTGGTTTCTGGTCAGAGAACAATGGCAATGGCTATGGACGCTGAACTCTACAGAGAGCGCAGTTTGCGCGATGTCCGAGTGACGTTAAGTGATGACAGCGGATTAATGGCCATGATTGAAGGTCGAGGAATCGGTGACCCCCTTCGTTTCGATACGTTTAGTGGCGATTACCATGGGTTCGTCGTTGGTGACTTAGATCCGCTATTGGCTCGATTAGATCTGCCCATAACAGCGCAGATTGATACGCAGTTCTGGCTCACCATACGGTCGGGTGATCCTGTTTTTACTGTGCAGGCAGGGCTCTCTGATCTTCACTTGGCCCGCGAGAATCAGCCCGATAACAGCGCCTCTCTTGCATCGTTAACGACCAGCGCCCGCTTGCGCCAGACTGACAACGGGTGGCGTCTTAGGCTGCAAAATATCAATCTAACCCAAGATAATCACGAGGCATCACTTGCTAGAGCGCAGGTTGATGTAATAGACGGTAGCTTAGCGTTAGCGCTTGACCCTTTCGATGTGACGCCTTTTAGCCAAGTGTTGTTGGCATCGAAATTATTACCTGACAGGGCAGCCAAAGTCGTCGATACGCTAGCGCCTGAGGGGCAGGTAACAGCGCTAAGAGCCTCAGTGACTGACGTACGCGACCCGCTAAATGGTTGGTCGCTGGTAACGGAAGTTAAGGATGCAACAACCTACCCTTATGGTGGGGTCCCCGGACTTTACGGTATTGATGCGACCCTTGAGGCAACGCACGAGGGCGCCGTCGCATGGATTGATACAGTAAATTTTGGTTTGGATTTGCCAAAGGTATACGACAAGGCGCTGATGTTTGAAACGGCGCGTGGAAAGCTGGAGGGGCGCTGGAGCGCAGGTGCCTTGTTTCTTGAGGGCGGGGTATTTGACGCGGTAGCTGAGACTCACAGCATGCGTGTGTTATTTGGTATCGACATTCCCCTCAGCCTTCAAGGGCAGCAAGAAAGTCCTCTGGCTATGTATCTGAGCGCGGCAGTGACGGATGCATCCGAAGACCTTGAAGCCCGCTATGTCCCGACACGTCTGAATGAGGGCTTATATGCGTGGCTAGCGTCCTTGGTTCCCAGTGCAGACATCAATACCGCGGCGTTTGTATGGCGCGGTGGTTTTAAAAATTATGGCAAGGCCGAGCAAGTTATGCAGCTCGGTCTCGATCTTAATGATGCCGCAATCGACTTTCACCCCGCATGGCCCAATCTCGTTGATGGATCGGCGACCGCGTATATTGACACCAATCGAATCAGCGTTTGGGCATCTCAGGGTAAGTCGGATGGAGTGGATCTCGCTGACATGTCTGTTGAGGTTGATGTCGCAGCGGGGCAGGGTGAGCTTCAGATTGGTACCCAATTTTCCGGGCAGGCTGGCGCCGTCATAGATTGGTTGAAACATTCGCCTATTTCCCAGCAAGCGCCGGGATTGCTTGCCGATCTTTCTGTTGACGGCATGTTGGCGGGTGACGTGCTGGTGGGCATCAATGTTCTGAACCTATCGGCTGAGCCTGACGTTGAATTTTCGGCAAACATTGTAGACTCAACGGTGAACTCCCAGCTTCTTGATCTTGCTATCGATGAGCTTTCGGGAACGCTGACTTTTAGTACTGACACCGGATTCGGTGGTGAGAATCTACAGGCTAAAGTGTTTGATCACCCCCTAAATATTGCCATCGGTTCAGAGAATGCATCTCTCGTGGGTGACAGTGTTTTTGCCGGACATGTCGAGACCTCTTTACCGGCCGTTGCGGTGACAGATTGGCTGTTCAATCTCGCGGCTATTGATCCTGTGTCACTACGGCAACCGGCATCAGGGACGATCGATTTAAACGTCGATATCGATATTGGCGCACACTCCTTGGTGCGAGTGAGCACGACACTGGCCGAAACGGCTATCGACTTGCCGGCGCCTCTTGCTAAGCCTGCGGGTAGGGCGGCACCTTTATCAGTAGAGTTCGACTTGAGTCCTGACGCAGCATGGCGCGGATTTTGGTTTGGGGTAGGTACCGTTGAGATGTACCGAGAGCGCGGTGCTGTTATCGGGGCTACGTTAGACCTTACCCCTCGGACTCGACACATCGAGCTCCCGAATCTCGAGGTCCGAGAGGGGTTATTCGTAACGGGCTTTCTACCAAAGCTCGAGCTTGAGCCCTGGCTGTCTACTTTGTCGGATTATCGGCCCCATGTGGCGACGGCCGGTAGTAGAGTGCCGGTCAATATTCGTGACTTACTTGCGTCGGAAGTGTTGCTGGGTGGCGTTGATGTGGGGCCTGTCCAGCTCGATCTCGAGCCTCATTTAGGTTGGGATATGCTCGGTATCAGTGCCGACTGGCTCGATGCTGAACTCACACTGCCGCACGAAGAGGGTATCTCGAGTTTAATTATTAATACTATCGATCTCGATCGTCTGCCGACAAAGCTAAGCACTGAGCTTGATAGCCCAATGGTGTTTACGCCACCTGATCTTAATGCGCCCATTGATGTAGTGATAGCGAACGTAACCTATGGGCAGCAGCCATTGGGCGCCGCCACGTTTCGTCTGGATTCGAGCAGTGAACGTTTGGTGGCGAGCGGTATTCGCGGCAATCTCGTCGATGTCGACTTATTAGACGGCAATGACTTGACGTGGTCAAAAGGTGACGCTGGGAATTACCGTACGGCTGTGAATGTGGCCGCACAACTGGGTGACATAGGTCGATCAATTCGTGAGCTAGGGAGTGATCCCGTTGTGCAATCCGACAGCGGCACTGCTCGCGGTTCGCTGAATTGGGCCGGATCGCCACTCGACATAAGTTTGAATAACCTAAGTGGCAGCGTTGATCTGTTATTGCGCGAGGGCGCATTTCTCCCGGTACCCGCAGGGGCCTCGGGGTTTATTCGAGTACTGAGCGTATTAAACCTTGCTGGCTTGTTTGAGCGGGCCAATGTCACACGATTATTTGACCCCGGTGTGGCCTTCAAATCTGCACGCGGCGAGTTCATTTTCGAACCGGGGCAGATAATCATTCCGGGCTTCAAGGTGGACGGAAGCGGTGGTGGCTTTCAAATTGATAGCGACTTAGATCTTGTGCATCAGACCATTGATGGTGAGCTCGTCGTGACTCTGCCGTTAGCTGACAATATTCCGTGGGTAGCCGCACTGGCGGGCGGCATTCCCGTAGCGGCAGGGGCTTATCTCGTGAGTAAGATTTTCGAGGATCAAGTCAAAAGCCTAACCAGTGGCGTTTATTCAATCACGGGTGATCTTGCGGAGCCTGACGTAAAATTTATTCGTGTGTTCGATGCCAGCAGTAACAAGGCACGATTAAATCCAGACGATGGAGTCGATGATGCTGCTACTCCGGATGCCGCTGACCCTACGGGAGGTGAGTCAGAGGCATCGAGTGCGCCGCTATTGGAGACAAAGCTCGAGACAGGAGTCAGTGTGACTCATTCATAGCGCTCGTCGTCAAAGAGCTCGTCCTGAGCGTTATCAAGTTCTCTCAGGTAGCGAAAAAGTTTCCGCGCCGATGTCGCCGGCTTCTTGTTCTTGAGTTCCGCCTGATGCGCGCGCACAAGCTGTCGCACGTGCTGCCTATCGGCGCCTGGGTGAATAGCCAGTAATTCAGTAAGTCCTTTGTCACCGTCTTGCAGTAGCCGATCGCGGAGAATTTCAAGCTGATGAAAGCGTGCTTTTTGTTCTTCATGCTGACCGTCGATACGGGCAAGTGCGTCTTCGATTGGGCTTGGATCGATAGTGCGCATAAGCTTGCCAACAAACTGCAGTTGGCGGCGAAGTCCGCCGCGCGCATTAAGGCGGCGGGCGAGCATGATTGCATCAAGCAGTTGCTCATCGTCGATAGGTATCTGTTTAAGCTGCGCCTCAGGTAGCTTCGTCAGTCGCGTCCCGAGCTCCTGAAGTGCAGTCATCTCTCGTTTGACGGCACTTTTACTCGGACCATCCCATTCGAATTCTTCGTCATCAACCATATGCAAGTGCCGCTAACCCCAAGAATGAAAGAAAGCCGACCACATCGGTGACAGTGGTTAGAATCACGCCTCCCGCTAAAGCGGCATCAATGCCGAGCCGTTGGAGGAGAAGTGGCAGTAGCGCTCCCGATACGCCAGCAGTAATCAAATTAATGACCATGGCTGCCGCGATGACTAGACCCAACGTTATATCATCAAACCAAAGCGAGGCGGCTATGGCGACAACCACCGCCCAAATAATTCCATTGATGGCGCCCACCATCGCTTCGCGGCCAACAAGCCATCCTTGATTGCGCTCGTTAATGTGGCCCATGGCCATGCCGCGAATAAGGACCGTTAAGGTTTGCGTTCCAGCAATGCCGCCCATGCTAGCAACAATGGGCATAAGTACTGCGAGTGCAACCACTTTTTCGATGGTTCCCTGAAAGGCATTGATCACGGAAGCGGCGATAAAAGCCGTCAATAAATTGATCCCTAGCCAGACTGCGCGCCGAGGTGCCGTATGTAAAACGGGTGAGAAGGTATCCTCCTCACCTAGTCGACCGAGGGACGTTAGCGAGTGGTCGGCCTCTTCTCGAATAACATCAACAATATCGTCAATGGTGATTCGGCCGATCAGCCGATTATCGTCATCGACTACCGGTGCTGAGATCCAGTCGTTCCGTTCGAACAGTCGCGCGACCTCAGACGAATCCATGTGAGCGGGTATCGGATCACGGTTCGTGACCATCATCTCGCGTACGGAAACGCCTGGGTCGGTTACGAGTAGGGTACGCACTGGCAGTAAGCCGACATAGCGGTCCTCGCGGTTCACGACCATCAAGGTGTCGGTGTTGAGTGGAATTTCGGTGTGGCGCCGAAGATAGCGTAAGACCACATCAAGGGTAAGATCAGCACGCACAGTGATCGTGTCTGTGCTCATCAGGCCGCCGGCGGTGTCATCCGAGTAGCCGAGCACCGTTTCAATACGAGCGCGGTCCTGCTCGTTCATGATGCTCAGAACTTGACCCGTAATGACATCGGGAAGTTCTTGCAGAATATCGGCTACGTCATCGTCGTCGAGCTGTCCGACAATTTCAGCGAGGGCTTCGGGTGCCATATCGGCTAGGAAGGAGTTACGCAGATCCTCAGGAAGCTCGTTAAGGACGGCAGCTTCTTGCTCTGGTTCTAAAAGGCTCCACAAGACGTGCCGATATCGAGGTGGCGAAGAGCTAATCAGGTGAGCCACGTCACCCGGTGACAAATCGGAAACTATGCTCGCGACATCAGCGAGCGTTCCGCTCGCTAAAGCGCTGTCGAGACGTGCGAGTTGTTTTTGTGATTTGACAGCGGTATTCATGAGTCCCCCTCCCGGCGAGGGCCTATTATCCGTCAGACCGCCGAGTGGTGCACCTTGGAATTTGTCGGATTAATCAGGTTCGCCGAAACGATTGGCAATGAGTGCCGTAAGCGCCTCGTAGGCTTCTTGCTCATCCTTGCCCTCAATGGTCACGTCTAGGCGAGTCCCCTTACCCGCCGCGAGCATCATTACCGACATAATGCTTTTCGCATCAATGAACGTCGTATCTTTGCATAGCTGAATACGGCTACCGAATTTATTTGTGCATTCGACAAGCTTTGCCGCTGCGCGGGCATGCAGTCCGAGGCGGTTAACGATTTCCACTGTGGACTCGATCATCGTGTGTTCATCCCCGCGAGCTCACGATGCCGAATTTGCGATCGGACATGTAGCTGCTTGATCTGCTTATAAACTTGTTCGGCTACATAGACTGATCGGTGCTGCCCGCCCGTACACCCAATAGCGATGGTCATATAACTGCGCTGTGATTTCTCATACTCAGGCAGCCAGCGTGTCAGGAAAGCCACAATGTGCTCGACGAAAGCCTCCGTACATTCCTGTTGCTCTAAGAATTTCGCTACCTCAGGGTCTTGCCCCGTTTTCAAGCGCAAACTGGTTACCCAATGTGGGTTGGACAGTAGTCGCGCATCAAAAACTAGATCGGCATCCGACGGCACGCCGCGCTTGAAACCGAATGACTCAATCAGTAATGACAGGCCTGTGTTGGTCGTTCCTCCGAGGCGACTGGTCATTACTGCGCGCAAGTCGTAAAGCGTCAGCTGGCTCGTGTCGATGGTTAAATCGGCTTGGTTGGCGAGGTTGTCGAGTAACGCACTTTCGCGCGTGATTGCCTCGGCTAAGGAGCGCTCGTCGGAGCTCAAGGGATGTCGTCGCCGGGTCTCACTGAATCGCTTGATAAGAATTTCATTCGAGGCATCTAAAAAGATCACCTCGCTGATGATGCTTGCGGGCAACGACTGCAAAACCTCATGTATTTGCTGGAGATCGTCTTCGCTATTGCGAGCATCGATGCATACGGCAACGCCGCTAAAGGCGGCGTATTGATCGCGCTCAAGTTGCAAAGTCAGCGTTGGTAGTAGGGCTGCGGGAAGGTTGTCAACACAGTAGTAACCCAGATCTTCCAATTGATGCAGTGCAGTACTTTTTCCCGAACCTGAGCGACCGCTGACGATGACAAGTTTCATGGCTCAGCGCTCGGTGTTGTGTAGTGCTAGAGCGAGTAGCTCTGTGGCGGACTGGGCTTGACGCAGGCTATCGCAGTAACCAGCGCGTGAAAATCGGCTCGCTATTTCGGCCAGTATATCGAGGTGGTTTTGCGTGCTTTCAGTGGGTACGAGCAAAACGAACAGCAAATCGACCGGCTTATTGTCCGGTGATTCGAAGTTAACCGGTGTTTCCAAGGTGATTATGCACCCCAGCGGTTGTTCACAGCCCGTTACTCGGCAGTGAGGTATCGCAACCCCGTCCCCGAGTCCTGTGCTGCCCAGTTTTTCGCGCGCAAGCAGCTGCGCGTAAATCGCGTCCTCAGCGAGCGAGTCATCAGCGTTGGCGATGTGTTGAGCGGCGAGCTCAAAAATTCGTTTTTTACTCGCAGCGTCGATCCGACACATTATTCGCGTCGGGCTCAACAAGCTATTTAGCTTGGCCATGCTTCAGTGTCCTCGATGCTTCTCCTTGTGTTTAATAATTTGACGATCTAACTTGTCAGCTAGCGCGTCGATAGCCGCATACATATCGTCGGATTCCGCTGATGCAAAAAGGTCTGCACCCGATACATGTAAATTAGCTTCCGCTTTATGCAGTTGTTTCTCGACGATTAAGGTCACTTCAATCTTGGTGATGTGGTCAATATGACGCTGCAGTTTGTCGAATTTATCCGACACGTGCGTTCGCAATGCGTCTGTGATGTCAATGTGATGTCCGCTAACGGTAAGTTGCATATATAGTCTCCTGATCGCCTTACAAACGTAATTAAAATAGCCGTTTACGTTCGTTAGAAGGCGGAATGTTTAGCTGCTCGCGATATTTTGCCACCGTGCGGCGTGCAACGATGACCCCCTGTTCCTTGAGCAGCGTACAAAGCTTGCTATCGCTTAGGGGCTTTTTGATATTTTCGGCCAGTACCAGTTTTTTGATCAGTGCTCTTATGGCCGTTGATGAGCACTCGCCACCTTCTGATGTGGCAACGTGGCTCGAGAAGAAATACTTTAGTTCAAAAACCCCGCGCGGGGTATGCATATATTTTCTAGTGGTAGCTCTCGAGATTGTTGACTCATGCATATCAATTTGTTCGGCAATTTCCGCAAGAATTAATGGCCGCATGGCTTCTTCGCCGACGTCGAGAAACTGCTTTTGATGCTCAACAATTTTACTGGCTACTTTTAGCAAGGTTTCATTGCGGCTTTGCAGGCTTTTCATGAACCAACGCGCTTCCTGCAAATTATCTTTCACATACGTTTTGTCCCGCTCTGAGCCACCTTTATTCACAAGGCCTGCGTATTCGGGATTGATCCGCAGTCTTGGCGCAATGTCGGGGTTTAGCTCGACTCGCCAAAAACCATTTACGCGTCGAACAAAAATATCGGGCACGATGTATTCAGTGGTTTGATCACCCACTGTTGCCCCGGGCATGGGGTCTAGTGAGCGTATGAGATCGAGTGCGCCCCGCAAGTCTTCCTCGCTACAGCGCAGGCGTCGAGAAAGTTGTCTTGGGTCCGCAGTGGCTACTTGGTCGAGATGTCGGTTGACCAGTGCACCTGCGATATCTCTAAAAGGCGTTTCAGCCGCCATCTGACGCAGTTGAATCAAGAGGCATTCACGTAAGTCGCTCGCGAAAATACCGGTCGGCTCGAAGTGTTGTAGGCGGTGCAGCACTGCCATGACTTCGTCGAGCTCGACATCCTCTATGGCGAGCCCTTCTAAAATTTCTTCGGGGGTTTGTGTCAATCGACCGTTGTGATCGACCGCGTCAATAAAGGCGAGAGCGATACTGCAATCGGTCTCTGAAAATCGTGTGGTATTCAGCTGCCATAAAAGGTGCGTATGCAGGGACTCAGGGGCGGCGTCGCGTTCGGCGAACTGGCCATCGCCGCCATCACCACCTATGCCCGTTGAGGGTGGAGCAGAGGACGGCATTAAGTCTTCCCAACGGGTATCCACGGGAAGGTCCTCGTTGCTGTCAGCGACGGGCGCTTGGGCACTAAAATCGATGTCTTCTGAGGGTACTTGATCCGGCTGGTCATCCTCGCGCTCGAGTAGAGGGTTGGATTCCAGTGTTTCTTCGATGGCTTGCTGTAAATCAAGAGTGCTCAGCTGCAGCAACTTGATGGCCTGCTGTAACTGAGGCGTAAGCGTCAGTGATTGGCCAATTTTTAACTGCAGGGATTGTTTCATCGCGCTCGCGCTGTCACCCAATAATTACCACGTTCTTCCAGTGTAGCGCCGTGACGGCAGTGCCGGCAATGCTTGACGCCTAATTCACAGGTATTTGTGCCAAGAGAGTCCAAAAGGCACCGCAATTAGCGTCGGGTATCAGCGCAGTAGATGGCTTAGAGACGGAAATTTTCTCCGAGGTACACAGCTCTGACTTTGGCATCTTGTAGTACAGAATCTGGCTTGCCGGACGCAATAACATGCCCTTCGCCCACAATATAAGCACGCTCACAGATGTCTAGCGTTTCGCGGACATTGTGATCGGTGATCAATACGCCAATATTGCGATCTCGCAAGTGTTGGATAATGGCTTTTATATCGTTTATCGATATGGGATCAACCCCTGCGAAGGGCTCGTCGAGTAAGATAAATGTGGGGTCAGTTGCCAGTGCTCGCGCTATTTCGACGCGCCTGCGCTCACCGCCGGAGAGTGCCTGTCCCAGTGATTGACTGAGGTGGCTCACACTGAACTCCTTCAAGAGTTCATCGCACACCGCATGTCGCTCATCTTTACTTAAATCCTTGCGCATTTCGAGTATGGCGAGCAAGTTGTCGCGTACCGATAGCTGCCTAAAAATAGACGCTTCTTGAGGTAGGTAGCCAAGTCCCGCGCGGGCTCGTTGATGGATGGCTTTGCTTGTGATGTCCTGGCCGTTGAGATAAATGCGCCCCGCATCGGCATTGACCAAGCCGAGTATCATATAAAAGCACGTGGTTTTGCCCGCCCCGTTGGGTCCGAGCAAACCGACTATTTCACCCGTGTTTACCTCGAGGGAAACGTCCTTTACGACGGGGCGTCCTTTGTAAGCTTTTGCGAGGTGGGCGACGGAAAGTTTAGCTTGCACGGTCTAGCTTTCCTCTTTGGGTTTTTGAAGTGCAGATGGGGGGATCACAACTTCAACGCGCTGGTTGCCCTCAGCATTGTCGCTCACCGCACGCACACGCTGCTCTGCCATTAAGTAGTCAATTAATCCGCCTGTTAGTACGGTTCCATCTTGCTCAATACGCGCATTGTCACGAAGGCGGATGAGTTCTTCGTTTTGCCGGTAGACCATCCGCATCGCCTCGGCGATGATTGGCGCGCGATCGGCTGCGGGGATCTGCTCCAGCGTCGCGGGATCTCCTGCTGCAACGATGGTGGTCTTATCTGGGTCGTTATCTTGTTGAATAATTAAGCTATTAGCGCGAATGATCAGTGAACCTTGTGTGAGTACGACATTACCTGAGTACTTCGTTTCTCCTTTGCTCTCTTCGCGAACCGCTGAGTCGGCACTAATGTGGATAGGCTGGTCGCGATCGCTAGGCAGTGCGTGAAGCAATGAAGAGTGGGCAATGCTTGTTAACGTGATGGCGGCGAATAGCCATCGCGCCATAGCCTTAAGCGGGTTAGCAGCCCTAAGCTTGTTAGCCTTCATAGACAGTCTCCACGTTGCTCAAAAGGCGCGCCTGTCCGGTTTTCATGTTGACCTGTAAGCCCGTGGCGGTGGTTGTGCTGTTGCGTAGTTTGAGGGTGACGGGTGAGTGGTTAATCGCCACCTGCTCATTCAAGTCGACGGAGAGTGTTGGTGTGGTCAAAACCCCCAAGCCGCGCGATTCGCGGATCTCTACGTCGTTATAAAGTTGTAACGAGTCACCGTCATTCTCAAGAAGACCCGCGCCAGCAACCACGGTCCAGCGCCTGCCATCATTGTCTGCACCTTCAAATAGTAGCCCCGTTAAATGCTGTTGGGGACTATCCGTAAATTGCAC
This sequence comes from Luminiphilus sp., assembly GCA_036803865.1. Lineage (GTDB taxonomy): Bacteria > Pseudomonadota > Gammaproteobacteria > Pseudomonadales > Halieaceae > Luminiphilus. The sequence goes on from DAIRTN010000008.1 coordinate 71,336, forward strand.
GCCGGTACCTACAGTCAGCGTTTGTTCACGCACGCCGTCATCGTCATAGCGCCACATAACGCCCTGTTTTAAATAGCTCTGTGTCAAGGTGACGGGGTTGGCGGGGCGTTCGAATACAGTCAGGGGGGCTCCGTCACCGAGAGTGAACCACAGTGCGATTCCGGTCATAGTGAGCGCGAGCAATGAAAAGTAGCGTTTCACGCGTCGAATCCAGCCACTATGTCGTCCCAGTCGCCTTTAGATTGGAGTAGCATTTCCGCCAGTTCGCGCACAGCACCATGTCCACCTTTTACCGAGCTGATCCAGTCAGCCGCATCTCGCACAGGTTTCGCCGCATCCGATGGGCAGGCACCGATACCCGCAGTGACGATTGCAGCTAAGTCTGGAAGGTCATCGCCCATGTAGGCAACTTGTTCTGCCTCTAACTCGCGCTCGGCCATGAGTTCAAGTAACACACTGCGCTTATCTTCACGTCCTTGGACAATGCAGGTAATCCCGAGTTCCCCTGCGCGGCGCTCGACGACAGCCGATGTTCTGCCGGTAATAATCGCCACTTCAACGCCCGCTTTCTGGAGAAGTTTGATACCGAGCCCATCTTTAATGTTGAAGGCTTTAATTTCTTCTCCACTGTTGCCGTAAACAACCTGTCCGTCAGTCATGACGCCGTCAACATCCAGCGCAAGCAGAGTGATTTTTTGTGCAGTCATTAGGCTATACCTGATTTTAAAAGCGCCAAAAGATGGATGACACCTTCCACGCACTCATTGTCATCGACAACGACAAGCGTGCTAATGCTGTGCTGTTCCATTACTCCCAGCGCCTCTGCTGCGAGCATTCCTTTGCTTATCGTTTTGCCGCCACGAGACATGAGGTGCTCAATTTTGGCCGAGTTAATATCCGGACGATCTTCGAGCGCGCGACGCAGGTCTCCGTCGGTAAAAATGCCCTGGAGGACCTGATTGTCGAGGACGGTTGTCATGCCTAGACCTTTGGCGGTTATTTCCATGAGCGCATCGGCAAGTGAGGCCTCGGGAGAGACTGAAGGAATGCCTCCGCCCGCCACCATGACATCCTCAACTTTGAGTAGCAGCTTTCTCCCCAGAGCACCCCCGGGGTGCGAAAACGCAAAATCCTCAGCGCTAAAGCCACGGCATTCAAGCAGTGCAATCGCGAGCGCATCGCCCATCACGAGTGTGGCCGTGGTGCTGGAGGTGGGGGCCAAGTCTAGCGGGCATGCTTCAGTATCCACGCCGGTGTACAAGTGGACATCAGACGCTTGCGCCAGTGCCGATGACGGGTTGCCGGTCATGCTAATAAGCGTGATACCGAGCCGTTTTAATAAGGGCAGCAGTGTGAGCAGTTCAGGAGTGGTCCCGCTATTCGATAATGCCAGTACGGCGTCTTTCGACGTAATCATGCCCATATCGCCATGGGATGCTTCGGCGGGATGGACAAAGAATGACGGTGTGCCTGTGCTGGCCAGGGTCGCTGCAATTTTATTGCCTATGTGCCCAGATTTGCCCATGCCCGTAACGATCACGCGACCTTCGATGTCTTTAAGCTGCTCGCAAGCTTCGGCGAAATGCCCATCAATATGGGGTATCAGAGCGTTTACAGCCTCTGTCTCCATGCGCAGCGTTCGCTGTCCTGATGCAATAATGGCGTCTTTGTCGAGCATTGTTGACTAAACCTTCGTGGTATCGAAAAACAAGATCACATAATACAGCACGTAGCTGCTCAGAAAGATGGCACCTAAAACGCGGCCCAGTCGAGACACCTCGGTGACTTTATTCCAGCCAATCCAAGTGAACGCGGCTAGTGTTGCCGTGGTTATAAACACAGCTCCAAGGTCACGCCGAATGTCGTCAGTTGCAAGCGTTAGGTCAGTAAATAATCCCGGTAGTGCGAGTACCACCAGCAAATTAAACATATTGGAGCCCACGACTGCGCCTATGGCGATATCCGCATGGCCTCTCAGCGCGCTAATGAGTGACGCGGCGAGTTCCGGCAGGCTGGTGCCGACGGCGACAATGGTAAGGCCAATGACGAGTTCGGAGACGCCAAAAGCCGTCGCAATATTGACGGCCCCGAATACCAACGTTCGGGAACTACCGACGAGCAATAGGAGCCCCACGCTAAATAGGATTATTGCTTTACGAGTGGAGATTTCTGGAATCTCCGGGGGCTGGTCCGATTGATCGGGACGCTGTCCGTGACGTGCCATGCGGAGTAGAAAGAGGATTAAACCGCACAGCAATATAGTGGCATCGAGAGCCGACAGCACGCCGTCGTAGAGCAGCCCCGCGCACAATAGTATGGTTGCTAATAATAGTGGAAGATCTGAAAAGGCCGTTGTTCTTCCCACCACGATGGGTGAAATCAGCAGCGTAATGCCCAACACGAGACCGATATTGGCAATGTTTGACCCCAAGGCATTGCCCACGGCCAGACTGCCGGCGCCGGCCAGGGCGGACATTAGCGATACCAGCATTTCCGGCGCTGAGGTCCCAACGGATACGATGGTCATGCCGATCAGCAGGGGAGACATGCCGAACGATCGAGCAATAGCCGCAGCACCGTCAATAAAGCGGTCCGCGCTCCAAACGAGTACCGTAAAACTGATGGCGACGATCAATAAGTCGGTTAGCATTATGTCCTGTCTTTATCCTTGGCGGTTGGCAACTGTGGCCTTTATAGTGCGTGCGCGTCGCTGGGGGCATCTGGCGTGAAGATCAGGTATCATGAGCCCCCCACAAATTGCTACAGAGCACCAATGCGCACAGGCGTATTGGCAGGGCGATGACTCCCCCTAACAGCGGTAGCAGTTTACCTTAATTACGCTTTCGACGGAGACCGCGGTGGCAACTATGCAATGTTACACAACGATTTTGCAACGACTGGGGATATGGATTTTGGCGCTTGGCTTGCTGATGCCGTTTTCGGCAACGGCGGCGGACGTAGGACCGGGGGTTATCGTCAAGGAAAGCACCGATCGTATTATGGCGCTGGTTGACGAGGCGATTGAGTACTTCGATGACGACCCCGAGCGGTTTTTCGACGCGATGGGCGCTGAGCTGGATAAGGTCGTAGATTTTCGCGGCTTTGCCAGAGGCGTTATGGGGGATTACGCGAGCAGTGCGCGTTACCGCAGCTTAGATGCAGCGGGACGCGAAGCTCTCAAAGTACAATTAGACGCGTTCACTGTCGCCCTTCGTCAGGGCTTAATTAACACGTATAGCCGTGGCTTGTTAGCGTTCGGCGGTTCTCGAACTGAGCTGGCAAGTACCGATTTTGCGCCAGACAGCGCGCGCGTAGCGTCAGTCACTCAGCGCGTGTTCAGCCCTGAAGGTAATGTTTACTCGATTCGTTATCAAATGGGGCAATACAAAGATGGGAGTTGGAAGCTGCGCAACTTAATCATCGAGAGCATTAATTTAGGTGAAATTTATCGGGGTCAATTTGAAGCCGCGGTCGAAGCGGCTGACGGTGATGTTGACTACGTTATTAGCCATTGGGACGAAGCAGCGGTTCGAGTAGAAAACAAGGAAAGTACAGATGGAAGCCAATGAGGTTCGAGCGTTGATAGAAGCCGCTTTTCCTGACGGGAAAGTCGACGTTGACTTAGCCGGCGGGCACTACACGGTGACGGTTATCGACAACGGGTTTGAAGGTGTGCGCTCTGTTGCGCGCCAGCAGAAAGTATATGCCCCGCTTGCTGATATTATTGCGCAAGGAACGATTCACGCGGTGAACATTCGAGCGCTCACCCCTGCCGAAGCAGACTGAGAGGTTACATCTTGGACAATCTCGCTATTCGTGGTGGACGCAGACTTGAGGGACGCCTGAAAGTTTCTGGCGCAAAAAATGCGGCATTACCGATTCTGGCAGCCACGCTGTTGCCTGAAGGGACAACTACGCTGCGTAATTTGCCACACCTGCACGATGTCACCACGATGATTGATCTGCTGGGCTGCCTCGGCGTTCAGTTAACGATCGATGAGAAGCTTGCGGTGGAGATCGATGCAACGACTATCGGCAACCGGCGCGCCCCTTACGATTTGGTCAAGACCATGCGTGCATCAATTTTGGTGCTGGGTCCCTTGCTCGCACGCTTTGGTGAGGCGCAAGTGTCATTTCCCGGAGGTTGCGCTATTGGGTCGCGTCCCGTCGACTTGCACCTAAAAGGACTCCAGGCAATGGGTGCAACGATCACTATCGAGGACGGTTATATTCACGCCACGACCGATGGACGTCTGCGTGGCGCTGACATCGCGATGGAAACAGTCACAGTCGGAGGCACAGAGAATTTGCTCATGGCCGCGGCGCTCGCCGATGGTACGACGGTGATCCGCAATGCGGCACGCGAGCCTGAAGTGGTTGATTTGGCGCACTGTTTAAATGCCATGGGCGCAAAGATTTCAGGTGCTGGCCAGTCCGTAGTGACTATTGAGGGTGTTGAGCGGCTGCACGGCTGTGAGTATTCGGTTATGCCTGATCGTATTGAGGCAGGTACCTACCTCGTTGCCGTGGCGGCAACGGGCGGTAAGATCAGGCTCGATGAGGCGTTGCCAGAGCACCTTGACGTCGTGCTGGATAAGCTGCGCGAGGCTGGAGCCGATATTACTGTTGGTAAAAATTGGATAGAGCTCGACATGGGTGGCAGGTGCCCCAAAGCTGTCAGTATCACTACCGCACCTTATCCGGGTTTTCCAACCGATATGCAGGCGCAGTTTACCGCGCTTAACACTATCGCTGAAGGCGTTGGCCGGGTGACTGAAACGGTTTTCGAGAATCGTCTTATCCAAACCCATGAGCTTAATCGCATGGGCGCAGCCATTCAGATAGAGGGTAATACCGCCATCGTCACAGGACAGAAATCGTTAAAAGGTGCGCCGGTTATGGCGTCCGATTTGCGGGCTTCGGCAAGCCTCGTGATTGCAGGCTTAGTGGCCAGTGGCGAAACCATCGTCGATCGGATCTACCACATCGATCGCGGTTATGAGTGTATTGAAGAGAAATTACAATCCCTGGGCGCCGACATACGGCGACAGCCGGGCTAAGTGGTCGCTGGAGATATTACATGACTCGGTCGTTGACCATTGCCCTTACGAAGGGCCGCATTCTTAAAGAGACATTGCCCCTTTTCGCTGAGGCGGGCATTGAGCCTCTTGATGATATTTTTACGAGTCGCAAGTTACTGTTCGACACCACAGTCGACGGCGTCCAGCTGGTTATATTGCGGGGTTCCGATGTGCCAACCTATGTACGCCACGGGGCAGCCGATGTCGGCGTCGTGGGTAAGGACGTGCTTTTAGAGTCCGGTGCGGATGGGCTCTACGAACCGCTCGATCTTGCTATTGCGCGCTGTCGTCTAATGACGGCAGGGTTCCCCGACGCCCCTAAATCTGGCGCTCGGCTGCGCGTGGCAAGCAAGTTCGTTAATGTGGCACGCCAATATTACGCGGCTCAGGGCATTCAGGCAGATATTATCAAGCTATATGGCGCAATGGAGTTGGCACCTTTGATGGATCTTGCTGATGAAATTGTTGATATTGTTGATACGGGCAATACGCTAAAAGCCAACGGCATGGTGCCTCTCGCGCATATCGCCGATATCAGCTCTCGGCTTGTTGTGAATAAAGCGGCGATGCGAACTAGGCACCTTATGATTGAGTCACTTATTACTCAGCTCGGTGATGCCGTCGCTCGAAAAGAGGCGGCATTATGACTGCCATTATTCAGCGTTTGAGTTTTAGTGCGCGAGGATTTTCCGATGCATTCTCGGCGTTGACCGAACGGCATGAGGAGCGAGATCCGGAGCTCACACGAACGGTTTTTGACATTCTTGACGCGGTACGAAAGCGCGGCGATGAGGCTGTTGTTGAGTTTACGCGACAGTTTGATCGCCATGCTGCGACCGGGATGGATGAGCTCACGGTGAGCCCGCAGGCCATGGAGGCAGCATTACCGCTGCTCAATCGGCCGACCCGAGAAGCGCTAGAGCACGCTGCTACGCGCATTAGAGATTATCATCTGCATCAAGTCGCCGAGGACTGGAGCTTCGAAGACCCGTTCGGTAATCGACTGGGGCAACGTGTCAGTGCAATGGCGCGCGTGGGCATTTACGTGCCCGGTGGCAAAGCGAGTTACCCGTCATCGGTATTGATGAATGCCATCCCAGCCAAAGTAGCCGGTGTCGGTGAAGTGGTGATGGTGGTGCCTGCGCCCGATGGGGAACTCAACCCAATGGTATTGGCTGCGGCGTCTATTGCAGGGGTTGATCGTGTATTTACTGTTGGGGGCGCTCAGGCAGTAGCGGCGCTTGCTTATGGTACTGAGACTATTCCCCGCGTCGACAAGATTGTGGGCCCCGGCAACCGGTTTGTAGCCGAGGCAAAGCGCCAAGTATTCGGTACTGTTGGTATTGATATGGTAGCGGGCCCGTCGGAAATCCTAATCCTGGCGGATGGGTCCGTCGATCCTCATTGGGTCGCGATGGATTTATTTTCGCAGGCTGAGCACGACGAGCAAGCGCAGGCTATTTTGATTTCACCCAGTGAGCAGTATCTCGACGCGGTTGAAGAAGCGATTGAGCGGGCGTTACCCACCATGGAGCGTGCAGATATTATTCGTGCGTCATTGCGTAACCGAGGTGCATTGATTCAGGTGCCCGATATGATTGCAGCGATTGAGCTCAGTAATTTGATTGGCCCTGAGCACTTGGAGCTCGCGATGGACGACGCTGATCAGTGGGTCGAAAAGATCACTGTCGCTGGCGCCATATTTGTGGGTGCGCATTCGTGTGAGTCGGTCGGTGATTATTGTGCGGGCCCGAATCACGTGTTGCCGACCTCGGGCACGGCGCGCTTTTCCTCGCCGCTAGGCGTGTACGACTTTCAGAAGCGCAGTTCGGTGATTCACTGCTCGCCTCAAGGCGCAGATGCCCTTGGGCGGATTGCCTCCCCACTCGCGCGTGGCGAGTCGCTGACGGCGCATGCGCGCAGCGCTGAACTACGTATGAAGCCGGATTAAACGCCGGTTGGCGAGCGACTACCAACAATCGCTTGTAAATTGATGCTCTGACTATCGCGCTCGACGGTGACGTTCATGACTTCACCGGGCCGTAAGCGCGCAATGTAGTGCATTGCGACTCGCCCATCGCTCACGACCTCGCCATCCATGGACGCAATGATGTCCCCGACGCGCATTCCCGCGCGAGCGGCGGGACCATTTTCGGCTAGCCCTGTAATGACCAACCGCTGTTTGGGGAGTCCCTGTTCATCTCGATTCACGAGTAGCTCAACACTCACGCCAAGCCAGCCGCGAACCACCGAGCCAAAATTTATAATGTCTTCCATGACAAAGGTAGCCAAGTTAGAGGGGGTGGCGAGATTGATGCCGATGGCATTGTTCGACGTATTTTCAGTGCCCGCCGTGTAGATCAGAGTGTTAATACCCACGAGACGTCCTTGGGAATCAATCAACGCGCCGCCAGAATTGCCCAAGTGAATGCTGGCATCAGTCTGAATATAGTTTTCGTAGGCGCTCAGCTGTAAACCGTAGCGTCCAAGCCCAGAGACGATGCCTTGCGTGACAGAATGACCAAATCCAAACGGGTTGCCGATTGCGAGTACAACGTCACCCACGCGAATTTTATCTGAGTTAGCCGGTGTCGCGGGCGTTAAGTCAGGCAGATCAATTTTAAGAACAGCAAGATCGGTGTCGGGATCTGAGCCGATGACCATTGCGTTAGTAGACCGACCATCGTGGAGGAGAACCTGAATGGCGTCTGCATCCGCGATCACGTGATTGTTGGTGATGATATGGCCCTGTTCCGACATAATAACGCCTGAGCCAAGGGATCGCTCAAGGCGTTGACTGCCGGCGGTGGTGCCCAGAAAACGCCGGAGTAGGGGATCGTTTAAGCGCAGGGAGCGACGCTCGGGTACAAGTTTAGCGGTATATATATTGACAACTGAGGGTGTCCCGCGCGCTACGGCATCGCTGTAACTGGTGACACTGCTGTGACGACTTTGTAACAGCGGCTCGTGCAGTATCCAGCGGTCCAGAATGAGCACGGCGGCTAAAACGCCAACAAGCACGGGCCAGACGAGTGTTGTCAAATAATACTTCAAAACAATGCTCCTTTTGCGGCATTGTAAAACAGATTGCAGAGTTTATAACGACAACATTGGATGTTGTTTTTTTGAGGAGACCACCATGCCAGTATCTCGTGAACAGTTGCTCGCTACACTGAATGAATTATTAGAACCCAGCCGCTTTCAGGACTACTGCCCCAATGGTTTGCAGGTTGAAGGTTGTGACGTCATTCATCGGCTAGTGACAGGCGTTACAGCCTGCCAAGCGCTGCTCGACGCTGCAGTGGCGGAAAAAGCCGACGCCATCTTGGTTCATCATGGATACTTTTGGAAGTCTGAAGCGCCCAGTATCGTCGGTATGAAGGGACGGCGTATTCGCACCTTAATTCGGGCCGATCTCAATCTTTATGCTTATCACCTGCCTCTCGATAGCCATCCTGAGCTGGGTAATAACGCCGGACTAGGGCGGGCTATGGGTATCGAGACCTTTGCCACGGTAGATGCTTTAAACCCGAGCCTGCCCCTATTTATGGGGACGCTCGATCAGCCCCGTAATCAGGCTGATATCGCTCATCAGTTGGGTGAGGTGCTAGGTCGGATTGTGTTGTCTGAGGGTGAAAAAACGGTGCAAACTATTGCTTGGTGTACCGGCGGTGGGCAGGGCTACATAGATATGGCGGCAGATCTCGGCGCTGATTTATTCGTGACAGGCGAGGTGTCCGAACAAACCATTCACAGCGCACGCGAGCGAGGAATAGGCTTTATTGCCGCAGGGCACCACGCCACAGAACGTTTTGGTGTGAGGTCCGTGGGTGAGTGGCTCGCTCAGCATTTGGGCATTGAGCATCAGTTTATCGATATCGATAATCCTGCTTAAATTCAGACGGTTCTCAACGCATTGTTAGGCCAGAGTGTAAGACTCGGCGGCTCACGTCGCGCGATTATCCTGCTTTCTTGGTCTCCCCGAGCACAAGTGAGTCCTCATGGGTTTTTTCGAGGCCGAACGTCTCCGACAATTGCCCTTGCTCATCCGGTGTTTTTCGCGGGGCGTAGTCTAACGGCTGCATAACATCGACCAGCTGCGCTGGAATGTCTGCTGCCTCGGTGACATTTTCAAGTGCCGCTGGTGAAATAGTCACTTCGCCGTCGCACAGCTTGTCCGCGCCCGATGCTAAGTGACTATAAACAGCGCGGTAGTCATTGGTGAGTTTGTGCAGCAGCTGTGCAGTTTCCGCAAAGTGCTCGGCGACGTCAGCTTCATAGTCTGCGCGACTCTCGAGGGCGCGTTCTAAGCGCGTCTCCAAATCAATGATCACGTCGCGTTTACTGCGTTTACGGCCCGCAAGGGTCCAGCCAAGAGCGAGGCCCGCCGCCAATGCAATAAGGGCTACGGCAACCAAAACGAGGGCTGAAGGCATGTTTGTCACTCCATGTGATTAGCGCCAAAGAACGTTGATTGTAACCCTCCGCACTCAGTTCTACCAAGCCGTTTACCGTTTGTTCGCGATCCATTTGCGCAATGCTGGCAGTATCGCTACAGTCTGCGGCCTTGTCCAAGGAGACCGCCGTGAACAGTAGTTCCACACTGACGCCGCTACAGAGATACCACAATGACTTAGAGCGCCCTGACTTTGTTGCCGATACGGCACAAGCGCATGCCGTCGCTCTGTTACAGGATCTCCATGATCGACTCATCGCACGAGAAGCGCGAGAGGCGAGCAGGGGCGCACGTCTCAAGCGTTTGTTAGGTGCCAAAGTGGTGCCGGAGCGAGGGCTTTATTTTTGGGGTGGTGTCGGTCGTGGTAAGACGTACCTGGTGGATACTTTTTTCGAGAGTTTGCCCATCACGCGCAAGTTAAGAGTCCATTTTCATCGCTTCATGCAAAGAGTCCACGATGAGCTGACCCAGTTGACGGGGGAAAAAAACCCCTTAGACATTGTTGCCGATCGACTGGCAGCGGAGGCGCGAGTCGTTTGTTTTGATGAGTTTTTTGTGAGCGATATTGCTGACGCCATGCTGCTCGGAAGCTTAATGGAGGCGTTATTTGCACGAGGAGTCACCCTTGTGGCGACGTCAAATATCGAGCCTAAGAACTTGTATAAAGGCGGGCTACAGCGCGGCCGATTTTTACCTGCGATTGCCCTCGTTGAGCAATTCACAGAGATCGTCAATGTTGACTCTGGGGTGGATTACCGGTTGCGCACTCTAGAGCAAGCTGAATTATTTCATTGCCCCCTCGATGCTGAGGCCGATCAAGCGCTCAGTAGTGCCTTCACGGCGTTGGCCAATGGCATGGAGGCAGAGGGGGCGACGATCGAAATTAACCATCGGCCCGTTATTTTGCATAAGACCGTTGAGGGCATTGCCTGGCTAGATTTTGAAGAATTGTGTCAGAAACCTCGCAGCGCGAGCGATTTCATCGAGTTGGGTCGAGTTTTTCATACTATTTTGTTACAAAATATTCCCGTTATGGATGGCTCATCGGAGGATGCGGCACGCCGTTTTATTAACCTTGTTGATGAGTTCTACGACCGCTCCGTGAAGCTCATAGTGACCGCAGAAGCCCCTGCAGAGCGGCTTTACAGGGGGAATCGCCTTGCGTTTGAGTTTGAGAGAACCCTGTCGCGCTTGCAGGAAATGCAATCGACTGAGTATTTAGCGAGAGAGCATCGGCCGTGATCGGTGAAAATTCGGTGTTGAAACTGCGGATTCCTTCCAGTAACATCCGCGCTCCTTTTAATCCGGCCCCTATACAGGCTATTGAACTATGAAAACCTTTAGCGCCAAAGCTGGCGACGTTCACCACGACTGGTTCGTCGTCGACGCCGACAACAAGACATTGGGTCGCTTATCTGCCGAGATCGCACATCGTCTCCGCGGCAAGCACAAGCCCGAATACACGCCCCACATGGATATGGGTGACTACATTGTGGTCGTTAACTGCGAAAAAATCCGGGTTACCGGTAAGAAGCAGACCGATAAAATGTATCACCACCACACGGGTTACCCCGGTGGTTTGAAGTCATATAGCTTTGAAAAGTTGTTAGAGCGCGCGCCAGAGCGTATTCTTCAGCGTGCAGTGAAGGGCATGCTGCCTCGCAACCCACTGGGTCGAGCGATGTTCAAGAAGCTTAAAGTTTACGTGGGTCCTGAGCATCCGCACACTGCGCAACAGCCGCAGTCACTGAGCATCTGAGGAGATTAAGATGGCTACAGCACAATATTACGGTACCGGTCGTCGTAAGACTTCTACAGCACGCGTTTTTTTGAAGAGTGGTAGCGGTGCAATTACGGTGAATGGCCGTGCTCTTGACGAGTACTTTGGTCGCGAAGTCGCGCGCATGATCGTTCGTCAGCCCCTCGAGTTGGCCGAGATGAACGACAAGTTTGATGCCAACATCACAGTTGCCGGTGGTGGCAGCTTTGGTCAGGCGGGCGCGATTCGTCACGGTTTGACGCGTGCCTTGATGGACTACGATGAGTCATTACGTCCAGCACTGCGGGCCGCAGGATTTGTTACACGTGATGCACGTGAAGTTGAGCGTAAGAAAGTCGGCCTGCGTAAAGCGCGTCGTCGTCCTCAGTTCTCGAAGCGTTAATCACAACGCTGGATGTGAAGAAGCCGGCCTGTTGCCGGCTTTTTTTTAGCGCTCACGGCAGTAGTTGTTGACCCTTTGGCAGCGTGTTCCGTTTTTGCCAAAATTTTAAGCGACAAAATCAAGGTTTTGTCGCAGGGTTGCCGGGTTTGGGTTGCCGCTTAGGGCCCAGACCATTATTATTCACCTCGAAATTTTTGCGGGTTGTCTACGTGGCAGCCCAGAGCCATTGCCCTTCGAGAGCGTTCTAAACGGTCGACAAGGTTTTTCCCACTCATCCGGAGACCACTTAGATGAGCGAAAGCAACTCTTCTACTGATGCTCAGGCCAGCGAGCTTGCAGCTAGCCAAACGCGCCGTCGATTCCTGACCGCCGCAACTTCTGCTGTTGGCGTCGCAGGCGTTGTTGGTGTCGCAACGCCGTTCATAGGCTCTTGGAATCCTTCCGAGAAAGCCAAGGCGGCTGGCGCACCTGTCAAAGCCGATATTGGTAAGCTAGAACCTGGCCAGATGATTGTTGTTGAATGGCGCGGTAAGCCGGTCTACGTCCTTCATCGCAGTGAATCTCAGACCGCCGATTTGCCGAAATTAGATGATCAGCTGAAAGACCCTATGTCAGAGATTTCAGACCAGCCTGATTACATTCAGGGTGAGGGTCGCTCGTTAAAGCCCGAACTTCTTGTTGTTGTCGGACTTTGCACGCACCTAGGCTGCGCACCAAAGTTCCGCCCAGAGGTCGGTGCGACTGACATGGGTGGTGATGAATGGCTCGGCGGATTTTTCTGCCCCTGTCACGGTTCCAAGTTCGATCTAGCAGGACGCGTTTACAAAGGCGTGCCAGCATCTGCGAACCTGATCGTACCCCCCTATACTTTTGAAGGCGACAACGTACTCGTCGTCGGCGTTGACGCGGAGGCTGTGTAATGGAAAAGGCATTGACCGGACTTTTAGGTTGGCTTGACGCTCGTCTGCCCGTTACTCGAGCGTGGGACACCCACATGGGCAAGTACTACGCGCCCAAGAATTTCAACATGTGGTATTTCTTCGGTGTGTTCTCTCTGTTGGTGCTGGTTAACCAGCTACTGACGGGTATCTGGCTCACCATGAACTACACGCCTTCAGCGGAAGAGGCCTTCGCCTCCGTCGAATACATCATGCGTGATGTCGATTACGGCTGGTTGCTTCGCTACATGCACTCTACGGGTGCCTCGGCCTTCTTCGTCGTCGTCTACCTGCACATGACGCGCGCGCTGCTGTACGGATCCTACAAAAAGCCCCGAGAGTTGATCTGGATTTTCGGCATGCTGATCTTCGTTGTCCTGATGGCCGAAGCGTTCGTAGGCTACGTACTTCCCTGGGGACAAATGTCCTACTGGGGCGCCCAGGTGATTATTTCGTTGTTTGGAGCAATCCCCGTGGTGGGTGAAGACATCGTCACGTGGATCCGTGGTGATTATCTGATCTCCGGTATTACCTTGAACCGATTCTTTGCGCTGCACGTGGTCGCGCTGCCCATCGTACTGTTGGCGCTTGTTGTGTTGCACATTCTGGCTCTCCATGAAGTGGGTTCAAACAACCCCGATGGCGTAGAGATCAAGAAGAAGAAAGACGAGAACGGCATACCCCTCGACGGCATTAGGTTCCACCCTTACTACTCGGTACACGATATTCAAGGTATCGCAGTATTTTTATTCTTCTTTTGTGGTGTGATCTTCTTTGCGCCTGAGATGTCGGGTTACTTCTTAGAGTTTGCTAACTTCGAGGAAGCCAACGCACTCAAGACGCCTGCGCATATCGCACCGGTTTGGTATTTTACGCCGTTTTATTCAGTGCTTCGTGCGGTACCCGATAAGTTCTGGGGCTTCGTATTCTTTGCGGCATCAGTGGCGATTCCCTTTGCGCTACCATGGCTTGATCGCTGTGAAGTGAAATCATGGCGCTACCGAGGAATGATCAACCGGGTCATGCTGATGCTGTTTTTTGCCAGCTTCTTGATCCTGGGTGTGTTGGGTGTCAAGAGCCCGACGCCTGAGCGGACTTTCCTTGCACAAATCTGTTCTATCTTCTACTTCATGTTCTTCTTGGCAATGCCCATTTGGTCGAAGATGGACAAGAACAAGCCAGTGCCAGAGCGCGTCACTATGGACGGTGGTCTGAAGTGGTGGCAGAGCGTGGGTACGTTGGTCATTATTGGTCTGTTGACGGTATTGCCACTTAAAGCCGTGGGCGCTGAGTCGGCATTCGACTGTGGCACTATTCCGTGCGATGAGTTTACAGCCGACCCCGCCGATAAGCCGTCCTTGCAGCGCGGTGCCGCGCTGTACATGAACTACTGCATGGGCTGTCACTCACTCCAGTACTCGCGTTACAACCGAGTAGCACGGGATTTGGAAGTGCCCGAGGATCTTTACAAAGCGAACCTCATGTTTGACCCCGGCATGAAAATTGGCGCGCTCATGGATAACTCCATGGACAAAGCCAATGCGAAAACTTGGTTTGGCGCTACGCCACCGGATTTGACGCTCATTTCTCGCGCTCGTCAGCCCGAGTGGTTGTACACCTACCTGCGCACGTTCTACCAAGACGACAGCCGCCCTTACGGCGTGAATAATAAGGTATATCCTGAGGTGGGCATGCCCCATGTACTTATGGAACTTCAGGGAATGCCTGTGTGTGCTCAAGATTCTGGCACGGATCAGGGTGAGTCGATGGCTGCCGGTGAAATGAACGCGCCCTGCGGTCGTCTTGAAATTGCCACCGCTGGTATGATGGCGCCTGCTGACTATGACGCGGCCATTTACGACGTGGTGAATTTTCTTGCCTACACCTCCGAGCCTATCAAATTAGAGCGCCAGCGGATTGGTATGTATGTCATGCTATTCCTTGCCATCTTCTTTATATTTGCCTGGCTCTTGAGCCGTGAATACTGGAAAGATGTTGACTGATGAATGTTTTACGCGGGGCGCGATGACGCGCCTCGATTTTGTTGCCTTTGGGCACCCGGAGAAACCGAATGAAATCTGACGACAACTCTGCGGTTGTGTCCAAGCGGTCATCAATGACCCTCTTCTCAGACAGTTGCAGCCACTACAGTCACCGTGTGCGTATTGTTCTCGCCGAGAAAGGCGTCACTGTCGATCTGATCGAGTCAGAGAATGGTATTGCGCCTAATGAGCTCGCAGACTTCAATCCTTACAATACGATGCCCACACTGGTCGACCGCGATCTAGCTCTCTATGAGAGTAAAGTAATGATGGAATACTTGGATGAGCGATTCCCGCATCCACCGTTGTTGCCTGTGTACCCTGTTGCTCGTGCTGAGAGTCGCCAACTGATGTATCGCATTGAGCGAGATTGGTGTTCATTGGTCGATGCGATCCAAAACTCGCGGTCGGATAACGTTGTCAAAAAGTCGGCGAAAGAATTGCGTGAAAGTCTCATGGCGATTGCCCCCATCTTCAACGAAAAGCCTTTCTTCATGAGTGAGGAGTTCACGTTGGTAGACTGCTGTATTGCTCCTATCTTGTGGCGCTTGCCATCGCTTGGCGTTGATATTCGCCCAAGCAAGCAGGCAAAGCCTTTACTGGATTATATGGACAGTCTCTTTAGGCGTGAGGCGTTCATGGAGAGTCTGTCTATCCAAGAGCGTGAGATGCGCCCCTAGGGTAGAGGCGACGCCGTGACTCCTAGCCGTCCATACATCGTCCGCGCAATCTACGAGTGGATTGTTGATAACGACTGCACGCCTCACCTTTTAGTAGATGCCAACGGTGCCGATGTCGTGGTGCCGACGGCCTATGTCAGTGATGGTCAAATTGTTTTAAATATTTCACCTACCGCCGTGGTTAGCCTGCAGATGGGCAATCATTCGATCACTTTCAACGGTCGCTTTGGCGGTCAGCCTATCGATATTTTTGTGCCGATTGCGTCAGTCATGGGTATTTATGCCCGTGAAAACGGTCAAGGCATGATATTCGACGCGGAGCCCGAGCCGCAGCCACCCCATAGCCCTGAGCCTCCTGAGCGTATTAGACCCTCGCTTAAAGTGGTGAAATAAACCGGTGACGTAAAGATTCACGCTGGCCTGCGCTTAGCGCCCGCGTGCTCTTAATTATCAGATCAGCTCAAATAAGCCGACGATCTTTTTCACGTCACTCACTTCAGCGGCAACTTCCTTAACGCGCTGGGCCTCTTCAGGTGTTAGCAGTCCCATTAAGTACACAATGCTATTTTCAGTAACGACTTTCACCCGTAGTGACGGTGTGCCTGAGTGGGTGAGCAATGCAGTTTTAACTTTGGTGGTGAGCCATGCATCAGTGGCGTCAGCCTCTGTTGTCGAGTTGGGGCTGTCGGTCAGCTCGTTGTAGATTCGGCGCACGCCTTCGATCTCGCGCACGATATCGGCCGCCTCGCCAATCATATCCTTGGTAGGCACTTGCCCGCAGATTAAAACGTAGCCGTTGTAGGCCACCACAGTAAACTTGGCATCATCGAAGGCATCGCGAGCCGCTCGAATATTGACCACGGCTTTGGTTTCAATGCTCTCGTCGAGCACTTTTTGTGCAACGGTGCGCTCGCCGGGGTCATCCTCAATGGCATCGGCCTCGAAGGTGGCCATAATCGAGCCGCATCCCGTTAACAGACTGAAAAGACTTGCAGCGAGTAGTCGTGAGTAGAGTTTCATAAGGGTGTAGCCTCCATTGGGCCGAACATTGCGACATCAATTAATTCTGCCAAACAAATCGCACTGGTTTGGCAAAGAGATAAGTTGGTGAGTGGTTCAGCGCCGGGGAACGTTAAGCTTGGGCCTGGGCCCTGTGCGCCAATCCACACGGCTGTGCACTGCCTTTTGGTAAGGGCTTGTTGGATTTTTTCAAGACTGGCTTGTTCGAGTTCAGAGGCAAATATCACGGCCATATCGCCCGGTTGTCCGAGGGCGCCGAGTTGCTCGCACAGCCAGTGAGAGGCGCCTTCTTGAGGCTCGCTAGTCGCTGTTGTCAGCTCTATTGCGGGCAGCGATGGACGTTCACGGCTCATCCCCTTGTGCAGTAAAGCGGCCATGAGTCCGGCGCTGGGACCATCAATACCAATACCGCAACACAGGAGCTTTTGCTCGTTGACGAAGGTTTGCACGATTTGGTCGGCGGCAACGCCTGCGATATCGGCGATAGCGTCGACCGATAGGCTGAGCTGCTCTATGAGTAGCTGAAAATGATGAGCAGTGGTGTCGTAATGCATGTTGGTCATCCAAATTGCCGCAAGTTATCGCATTTAAAAGGCCTGTGACAGCCAGTTGGGTTTTGTCGATTCCGGATCTTTATCGTTGAAAGCGACAATATCAAAACGGCAGGGCTGTGAGGCAAAATGTGGATATTTTTTTCGAAAATGTTCTGCGGTGCGTCTGATCTTTTGTTGTTTTGCCTGGGTAATACTGTGTTCTGCGCCGCCAAACCGACTTGGTCGTCGTAGCCTTACTTCAACAAACACCAGGGTGTTGTTGTGAAGCATGATGATGTCTATCTCACCCATAGCACAATGATAATTATTGGTTACCGTCACTAAGCCCTGTAACTCTAAAAACGCTTGCGCTTTGCGCTCGGCGCGGCGCCCAGCAGTCGTCTCCACCCAATGCCTCCACCCTAAGCCTCTACCGAAAGTGGCTAGGGTAGCCTTAACCTGCGGACTTTGTCGCCAGCAAATTCGACCGGAATCAGCTCGCGTGTGACCTCGCCATTGGGTAGTCGCGACAGCAATCCGGTGTCACCCCAGGCAAACGGTGTTTGAGTATGTAGCGCTTGTTGCCAGTGATCGAGAAGCAGTACGGCATCATGACCAAGCGCTTTCAATCGAGTGAAGCGGTCGGTATCTGGGGAATTTATAATCGCCGGCGTTTCGACAAAGATGACGTCATTGAGATCGCGGTTTTGGAGTTGTTGGTGCCCGCTGTAAATGGACGATGGGGAGAAAACGGGGATGTCGCCGCTGTAATGAAAGACGAGCAGAGGTCTTATGCTGCGCGCTTCGTCAGGCGTTTGAGTCAGCAGAAATAGACTGTCGAAGTCTTCATGTCGTCGAGCTCTCGCTTCAACAGGCGTTTCAAAAGCTCGCTCAACGGCCTTGATCCGAGTTTCAGAGGCAAACGCACCGACCGCGCGACTTATTTGCTCAGAGGCCGGTGTGGTTGCCGTCAGTGCAACGCTTCCTCGCACGGTGCCCCCGAGTTGTCGCCATGTCTGCTGTAGGGCCGCTTCCATGCGCCGGCCCCAGTCATTGTCAGGCCGGATGATTACGCTGCGCCGCAATCCTTTACCAAAAGCAATGCGAGCAACTTGTCTCGCTTCATCTTCAGGCGCAAGACTCAGCGACAGCCAATTGTCCGCTTGGCGAGGAGCGAGTGCTTCGGGTCTATTGAGCGCGATAATGGGTATCGGTCGCTGAGGCAGGTTACCTAGCACTTGCGCTTGGCTCTTCGTGAGAGGTCCAATGACGAGTTCAGCGCCGCGATCTACGGCGCTTTGGTAGGCGCTCACCGCATCGCTGTACTCATCGGTATCAATGGTAAGTAGCTGTGGTCTTTCATTGGGATTGGGATAAGTCCGATACAGGTTGTCAATGGTGCCTTCCAGTACCGCGAGCCCAACACTCGCAAGCTTGCCGCTGAGAGGCAACAGAACCGCGACTGTATGGGGTGTTTCGGTATTCAGCCATTCAGATAAGCCCGAGGGGAGGGGGTTGAGCGCGGAATGGTTTTTTTGACTAGCAAGCCAGCGATTCACCGAGCCGCGATCCTCTCGATAGGCTTGGAGGAGCGCCAGCCAGTCGCGCCAATCGCCGGCACCCGATCTGCGCAATGCGGCTCGCAGTTGGTCGTCATCGAGCTGCATCAGCTGCGACCACAGTACATTCTTGAGTTCGGCTTGAGTCGTGATGTCCCGAGCAAGCTGCAATCGCTGATGAGCAAGGCGCGCACTTTTTAACCACAGGCTTTGCTGACTTGCGCGCTTCTGGCGCTCGGCGAGGAGCGTGTCATAACTTTTTGGATCGGTGCTGGTAAGGCCGTCAAGCAGGACATTGGCTTTTTTACGCTCACCCTCCAACCACGCTATATCTGATTCAATCAGTGTGGCGGTAAACGCATCGGTGCCTTTGATGAGCAGCGCATTACGCTCGGCTCGCGCTGCAAGCGTTCCTTCAGAAAATGCCGTGTTAAGTACGGTGTTGCGTGCTTCAAAGTCGAGCGCTTGCTCGGGGCTGGCCGGTAGTGGGGCAGGAATCTCGGTAGGATCAATAGTCGATCGGGCCGAGTTGCCTTTATCGCCCGGTGCGCTTGCGCAGCCGGCGAGTAGCGCAACCGTTACTACGCCGACCCCCCGTAAGGCGAGTTGGCAGCGTATACTTTGTGTTTTGAAACGTAATGTCATGGTCGCAGTATAGAGGGGAGTCGCCATCTTGGAACGCTGTTTGTACATTGTACCAACGCCAATTGGTAATCTCGCTGATATCACGATCAGAGCGCGAGAAATATTAGCCAGTGTTGATCTGATTGCTGCTGAGGATACACGACATAGCCGAAAACTTTTGACACATTTGGACATCGACACGCCCATGTGTGCCTATCATGAGCATGTTGATAATGCGATTACCGACCGATTGGTCGCGCAAATTATTGATGGCAAGTCGATCGCGCTAATCAGCGATGCGGGTACCCCATTGGTATCTGACCCTGGGTTTCGCTTGGTGCGTGCCGCTCAGGATGCTGGCTGCACAGTCATACCGCTGCCCGGCCCCTGTGCCGCTATTGCTGCATTGAGCGCGTCCGGATTGCCCACTGATCGATTCGCGTTCGAAGGCTTCCTGCCCGCCAAGGCAGGGCCCCGTGACGAACGCTTGCGGCGACTCAAACTATCCGACCAAACGCTAGTCTTCTACGAGGCACCGCATCGGATTGTAGATACCCTCAATGCAATGCTTCCCATTTTTGGCGGTGAGCGCGAGGTTGTGATGGCTCGTGAGTTGACCAAGTCTTTTGAAACTATTCGGCGTGCGCCTCTTGGAGAGTTGGCTCAGTGGGTGAGCGAGGACACCAATCAGCAGCGCGGTGAGCACGTTCTCATGGTTGGGCCACCGCCTAAAGCCACCGGAAGTTTCGATGCGTCTGTCGACGCCCTGTTGATCCGCTTGGGTGCTGAGTTGCCACCGCGTAAAGCGGCGGCACTGGTTGCGGATATTCACGGGTTAAAGGCGCGCGAGGTTTATGAGCGCCTGCTAGAACTTAAGGACTGAGGATAGTCTGCGCTCATTCAATGTTCTGAAGCTGTACGCTAGTGCTTGAGTATTTTGTACTGCACGACTACAGTGGCACGCGAGTTGGTCAGACGATCGCTGTCGATTTTTCGACGGAGGAAAGTCCGGGCTCCAGAGATCAGAGTGCCAGGTAACGCCTGGGGGGCGCGAGCCTACGGAAAGTGCAACAGAAAGGGAACCGCCCGATTTCGATCGGGTAAGGGTGAAAAGGTGCGGTAAGAGCGCACCGCATGCTTGGTAACAAGTATGGCGATGGTAAACCCCACTCGGAGCAAGACCAAATAGGAATCCATTAGCCGTGATCTCCGGCGGATTCGGGTAGGTTGCTACAGGCGAGCGGTGACGCTCGTCGCAGATGAATGATCGTCCGCGACAGAACCCGGCTTATCGACTAACTCACACTGTGCGCCCCCTTTTGGGGGCGCGCCTCTTTTGCCTCTGCTTCTTTCCTCCGTCTCTTTCCCTTCTGCCGCCTCTGCAGAGCGCGTTTGTATCCCGTCGCATCGTCCTTGGACACCGTACTTTGTCACCGTCCTTTGGCACCAGCAGGAACAACTAATTAAGAATATAAAATTAATATATTATTCTATTTAAGAATAACTGTTAAAGCGCCGTGTTCTCGAACTCCTGTAATCCTCTGTTTTTTTGACGCTTTCCGATGTTGCTTTTTCGGCACTGCTATCGCCGCTTAACCCGCTGAATTTTAAGGAATTTTTCTAGTTCTAGCGTTGACCATGGCATCATTGGGTCGTATAGTGGTGAAAAGTGGGGCAAAGTGGTTTTTGAGGCCTTTAATCGAACCATAATAACGTGAGGTGGGAAATAAGTCGTGTTTAGGGGCGTGCAGCACATCAACATGGATGCCAAGGGGCGCATGGCCGTTCCTGCGCGCCAGCGCGATGCCTTGGCGTCCCAGAGTGCCGGTTGTGTGGTTATTACTATCGATACTCAGTCCCCCTGTCTCGCGATATACCCACTGCCCGAGTGGGAGCGCATCGAGGCTGAAGTACAGGCGCTGCCTGCACTCAAGCCTGCCGTAAAGCGCTTTCAGCGTTTGGTGTTGGGTTATGCCACCGATCTCGAGCTCGACGGCAGTGGCCGCATTTTGCTGCCTCAGTCCTTACGTGATTACGCTCGCCTTGAGAAGAAAGTTGTTCTCGTTGGGCAGGGCAACAAGCTCGAGCTGTGGTCCGAAGATCTTTGGTTGGCAGAGCGTGACGCAGCGCTTGCGACTGAGGTGGAGGGTGATGTCCCGGCAGAATTGATGTCGTTAACGCTCTGATGACCCTAAATCATCAGACAGTGTTACTTGAGGAGGCGGTTGCTGCACTCATGCCGTTAGCCAGTGTTGCCGATAATGTGGGTACGTACGTAGACGGTACTTTTGGCCGGGGCGGGCACGCTGCGCTTATTCTCCAGCATCTTGCGCCTACCGGTCATTTGGTTGCTTTTGATAAAGACCCCGAAGCTGCGCTCGCCGCGGCTGCCATGAGTGCTCAGGATGGCCGATTGCATTTTGTGCATGACAGTTTTGCGGCGCTCGAGCTTGCAGGGGATTCATTGTCAGGCGTGTTGCTCGATCTCGGCGTATCGAGTCCTCAGCTCGATGCACGTGAGCGAGGATTCAGCTTTATGCACGATGGCCCGCTCGATATGCGCATGGATACCCGAAGTGGACCAACGGCTGCAGAGTTCATCAACACGGTGGACGAAACTGAGCTCGTGAGAGTGTTGCGCGAATACGGTGAGGAGCGTTACGCGAAACGTATCGCTCGAATCATCGTTGAGCAGCGCGCATTGGCGCCCTTTGAGACCACTGGTCGTTTTGCGCAAGTCGTGACCGATGCAAACCCCGCCTGGGAAAAGCACAAGCATCCCGCTACGCGCGCCTTTCAGGCTATTCGTATTGCCGTGAATCGCGAGCTGCAAGATCTTGAACTGCTACTGGCTAAGGTGCTGGATCTGCTCGAAATAGGCGGCCGGCTGGTAATTATTAGTTTTCATTCTCTTGAAGATCGAATGGTAAAGCGATTTATGCGCGACCAATCAAGAGGCATACAAGTGCCACGAGGCGTGCCAATTACCGAGTCTCAGCGTGGTCAGCGCCTGCGGTTGGTTGGCAAGGCGGTGCGCGCAAGCGCCGAAGAAGTGGCCGGTAATACGCGCTCGCGTTCGGCCATCATGCGAATTGCGGAGCGAATCGCGTGATGGCACTCAATCGTCAATTTATGCTGTCAGCACTGCTCGTGACCTTGTGTCTTGCTAGTGCCTTGGGCGTTATTTACAGCTCCCACGTCTGTCGCGAGTTTTATGCTGCGTTGCAGGATCTAGAGGCCGAGCGCTGGGCTTCTCAGGAACAATACAGTCGCCTGCTGTTGGAGCACAGTACGCTCGCAAGTCCCCACCGCGTGTTGGGTCTTGCTGAAGAGCGCCTGCAAATGCATGTGCCGAATATTGCGTCCACTCGGGTCGTGACGCAATGAGCCGCCGTCCAGCAAGTGCGCCTAAGCTGTCGACCTGGCGTTTTGGGGTGGTCAGCTTGCTGTTACTCACCTTGTGTAGCTTGCTGATTGGTCGGCTCGTATTGATTCAGGCGATTGATAAAGACCGTGGCTCCGCGTTTCTTAAGAAGCAAGGTGCAATGCGCGCAGTCCGACTGGCAGAGATTCCCGCCTACCGTGGTCTTATTACCGATCGACGCGGCGAGCCATTGGCAGTCAGCACGCCAGTCGTCTCCCTGTGGGCGAACCCCGCGCATTTGACGGAATCGGGCCGGCTCGATGAGTTGGCAGCTGCGTTGACACTGTCGGTGAGCGATCTGCGCAAGCGCGTAGCGCTCTATGGTGATAAGCAGTTCATGTATCTCGCGCGGCACCAAACGCCCGATCAGGCGCGCAGGGTGCTTGATTTAAAAATCGCCGGCGTGCGCAGCGAGCGAGAGTACCGCCGTTTCTACCCCGCAGGCGAAGTCGTTTCGCAAGTGGTCGGCCTCACCAATGTCGATGGCCAGGGTATTGCTGGGCTGGAGCAGGCCTTCGACGAATGGTTGCTAGGTCATCCGGGCAAAAAGCGCTATCTGAAAGATCTTCATGGTGACGCGGTGCGCGATATTGGCGTGGTGACCGAAGCCCGCCCGGGTAAAGAGCTCGCGCTGTCGATCGATTTACGGTTGCAATACCTACAGCATCGTGAGCTTCAACGCGCAATGGTAGAGACGGGCGCCGAAGCGGGCGCAGCCGTAACGATCGATGCGTGGACCGGGGAAATATTGGCCATGACCAATCACCCTGTTTTTAATCCCAACAGTCGTGCGGGCTTTGACTATGCGGCGACACGTAATCGTGTGGTGACCGATGCTTTTGAGCCTGGCTCGACGATAAAGCCGCTCACCTTGGTGGCTGCTTTAGAAAGCGGCAAGTTCACTATCGATACGCTCATTGACACCTCGCCGGGTCGCATTCGAGTGGGCAGAAAAGTGCTGCCTGATCCCAGCAATTACGGTGAGATTAGTGTCTCTCGAGTCATAGAAAAGTCGAGCCAGGTCGGTGTGACTAAAATTGCGCAAGCGATTGGCCATGAGCCCGTTCTCGACGTCTATCGTCGTTTTGGTTTGGGTGTTAGCAGCGGTATAGGCTTTCCCGGCGAGCGCGCAGGCATTGTTCCCAATCGCGAGCGCTGGAGTGATATTGAAAAGGTAACTCTGGCGTTCGGCTATGGTTTGACGGCAACCCCACTTCAAATCGCCCATGCCTATACCGTGTTTGCAAATAAAGGCTTACGTGTCCCGCTGACTTTGCTTAAGCGCTCGCCTGAGCAGGCAGTCGCGGGCGAGCGTGTGGTCAGCGAGGCTATCGCGTCACAAGTGCTGACGGTGTTGGGTCGAGTTACGGGCGAGCACGGTACGGCAAAGCGTGCTCGCGTCGACGGGTTCTCCGTCGGCGGTAAAACCGGCACCGTACATAAAGTGGGCGCAGGTGGCTACATTGACGATCAATATTTGGCGCTCTTTGTCGGTGTTGCGCCCATGGATAACCCCCGCTACGTGACGGCCATTGTGGTTGACCAACCCAAGGGGGATGCTTACGGCGG
>DAIRTN010000008.1:95523-101271 GCA_036803865.1 Luminiphilus sp.
CGCCCATTGAGACGCCCACTGATACCCGACTTGCTGCGTTGGGAGGTGGTCAGTGAGCGCTGCGCTGAACACGATGGCGCTCGGCGATCTCTTGCCAGAGTTGGCGTTTGCGCAGGCTCACGTGACCCCCCGGCATCTCACTTTAAACAGTCGTGATATTCAGCAGGGCGATGTGTTTATTGCGCTACCAGGGCTTGCCACTGACGGCCGCAACTTCATACCGCAAGCATTGGAGCGCGGTGCTGTCGCAGTATTGGCTGAAGCCGAAGGTCTTGCGGCCAACGATGAGCGTGTTGTCGCGGTGCCTGCTTTGAGAGATCGACTGCCGTTGCTTGCAAAGCAGTTTTATGGGGATCCGAGCGCTGCAATGTCGTTAATTGCTGTGACGGGGACCAATGGAAAAACATCGGTCGTCGAGTTTATTGCGCAGTTGCTGCGAGGGATTGGCGTGGCGACCGGCACTATCGGCACTCTCGGTTGCAGGCTGACAGAGCAGCCAGCCGAGGCGATGAATACGACGCCCGATATTGTTTCGCTTAACCGTCAATTGGCCGAGTGGCGTGATAACGGTATCGATCATGTCGCCATGGAGGCGTCTTCTCATGCGCTCGACCAAGGCCGCTTGACTGGTTTGACCCTGCACACAGGGGTCTTTACCAACTTATCGCGGGATCACCTCGACTATCACGGCGATGAGCAGCGTTACGCAGCGGCAAAGCGCCGCCTGTTTACCGAATTTACGTTACAGCGCGCTATTTTTAATGCGGACGATCCTGTCGCTCGCGGCGTGGGCGCGATAGCTGGCTGCGCTGCTATTGGCGTATCTCTCGAAGATTCAAAGGCCGATGTTTTTGTGCGCGTGCTGGGGCATCAGCCACTGCAGCTAACTCTCGACACGCCGTTTGGTACTGAAACGGTGTCCGCGAACGTGAGCGGCACGTTTAACGCGTTGAACCTCACTATGGCGGCAATGGCCGTGATCGGTTTGGGGTATTCCTTTACGCAAGCCATGGAGGCGATTGCACTGTTGCACCCCGTTGCTGGGCGTATGCAGCGGATAGCGAACGACAAGCAGATCAACGTCGTCGTTGACTACGCCCACACGCCCGATGCCTTGAGTCGCGCTTTGAATGCCTTGCGTCCAGAGACACTCGGCAAGCTTTGGGTCGTCTTTGGCTGTGGTGGCGATCGCGATCGCGGCAAGCGCCCGCTGATGGCTCAGCAAGCTGAAGCTCTGGCTGATCGACTGGTGATTACCAGCGATAACCCGCGTGGTGAGGCTCCTGAATCAATTATTAATGATGTGCTTGCGGGCACAACCGGTGACTGTGACGTGGTCATAGACCGCGAGCAGGCTATCGTAAGCGCCTTAAGTGCAGCGAAGCCTGGGGACACGGTACTTATTGCCGGCAAGGGTCACGAGGATTATCAAGAGATCGGCGGTGCGCGTGTAGCGTTTTCTGACGTCGCAATTGCCGAGCAGTATTTTATGGGCAGTGCTAGTCGGGAGGTGCCAAATGATTAGCGCCATTCCTGTAACGGCTCTCGCCGATGCCTGTGGTGGTCGACTGAATCAGCACCCCCTTTCAGAGGCCGCAAAAATTCAAGGTCTCGCTATCGATAGCCGTCTTGTGCAGTCTGGCGATTTGTTTGCGGCGCTTCCCGGTGAGCGCGTCGACGGGCATGACTTTGCCGAGCGCGCGGCGCAGCAGGGCGCAGCAGCCCTTTTGGTACAGCGCGAGCTCGATGCCGACTGCCCACAGATTGTTGTTGAGGACTGCCAGCAAGCATTGGCGTCAGTGGGGCGATTAGCGCGTGAGCAATATGAGGGCGTGTTGGTTGGTATTACCGGCAGCGCTGGGAAAACGACGGCGAAGAATCTACTGCGTGCGGTATTAGCCGGGGTTGGCAGAACGCTGGCAACTGAGGGGAACTTCAATAACGAACTCGGAGTGCCGTTAACGCTCAGTCGTCTCGATCCTGCCATAGAGTTCGCGGTGCTGGAGATGGGCGCTGGCAAGCCCGGCGATATCGCCTATTTACAGCGCATGGTCAAGCCAACGGTGGGCGTGCTGCTCACCGTTGCGCCAGCGCATATTGAGCACTTCGGTAGTCTCGACGCTATTGCCGAAACCAAGGCCGCCATTCTCGATGATCTGCCCGCCAATGGATTGGCCGTCATCAATGGCGATTTGCCTTGGGCAGACCAGTGGCGTGAGCGCGCCACGCCTGCGCCAGTTGTGACATTTGGGTTTAGTAAAGGGGTCGATGTCCGCGCGAAAAATATCGAGCTCAAGGGATTCAAAGGATCTACCTGTCGAGTGAAGACGCCGTCGGGAGATTTCTCGCTCGCGCTTGCGCTACCCGGGCGCCAAGGCATTGCTAACGCGCTCGCGGCAATCGCCGTCGCCCATTCTTTCGGTATCAGTAACAAAGTGATCTGCGAAGGTTTGCGATCGGTGCAGCCTGCTGTCGGACGTGGGCAAGCGATAACGTTAGCTAACGGCACTTGCTTAGTTGATGACAGCTATAACGCGAACCCCGCTGCCGTGAAGGCAGGAATCGATGTGTTGGCTACGTGCGCAGGTCGGAGACGATTGGTCTTAGGCAGCATGTTGGAGCTGGGTGCTGACAGCGACGCCTTGCATCGCGAAGTCGGTTTAGCAGCGCGAGAGGCCGGTATTGACGAGCTTTGGGCGGTGGGAGAGCGTGCGGCGCAAGCGGTGATTGCCTTTGGTCTTGGGGGTCGCGTATTCGAGAGCGTCGCAACATTGTGCGATGCAGAGCCCGAGTGTGATGGAGCCGACACCGTGTTGGTAAAGGCCTCCCGTGGAGCGGCGCTTGATGTGCTCGTTAGTCACTGGACAGCAGAAGAGGAGCAGGCGGCATGCTGAATTGGTTAATGCAGCAGCTGGCTGCTTTTGACGCGGGTTTCAGCGTTTTTCAATACATCACACTGCGCGGCATATTGTCAGCAGGAACAGCGTTGCTCATCTCCCTGCTGGTGGGACCTTCGATGATTCGTCGCCTTGACTCACTGCAGATTGGGCAGTCGGTTCGTGATGACGGCCCTCAGAGTCATCTATCCAAGAGCGGCACGCCTACGATGGGCGGGACGTTGATTATTGTTGCAATCGCTGCCGCCACCTTATTGTGGGCCGACTTGAGTAATCGCTATGTTTGGACCGCAGTCATCACACTCGTGTTATTTGGCGCAGTGGGATGGGTCGACGATTACCGAAAAGTCGTCGAAAAGAACGCCAAGGGTTTACCTGCACGTTGGAAGTATTTTTGGCAGTCAGTCGTGGGCTTCGGAGCCGCTGTTTATCTTTTCAATAGCGCTGAAATTCCCGCAGAGACGGCCCTTTATGTGCCGTTTTTTAAAGACGTAGCGCTGCCGCTTGGTTATCTGTTTATACCCTTTGCTTACCTCGTTATTGTTGGCTCAAGCAATGCGGTTAACTTAACCGATGGGCTCGACGGTCTGGCTATCTTGCCGACGGTCATGGTGGCTACCGGGCTTGGCACGATCGCCTATCTTACGGGTCACACGTTCTTTGCCGACTATCTAAATATTCCCTATCTCGAGGGCACTGGAGAGCTCGTTATCTTCTGCGGTGCGATTGCGGGCGCGGGCCTCGGGTTTCTTTGGTTTAACACCTACCCCGCGATGGTCTTTATGGGCGACGTGGGTGCGCTGGCTTTAGGGGCTGCTCTGGGCGTTGTTGCTGTGGCTATTCGGCACGAGATTGTGTTGGTCATTATGGGCGGAATTTTTGTGCTTGAGACGGTCTCTGTAATCATCCAGGTCGCCTCTTTTAAGCTTACTGGCAAGCGCGTTTTTCGCATGGCGCCTATTCATCACCACTTCGAACTTAAAGGCTGGCCCGAACCACGGGTCATTGTACGTTTTTGGATTATTACCGTGATGCTAGTGCTGTTTGGCCTGGCGACATTGAAGTTGCGTTGAGGATGAATCGACGATGACAGCAGCGGGATTAATAGCGACGTCGGAGCAGCGCATGGTGCTGGGCCTAGGCGCGACCGGCTGTTCGGTGGCTCGCTGGTGGCGGGCACAGGGCGTGCCTTTCAAGGCCGCGGATACTCGGGCATCCATGGCCGACAGCAAGCAGGTTCGTGACGCCATTGGTGACGAGACTGAAGCCTATTTTGGCGATATCGACGCCGCCATTTTATCGACAGTTAGCGAGTTGGTGGTAAGCCCAGGTATTTCACTCGATGATCCTTTTGTGGCACAGGCCAAAGCCTTGGGGATACGGGTTATCGGTGATATCGATTTATTCACCGCGGCTGTCGCATCCGTGAACGCCTCTGACAGAGCCTCTGACAGAGCATCTGACAAAGCCTCTGTGAAAGCCTCTGTAAAAGCGTCTGTCATCGGCATCACTGGGTCCAACGGTAAAACGACAGTCACAGCGATGCTGGGAGAAATGATTGCTCAGTGCGGCAAGCGCACGGCAGTCGGTGGCAATTTAGGGACACCTGCGCTCGACTTGCTGGACGACGACGTTGATGTCTACGTGCTTGAGCTTTCCAGTTTTCAGTTGGAGCGTTGCGAGGCCCTGGGACTCAGCGTCGCTACGGTGCTTAACGTGTCACCCGATCATTTAGACCGTCACGGGTCGATGCCGCGCTATCACCTAGCCAAGCATCGAATCTTCCAGGGCGCCCACGCTATTGTTGCCAACCGCGCAGACCCACTCACAATTCCGTTACTTGAACATAAAGTCGATATTGTGATCTGGCGTCCCGACGAGCCCGACCTTAATGAGTTTGGCACTCGAATGATCGACGGTGCTCGCTGGATTTGTCGCGGCTTCGAGCCGTTGCTGAATATCGCTGAGCTGCGTCTTGCGGGTGAGCACAACGTCAACAACGCCCTTGCGGCGCTATCGTGTGGCGTGGCTGCGGGTTTTGACGCTAAACAGTTACTCGTTGGCTTGAAGAGCTTTGAGGGTATGCCGCATCGCTGTGAGACCGTGCTCGAACACGCCGGTGTGCGCTGGATCAACGACAGCAAAGGCACAAATATCGGAGCGACTATCGCCGCGCTCGAAGGTATGGGCGGTCAAAATAATGTTGTACTCATCGCGGGCGGTGTTGGTAAAAATCAGGACTTTAGTCTACTGACCTCTGCGGCACGGCAGCACTGCAAGCGCGTGTTGACGCTGGGTGAAGCGGCTCGAGATATCGAGTTGGCATTGGGTAATGCCGTGCCGTGTCAGCGCATGGCCGATCTTGATACGGCAATTATGCGTGCCAGCGAACTTGCTGAGAGTGGCGACTTGGTCTTGTTATCCCCCGCATGCGCCAGCTTCGATATGTTTAGATCGTATGAAGCGCGTGGTGACGCCTTTCGGGATCTTGTGGTGCAACGAGTAGGAGCTGGCTCGTGAGTCGCCCAGCAGGTATAGCCTCTCACGGGCCGGATCCCATGCTTTTTTGGCTTGGGCTCGCACTTGTGGGTATTGGCTTAATTGCGATCGCCTCGGCGTCTATTGAGTACGGTGATTGGCACTTCGGTAATCCTTGGCATCACACCACCCGTCACGGCATTTATCTCGCCATTGCCGCGATCATGGCCGCCGTAACGTATCGCATACCCATTGATGTTTGGCAGCGCCTGTCGCCTCTGTGTCTTCTTGTGGCGTTGGGTTTGCTGATGCTGGTGTTGATACCAGGTATCGGTCGCAACGTTAATGGTAGCCAGCGCTGGCTGCCTCTGGG
>DAIRTN010000008.1:101371-113892 GCA_036803865.1 Luminiphilus sp.
TTAAGCTATGTCTTAGGGCTTGTCGGTCTCGCCCTTGGCGGCCTGGTGGTTATGGTGTGGGCAGCGCCTTACCGGTTGCAGCGATTAACCGCGTATACCGACCCATGGTCAGATCCTTATGGCTCAGGTTTTCAGTTGATTCAATCACTTATTGCCTATGGGCGAGGTGAGTATCTTGGTGTGGGCCTTGGGAACAGTATTCAGAAGTTGTTCTATTTGCCTGAAGCGCATACCGATTTTGTATTTTCCATATGGGCTGAGGAAACAGGGCTTATTGGAGCGCTGCTTGTTATCGTGCTGTACGCGCTTCTTGTGGCGCGCATCATGATGATTGGTCTCAAAGCCCAGCGAGCTCATGAGCTGTTTGCGGCGTATGTCTGCTTTGGCGTTGCGCTCATTTTCGCCGGACAAGCATTCGTGAATATGGGCGTCAGTTCAGGCTTGCTGCCCACTAAAGGGCTGACCTTGCCGTTCATTTCCTACGGCGGTAGCAGTCTCATTATTAGCTGCATGATGCTGGCCGTTATTTTGCGCATTGAGCATGCATTACGTGCGGCTGGCGACGCTGGCGACGGTAAGGGTGTTCGGCTATGACGGATTCCCTCGTGATGAACAAAAGCGCACCCCGGTTGCTCGTTATGGCTGGCGGCACTGGCGGGCACGTTTATCCAGCGCTGGCGGTAGCTGAAGCAATGCGCGCCAAAGGCTGGTTGGTAGATTGGGTCGGCACTGAGCGTGGCTTGGAAAGTCGGGTCGTGCCTTTCAATGACTTTCCACTTCATGTGTTACCGGTGCGTGGCTTGCGTGGCAAGGGATTGCTGTTTAAGGCCATGTCCGCAGGGCTTTTGTTGGTGTCACTCTTTGAGTCGCTGTTACTTATTCGCCGCCTTCATCCTGATGTGGTCTTGGGTATGGGTGGTTATGTCGCAGGCCCTGCTGGCATTGCGGCGTGGCTATTGCGTAGGCCACTGGTGATTCACGAACAAAATGCTGTTGCGGGAACCACTAACCGTTGGCTTGCTCCTCTCGCGCGTCGCGTGTTGTGCGGTTTGTCCGGCGCCTTCGACGACGTAGCCAAAGCGCAGCTTGTGGGTAACCCCGTACGTAAAGAGATTGTTGCTTGTTTCGATGCGCCGGCACACATACCCAGTGAATTCAGTGCTGAAAGACCGTTAAGGTTACTCGTGCTGGGTGGCAGCCTAGGCAGTATGCCGCTGAATGAGGGCGTACCGGCAGCCCTTGAGACATTGAGCGACGAGCAGCTACGGCTGCTTAACGTGCACCATCAGTGCGGTAGTGCGCACCACGACATAACGGTGCAGAGATATAGCGCGCTTTCTAAGTTTAACGTCGACATTATGCCTTTCGTCGATGATATGTCTGCAGCGTATCAGTGGGCAGATCTCGTCATCTGCCGCGCGGGTGCACTGACTGTGGCAGAACTTGCAGTGACGGGTACGCCCTCGATTTTGGTGCCATTGCCCCACGCCATCGACGATCATCAAACGCGCAATGCGCAAGCCCTAAGCGCTCAGGGCGCAGCGCAGCTTGTTCGCCAAATAGACATGACGCCCGCGCGCTTGGGTAAGTTGATTACGAGTTATCTCGAGATACCTAGCCGCCTGCAAATGATGGCGGCTAAGGCCCGCGACGTAGCAAAGCCTCAGGCGACTGGAGCGGTGGTAGGTGCACTTGAGGAGGTCGCGCATGCAGCCTAATGTCCTCGCCACTGCATCGCCTATGCGCCGCCGAATACAGCGTATTTTTATGGTGGGCATTGGCGGCTCGGGCATGAGCGGTATCGCGGAAGTATTGGCGCGCTTGGACTATGACGTGTCCGGCTCAGATGCCAACGAAAGTTCCGTGGTTGAGCGTTTGCGATCGCTGGGTATAACCGTGCATGCGGGTCACCACGCTGACCATGTCGACGGCGTCGATGTCTTGGTCGTATCCAGCGCGATCAGTGCTGATAATCCCGAGGTTCTCAGAGCGCGCGAGTTGCGCATACCCATTGTGCCTCGCGCCGAAATGCTTGCGGAGCTCATGCGTTACCGCTACGGCATTGCTGTCGCAGGTACCCATGGCAAAACCACCACCACGAGCCTGATTGCATCCATATTGGGTGAGGCGGGCGAAGACCCAACGTTTGTCATTGGTGGTGTTTTAAACAAAGTGGGCACCAATGCGCAGTTGGGGGACGGGCGTTACCTGGTGGTCGAAGCTGACGAAAGCGACGCATCGTTCTTGCACTTACTCCCCATGATTAGCGTCGTCACGAATATCGAAGCCGATCACATGGATCATTACGGCGGTGACTACGCCAATTATGAGAAAGCCTTCATCGAGTTTCTTCACAATTTGCCCTTTTACGGTGCCGCTATTCTTTGCTTGGACGACGCGGGCGTGCGGGCTGTTCTTCCTGAAGTGACCCGTCAAATGATTACCTATGGCGTTGCCGCCGACGCAGACTATTGTCTTGAGTCGGTAAGCAGCCTCGGGATGCAGACCGCACTGCGTATACGCCGCCCAGACGCTTACTCGACGATAGAGCTTACGCTCAACATGCCGGGCTCTCACAACGCGTTAAATGCAACGGCGGCCGTTGCTTGCGCGACTGAGTTGGGGATTAGCGATAGCGCTATACAAACGGGCCTTGCCACATTTGCGGGTGTCGGCCGTCGATTTAGCGCCTTAGGTCCCGTGCGCTGGGCTGAGGGCGAGGCCTTACTGGTTGATGACTACGGCCATCACCCGACAGAGGTGGCTGCAACACTCGCAGCGGCCCGGGAAGCGTGCCCTGATCAGCGCTTGGTAATGGTGTATCAGCCTCATCGCTACAGTCGAACGCGCGACCTCTATGAGGAATTCGTTGCAGTACTGTCCGAGTGCGCCGTCTTAATTTTGCTCGAAGTGTACGCTGCGGGCGAAGAGCCCATTCCCGGCGCGGACAGTAAGTCGCTTGCACGCAGCATTCGTCAGCGCGGCGCCATCGAACCGATTTATGTGGCTCATCCTCGCGATGTCCCCAAAGTTCTTTGCAACGTATTGCAAGACGGCGATCTGCTCTTGACGCAAGGGGCCGGCAATATTGGTGGGCTGGCTCAGCAGCTCGCGAACGCACGTCAGCTTGAGGATCTCCTATGAACACGGCGTTTCTCAAGGGGCTAAAACTTGCGGTGCTGCTTGGCGGCAGTGCGGCGGAGCGCTCGGTTTCCCTTGAAAGCGGCGCCAATGTTGCGGCCGCGCTCGAGGATGCCGGTGCCGTTGTGACGCGGGTTGATCCTGTCGAAGACAAGTGGCCGGAGAAACTCGGTGACGTCGAGTTTGTTTTCAATCTTCTGCATGGCCCTGGCGGCGAAGACGGCACGCTTCAGGGCTTGTTCGATTTGATGAAATTGCCCTATAGCGGCTCGGGCGTTCTAGGTTCTGCGCTCACCATGGACAAAGTGCGCACCAAACAGCTTTGGCTAGGCGCGGGTCTACCAACGCCTGCATTCGAGGTGCTTAGCGCAGAGTGCGACTGGGATGCGCTCATAGCGCAGCACGGCGTGCTGTTTGTGAAACCTGCGCGTGAAGGCTCGTCGATAGGCATGAGCAAGGCGTCGACCGCCGGCGAACTCCGCGCAGCGTTTGAGAAAGCGCAGGGGTATGCGGGGGACGTAATGGCCGAGACCTTTGTGTCGGGGGACGAGTACACCGTGGCCATTCTGGGCGATCGGTCACTGCCCGCTATCAAAATTGTGCCCGCTACCGACTTTTACGATTTCGATGCCAAGTATGTATCGGACGACACGCAGTTCTTTTGCCCGTCAGGTTTGAGCGATGCCGAGGAAGCGGAACTCTCGGCGCTTGCGCTGCGTGCATTTAACGCCGTGGGTGGAGCGGTTTGGGGCCGCGTCGACGTTATGCGCAATAGCGCGGGTCAGTGGCAGTTGCTTGAGGTGAACACCATCCCCGGCATGACCAGCCATAGCCTAGTACCCATGGCCGCCCGAGCGGCTGGTTTATCCATGGCAGAGCTGCTGGCTCATATTCTCAACGAGAGCATGGAGGTGCGCCGTGGCGAGAGCTGAACAGCAACGGCAGGTCGGCGCCATGCGAAGACCTTCGGCTAAGGCCAGCCGGGCTAATACGCACCCGGAAAAGCTGCCTTTAACTGCCCGTATTAAGCGCTGGCTTACGCAGGCGCTCGTGTTGGGCGGTGTCGCGGTTGTCGTGCTGGGCGCAGGGCGCGGCGGTCTGTATTTGTTGGATTTAAAAGTGGAGCGAATTTCCATTAGCGGCTCCGCACGTAACGTCAGTACCGAGAGGGTGGAGTCTCTGGTTGCTCCGCGCATTGCCCATGGTTTTCTCGCGGCTGATATCGACGATATCAAGGCGCAGCTCGAGGCGATGCCTTGGGTTTACACCGCGAACACTCGGCGTCGATGGCCGGACACGCTGGTGATTCAGATCGAAGAGCAGCGACCTATTGCGCGCTGGGGCATGGATGGATTTTTGAACCATCAGGGTGATTTTTTTGCGGGTGATATGTCTTCCCAGTGGGCTGCCTTGCCGCGCTTAGAGGGACCTGAGGGCAGTCAAAATGACTTGGTTGCCCACTACAAGACCTTGGAATCGCTGCTTGAGGGTTTAGACGTTGCGATTGTTTGGTTGGCTCAAGACGAGGTTGGGCAGCTGAGCGCGGAGCTCGATAACGGCACGTTACTCGTTTTAGGTAGCGATGCCCTCGTGGAGCGCACACAGCGTTTTGTAAAGCTACATCAACAGCATTTAAACGGCGAAGCGGTGGTCCGTATCGATTTGCGATACGAGTACGGTGCTGCAGTGCAGCTCATGGAGCCACAAGTCGCCATGCATGAAACGACTCTAGAGGAATTACGCTAATGGGTGTCGACAATGATAAGCGCATGATCGTTGGCTTAGACATTGGTACGTCTAAGGTTGTCGCCGTGGTGGGTGAGGTGGATTTCGATGGCAGCATCGAAATCGTTGGCATTGGCTCACATCCCTCCCGCGGTATGAAGAAAGGCGTTGTTGTGGATATCGAATCCACAGTGACGGCCATTCAGCGTGCGGTGGAAGAGGCTGAGTTGATGGCTGGCTGCCAAATACACTCGGTCTACGTGGGTATCGCCGGTAGTCACATTCGGTCAATGAATAGCCACGGAATTGTCGCCATTAAAGACGGCGAAGTGGTTGCCGCAGACATTGATCGGGTGCTCGATGCAGCGCAAGCGGTGGCCATTCCCGCCGATCAGAAAATTCTGCACGTGCTTCCCCAGGAATATGTCATCGACAACCAAGGGGGCATTAAAGAGCCGCTGGGTATGTCGGGCGTGCGACTGGAAGCCAAAGTGCATTTGGTGACCTGTGCCGTGAACGCCGCTCAAAATATCGAGAAGTGCATCCACCGCTGCGGTCTAGAGGTTGATGGCATTATCTTAGAGCAGCTGGCGTCGAACTTTTCGGTGATTACCGATGACGAGCGGGACTTGGGCGTTTGCTTAGTCGATATCGGTGGCGGGACGTCTGATATTGCGATTTTCACCGACGGTTCCATTCGCCACACGGGGGTTATTCCTATTGCGGGCGACCAGGTGACCAACGATATCGCCATGGCGCTGCGCACGCCTACCCAGCACGCTGAAGAGATCAAGATTCGCTACGCCTGCGCGCTGACACAGCTTGCCGGTGCAGACGAGACAATCAAAGTGCCAAGCGTTGGCGATCGTCCGCCACGCGACTTGTCGCGCCAATCCCTCGCCGAGGTGGTTGAGCCGCGCTACGACGAATTGTTCACCCTCATTCAAGCTGAAATACGCCGCTCAGGCTACGAAGAGATCATTCCCGCGGGCGTGGTGCTGACGGGGGGTACGTCGAAGATGGAAGGCGCGGTGGAGCTCGCAGAGGAGATCTTCCATATGCCTGTTCGCGTCGGTTCACCCCAGCATGCGCGTGGGCTTCACGACATTATTCGCAACCCTATTTATGCCACGGGTGTTGGCCTGCTGATTTTCGGGGCGAGAGATGAGGCGGCGATGGGGCCATTGCGCCAGCCAAAGATCTTCGCTGGGAATCTCTTCGACGGCATTAAAGAGTGGTTTGGTAAGCATTTTTAGACAGTTAACGCATATTTTTGTGCACAAAAAATCCGGCACTGACCGGGTCAATAAAGCAAAGCAAAGGGGAAAAAGCTATGTTTGAACTAGTAGATAACGCACCGCAAAACGCGGTCATTAAGGTTATCGGCGTTGGCGGCGGTGGCGGTAACGCTGTGCGACATATGGTCGAGCATGATGTCGAGGGCGTCGATTTTATCTGCGCCAACACAGATGCACAGGCGCTGTCGGACATAACGTCGAGAACAGTCTTGCAACTTGGGACAGGCATTACCAAGGGATTGGGGGCTGGCGCTAACCCAGATATTGGCCGCGCGGCAGCACTGGAAGACCGTGATCGCATCGCTGACGCCTTGCGTGGCGCCGATATGGTCTTTGTTACTGCGGGTATGGGCGGTGGTACCGGTACGGGCGGAGCCCCCATTGTGGCTGAGGTTGCTCGCGAGATGGGCATCTTGACGGTAGCCGTTGTCACTCGCCCTTTCAGTTTCGAAGGCAAAAAGCGACTCAAAATAGCAGAAGAGGGTCTTCAGGAACTTGAACAGCACTGTGACTCTCTAATCACTATTCCTAATGAGAAGCTGTTGGAGGTTTTAGGCAAAAATACCAGCCTCTTAGATGCCTTCAAAGAGGCCAATGATGTACTTTTAGGCGCAGTTCAGGGTATCGCAGATCTGATCATTCGCCCGGGCATGATTAACGTCGACTTTGCTGACGTAAGAACGGTCATGTCAGAGATGGGTGCCGCTATGATGGGCACAGGTAGCGCATCGGGTGAGAACCGCGCGAGAGAAGCGGCGGAACGTGCCATTAACAGCCCGCTGTTGGACGATATTGATATACGTGGTGCTCGCGGTGTCTTGGTTAACATCACTGCGGGACTGGATTTGTCACTCGGTGAGTTTGCCGAAGTGGGCGATACCATTGAAGAGTATGCATCGGACGATGCAACGGTTGTTGTAGGAACAGTTATCGACCCGGACATGAGAGATATGCTCAAGGTCACCGTGGTTGCAACTGGATTGGGTGAGCTCGACAGTCGACCTTCACTGTCGGTTATCGAGAGCAAGCCCGCTACGTCTGCAGCTGCTGTGCCGCCGAGCTACGGATCGAATTACGATCTGCCTCCGGGAAAGCGCGCGCGAGTTGCGGCGCAAGCGGGGTCAGCTCAGGCTGAAGCCGTTGCCGATACAGGCGGTGAGGAATATTTCGATATTCCAGCGTTTTTACGCCGTCAGGCGGATTAAACCTTCGGGTGTCATCCGCCACGACCTAGCGATAACCGGCTCACACTGAGTGCCGGTTAGTAGGCGTAGCGGTATCCGTGTGTTGTCAGAATGACTGGCGGCACTGAGGGTAATGACACAAGGGTTTGACGATGATTAGACAGAGAACGTTACGCAATCCAATCAAGGCCACGGGCGTGGGTTTGCACACGGGTGAAAAAGTATTTTTGACCCTGAGTCCCGCACCGATTGACCACGGTATTGTATTTCGTCGCACCGACCTTTCCCCGGTACAGGAAATCCCCGCCTGTGCAAAAAGCGTCGGTGACACAACGCTCTCTACTAGCCTCGGGTTAGGTGATGCCAAGGTATCGACAGTTGAGCATTTGCTGTCAGCCATGGCCGGCTTAGGCATTGATAATGCCATCGTCGATGTCACCGCCCCCGAGGTGCCTATCATGGACGGCAGCGCGGGTCCCTTTGTGTTTCTGCTGCAGTCAGCGGGCATTGAAGAGCAGTCAGCCGCCAAAAAGTTTATTCGTATTAAGCGCCCGATCACGGTGCGCGACGGTGACAAAGAAGCCAGCTTACTCCCCTTTGAGGGCTTCAAAGTGTCCTTCTCCATCGACTTTGATCATCCCGTGTTTCATGACCGCGCGGCGTATGCAGAGATCGACTTCTCGACCACCTCGTTCGTGAAAGAGGTGAGTCGGGCACGAACCTTCGGCTTTATGCACGAGATTGAGTATTTGCGCTCACAGGGTCTCGCTCGTGGCGGTAGCGTCGACAATGCGATCGTGGTTGATGAGTTCCGTATTCTCAACCAGGACGGTTTGCGTTACGAAGATGAGTTCGTCAAGCACAAGGTATTGGACGCGATCGGTGACTTGTACTTACTAGGCCACTCATTGATTGGTGAATTCCGTGCGCACAAGTCCGGCCACGCCTTAAATAACGCGGTACTGCGTGCCTTATTAGAGCAAGAAGACGCCTGGGAGATGGTGACGTTTGAGGATGAAGCAACGTCGCCTATTTCCTATAGCGGTACTCCCTCACTGGCCACTGCGTAAGTCACTGGCCACAGCCTAAGCGGTCGACTGCTACTCTCGCGTATTAAGAGTGGCTCTTACAAGGAGCTCTTAGAACTTACAGGGAGCTCTTAGAACTTACAGGGAGCTCTTAGAACTTTCAGGGAACTCTTAGAACTTATAGGGAGCTCTCAGAAGAAGAACGCTTAGGCTAGAAAGGATTGGGCCGTCCGGCTCCGTTTCCGTACTCACCCCCTTGAATTGGTGACAGTCGCCCGCATTTGTAGCAAAGGGTATACTTTGCGCCGACGCCCGCTCATGGCATAGTGCGTGACCTGTTAACTGCTAGAGATTTCGTTGTTGAAATTTATTGTCCTCCAAGGTACTGCAGCCTCCCGAACCGTCGAGTTGGGGAAGTGGTCGTGGGCGGCACTTTCTCTGGTCTGTATTGGTCTGCCCTTGGGTTTAATGGCGCTTGGTTACGAGATCGGGCAGCGACAGGGCACCCAGCAAGCACAAGAAGCGCGCCTATCTGAGGCCGAAATAGCGGTGAGTCAGCGGGCGTTAGACCTCGCGCAGCTATCGGCAGACGCTAAGCGCAAGCTCGAAGCAATGACAAGAAAGCTTGCGGAAATTCAAGCCAGAGTCACTCGGCTCGACGCGCTGGGTATGCATCTGACGGTGCTCGCGGGGCTTGATGAAGGTGAGTTTGATTTTACGGCTGTTCCTGCAGTCGGTGGTCCCGCGGTCGGTGGTCCAGAAATAAACGGTCCTGTAATTGACGGCCAAGAGCTCGCAGCGCCCGCGCTCGCTGTACTACCCGACGAATTTGAAGAAGAGCTCGAATTACTCTCGGTCACGCTCGATGACCGCGATACGCAGCTCGATGTACTCGCAGGCCTCTTGTTTGACGCAGAGGCACAGGCCGAGGCGATTCCGTCGGGTCGTCCTATTGCGTCAGGTTGGTTGAGCTCCCATTTTGGTTACCGTAACGATCCTTTCACCGGCAAGAAGACATGGCATCAAGGTGTCGATTTTGCCGGCAAAGAGGGCACTGACGTCATCGCAGTCGCCAGCGGTGTTGTGAGCTGGAGCGGTAACCGCGACGGTTACGGCAACATGGTCGAAGTGGCCCATGGCGACGGCTTGCTGACGCGTTATGCGCACAACGACGAGAACTTAGTCGACGTCGGTGACCTCATTCGCAAAGGCGAGCCTCTCGCGCGCATGGGCAATACTGGTCGTTCCACTGGGCCGCATGTCCACTTCGAAGTGTTTAAGCACGGTCGGGCAGTCGACCCGTCGTCCTATATCCGGCGCACCCTGCGTTAATTCCCGCTACTCGCCGTTTTTCCGGTGTTATCGCCTCGAGTCTTGTTGCTCGGCAAGCCCCTTTATTGTTGAAGAATGAATCATGATCACTCAGACATTGAAAAAGATTTTCGGCACCCGCAATGACCGGGAGCTCAAGCGTATTGGCAAAATCGTCAAGCGCATTAACGCGCTCGAAGAAGAGTTCAGCGCCCTAGACGACGCCGCCCTGTGCGCCAAGACGGATGAATTCCGCGTGCGCATTACTGACGGCGCAACCGTTGACGACCTGTTGCCCGAGGCGTTTGCGGCGGTGCGTGAGGCGGGCCATCGTGCCCTGGGCATGCGTCACTTCGACGTGCAGCTCATAGGTGGCATGGTGCTCCATGAGGGCATGATTGCCGAGATGCGCACCGGTGAAGGTAAAACCCTGGTAGCAACGCTGCCGGCGTACTTGAACGCGCTGACGGGCGACAGTGTCCACTTGATTACCGTTAACGATTATTTGGCAACCCGCGACGCTGCTTGGATGGCGCCGCTGTATGAATTTTTGGGCATGTCCGTGGGCGTTATTCACTCGGGTCAGTCGCCTGAAGACAAGCGCAACGCCTACGCCTGTGACATTGTCTATGGCACGAACAATGAATTTGGCTTTGATTACTTACGCGACAACATGGCCTTTAGCATGGCCGATAAGGCGCAAGGTAAGCTTGCTTTTGCCGTCGTCGACGAAGTGGATTCGATTCTTATCGACGAGGCCCGGACACCGCTGATTATCTCGGGTGCGGCCGAAGACAGCTCAGAGCTCTACCGCGCCGTGAACGCGTTAATTCCAAAGCTCGAGCAAGAGACTGAAGTCGACGCGGGTGATTTCACGGTCGACGAGAAAATGCGTCAGATCGAATTAACCGAAGCGGGGCATGAGAAAGTCGAAGCCATGCTGATTGAGGCGGGCTTGCTGGAAGAGGGTGTGAGCCTCTACGCAGCGACAACCCTTGGGCTTTTGCACCACGTACATTCAGGTTTGCGGGCGCACGTTTTGTTTAACCGCGATGTGGAATACATCGTTCAAGAAGGTCAGGTTGTACTGATCGATGAGCACACCGGCCGAACCATGCAGGGCCGCCGCTTGTCAGAGGGTTTGCACCAGGCAATTGAAGCGAAAGAAGGCGTCAAGATTCAGAGTGAAAGCCAGACATTGGCGAGCACTACCTTCCAGAACTACTTCCGCCTGTACGACAAGTTAGGGGGTATGACCGGTACCGCGGACACCGAGGCCTTTGAATTTAAGCAAATTTATGGGCTAGACGTGGTGGTCATTCCCACCAACAAGCCGATGGTGCGCAAAGACCTTAATGATCTTGTGTATCTGACCCGGGACGAGAAGTTCGACGCGATTGTCGCCGATGTAAAGGCGTGCATAGAAAACAATGCCCCGGTGCTTGTGGGTACGGCATCGGTAGAAACCTCTGAGGAGCTATCGGAGCGCTTCAAGCAAGACAAGATTGAGCACAAAGTACTTAACGCCAAGTACCACGAGCAGGAGGCAGAAATTATTGCCCAGGCTGGTCGGCCCGGCGTGGTTACCATTGCCACGAACATGGCAGGGCGGGGAACCGACATTGTGTTGGGCGGCAATTTAGAGGTGGAACTGGCGTCCGCTGGCGCTGTATCCGACGAGCAGCTCGATGCCCTGAAAGCCGACTGGAAGGCTCGCCAAGAAACCGTGATGGCGGCGGGTGGTCTGCATATTTTAGGCACCGAGCGACATGAATCCCGCCGTATCGATAACCAGCTCCGTGGCCGTGCGGGACGCCAAGGGGACCCCGGTGTATCGCGGTTCTACTTGTCACTGGAAGACAGTCTCATGCGCATCTTCGCATCGGACCGCGTCAAAGGCTTTATGCAGGCCTTGGGCATGGACAAAGGTGAGGCGATTGAGCACCGCATGGTGACCAATGCCATTGAGAAAGCCCAGCGCAAAGTAGAAGGCCGTAACTTCGACATTCGTAAGCAGCTGTTAGAGTACGACGACGTTGCCAACGAGCAGCGACGCATTGTGTATAACCAGCGCGATGAACTGCTGAGCGATCACGATATTTCGGAAACCATCACCCAGGTTCGCCAAGATGTGGTGCACAGCGCTATCGATAGCTTTGTGCCACCCATGAGTGTGGAAGAGCAGTGGGATATTCCGGGCCTTGAGCGACAGATGGAAGCTGAGTTCGGCGTAACCCTACCGATTGCGACGTGGCTTGAGGAAGACAAGAGTCTCCACGAGGAGTCACTGCGGGAGCGCGTGATCGAAGAGGTGCAGGCTGCGTACGATACCAAGAGCAATATGGTAGGCGATGGCATGCGCAATCTTGAGAAGCAGATCATGTTGCAGGTTTTAGACAACCTCTGGAAAGAGCACTTGGCAACGATGGATCAGCTGCGCCAGGGCATTCATTTGCGCGCCTATGCCAACAAGAACCCCAAGCAAGAGTATAAGCGTGAGTCCTTCGAGCTCTTTGAGTCGCTGTTAGATCGACTGAAGTACGAAGTGGTTCGCTTCTTGAGCCATGTGCAAGTGCAGCGCCAGGACGAGGCCGCCGAAGTCGAGCGTCGCCGTCGCGAGGAGGCTGCGCGCCAGCAAATGGCCTTTCAGCACGCCCAAGCTTCTAGCCTACCGGACGGCTCAGCAAGTCAGCCTGCGGACGGGACGTCACCGGCGCCTAATGCGGGAACCGTTGTGCGCAATACGCCCAAGGTTGGCCGTAATGACCCCTGTCCCTGCGGCAGTGGTAAAAAGTACAAGCAGTGTCACGGTGTATTGAGCTAGCTGTATTGAG
>DAIRTN010000008.1:113992-115385 GCA_036803865.1 Luminiphilus sp.
TGTATTGAGCTAGCTGTATTGAGATAGGTGTATTGAGATAGGTGTCTTAAGTTTAGTGTACTTAGTTTAATGTATTGGGTTGAGTGTATTGAGCTAAACGGCGCGTAAGAGCACTCTACAACACGCGCTTTATGACAAAGACCTTTGTCAAATAAAAACCCATGCCATGGACAGCCCATGGCATTTTGTGAGTGGAGAGATCGATGGCCTTGCCAGTCGCGGGCATTCGCTTAGGTGTTGCACAAGCGGGTATTAAAAAGCCCAACAAAGATGATCTCACGGTGATTGACATTGCCGAGGGGGCTACTGTCGCTGCGGTGTATACCCAGAACGCGTTTTGCGCGGCACCCGTACACATTGCCCGGGCCCATTGGTTGGCGAATGCGCGCACGTCGCGTTTTTGGTTAATCAATACCGGCAATGCTAACGCGGGTACCGGTGAGCCGGGCATGGCTGCGGCACGGGCAACCTGTGAGGCGCTTGCTGGTCTTATTGGAGTCGACGCAAGCCTTGTCATGCCATTTTCCACCGGTGTGATTGGCGAGCTTCTGCCCGCCGATACGATTAATGTTGCATTACCAGACGCCATTAATAACCTTGCAAGCGATGGCTGGCCCCGCGCAGCGAGCGCCATTCTCACCACCGATACGCGGCCAAAGCTGGTATCCCGACAGATTGACGTCGACGGTAAGACCGTAACGCTCACGGGTATGTCGAAAGGCGCAGGGATGATTCGCCCCGACATGGCGACAATGCTTGCCTTTATGGCCACCGACGCGAGTGTGCCCCAGGGCCTACTCGATACCTTGTTTAAGAACGCCATCGATAGCAGCTTTAATCGCATTACCGTCGATGGCGATACCTCGACCAATGACGCGGCTGTTATCGCGGCTACCGGCTGTTCAGGCGTTGTTATTGACGAGCACAGCCCGCATGTTGTGCAGCGCTTTAGCGAGGCCTTAGAGTCCCTTTGCATTGAGCTGGCGCAGGCTATTATTCGCGACGGCGAAGGTGCTACCAAGTTCGTTGAAGTCCAGATCGAGGGTGGCGCAACCGCTAAAGAGTGCGACGCGGTGGCCTATACCGTTGCGCACTCGCCGCTGGTGAAAACCGCGTTGTTTGCCAGCGACCCTAACTGGGGTCGGCTGCTCGCCGCCATTGGACGGGCGGGGCTTGAAAGCCTCGCGGTTGACGATGTCTCGGTTTACATCAACGACGTATTAATTGCTGAGCGCGGCGCACGGGCTACAAGTTACACCGAGGCGCGGGGTGTCTCCGCCATGGCACCTACCGATTTAGTCATTCGCGTTGTGCTGGGCAGAGGTGACGCGGCTTGTACGGTTTGGACCACGGACTTCTCATACGACTACGTTAAAATTAATGCCGAGTATCG
>DAIRTN010000009.1:0-50940 GCA_036803865.1 Luminiphilus sp.
GGCGCAGTTCTTGGCGCTGGGAGCAATCACACCGATTCGAGCCTCATCGGTTTAGTTCAACTGGATCGAGTGAGTTGCGCCTGCTTCGGTCCTTACCACTGCTCACCACATAGCAACTGGGTTGATGATCATCTGAACGGCGCCTTGTAGACGCGCCTGCCCAAGTACAAACATGAATTCCCGGACAGACTCTCGCGCAAGACGGCCGGTGTTCATGGTCTCAAGAATGAAAATTCCGTTGTGCTTCAAGAAAACAACATGGTCATAAAAAATCTTGTCGCCTTTAATAGCAGGCACGGCCCCGACCCCCCAGGTATCAGCGCCGACGGCCATCGGTTTGAGCGATGCAAGATAGCTCGCCGCGGCATTGGTAATGCCCGGGATAGTTTGCCCCCATTCCTCTGGCGCAGTATCGAGTTTTGCATCAGTCCATCCTGTGTGCAGCAGTACAACATCGCCCTCATTGACGGTGATCGATTGTTCTGCCATTGCGGCTTGTAAATCATCTGGCGTAATGGGCTGCCCCGCAGACATGGACTCAACGCCAAAATGTCTTGCCATATCGATCAAGACGCCTCTCGCGACCATCGGTGGAACTTTGCTGATATCGAGCTTAGTCAAACCCGTAATGGGCGCGATATCTTTACCTGCATTACAGTTATAAAACATGCCTGCTTCACCCATATGCCCGAGG
Organism: Luminiphilus sp.; assembly: GCA_036803865.1. GTDB lineage: Bacteria > Pseudomonadota > Gammaproteobacteria > Pseudomonadales > Halieaceae > Luminiphilus. Next base: position 695 of record DAIRTN010000009.1, read on the forward strand.
CCATCAAGCTGTGGGCCGACGCCCAGCCACATCTGTACAAGGTCATCGTTTGCAGATGCGTCCCAGCCGTATATGGTCGTGGTATCGGTTACAAAATGCTGGCCAGGCTGCACGACTTGGAGTTGTACGCTGCGTGGCGGGTAGGCGGGCATGCCGGGCTTTAGTACGATGCCAAGTGGATGTGTCTCACCTTTTTGGACAAGTTGCGCGGCGGCTATGACGCTTTCTTGACTCATTCGATTAGTGGCTCCACGCTCGTCATCAATGCCCCAAATTGAGGGTTGACAGTCATCAGCATGAGCGACTGTTGAAAGTAGAAAAAATAGGGTGGCTATGATTCGGGTCACTTGCATTTTTGTCTCCCTCTGTGTGAGCTCAACGCAGCGCTGCTGTGCGTTGCTTTGGCGTTATCGGTTTTGCCTGAGTTATACCCGCGGGCTGTAGTCGGTGGCCTGGATCGCCGAGCCGTGCTGGTAGCTGGCAATAATTTATGACACGCGCCGCATCATCCCTGTGCTGCGTTTACCAGTGTAGCGTTGATGGTTTCGATCAGGTGAATTTTTTAGCTGTCGACGTTAGAAGATCACTTGCCAATAAATAACGACATAATCTAGACAAGCCGAAGACATACTGTGTGTTGTGCGTTATTTGCAATAGAGTTGCCGGCTGCGCGGTCATTCCATTGCGCGATTAACCAGGCATAAAAGGATGAAAAAGAATTTAGGACCTTTTGAGCGATTACTTCGCCTGACACTTGGCAGCGCGTCGCTGTTCTTTGTTTTTATTCAGCAGGAGTGGGGCGTTCCCGAGGGTATCGTCGCCATTATTGGACTTTTTTTGGTGCTGAACGCGCTGTCCGCGCGCTGCTACCTTTGGCGCTGGCTCGGTATCGATACCCATTCGACCGCCCAGTGTGATTTTAGTCAAACCACAGACCGAGCTGCAGACTGAGCTACAGAGTCACGCGCCTGGGCGCTAATATCGTCCAGTAAGCGGCGGGATCCCCGCCAGAAACAAAATACCCCGAAAAGCCCGAAGGCAAGAGCGGTGAACATGGCGTAGCGCAAGTGATCGTCGCCAAAAATAGGCACGTAAAGATCGCTCAGTACGCCCACCATAAGCGGCCCTAACCCTAGTCCTACCATATTCAGTATGAAAAACATGACGGCGGATGCCACTGCGCGCATGCTCGGAGCAACAATGCTTTGACACATTGCAATACTCGGGCCGAGATAGAGCGTGTTAAGGATTGTCGTTGGGATCAGTATCATCAGGATTACATCGACGTCGTCGCCCAAGAGAATATAGGCGTAGGGTGGCAGCGCGATTAAGGTGCCCCACAGAGGAACCCATACATACCAACGCTTATCGTGAATCCCTAGACGATCGCCTAAGAGGCCGCCCATGAAGGTACCCAGTGCGCCCGCTAATCCCGATATCAAGCCTAAATAAAGACCGACATCGCCAATAGTCATGCCATGGTTACGAATAAGGAATGAAGGAAAAAAGTTGCCATTGCCATAACTAACAAACGATTTGAAGGCGCAACCAAATGCTATCCACCAAAAGGCTGGTCGCCCTTTGAGCAGTGAAAAGGTGTCTGAAAAGGTCGCTTTAGGGGCGATAACGCCGCCTTCCCATCGGCCTCGGCGAGGCTCCCGTACCAACGCAGCTAGAAACACGGCGAAAATAACGCCCGGTATGCCGATAACAAAAAATGCTTGTCGCCATCCGAAGCTCTCAGCGACCCAGCCGCCGCCCGCGAAACCTAATAAAATGCCGATGTAGATACCGGTTGAATAAAATGAGAGCGCCATCCCGCGCTGCTCGGGTGGAAAGTAATCACACAACATAGAGTGCGCTGGTGGCGATCCTCCAGCTTCGCCTATGCCGACACCCAGTCGAGCAAGAACCAATTGCGAGTAGCTGGAAACCATACCTGACAACGCTGTCATACTGCTCCAAACTGCAAGAGATACTGCAACAATATTACGGCGGTTGCTTCGGTCTGCTAGATAGGCGATCGGGATTCCTGCACACACATAAACCACAGCAAAACTAAAGCCTGTCAACAGCCCTAACTGCGCATCCGACAGATCGAGCTCGGCTTTAATGGGTTCCTGCAGGATGACCAAGATTTGTCGGTCAATAAAGTTGAACGTGTAGACAAGCGTCAGCATGACGAGGACAAACCATCGGTACCCAACCTCGGAGGTGTTTGACGGGGGAGAGGCGACTGGCTTGTTATTCATCTTCGGGCTCTCTTTTACGGCGGCCGCATCGTTAATGTTTGACAGAAGTTACGACAGACGCGCCTTTCAATAGCGTCTTGCACCATTATTCTTGCTATCCTTCCCAAGAATGACAGATGTTTACTAAAAACACATCAGTGCAAAGAGCTATGTATGACCAGCGAATGTTTATGAACTGGCCGACTAATGCGGGAATCCCCTCGGTATGAAAACAGAGTCTGATTCGTTAACTCATCTTGATGCGCGTGGCGATGCGCGCATGGTAGATGTCGGCGCTAAACCGATTACCGAGCGCCTAGCTATTGCAACGGCGCAAGTGAAAATGAAGCGGGCCACTCTCGACGCGATAAACAGTGACGGCATACCGAAAGGCGACGTATTTGCTACTGCGAGAATCGCCGGTATTCAAGCCGCCAAGCAGTGCAGTAATTTGATACCGCTGTGCCATCCTCTGCTGCTAACGTCGGTAAAGGTTACGGTGACGTCTAATGAAGCGTTACCTGGCGTTGATATTACCGCTCGATGTAAAGTGTCGGGGCAAACCGGTGTCGAGATGGAGGCGCTGACTGCCGCGAGCGTCAGTGCGCTGACGATTTATGATATGTGCAAGGCAATTGACCGCTCGATGGTGATCTCACACGTGCAGCTAGAACAAAAAGAGGGTGGTGCCAGCGGTGACTGGCAGCGCGACAACCTGTGATAACCGTCCGATTTTTCTCCATGGTTAGAGAAGCGCTAGGTGTTGAGGAGCTCAGCGTCGAGTGCAGCGGTGATACACATTCCATTGCGTCGCTCAAACGCACTCTTGCCGATCAACACGGGTCGATTTGGGATGAGACGCTCCATCAACCCAATTTAGTGCACGCACTTAATCAACGTGTAGTGCGCATTGAGGCGCCCGTAGCTGACGGTGATGAAGTCGCCTTCTTTCCTCCAATGACCGGCGGCTAACATGTCACACGCAGTCTTACAAAATAGAGTCGTACAGACCGTTGTCGTACAGAAAGAGGTTTTCGATGCCACCGAACAGTACGACCGTTTACTACAAGAATGCCCAGGTGCGGCGGTTGTCACCTTTACTGGGTACGTTCGCGATCACTGCGATACCGGCGGCGTCGGACAACTTGAGCTGGAACACTATCCAGGCATGACTGAAAGCGTTTTAGAGGCGCTAGGACAGCGAGCTAAGCAGCGATTCAATCTTAAAGCGTGGCGAATCATACACCGCTACGGGGTGTTGGACGTTAACGAACCTATCGTTTGGACCGCAGTCATTGCAGATCATCGAAGTGCGGCTTTCGATGCCTGCCAGTTCTTAATGGACTCACTGAAAACGGATGCGCCGTTCTGGAAGCGCGAGCACATGACTGATGGCAGTTCAAACTGGGTAGTGGCAAAAAGTAGCGACAGCGAGCGCAGAAAGCGCTGGCAAGAATGAGAGTAAACTATGAGTGATAAAGCGTTTCGAAACGCATTGGGTAAATTTGCTACCGGTGTGTGTTTAATTTCGGTGAATGATGAGCGAACGGGGGCATTGGCCCTGACGGCCAATTCGTTTTCGTCAGTTTCCCTCGATCCCCCGTTAGTACTTTGGAGTATTCAAAACAATTCTGAGTGCTTTCGTGAATACACGGATTGCCAGTATTTTGGTATTTCAGTGCTTAGCTCAAGCCAGGAGCATCTGTCGAATCGTTATGCGCAGAAAGGGAGTCATGGCATTGATCACAGTGACTTTATGACCGATCCAACAGGGACCCCTTTATTGCGCAATGCCTTAGCGCAATTCAGCTGTAAGCGCCACAAGGTAATTGACGGCGGCGACCACCAAATCGTTATCGGCGAGGTTATTGGTTATGCAACTGAAGACCGCGACCCTTTGCTTTTCCATGCGGGTAGCTATGACCGCCTAAAGTCTTCTGCAGCCTGAGGTCTATACGTGAAATTTTGTCCGCAATGCGGGAGCTCGGTCGAGTTCAAGGTACCTGAAGGCGACGATCGTGAACGCCATGTCTGCGATCAGTGTGATGTCATTCATTACCACAACCCCAAAGTCATCGTGGGTTGTTTGCCCGAGCACGACGGAAAGGTGCTCTTGTGCAAGCGTGCCATAGAGCCGAGGTATGGTTATTGGACTTTGCCTGCGGGCTTTATGGAAAACCGGGAGACCACTGCGGAGGGCGCTGCGCGTGAGATGGTGGAGGAAGCTGCGGCTGTGGCTACAGACACCACGCTGTACCGTGTTTTCGATGTGCCGCATATTAGTCAGGTGTACGTTTTTTATCGCTGTGGGATCGAGGGTGGAAGCTACGGCATAGGGCCTGAAAGTCTCGAGTCGCAGCTTTTTTCCGAAGATGAAATTCCTTGGAATGATCTTGCGTTTCCTGTGGTGCACGAACTCTTGCAGGAGTTTTTCGATGATCGACGCAGTGAGAATTACCCAGTGCGCCATAGTGTCATCAGTCGTGGTCGTCGTTAGCCGCCGCGAAAAATAACCCGTTGGCCGCCAGCGGATTAATGAAAGGAATAGTAACTATGGCTCACCCCAAGATAGGAAATGTTGCTCCCGCGTTTGCTCTGCTGGATCAAGAGGATAATACAGTTTCGCTAAAGGATTTCCGCGGTGATAAGCACGTTGTCGTTTATTTTTATCCGAAGGCCATGACTCCCGGATGTACAGTCCAAGCATGCGCTCTGCGCGATCACGCAAAGGAGTTAGCTAAACGCAATACTGTGGTGCTAGGTATCAGTCCTGATGCCACGAAAAGACTCGCAAAGTTTGCGGAGCGGGACGGACTGAATTTCACATTATTATCGGATGAAGACCACGCAATTGCCGATAAGTACGGCGCCTGGGGACCCAAGAAATTCATGGGAAGGGAATTCGATGGCATTCTGCGCAGTACCTTTATTGTCGATAAAGAAGGTCGGCTGAGAGCCATTATGGATAACTTTAAAACCAAGACGCATCACGAAGACTTGCTCGCCAAACTCGATGAGCTTGGTTTGCAATAAGTAGCAAATGGCTTGGCACTTTACGAATAAAAGGAATATCGCTTATGCGCGTCATCACCTGCAATACCAATGGTATCCGTGCGGCGCAGCGTAAAGGTTTTTTTGAATGGCTCGCGGAGCAAGATGCCGACGTAGTCTGTATTCAAGAAACCAAAGCCCAAGAACATCAGCTTGAAAGCGACGCTTTTCGCCCGGCGGGCTACCATTGCTTTTACAACGATGCGCAGCGGAAGGGGTACAGTGGCACAGCGCTCTATAGCCGAGTAAAGCCCAAAAAGATCGTGACCCAATTGGGCTGGGAGCCTTTAGACTCTGAAGGGCGCTACTTACAGGCCGACTTCGATACCATTAGTGTGATTTCACTCTATGTACCCTCGGGCTCGAGTAAAGAAGAGGCTCAGGCGCGCAAGGAAGTGTTCATGAAGCATTTTTATGAGCATCTTCGAGTCTTGGGGCGCAAGCGACGTGAGTTTATTATTTGTGCTGACTGGAATATTTGTCACAAAGAAATCGACTTAAAAAACTGGAAAGCGAACCAGAAAAACTCTGGCTTTTTGCCCCACGAGCGCGCGTGGCTTACGAGCGTGCTTGATGACCTCGGCTGGGTTGACGTCTTCAGAAGTGTCAAACCTGAGCCCGAGGAGTACACGTGGTGGTCTAACAGAGGTCAGGCGTGGGCGAAGAACGTTGGCTGGCGCTTGGACTACATGCTCACAACACCCGGAATCGCCGAGCGTACCGTCGCGGCGTCGGTGTATCGTGAGCAGCGCTTCTCTGATCATGCACCCTTGATTATCGATTTTGACACGCCGTTTTAGGCGTAAGGGAAGTTAAAAGCACGAAGGCATGCGATATACGTTGCCATCAGTGGCTAGGGTTACGTAAAGTAGCGACCGATTATTTGATATACCCAATTTATTTCGTTCTATTCACAACCGGAGGATACATGTTTATTGCGAATGCTTACGCTCAGCAAGCTGGAGGCCAAGCCGCAGGTGGAGAGTTTTTTCAAATTGGCTTTCTTGTTGTACTGTTTGGCTTGTTTTACTTCATCGCCATCAGACCTCAGCGCAAGCGCCAGAAAGAGCACCAAGAGATGATAGGCGCCTTGAGTAAGGGCGACGAGGTCATCACCTCATCAGGTATGCTCGGGAAGATCACCGGTCTCGATGACAACTACGTAACATTGCAGGTGGCCAGTAGCGTCAATCTCAAATTCCAACGAGTACACGTTAACGCGGTGCTACCTAAAGGCACCTTGAAGTCTGTTGGTGCGGAATAACATTCAATTACCTGAGCGAGTCGATTTGGCTCGCTGCCCGACGCCTTTTCAACTATTAACCAGAGCAAGCAAGCGCTGGGGTGCTGGACGAAGGATTTGGGTTAAACGTGACGACCTCACGGGTACCACTCTTACGGGTAACAAAGTCCGTAAGCTCGAATTTTTTGCGGCCTACGCAAAGGCTCGCGGCATAGATACACTGATAACCTGCGGCGGTCTGCAGAGCAATCATGCTCGAGCGACCGCTGCTGTGTGCGCTCAGCTAGGTTGGCACTGTGAGTTAGTGCTTCGCGGTAAAACGGCAGAGCCCTCTGGTAATACGCTGCTCGACAAGCTGTTTGGTGCAGACATCCAAGTGGTCGAGGCGCCTCATTATCAACGCCATTTAGTCGAGCTATTGGAGCAAACTGCCGAGCGACACCGTCTGCTAGGGCGAAACCCATTGATCATTCCCACCGGTGGCAGTAACGGAATCGGTATCTGGGGATATATTGCTGCGGCGCGCGAACTGCTTACAGACTTTAGCAATCAAGGGATCACCGACGCGGCTGTCGTCACTGCGACGGGATCAGGTGGGACCCAGGCTGGGCTGACGTTAGGCATGGACATGGCCTCGGCCAACATTGATGTAATCGGGATAGCCGTGAGTGATGACAGCACGTGGTTTAATAAAAAAGTTATTGATGACATTGAGGAAGCTCGCAAACAGTGGCCCGACTTGCCCGCGCTTCGAAGGAACCCGATAACCATCGATGACTTTGTGGGCCCAGGCTACGGTCGTGCGGGCACTGAAATTTATGCGTTAATTGCTGAACTCGCTGCGCTGGAAGGGGTGGTGCTAGATCCTGTCTACACGGGTAAAGCTTTTTACGGCATGCTCGAATTGATCAAAAACAATCAAATCGGAGCGCACCAAGACATTGTATTTGTGCACACGGGCGGTATCTTTGGCTTATTTCCGCACCATCAACAGTTAGCGGGCTTATTAGAGTTTTGAGCAAGCGAATAAAACGGAGCAAGTGACATGGAAGGGTTCATTACCACGGTTAATGGCTACGCATGGGGCCCCGCCATGCTCGTTTTATTGCTGGGAACAGGCATTTTTCTAACGTTGGGTCTCGGCTTTCTTTCTCTGCGACGTTTACCCATGGCATTTAAACTTCTGTTTACGGGTTTCAGCAGTCACGGTGCGGGCGATATACCCCCGTTCAGGGCGTTAATGACCTCCCTATCAGCCACGATTGGAACCGGCAATATTGCAGGGGTCGCGACGGCAATCACGCTTGGTGGCCCCGGAGCACTCTTTTGGATGTGGATTACGGCACTGTTCGGGTTGGCTACAAAGTATGCGGAAGGCGTGCTCGCGGTGCACTACCGGGAGCGCGATGAGCTGGGGGGGTACAGTGGTGGTCCGATGTACTATATCCGTAACGGCCTCGGCAAAAGGTGGGCTTGGCTCGCCACGGCATTTGCTCTTTTTGGCGGTATGGCAGGCTTCGGTTTAGCCAACACGGTGCAATCGAACTCAGTTGCACAAGTTCTCACCGACAACCTCGATATACCGTGGCAAGTGACGGGCGTGGTGCTAATGATTCTGGTCGGTGGCGTCATTCTTGGCGGTATTCAGCGGATCGCGGCTACAGCAGGCGCTGTAGTGCCAATGATGGCGGTAGCATACATGTTGATGAGTGTGATCGTGATTGCACTCAATATTCAGCAAGTACCTCAGGCCATTATGACCATTATCGACTCAGCGTTTAACGGCGCGTCAGCCGCAGGTGGGTTTGCAGGCGCAACCGTTTGGGCAGCCATACGCTTTGGTGTCGCGCGCGGTATTTTTTCCAATGAAGCAGGACTGGGTAGCGCACCCATAGCGCACGCAGCTGCACAAACTAATGAGCCGGTTGAGCAGGGCATGATTGCCATGCTGGGCACGTTTATCGATACGCTTTTGGTGTGCACGATGACCGGTTTGGTGATCATTCTTACTGGGGTACTAGACAGCGGTCAGTCCGGAGCAAGTCTTACCGCAATGGCATTCGGTGCTGCCTTTCCGGGCGGCGAGTGGGTAGTAACGATTGGCGTCGTGGTTTTCGCTACTACAACCATGATTGGCTGGTCTTTCTATGGTGAACGCTGCGTTGTTTATCTCTTCGGCGCGCGGGCAATTATGCCTTTCCGTGTTTTGTGGGTATTGGCAATACCGGTAGGCGCTGGATTGAACTTAGGTATCGTCTGGCTCATTGCCGATACTCTAAACGCATTTATGGCGATTCCTAACTTGATCGCACTGTTACTGCTGTCGCCGGTCGTCTTCCGCCTCAGTAAAGAGTATTTTGCACGTCAAGCAGATGTGGATGACGATGATAATGGTCTCGGTGTTTTAGAGTGAGCGCATTGCCCCCAGAAAAACTCATTGTCGCTATCTCATCGCGAGCATTGTTCAATCTCGATGATGCGCACCGGGTTTTTAAAGAAGAGGGGCTAGACGCTTACTCACGTTATCAAATCGATAATGAGCAAACGCCCCTAGAGCCCGGAACTGCGTTTGGCGTGGTGAAAAAATTGCTCGCACTCAATAACCGTCTTCACGAGCCTCTCGGAGTGGAAGTTGTGCTGCTTTCACGCAACAGTGCAGACACTGGCTTACGCGTATTCAATTCTATTGAGCACTATCAGCTACCGATTACGCGCGCTGCTTTTTGCGGGGGCGAATCGCCCTGGCGATACATTCATGCGTTCGGTTGCCAGTTATTTTTATCTGCTGAGCCCCAAGATGTACGAATGGCCTTAGAGAACAATGTGGCGGCAGCAACGTTGGTTTCGCGAAACCGGGGTGATTCTGATGGCGATCAGCTTCGCTTCGCATTTGATGGAGATGCCGTGCTGTTTTCCGATGAGGCAGAGCGAGTGTTTAAAAAGGAAGGGCTAGAAGCGTTTACCGCGAGTGAGCGGGCCGCGCGTCACGAGCCCCTGCAGGGTGGCCCTTTCAAGAGCTTTTTGGCTGCGTTGCAAAAGTTGCAGCAAGCATTCCCGGCAAGCGAAGCGCCGATTCGAACGGCGTTGGTAACCGCTAGATCGGCACCCGCCCATGAGCGGGTCATACGAACCTTAAGAGCTTGGGACATTCGTATTGACGAGTCTATTTTTCTTGGCGGGCTCAAGAAGACCGACTTTCTGCGAGCGTATCGTGCCGACGTGTTTTTTGACGACCAAGAAACTCACTGTGATCTCGCCGCTGAGCACGTCACAACGGGACATGTGCCACACGGCATAGCCAACAAGCAGGACTAAGCGCGACGCGCGAATCTTAAATCGAGTGTCTAATTGCGTTTCTAATCGAGAGTCGCTTGCTCCGAGGGCAGACCTTGAGCGCATAAAAAACTGTTATTTTATTCCAAAAATACTGGCGACTTATCGTCAGTCACGATAACGTTAAACCTACGGTGTTTTAATAATATAGGCGGTGTTCCCATGAAACTTCAGCAGCTCCGTTATATATGGGAAGTGGCTCATCATGACCTCAACGTTTCTGCCACGGCGCAGAGTCTGTTTACTTCTCAGCCGGGTATAAGTAAGCAAATACGGCTTTTGGAAGACGAACTAGGCGTAGAAGTCTTTGCTCGCAGTGGTAAGCACTTAACTCATGTAACACCTGCCGGCGAAGTCATCCTCGAGCTAGCCGGTGAAATTCTTCGTAAAGCCGAATCAATAAAGCGAGTCGCGCAAGAATTTTCGAATGAGCGAAGTGGCACGCTGTCTATAGCGACGACTCATACCCAAGCGCGCTATGTTTTGCCTGGAATCATTAAGGAATTCATGACGAGCTACCCCGACGTATCACTTCAAATGCAGCAGGGCACGCCGATGCAAATCGCTGAGATGGCGGCAGAGGGCACGGTGGATTTTGCTATTGCGACCGAAGCGTTGGAGCTATTTTCCGATCTGGTCATGCTGCCGTGCTTCCGATGGAACCGCTGTATTGTCGTGCCGAAAGACCACCCCCTAGCGTCAGTGGAAAAAGTCACCTTAGAAGCGGTTGCCGAACATCCGATCGTGACCTATACCTTCGGTTTTACGGGCCGCTCAAAATTGGATGATGCCTTTAATAACCGAGGACTGACGCCAAAGGTGACATTCACAGCCGTTGATGCTGACGTTATTAAGACCTACGTACGCCTGGGGCTAGGCATTGGCATTATCGCAGGGCTTGCTTACGATGAGGAGCTCGATAGCGACTTGGTAAAACTTGATGCCAGTCATTTGTTTGCGTCGAGCGTCACGAGCCTAGGATTTAGAAAAGGTACCTTCCTTCGCGGATACATGTACGACTTTATTGTCGAGCTTGCTCCGCACCTCACTCGTGAAATCGTACAGGAGGCGCTCTCGAGAGCACACCCCAGTGAGCGAGCAGAACTCTATGAGCATATTGAGCTTCCCGTTTACTGAGCGGGAGCGTTTTAGCCCAGGGACTTGGGACTTCATTGACTTTCTAGGGCGCGCATGAAAGCACCCACTTTGTCGAAGGTTTCCTGATATTCAGCATCAGCATTTGAATCAAACACAATGCCGCCGCCGCCCCAGCAGGTAATCCTGCCGTCATTCACTTCCAGCGTGCGTATGGCAACACTTGACTCCATCCAGCCATCACCACCAATGGCGAAAATAGATCCGCAGTAAGCCCCCCGCGGCGCATTCTCAAGCTCCGCGATAATTTCCATTGCTCGGTGCTTCGGTGCCCCGGTGATTGAGCCTCCGGGGGAGCAACCGATAAGTGCTTCCCCGGGAGATATGTCGTCACGCAGCTGTCCTTCAATACGACTGACCAAGTGATGAACATTCTCATAACTGTGTAGTGAGCAAATTTCCGGCGTGTCAACGCTTCCGGGTACGCAGAGCTTGCCTAGATCATTGCGCAGCAAATCAGTGATCATAATGTTCTCGGCTCGATCTTTTACTGAGTTCAGTAGTGAATCAGCAATCGCTCGGTCTACGTCAGGATCTTTATGTCGGGGGCGCGTGCCTTTAATCGGCTGCGTTGTGATTTTTCCACGGTGTGTCGACAAGAACCGCTCGGGGGAAAGCGACAGTATCGCGTGCTTGTCTGCCAAGCTCAGATACGCTGAAAAATCCCCTGGAGCAACATCCCTTAGCTTCCGATAGGCTTCAAAAGGATGGCCCTCGCAGCCGGCAGAGAATTGTTGGGCGTAGTTAACCTGGTAGCAGTCGCCTGCGATAATATAGTCACGAATACGCTCTATCGCTGCAGTGTAGTCGCTCTTGCTCAAATGGGGGCTAAAGGGGCCAGTAAGCGTAAAGTCATGCGCCGCATCTACAGGCTCGCGTAGCAATGCTTGCAGAGTCTCGAAGCTCTGAGAACACGACTCCGAAGTCACATACCAGCTATCTCGTGTGCGCTTATCCCTCACCACACACCAATCGTATAAACCTGCCATTGCAGACTGGTTGGACGCTTGCGTTACCCCATGCGTAGCAGCGGCACTGTCGTAGTCCACAAAGCCGATGCCAATAAGCGCTGAAATGGGAGAAAATTCCCGAGTTAGATGCGATTCGATGGACGCCATCCACGCGTTCAAGTCACCCTGAAAAGCGTCTAGCCGAATGACTGTTCGTGGCATCGCGGCGACAATGTCATAAGCAGCTGAAGCCGATCCCCTATGGCTATCGAGAAAGACGAAGCCTGGAAGATGGGCGAGCGAAGCCGCAGTGGCGAAAATATCATTATTCGCCAGCAAGATTTTGTTACTGTGATTGAATAAGTCCAACGGCGTGATAAACAAATCGTATTAAATTGACACTAAGGTAGCATTAAAAGTAGATTGCTTGCGGTTTTTTGTCTCCGTTATCGCCAGCATACGAACTTTGTAAACGACAGCTATAGACTTAAACGACAACCATAGACTTTTAACAAAAGAGTGATCCCATGAGCGAGAGCAATTCTAGGTCTTACGCATCTCTGGTGAACCCGTTAGTAAAGCGACCGGTCTCCGAACCCAGCGAGGGGGGAGAATTATCACCCTATGATGCAACGCTCGCGCGAGGTCAGGAGTTGCAACAAAGGCCTTACGTCGCAGCCGGTGTTCGAAATATACAGCGTCAACATCTGAAGCATCGCATGACCGTTTGGGAGCGCATTCGCTATCTAGCTGACAGTGAACCCACCGTGCTATATCAAAACTGGGGGCCCAATCTCGATGGCGCATCCCTAGTCACCGCAATTATTCAAATTGACGGGCGCGACGTCGCCATATATGGGCATGACTTCACGGTGCGCGCAGGCTCAATGGATGCGACGAACGGCAAAAAGCTCGCTAAATTATTTGAGTTAGCAGCCAAGCGCCGCATACCTCTCGTGGGGCTCAATGATTCTGCAGGGGCATACATTCCTGCGGGTGTAGGCGGCCTTGACGGCTATGCCGACGCCTTCACGGCGCTCCGCAAAATTAGCGGTATCGTCCCGAGTATTATGTGTATGTTTGGTTTTAACGCGGGTGGTGGTAGTTACTTGCCGCGACAGGGCAGCTTTTTAATTCAACCGAGAGACACTTTTTTCGGCCTGACAGGTCCAGGCGTCGTTAAATCGGTGCTCGGTGAAGATATTACTCCCGAAGAGCTTGGCGGCCCGGATGTGCATAGCCAAACGGGCGTCACTGACTTCGTGGTCGACGATGAGGTCGCCGCCCTGCGTAAGGTGCGTGAAATCCTGAAATACATTCCGGACTCGAATGCGAGCGCACCGCACTATCAACCAAGTTCTGATCCTGCAGCGCGCAAAACGCTTGATATCGATATTTTGTTACGCAAAGCATTTAACTCGCCGTCGGGTTTTAACACGCCCGTTGATATCACCATTCTTATTCAGCAACTCTGTGATCATGGCGATTACCTTGAGGTTCAAGCTGAGCGAGCCCGAAATACCATCACGGCGTTCGGCAGAATGGGCGGCAATGTGGTGGGCTTTGTGGCGAACAACTCAGCGGTTGCCTCGGGGCAAATTGATATCGGCGCAGCCTATAAAAATGCGAGGTTCATTCGTTTCTGCAACCTCTACAACATCCCTGTTATGTTTTTAGAAGATACTACAGGCTTCCTGCCTGGCAGCGAGCAGGAGCACCGCGGCATTGTGCAGGCGGGCAGGGCTATGCTCGATGCTATTGTTGATCTTCGGACGCCGCGGTTCCTCGTCTTAGTGCGTAACGCTTTTGGTGGTGCCTACGCCAGTTACAATAACTATCCAACGGGCGCCGATTTTGTCATTGCGTTACCGACGACTCGCGTTGCGGTTATGGGGCCAGCCGGTGTGGAGTATGTTTACAAGGATGAGCTTAAGAAGATTCGCGGTAGTTTGAGGGAGCGCATCGAGAATGAAGCCCAGGCGCAGCAAGCGCAGGGGTTGAGCACTGATGATGCGCAGCAGGCAGCCGAAGAACTCGTCAATGCCTGGGCCAAGCAGCAGGAGACTGACTTAGCTCAACGTTACGAACGAGAGATAATGAACCCTGAGGAAGCGCTTAGCCTTGGATCTATTTCGCAAATTGTGATGCCTGACGATTTGCGGCGAGCACTCACAGAGCACCTAGAGTTTTGTTTGCGGCATTACGAACCGGGCCCGCTGCAATCGGTGCAGCGTGAATTCCACTAATCGGCGCTCTGTAGGAGAAACTCCGTGTCCAATCTTTTTTATTTGAACAACCCGCTTATTCACGCCGATCGTCGATTGGGTCTGCATCCGTCAAACTGGGTACGCCAGTTTGATTGCACGCATGTAAAGCCGCTAATTATCTGTCGCGGCCCTATCCGAAAGGAGGCAATGGATGTCTTCAGTGAAATGGGCATCGAGCATTACGGCATCTTGCTATCCGAAAAGGATTCGATTGTTTATCCAAGAGCGCTGGCGCCCGAGCTTAGAGCGCTGACCGATCCAGAACGAATACATCGTGTACCTGACTACACGGGTGCAACCAAAGAAGAGCGTCTTCAACGTATTGAAGAGATCATCGCGATCGCGAAGGAGGGTGGTTATAACGCCATTTTCACCGGTTACGGTTTTATGGCCGAGGACGAAACCATGGTAGCTGCCATGGAGAACGCAGGACTCAACTTCATTGGACCTTGTTCACGCACTGTTCACCAAGCTGGCTTGAAAGATGAAGCCAAGCGCACGGCGTTGAAAACGGGGGTTTCAGTAACGCCGGGGATCGACAACGGCACAGCATTAACCCTGCTTAAGAAATACCCGACGATTACTGATCTAGAAACGCTCTGCGTCACTGAAAAGCTAGAGGTGCCTAATGATGCCTTTGACGGAAACACTGATCTCGAAACGCTCGCCGACATCGTATTAGCAGCAAGCTATAGTAAGGGGATTGATCTCTACACCGTTGATGAGCTTTCAGCGGCACTCACCGAAGCCGTGGCAACGATTAATGCCGAGTACCCACAGAATCGCGTGCGTCTAAAAGCAATTGGTGGAGGCGGCGGTAAGGGTCAGCGCATTCTTGGTCTGGGTGAAGGCCATCGTACGCCCGAACTGGTTCGCGAGATTCTTAATGAAGTCAAAACGACTGGCGTGGGTGACAACAAGAACGTTCTCGTCGAGTTAAATATCGAAACTACGCGCCACCAGGAAATCCAGGTAGTGGGTAACGGTCATTGGGCGATCACGCTAGGAGGGCGAGACTGCTCCCTTCAAATGCACGAGCAGAAACTTCTCGAGGTCTCCGTAACGCGTGAGTCTCTACTTAACGCGCAGGCAGCGGCCGAGCGCGAAGGCCGCACTGAGGAGGCTGCAGTATTAGCGCAGGATGTAAAAACCCTCGACGCCATGGAAGATGAAGCTGCGCGCTTTGGCGCTGCAGTAGGGCTTGATTCGGTGTCAACATTTGAGTGTATCGTCGATCGTGATCGGCACTTTTTTATGGAGATGAATACGCGTATTCAGGTAGAGCACCGGGTAAGCGAGCTCTGCTACGCCATGAAGTTTTCTAATCCAGAGAATCCTGAAGAGTATTTCACCGTTGAATCGCTGGTTGAGGCGATGGTTCTACTGGCCGCTCACGGCCCGCAGTTACCAAAGCCCGAGCGACTTCCTCGATTCAATGACAGTGTGGAAGCTCGCCTGAATGCGACCAACCACGCGCTGCAACCCAATGCCGGTGGGCAAATTGAATATTGGTCAGACGCCATTGAGGGCGAGATTCGCGATGATCAAGGTATCAGTCTGCACAATCCCGATACTGATGTGTTCATGAATTACACCCTGGCGGGTGCTTATGATTCAAATATTGCGCTGTTGCTGACCGTAGGCGATAGCCGCGAGTCGACCTATAGCGCGATGGCAGATGTTTTGCGAGCGACGAGCATGCGAGGGCGTGATCTGCACACGAACCTCGAGTTCCACTATGGATTGGTAAACTGGTTCCTGGGAAACAATATTAACGCGCGCCCAACAACGAAATTTATTGTGCCTTATCTAACAGCGGTGGGAGAGCTTATTGAGGAAGCGTCTCGGGTCGACTTGGCTGTTGCATGGCGTATTCTTTCCAAAGAACTGCTTGCCGCAGCAGACGAAGCAGCACGCAAGTCACTGGCTGATGTCTTAGAGATGAAGCAAACCTTGTTACTGCGTCCTTTGCAGATCTTGATGGACGCTCCTCACTTGCTCTCAGGTTGGCTTAGCATGAACAAAGCTGCCTTTACGGTGACCAATGACCGCATCGAATGGGCAGAAAATCCGATCGATGTGCTCAGCGACACATATCATTACTTAAAGCTCGATTGGTCACCTGATTCACCCGCCGCTAATGTTATATGGGACCATGACGAGGCCATTCTTTCTAACGCGGAAGATTTTTATCGCGATCTCGAACAGCAGTTGAATGTAGAGACTTGGTCAGATTTGACGCATGCGCTCGCGGGCGAGGCGCCAGAGAGCTTCTCGGCCGACCAATGGCTCGCCATACAATCGGCACACCGCGGATTTCAAAGTGGCACTGAAATTCTGGAGCTATTGCCCGCAATGGCCCGCTTTACAGGTTTCTATGATTTATCGGTGAATTCGGATCTGAGTATCCACATACCCGAGCGATTGTTAGATAGCGACCATCAAACGGCGATGTCCAAAGCATTGGCACCACCGCCTACCGCCAAGTCCGATGAGATCGTTGCCGTGAGTGGCGGTATGTTCTACGGACGTGAAGCGCCCGATGTGCCACTTTACGTGCAGAAGGGAGACCACTTTAATACGGGCGATCCGCTGTATATTGTTGAGGTCATGAAGATGTTCAACAAAGTCTATGCGCCGTTTTCGGGTACGGTTGATGAGGTACTCGTCGATGGTGATGGTGTCATTATTAGCAAGGGGCAATGTCTCTTTAAAGTGACGCCAGACGAACAGGTAGTTATTGTGCCTGCTGATGTGCTCGCCAACACGCGCAGAGCGCATACAGAGCAATTAATGAAAATGTTCCTCTAAGCGAGATTGGGACTCAGGAGCTTTACATGATTACTGCACTCGACCATATCGCGATAGCCGTGCCCAACTTTGAAGCTGCAATAAAACGTTTCATGGAGGACTTTGGATTGCCCTTTGAGGGAACCGAGGACGTCTTAGCAGCGAAAACGAAAACGGCATTTTTTCCGCTCCCGGCAACGAGCATCGAACTGGTTCATCCCCTCAATGGTGATGGGCCCATAGCAAAATACATCGAGAAACGGGGCGGAGGTATTCACCATCTGTGCTTCCGCAGTGATAACATCCTCGAAGATGTGGCACGGTTGAAGGCTAAGGGCTACGAGTTCTTAAGTGATAGCCCGAGTCCTGGAGCCCATGATTCACAGGTTATTTTCATACACCCTAAGAGCTGCGACGGCGTGCTTATTGAGATCAATCAGCCAAGCGAAGATCATTAATTACTTTCAATATGCCCTCTAAATAACTGATATTAAGGAATAAATGTGCCCATTTATGATAAGGGAGAGGCTAGCCTCGAGAATTGGTCAGCACTGGTTGAACGTCAAAGCAAAGGCCTGAAACCGTCCGACCTCACTTGGGAGACCCCCGAGGGCATTCCTCTCAAGGTCCTCTACACCGCTGAGGATACCGAGGGTCTGGAGTATACGGATACCCTGCCGGGCATTTCGCCCTACATTCGTGGTCCAATGGCCACCATGTATGCAGGCCGACGCTGGACGATCAGGCAATACGCAGGGTTTTCCACCGCTGAGGAATCAAACGCCTTCTACCGAAAGGCTCTTGCAGCGGGTGGGCAAGGAGTTTCAGTCGCATTCGATCTTGCGACACACCGTGGCTATGACTCGGATCATCCCCGCGTAGAGGGTGATGTAGGCAAAGCGGGTGTTGCCATCGATTCAGTCGAAGATATGAAGATTTTGTTCGATGACATCCCGCTCGATAAAGTATCGGTGTCTATGACAATGAATGGGGCGGTGCTGCCCGTACTCGCCGGATACGTGGTTGCGGCGGAAGAGCAAGGGGTTAGCCAAGACCAGCTCTCGGGAACCATTCAGAACGATATCCTCAAAGAGTTCATGGTTCGTAACACCTATATCTATCCACCGACATCGAGCATGCGCATTATCGGCGACATTATTGCGTACTGTTCGAGCAATATGCCGCGCTTCAATACCATCTCTATATCCGGCTATCACATGCAAGAAGCGGGCGCCAACGCTAGCTTAGAGTTGGCTTATACCCTCGCGGATGGCAAGGAATACATCAAGACCGCGATTGATGCGGGCTTAAGCATCGATCAGTTCGCGCCCCGGCTCTCATTCTTCTGGGGCGTCGGTATGAACTTCTACATGGAAATAGCGAAAATGCGTGCGGCTCGCCTGCTATGGGCTGAAATTGTCGAGGCATTTTCACCCGCTAATCCGAAAAGCTCGATGCTGCGCACTCATTGCCAAACGTCTGGGTGGTCTTTAACTGAGCAAGATCCTTACAATAATATTGTGAGAACAACTATTGAGGCTATGGCGGCCGTTTTCGGTGGCACGCAATCGTTGCACACCAATGCACTGGATGAGGCTATCGCTTTACCGTCTGATTTCGCGGCGCGTATTGCTCGAAATACCCAGTTGATTCTTCAAGAAGAAACCGGCATTGGTCAGGTTATCGACCCGTGGGGCGGCTCCTATATGATGGAGAGCCTAACCAAAGAAATAGCCGATAAGGCACGAGAGCTGATTGCTGAGATTGATGAGTTAGGCGGCATGGCCAAAGCTATTGAAAGTGGCGTTCCCAAACTGAGAATCGAAGAGGCTGCCGCAAAGAAACAAGCAAGGATCGACCGCGGGGAAGATGTAATTGTGGGCGTCAACAAATACCGCGTTGACTCCAATGACGCTGTCGACGTGTTAGAAATCGATAATGAGCAAGTCCGTGAAGCACAGTTGAAGCGTCTCGCTTCGGTCCGCGTCAATCGCGATCAGTCGTCGGTCGATGAGATTTTGGCGCAATTAACGCAAGCGGCGGCTTCCGGTGAGGGTAATTTGCTCGAACTGGCCATAGAGGCCACCCGTCGGCGCGCCACCGTTGGCGAAATCTCCGATGCGCTTGAGAAAGAATATGGTCGTTACGTGGCTCACGCTCAAACCGTCTCTGGAGTTTATGGCGCGGCCTATGAGAACGATGAGGACTGGAAGAAGATCGAAATGGATATTAACGGCTTCGTAGACAAGCATGGCCGCCGACCGCGAATGTTAGTTGCAAAGATGGGGCAAGACGGCCACGATCGTGGCGCGAAAGTTGTCGCCACTGCGTTTGCCGACGTCGGCTTTGATGTCGATTTATCACCCATGTTTTCCACGCCAGCCGAGGTTGCTCGTCAAGCCATTGAGAATGATGTGCATGTGGTGGGGGCGTCGAGCCTAGCTGCGGGGCACAAAACCCTAGTGCCCTCGTTAATCGAAGAGCTTAAGAAGCAGGGTGCCGACGATATTATTGTGATCGCTGGAGGGGTCATTCCTCAGCAAGATTACGATTTTCTTTACGGCGCAGGGGTTACACTGATCTTTGGGCCAGGCACCGCTATACCCGAGGCGGCTCGTAAGGTACTCGATGCTGTTAACGCGCGCGCGGACTAGGGGCTAGTGTCTTGAGCCACGTTGACCCAGACGCCATTCGAGCAGGCCAGCGGAGAGCTTTGGCAAAAGCCATTACGTTGGTTGAAAGTCAGCGTCCCGAGGATCGAGAGGCCAGTCAAAGCCTGTTGAATACCTTGTTACCGCACACGGGTCGAAGTATCCGCATTGGAATCACGGGCGTTCCCGGCGTCGGTAAATCAACGTTTATTGAAGCCTTTGGTCTTTATCTCCTTGAGCAAGGCCATCGTGTCGCGGTGCTCGCGGTAGATCCAAGCTCACCCATTGCGGGTGGCTCCATTCTTGGGGATAAAACCCGTATGGAGGAGCTGAGTCGTCAGGATAACGCGTTTATTAGACCATCCCCCGCAGGGAGTGCTCTGGGTGGGGTCGCGCTAAAAACCCGTGAATCAATGCTGCTATGTGAAGCGGCGGGTTTCGATGTGGTATTGGTTGAGACCGTTGGGGTAGGTCAGTCTGAGCATCAAGTCGCAGCCATGGTCGACTTTTTCTTAGTGCTGATGCTTCCGGGTGGTGGCGATGAGCTTCAAGGCATTAAGAAAGGTATTATCGAGCTCGCTGATGCCATCGTTATTAATAAGGCCGATGGCGCCAGTGAAAGTCTCGCTAACATCACCCAAAGACACTACGCGGGCGCGCTATCGTTACTCAAGCATCCGGGCTTCTGGCAGCCTGACGTTAAGACGTGTTCTGCCCTAAAGAACCAAGGCATCGATGCCGTATGGGCAATGGTTCTAGAATTCCAGAAAGAGGCGCTTACACGTGGTTTTATTGAGAGCAAGCGTTCGGATCAGAATCTGGCGTGGATGCGCCAGCTTATTGATGAGTTGCTACGCGCGCGCATCCGCGAGCACCCTGAGGTAAAAACGGCGCTGCCTGTGCTTGAAAACAGTGTTCGCGAAGCTTCAATTACACCGCTTGCAGCCGCGACCGAAATCGTGCGCCTCGGGCACACCTAGCAATGCCTGCGCGTTTCCAGCCCATTGATAAGTTGATCAATCTCTACGACGGCTATCGCAAACACTTAAAAATCGATCAGCTCGATGTAATACTCCTCCAGGAACAAGGCCAGTGCTTCGTCATCGAAAGTCGCTGTCCCCACCAGCAACACTCGCTACTCGGCGCGCCGATCAGTGGTGGGATAATTGTTTGCGCCCTGCATCAGTACGGTTTCGATCTTTTGACTGGTGTGAACAGAGAGGGCCTGTGCAATGACTTATCGCGCCTTGAACCCGTTTATGAAGGTAACGAGATCGGCGTCATGATTCATGACAATGACTGACTCTTCTTCGCCGCTCGCCGCGCTAAAGAGCAGCGTTAGACGAGTACTAGATAATTGTCCTGAGCTCAGGGGTTTCATGGCTCGCAAGCCAGAGCCTATCAAATGTCTCACTCAGGCGTTTTGCCTCGGGGTGACTGAGAACTGAGCCCTCTGGCGGGCTGACTGATTTGACACTAAGGCCCTCGCTGCGATCGCAAAGTATCCACGTTGATCCGGGCCACTCGGGGTGACCCGATAACACATGTATCTCGAGGGCGGTCGTTAGGCGACGGGCGAGCCCTATTAGCTTATGACCCACCAGGCGCTCAGTGTGGAAGTCTTTAAGCAGCAAACGAATACGTGTTTGACGGCCTCGTCTAGCAAGCCGCGTGAAGGCAGTCACGACATCGTCATTGTTCAATACGCTGGGGAGTAAATCATCGCTGACTATATCCACATACCGAGACGACGCTTCAATCTTTGCGCACAGTACATGTCGGCACTCATCAGCGGTCTCAAACATCTTCGTTCACCAATAATCCCCGCTCGATCAAAAAATTGAGCAGCAGCTGCTCGCTATCAACGGTGGATTCCTGACTCACCGCACGAGCACTGCACAAATCAGCCAGCAATGGCTCAACATCTGCATCCAGTAACAGCGATTCATTAGCAACAAATATCTCGAGTTGCTCTTGCCGACGAATCCACGTTAGCACGCAGCCCGGCAGTAATCGAACAGCACCCGGTAACAAGGGATCAATCAACGTCATTTCATCATCGATCGTACTGCCTTCGCTCACTACTTCCGCGAGCCACGATCCATCATCTAGCGCATTTATTGCGTTAATGAGGGCAGAGCGAGCGTTCTGGATATGTGCGGGAGTGACCTCTCCAGGTGCACCCGCTTCCGACGCATGCGCATCCTCGAGCAACAGCTCAGGTGTTAGACGCTCGAGCACGGTGTCAGTCATTCGCGCTAGTAAATCGGCCATCTTAGGTGCCCGGAAGCCCAGTGAGTACGTCATGCATTCACCCTCTGCGACCCCCCAATGAGCCAACCCCGGAGGTACGTAAAGCACATCGCCGGGCTCTAGAAGATAGTCCTGCGTTGCGGTAAATGATTTGAGTAAGTGCAGGTCATCATGTTCCAATCGAGGAGTGTTATCGTCACAAAAGTCGCCGAGAAACCACCGACGCCGCCCAATGCCTTGAACTAAAAATACGTCGTAGCGATCGAAATGCGGGCCCACGCTACCGCCGTCTACGGCATAGCTCACCATTACATCGTCTAATCGCCACGTCGGTAAAAACCCTACGCATGTCTTTAGTGCTTCCACACTCGGAAGGAGTTGGTCGACCTGCTGAACCAAGAGCGTCCATTGATCATTACGCTGAAAATCAACGTCATCGAAGGGTCCGTGCTCAAGACGCCAGCTATCATTGTGGACGCTAATGATTCTGCTCTGGACGGATGGCTCCATGCTCAGTCCCGCTAGCTCCTCAGGTGAGAGCGGGCTCACAAAACCGGGTAAAGCGTTCCTGATAAGCAGGGGCTCACGCTGCCAATACCGCTCAAGGAACAGTGCTTCGTCCAATCTAAAGCGGTGCGCCAAAACAGTTACGCCTGGTAATCAGTGATGGCTTTGGCTTGCAGAGCGGCATTACCAATGTACGTTCTGGGGGATAGCTCTCTCAGTTCCCGCTTGACCGTATCGGGCAAGTCGAGCGTCTCAATAAATTCGCCCAAAGTGTCTGCAGTAATCGCTTGGCCTCGTGTGAGCGCCTTGAGTTTTTCGTAGGGCTCTGGGATTCCGTAACGGCGCATAACAGTTTGAATCGGTTCGGCGAGCACCTCCCAGCTAGCGTCTAGATCACTGTCGAGGTGAGACGCATTCGTCTGCAACTTGCCGATGCCCTTCAATGCAGACTCATACGCCAGTAGAGAATAAGCGAGGCCCACGCCCATATTTCGCAACACGGTACTATCGGTGAGATCACGCTGCCACCGGCTGATCGGGAGTTTCTGTGCGAGATGCGACAATACCGCATTAGCAAGACCCAAATTACCTTCGGAATTCTCAAAATCGATGGGGTTTACTTTGTGGGGCATGGTCGAAGAACCCACTTCGCCCGCGATTGTTTTCTGTTTGAAATAGCCTAGGCTGATGTAGCCCCAGACGTCGCGATTGAAATCGATAAGCACCGTATTAAAGCGAGCGAGGGCGTCGAACAGTTCAGCCATGTAGTCATGGGGTTCAATTTGTGTCGTGTAAGGGTTCCACTGAAGCCCGAGGGATTGGACAAATGTTTCTGCGTTACTTTGCCAATCGACGTCAGGGTAGGTCACGAGGTGGGCATTGTAGTTTCCGACTGCACCATTAATCTTGCCCATTGGCTCTACACGCTGAATTTGCACCAATTGGCGCTCGAGTCGCGCGACGACGTTAGCTATTTCCTTGCCGAGCGTCGTGGGGCTTGCTGTTTGTCCGTGGGTACGCGATAACATGGGCTGGTTTGCTTCAACGTCTGCCAAGGCCTTCAACGCGGCAATAATTCTCTCCATGGCCGGACGGATAGCGAGCAAACCATCTTTAAGCATTAAACCATGGGACAGGTTATTGATGTCTTCCGATGTGCACGCGAAGTGAATAAACTCACTAATGGCCGCGAGCTCAATATCAGTTGCGACTTGTTCCTTCAAAAAATACTCGACCGCTTTGACATCGTGATTTGTCGTTGCCTCGATCGCTTTAACGCGCTCAGCATCTTCAATGGAGAACTCATCGACAATGCGATTAAGCCGCGTGGTTGCACCGTCCGAAAGTGGTGGTACTTCAGTAATGCCGGGGAGGTTAGCAAGACACTGTAACCAGCGAACTTCGACCTCAACGCGGCGTTTAATAAGACCAAATTCACTAAAAACGTCACGCAGGGCAGCCACCTTGCTGCCGTAGCGGCCGTCGAGAGGTGATATTGCAGTGAGGGCAGAGAGTTCCATGCTGACTCCAGTAATGAGACTAATAGATTTAATAAAAAGGAAGTGAAAGGCTAACGAATCCCCAGTTCCCGAGATAGATCAATGGCAACTGAACGGATCTGATTGCGATTAAAAATCATCTTCCACCGTCTTCCACCCAGTTGCCGCCATAGAAATGCTGAACGAACACCAGCCAATAACAATGCTCGGATAATTTCAGCGTTCGCGTCGTTCTGCAAATGCTGCGCACTTCCGGAAATTTTAACTCTGTAGGACAGCGTACTCAGAGTATCAGAGTAAATCGCGGCGACACTGTGGCAGGTCTCATTCACATGCGACGCAAAGTGTGTTGCTTTGAAACTTGCGTGCTGCAGCCGGTTTTGAACGACTTGCTGTAAGTCGGGCCGTGCAGCGAATTTTCGCTCTAAATGCAAAATTGAAAATAGGTAACGCATCATGCTGGCCGTTGTTTCATCACCGCCGGTTGTCAACCCGGACGACAGATTTTGCAGACCTAACTTCACTCCTTGGACGTTACCAAATACCGAGTCAACATTGGGGACATCGAAGCTAAAAAGGGAATGAATGGAGGCTTCGAGAAACTCAAGCGGATAGCTACCCGTGCGGGAAATTTGATCAACAATACGAGCGCTTTGTGCGACACCCGCTAAAGCGATCGTTTGGTTTTCCAAACTGCTACGATCTTTCACAACGCACCCTCGATGACGCCGCCACCTAGGCACAATTCGTCTTGATAAAAAACAACAGATTGCCCCGGCGTAATTGCGCGCTGCGGTTCGTCAAACACAACGCGGTAGCCTTCAGCGTGACGCTCGACAGAACACAACTGATCGGCTTGGCGATATCGAACTTTTGCACGAACTTGCATAGGTAGAATGGGTTCTTCCCCTGAAATCCAGAATATATCGTTGGCAAAGAGCGTTGATTTAAACAAAGCAGGATGGTCTTTTCCTTGCGCTACCAACAATACGTTGCGCGCTAAATCTTTTTCGACAACGTACCAAGGAGCGTGTTCATGATTTGCGAGACCGCCAATGCCTAACCCTTGGCGTTGACCCATTGTGTGATACATAAGTCCCTGATGCTCGCCAAGTCGCTCACCGTTTAAACTTTCAATATCACCGGGCTGCGCCGGCAAATACTGTTGAAGAAAATCGGTGAAACGTCGCTCACCAATAAAGCAAATACCCGTTGAATCTTTCTTTTCTGCAGTAGCCAAACCAGCTGATTCTGCAATAGCACGCACCTGTGGTTTGTCTAAATGCCCAATTGGAAACAGCGTGCGACTTAGTTCGCGATGCCCGACTTGATGTAAGAAGTAGCTCTGGTCTTTATTGCCATCAAGTCCTTTTAGGAGCACTGCGGCGCCATCACGTTGCTCAGTGCGAACGTAGTGTCCTGTGGCAATATAATCTGCGCCCAAGTGCGTCGCGTATTCCAGAAAAGCTTTGAACTTGATTTCACGGTTACACAAGATGTCGGGATTGGGTGTGCGTCCCGCTTTGTACTCGGCTAAAAAGTGTTCGAATACATTGTCCCAATACTCGGCAGCAAAGTTCGCGCCATGCAGCTTTATACCCAGCCGCTGTGCTACCGCTTGGGCATCTGCGAAATCTTGTTTTGCCGTGCAATATTCGGTGCCGTCATCTTCCTCCCAGTTCTTCATGAACAGACCTTCAACCGAATACCCTTGCTGTTGCAGCAATAGGGCTGAGACTGAGGAATCCACGCCTCCAGACATGCCAACAATGACTTTGGTTTGCTTGTTTACGGTCATGAGTCCAAAACCAGTGACAGGGGAGCTACGTTTCCCTGTCGGTGTAATTCGATAACGCTCATGACGAGAGAACTCCGGAGTTGCGAGCTTAGTGCAATAATCTCGTCGCGTGTGAGCCAGTGAGCGGCAATGATACCGTCATCGAGGGTCTGGTTGCTAACTTCATAGGAGGGTATCGCGAGAAAGCTATGGCGCAGATACGTTATACCGTCTGCGCCAACCAATCGAGCGACTCCCAGATAGCCGATCAGGTCGACGCACCAAGCCGTTTCCTCTAAGACCTCCCGCCGCGCCGCCTCAGTAAGAGATTCACCGGGTTCAAGGTGACCCGCGGGCTGGTTGTAAACAACGGCTCCCGATACACGGTCAATTTCCTGAACCATAAGATAGCGATCTTGATCCACAACGACTGTTGCAACAGTAGCGTGTGGACACCAGCGGTTAGATGGCTGCATAAAGTTCCTGTAAATGTCATTACTGTCTCTTAAAGTTAACCGCATTCACATCCGTGCGTCAGCCTTTCGTTCTGATCAGCTGCGCGGCCTGTTTCGATGCGAATGTGTTGACCGCCGGTGCGTATTTACCGGCTGGCTCGGGACCTTTACCTTTCTAAATTGCCCTGGCTGTAATCCGTCGAGCGCCCAATCGCCCACGGCGACGCGGACTAGACGCAGGGTTGGGAAACCAACGGCCGCCGTCATACGTCTTACTTGTCGATTTCGGCCTTCACACAACGAAATTTCTAACCAGCTGTCGGGGACAGATGGGCGGTAACGAATAGGCGGGCTGCGATCCCACAGTTTGGGATCAATGAGACGCCGTACTCGCGCGGGCAGCGTGGTTCCATCTTTCAGTTCCACGCCATGCGTCAACGCGGCAATCGCTTCGTCGTGAACGACCCCCTCTACTTGCACCCAGTACGTTTTCCAGCTTTTGTATTGTGGGTGAGCGATATGCTGCTGCAGGCGTCCATCGTCTGTCAGAACGACTAAGCCTTCAGAATCAAAGTCTAAGCGGCCGGCAGCGCGATACTCAGGTAGCGTTAAATAGTCGGCCAGGGTTTGGCGTGCACCATCGTCGGTCGCGTCATTGTCAGAGAACTGGCAAAGAACCCTAAAAGGTTTATTGAAAATGATGACGTCTGGCAAACCCTTTCCTTTAGTTTGGTGTTAAAATTCGCGCCCGAGATGGTCAAAAGCCATCCAAACTCCACGAGCGGTGCGCCACAAACCCGGCGAGAATAAGAGTGAGCGGAGTCTAATAAAGACTAACAATAGCAACCTTACCTAACCTGAAAGGATCCTGACACTATGGCCTATAAGCATATCAAGGTACCCGAGACTGGCGAAATCATCGCAGTTAACGCCGACTACAGCCTCACAGTACCGAACAACCCCATTATCCCCTATATTGAAGGCGATGGTATTGGTGTTGATATCAGTCCTGTCATGATTGATGTTGTTGATGCCGCAGTCGAAAAAGCTTACGGCGGCAGTAAAAAGATTTCGTGGATGGAAATTTATACGGGAGAAAAGGCCGCGGAACTCTATGAAGGCGACTGGTTCCCCGAAGAGACACTCGATGCCATTAAAACCTATTCCGTTGCAATCAAGGGGCCATTGACGACACCTGTGGGTGGTGGCTTTCGCTCGCTAAACGTTGCTCTGCGTCAAGAACTCGATCTGTATACCTGCCAACGCCCTGTTCGATGGTTTGAGGGTGTTCCTTCACCCGTGAAAAAGCCTGGTGATTGCAACATGGTGATCTTCCGAGAGAATTCGGAAGACATTTACGCCGGCATTGAGTATCAAGCGGGCACAAAGGAAGCGCAGAAAGTTGTGGATTTTATCATTAACGAAATGGGCGCAACGAAGATCCGGTTCCCAAACAATGTAGGTATAGGTATCAAGCCCGTATCGAAAGAGGGTACCGAGCGATTGGTTCGCAAAGCGATTCAATACGCCATTGACCAAGACCTGCCTTCGGTCACGCTAGTGCACAAGGGCAACATCATGAAATTCACCGAAGGTGCGTTCCGTGATTGGGGTTACGGCCTCGCCATGGAAGAATTTGGCGGTCAGTTGCTTGACGGTGGTCCGTGGGTAGAGATTACAAACCCCAATACGGGCAAACCCATTGTGATTAAGGATGTCATCGCCGACGCGATGCTACAGCAAATCCTGACTCGGCCTAAAGACTACAGCGTGGTTGCCACATTGAATTTGAACGGCGACTACTTGTCTGACGCGCTCGCAGCGCAGGTGGGTGGTATTGGTATCGCGCCGGGTGCGAATCTATCGGACACCGTAGCCCTGTTCGAAGCCACGCATGGAACTGCACCGAAGTACGCGGGGCAGGATAAAGTGAACCCCGGTTCACTGATTC
This sequence comes from Luminiphilus sp., assembly GCA_036803865.1. Lineage (GTDB taxonomy): Bacteria > Pseudomonadota > Gammaproteobacteria > Pseudomonadales > Halieaceae > Luminiphilus. The sequence goes on from DAIRTN010000009.1 coordinate 28,808, forward strand.
TGTCAGCGGAAATGATGCTCCGTCACCTTGGCTGGAATGAAGCCGCGGACCTCATCATTGATGGCATGAATGGTGCTATTCAAGCTAAGACAGTCACCTACGACTTCGAGCGTTTAATGGATGATGCAACACTGCTGTCATGCTCAGACTTTGGTAAGGCTATCATCGCCAAAATGTGATCGCATGAGTCCAAAGCGCCCCTCGTCGAGAGGTGCCGGCCTAAAGAAAAAGCCCGCTTAAAGCGGGCTTTTTTTGTGGGGTTAAAATGCTCGGGGTGGGTAGTGGTGCCATGAGTGCTAGTCACACATCAAAAATCTTACCTGGGTTTAACATATTGTGCGGATCGAGCGCGCGTTTGAGTGTTTTCATCAAGGCGATTTCCTCGGGACTTCGGCTGACACTAAGCCACGGCTTTTTTTCCAATCCAATCCCATGCTCGGCGGAAACAGACCCTTTAAATGCCGCCAGCGGACTATATACGCAGGCCTCTATTTGCGGGCGAAGGGCGGCGGCCCGTTCGCTGGGCAGCGGAATGCCGAAATGCAAATTGCCATCGCCCAAGTGCCCAAAAACATAGACGGCTAATGCCTCTGTTGTCGCCAGACTACTGCGCACATCATCAACATAGGCACTCATCCTGTCGATAGGGAGAGAGACATCGAAAAAGAGCGGGGTGCCTAGCTGAAAAATTTGCTGCACGTCATCGCGGATTTGCCAGAAAGCGTGGCAATCTGCTTCCGACTGGGAAACCGCTGCGTCCACGAGTAGACCCTGCTCGAATGCACTCTCGAGAGCCATCTTAAAACGCTGTTTGTCCAGTTCTGCATCAGCGCCTTGCGCCTCCAAAAGCACATAAAAATCATGGCCGTGGGGCACCGGTGGCCGGCTTTGAGCAGGCTTAGTCGTCACCAGTTGATAGTAATCACTCCACAGCGTTTCAAAGGCAGATAAACCGCCGCCTAATTGTTGATCCATGTGCCGAAGCAGCGCTTTCACATGGTCGAAGGAATCCAGAGCGACAAAGGCCATGTCGCGGCTGACGGGCGCCTCGCGCAGGCGTAACGATAGGCGCGTTACGACGCCCAACGTACCCTCTGAGCCCACAAATAAGTGCTTAAGGTCATACCCTGCATTGTTTTTAATTAGGGGGCTCAAACTATTAATGACAGTGCCATCAGCTAAAACCGCTTCGGCGCCCAACACCATCTCACGCATCATTCCGTATCGAATAACGCGATTTCCTCCAGCGTTTGTGGCTGCATTACCTCCCAGGGTGGCGCTACCTCGGGCGCCTAGATCCAATGGAAACATCAACCCATGTGGAGCAGCAGCTTCTTGAAGGGTTTGCAAGGTTACGCCCGCTTGCACCACCGCGCAGCGCTGAGAAGCGTCGATTGATTCAATAGCGTTCATGCGCTCTAACGAGAGAATGATGCAGTCTGGATCAGTGTCTGCACCATGAACGAGACCAGTGAGACCGCCCTGGGTGACGACCTTTAAACCGCGCTCAGCACACCAGACGAGAGCCTTTGAAACGTCTTCTGTGGTGGTCGGGCGAATTAATGCTTGTCCTGCTAAGGGCTCAGTGGCACGCCATATGCCCGCTGCGCGCTCACGGAGACTATTGGCATCTAATACTGCGTTCTCGCCTAGAAGTTGTCGCAGTTCATTTACCACATTCATGCTATCTCCCTATTAAATGTAAGGCTGAAAGTCGCGTAGTTTGAACTATACTAACCCAATGAAGACTAATCCGAGAAAGGTGTCGGTCAAGCGACACACGCAGCCATTGCGTAACCAATCTACTGAGCATGAAGGCGGCTTTGAAGGCGGGTTGGCAGTTTCCCCTGCGAAACCCAAGCTCAAGCGACCGCCATTATTCAAAGTGGTACTTCTGAATGACGACTACACTCCAATGGAATTTGTCATTGAGGTACTCGAGATGTTTTTTGGTCTAAACCGAGAAAAAGCTACCCAAATAATGCTTGCAGTGCATACTCAAGGGAAAGGGGTGTGCGGAATCTATCCCAAGGATATTGCTGAAACTAAATCAATGCAGGTCAATCAGCATGCCAGAGAGAGCGGGCATCCGTTACTGTGTGAAGTTGAGCCGTCAGAAGACGAGGAGTAGAAAGCCATGCTGAGCAAAGAACTCGAGCAAGTTCTCAACGAAGCCTTCCGCACTGCGCGCACGCGTAGGCACGAATTTATTACCGTAGAGCATCTACTGCTCGCACTGCTAGATGATTCGGCTGCGCTGACGGTTATGCAAGCCTGCCAAGTAGACACCGAAGCACTTCGTGGCGATTTGGTGGAGTTTATTGATTCCACGACGCCGCTATTAGGAGACGAAGCAGATGGTCGCGATACTCAGCCCACGCTGGGTTTTCAGCGAGTATTGCAACGCGCAGTTTTCCATGTCCAAAGCTCTGGCAAGCAAGAAGTCACCGGTGCGAATATTCTAGTTGCCATATTTTCCGAGCAAGAGTCCCAAGCGGTTTATTTTTTAAAGAGCCAAGACGTATCTCGCCTTGATATCGTTAATTTTATCACTCACGGCATTGCTAAAGATGACGAGGAGGGCGAGTTCGGCGGCGATAACGGCAGCCCCGAGGTCGGCGAGGCTGGCGACGCGCCTGAAGAGACGCCACTCGACAAATACGCAACAAACCTCAATGAGGAAGCCAAGACAGGACAAATTGACCCACTCATCGGTCGACTTGCTGAAGTGGAGCGTGTTGCACAAATCCTCGCACGACGACGTAAGAACAACCCTTTGCTCGTCGGTGAGTCGGGCGTTGGCAAGACAGCTATTGCCGAGGGCTTGGCGAAACTAATTGTTGACGGAGACGTCCCTGAATCGCTTCAAGATGCAGTAGTGTACTCACTCGATTTAGGTGCATTACTTGCGGGCACAAAATACCGAGGAGACTTTGAGAAACGCTTTAAAGGTTTGTTAGCCAACCTTAAGGATCGCAAACACGCCATTTTATTTATTGACGAAATCCATACCATTATTGGAGCAGGTGCGGCTTCTGGCGGCGTGATGGATGCCAGCAACCTTCTTAAGCCCTTGCTAAGTTCCGGCAAGATGCGCTGTATCGGGTCGACGACCTTTGCAGAGTATCGTGGCATTTTTGACAAAGACAAAGCGTTGAGCCGTCGCTTTCAAAAGATCGACGTGATGGAACCTTCAGTCGATGATGCTTACAAAATCTTAAAAGGTCTCAAGTCGCGGTTTGAAGAGCATCACCAATTACGCTATAGCGATAAGGCCTTAAGGGTGGCTACAGAAATGGCCGCTCGGTACATAACCGATCGCTTCTTGCCAGACAAAGCCATCGATGTCATTGATGAGGCGGGTGCGTATCAGCAATTACTACCTGCGAGTAAACGTAAAAAAGTTATTGGTCCGAGTGATATAGAATCTGTTGTGGCAAAAATTGCCAGAATCCCACCAAAAACCGTCACTTCAGATGACCGTGATTTGCTCGAGAAATTAGAATCCAACCTCCAAATGGTCGTCTTTGGGCAGAACAAAGCCGTTAGCCAGCTGGTGGCGTCCATCAAGTTGGCAAGAGCGGGATTACGCTCTGGTGATAAGCCCATTGGCTCATTTCTACTTGCAGGACCTACGGGTGTTGGTAAGACTGAAATCACAAAGCAACTGGCGTTGCAATTGGGTCTTGAGCTCACGCGCTTTGATATGTCGGAATACATGGAACGGCATACTGTTTCGCGCTTGATAGGGGCCCCTCCGGGCTATGTTGGGTTTGATCAAGGCGGTTTGCTTACGGATGCGGTGACAAAGCATCCTCACTCGGTCGTGCTTCTCGATGAAATCGAAAAAGCTCACCCCGAAGTCTTCAACATCCTGCTTCAGGTAATGGACCACGGGACACTGACTGACAATAACGGGCGTAAAGCAGATTTCCGTAATGTCATTTTAGTAATGACGACCAATGCGGGCGCAGAGAATGTTAGTCGACGATCGATTGGCTTCACTGATCAAGATCACAGCAGCGATTCTTTGGAAGCTATCAGCCGGATGTTCTCCCCCGAATTTAGAAATCGCCTCGATGCAATTGTACCGTTTGAACCCTTGGGTGAGGATGTGATTCTAACCGTGGTTGACAAGTTCCTTACGGAGCTTCAGGGGCAACTTGATGAGAAGCGGGTTACGCTAGAAGTCGATGAAGACGCTAGACTTTGGTTAGTCGAAAAAGGCTACGACCGCACGATGGGCGCGCGACCGATGGAGCGTGTGATACAAGAACACATCAAGAAACCGCTTGCTGATTTGGTGCTCTTCGGCGAGTTAAGTAAGGGCGGTACTGCAAGCGTGGTGCTAGAACCTGACGGCGCCTCACTGCGTGTTATCGCAGTAACAGAGAACCAAGAGAGCCTTACAAAAGCTTAAGCGACGACGACATGGAGGAGGGCATCGTGCTGGCGCTGCCCACGTCTACCCACACGCTTACCCCAAGAGCGCAGAATTAGCGCTCTCGGTAAGTGATACGGCCTTTTGTCAGATCGTAAGGAGTGACTTCTACGCGAACTTTGTCGCCAGTAAGAATGCGGATGTAGTTCTTACGCATCTTGCCAGAGATATGCGCGGTCACTAGATGACCATTTTCGAGTTTTACTCGGAAAGTGGTGTTTGGAAGGGTTTCAACAATTTCACCTTCCATTTCGATTTGGTCTTCTTTAGCCATTAACGGTTGAGCCTCTATTAAAATAGCGCTGAACTGTACCCGAAAGTCGGTGTACACAAAAGCACTCCTTTAGGGTTTCTCCACAAAACACAATTCGTTCACTGCAATATCATCCGGCCCAGGGAGCGCGTCTCCTCTGTGCCACTCACCACCGACCAGCATCTCAAGCGGCTTGAAACGGGCTTTATAGCTCATTTTTTCGCAGGTCTGAATCCAATAACCGAGATAGACATGCTCTAAATTAGACGTCCGAGCTAACTCTACTTGATAGAGCACTGAGAACGTTCCCAAACTCCGTCGCTCTTCCGCCGGCTCGTAAAAAGTGTAGATGGCCGATAGACCATCAAGCATTTGATCGCTAACCATGACCCCGACCAAACGCTGCTCATCGTACAAGCGAAAGTAACGCGTATTTCCTAGCCCGTTGTTGAGGAAAGATTGGTATTGATCTTTGTCCGGTGGATACATGTCTCCGTCAGCATGTCTTTCTTTTATATACCGCGAATACAAGTCGAAGGTGTCAGTGTCAAAAATATCGCTCGACTCGACGATCCGGAGATCTTGATTACGCCGCCATACACGTTGCTGACTTTTTGATCGTTTGAACGCATCAACCGGTATACGTGACGCCACACACGCGCTACAGCGCGCGCAGTGTGGACGATATACATGCTCTCCACTGCGCCGAAAGCCGATGAGGGATAATTGGGTATATAGCTCTGATGATATTTTTTGACGAGGATCGATAAATAATGTGGTCGCTTCTTCGCCCTCTAAATAGCTGCAATCGTGGGGAAACGTGGTGTAAACACGTATATCTCTCAGCGAGGCAGTCATAACTGTTTCTCCAATAGACCCGCGGGATCTCCCCCAATAGTACTGAGCCAATCTGGGCGGGAGCGGGGGATTAACTTGTCGGCAGTTACATCAGCCAAAGCGAGTAAATGTCTATCGTCTTTTATAGCGTTACTGAGCAATTTTTCAAAGTCTTGTCTTGGAATATTGATGGCTCCCATTTGGCTTAAATGGGGGTTTTCCACCTGACAGTCAACAAGTAACAACTGTCCGGAGTCCAGTGCTTTAGCCAAGGCTGCTAGCGCGATCTTAGACGCGTCCGAGACGCGTGAAAACATCGATTCACCAAAAAAAACTTTTCCTATTGCCACGCCATATAATCCCCCAACTAAGTGCCCAGATTGAAAAACTTCAATCGAGTGAGCAATCCCTAAATCATGCAGTTGCTCATAGGCGGTTATCATTTGAGGGGATATCCACGTGCCGGGACCACTGGATCTCGGCTGCCCGCATGCGCGGATAACCGCAGAAAAATCGCTATTTACGCTAACGCTAAACGTTCCCTTGCGAATCGATCTCTTTAACGAGCGAGAACAATGAAAATTGCCCGCCAGCAATATCGATCTAGGATTAGGACTCCACCACAGTATCGGTTGAGATTCGTCAAACCAAGGAAAAATACCCCTAGAATATGCTGCAATGAGGCGCTTAGGGGACAAGTCCCCCCCGACAGCCAAGAGACCGTTGGGGTCTTCTAGTGCGCTGTCAGTGGGTGGGAAGTCAAAGTCCACAACGTCGGTTTCAATGTCCGTCGTTTAATGCATCTAGGTACTTCTCTGCGTCTAAGGCTGCCATGCACCCAAAGCCCGCCGATGTAATGGCCTGACGGTAAACGTGATCTGCAACATCGCCTGCAGCATAAACACCCTCGACACTCGTGAGAGTTGCCTCGCCATTGAGCCCGGATTTGATGCTGATGTAGCCACCTTCCATCGCGAGCTGGCCATCAAATATCTGAGTGTTAGGTTTGTGGCCGATGGCAATGAAAACACCCGCTAATGGGATTTCAACAGCGGGTTCTCCCTGAGTAGAGGCAATCCTAATACCTGTGACGCCCATAGCGTCGCCCAGAACTTCTTCTAGAGTCCGATGCCAATGTAAAACGATTTTGCCTTCGTCAGCCTTCGCAAGAAGACGGTCCTGCAGTACCTTTTCCGATCGGAGTGTGTCGCGACGATGGACGAGGTGTACTTTGCTGCAAAGGTTGCTCAGATACAGCGCCTCCTCGACCGCGGTATTACCGCCGCCGATGACCGCTACCTCCTTATTACGATAAAAAAAGCCGTCGCAGGTAGCGCACGCGCTGACACCTTTACCCATGAATGCGGCTTCACTGGGTAATCCTAAGTACTGTGCCGACGCGCCGGTCGCGATTACGAGTGCATCGCACGTGTAATCGTTGCTTCCGCCCAACCGGAAGGGACGAACACTGAGATCCACTTTTTCAATGTGATCAAATACAATCGACGCATCAAAACGCTCAACGTGCGCCTGCATTTCCTGCATTAACTGTGGCCCCTGCAAATCCGCCGCACCTCCGGGCCAGTTTTCAACTTCCGTCGTCGTGGTGAGCTGGCCGCCTTGCTGAATGCCGGTTATTACGACGGGTTGCAAGTTGGCGCGCGCTGCGTAAACAGCGGCCGTATAGCCCGCAGGGCCGGATCCTAGGATGATCAATCTATGGTGCGAAGAAGTAGTCATGTTGTGCGCTGTCCAAACGTGGGATAAGTCCCCTCGAATGCATCTCGATGGGAGCAGGTTGTGGTGAGCGTCAAGGGTACAACACCCAGAGCACGGCCACAAAGTACATCGTGTCATGCACTAGCTTGTCTCGTTAAGCCACTGAAAAACGACAAGAAATCAAGATGAAATACTTATTCCTGTGGTATGGTATCCAGCGTAATTAGTGCGCTTTAGTGTGCGTTTATCGCTCTTAGCGCTCAAACTCCATTTTTTGCTGGAATACCATCGCGTCGGATATCCTTGTGGCCTCGAATACCAAACAACCAAGCTCTAACAACAATCAGGCAGCGCACCCACGACGGCGATTACGAGATGCTTTGTTCGTTACCGTTGCGGCGGGCTGTTTGTTCATGCTCCTTGCACTTGCGACCTATAACCACGGCGATCCAGGCTGGTCAGCCAGCGGTACCGACGCGCCCATTCGAAATCTAGCCGGTATCACCGGTGCGTTCTTGTCGGACGTCTTGTTTTCCTTGGTGGGCTACGCTGCTTTTTTGATTCCCGTTTTGCTGGCTTACCGCGCCGGACGAATTCTCTTGCGTAACGACGATCAACTCCCGACCGATTGGACGTTATTCGGTCTCAGAGCGCTTGGATTGGTGCTTGTGATCATCGCGGCAACGTCTATTGCAGCACTGAATGACCAAGGTGCTTCAGGTCTTCCTCAAGGCGCTGGAGGCATATTAGGCCAGGGGATTGGCCAGAGCTTTGACAGTGCGTTTAGCCCGGTTGGCGCGCGATTAATTTTACTGGCGGTATTTTTGGCTGGATTGACGATGTTCGCCGATATCAGTTGGCTGGCAGTGACTGATTACCTGGGTAAGCAATGCATCAAACTCTCGCGCCAATGTTGGCATTGGGTAGTGTCAACGCGTGATGCCATCGTCGATCGGCGCGCGCGGGAGAAACAACAAGAGCAACGAAAGGTTCAGATTGAACAGTATGTCGAAAAAGAAAAGAGACGCACGCCACCAAAAATCAAAGCACTAGTATCTAAGCAAGAGCCCAGCTTACGCGTTGAGAAAGAAAAGCAGGTACTGCTGTTTGATGCGCCTGTCGCTGGTGAATTGCCGCCTCTCGATTTGTTAGATCCAGCCCCGGATAAGGGCGGAAGAGGGTACTCGCGAGAAGAGCTGGAATCGCTCTCGCGGCTCCTCGAGCTAAAGCTCGCCGACTTTGGGATCAGCGCAGAGGTCACCGCGGTCTACCCAGGCCCCGTGGTTACACGCTTTGAAATCCAGCCCGCAGCGGGTGTAAAAGTATCGAGAATCTCCAATTTAGCGAAAGATGTGGCCCGATCGCTCGCTGTCATATCGGTGCGTGTTGTCGAAGTGATTCCGGGTAAGAGTGTCGTGGGCATTGAAATCCCCAACGCTGACCGCCAAACCGTCAACTTTAAAGAAGTGTTGTCTTCCAAGACATTTGACGACAGTAAATCGCCATTAACACTTGCTTTAGGTCACGATATTGCCGGTTTGCCCATTGTTGCTGATCTCGGAAAAATGCCCCACTTACTGGTGGCAGGAACGACTGGTTCGGGTAAATCGGTCGGGGTTAACTGTATGTTGGTGAGCTTACTTTATAAAGCGACGCCAGAAGATGTGCGCTTGATATTAGTAGACCCTAAAATGCTTGAGCTGTCGGTCTACGATGGCATTCCACATCTGCTCACCCCGGTGATCACCGATATGAAAGACGCCGCCAATGGCCTTCGGTGGTGCGTAGCCGAAATGGAACGGCGCTATAAACTGATGTCGCTGTTGGGCGTGCGAAACTTAGCGGGATATAACCGCAAGGTGCTCGACGCTAACAAGGCGGGAGAGCCTATCCCCGATCCGACGTGGAAGCCCGACCCACTAGCAATGACACCTGAGGAAGAACAAGTGCACCCACACTTGGACAAACTCCCGAGTATTGTCGTTGTCATAGACGAATTCGCCGACATGATGATGATTGTCGGTAAGAAGGTAGAAGAGCTGATCGCACGCATTGCGCAAAAGGCACGTGCAGCGGGCATACACCTGATTCTGGCCACGCAACGACCTTCGGTCGATGTGATAACCGGTTTGATTAAAGCCAATATTCCGACAAGGATTGCATTTTCAGTCAGTTCAAAGGTTGATTCGCGAACAATTCTGGATCAAGGAGGGGCAGACCAACTCTTGGGCTTTGGCGATATGCTGTACCTACCCTCTGGCTCCAGCGTGCCCATGCGCGTTCATGGCGCGTTCTGCTCTGACGATGAAGTGCACCGAGTTGTCGCTGATTGGAAACGTCGCGGCGAACCTCTCTACTTGGAGGGGCTTCTCGACGAGGGAGGGCAAACGCCTGTTACTGCGGGCGAACTTCAAAGCGCTGCCAGTGATGGTGACGATCCAGAAGCAGATGCCCTTTATGATGAAGCTGTTCACTTCGTCTGTAAAAGTAGACGGGCGTCTATCTCCAGCGTTCAACGTAAGCTGCGGATTGGTTACAACCGAGCAGCGCGGCTCATTGAGACAATGGAAGCCGCTGGCGTGGTCACCGAAATGGGAACCAATGGACAGCGGGAAGTGTTAGCGCCGCCGCCCATGGAGGATTAACGTGATCGGAGAAAAGTATCGCTGGCCCGCCATTCTGCTGTTAACGCTTTGCTTACTGGGAGGTTTGATCCGGGAGGTCAATGCCGGAGAGGAAACCCCTCTACTTGTTATTGATAGCATAGCGGGGCAGTTCACCCAGACTATTCGGGACGAGCACGGCAACGCGCTGGCGCACAGCGAGGGTGCCTTTGCGTTACTTAAGCCCCATTTTTTTCGCTGGGAAATCACTGCGCCTGGCCGACAGGTCATCGTGAGTGACGGGCAGTATGTATGGCAATATGATCAAGATCTCGAAACGGTGAATCAATCAGCACTGGCTGATATGGAAGCTTCGCCGCTTGCAATGCTGCTTGAAGACGAAGAGACCTTGTCCGTTGCTTATGAAATCGACCGCACACCCGATAGCCTTACATTAAGTCCCCGAACACCACAGCGTTTTTTCGATGCGTTAACGTTTAGGTTCGCTGACGGGACTGTCACCGGATTGACGATTGTCGATACAGTGGGGCAAATCATTGATATTGAATTAGCGCTTGATCCGCAAACTGCGCTTACGCGTGACGATTTCACCTTCGAGCTTCCAGAGGGTGTGGACTTTTCGGGCATTGAGTCCTAGTTCTTATGTTGCAAGACTCTGACCTTTTCGGCGACGCCACCCTAGGTGGACAGCCGCTTGCTGCGACTATGCGCCCACAGCGGCTGGTCGACTTTGTGGGGCAAGACCATGTTCTAGGGTCTGACAGGCCGCTGAGACGAGCAATTGAGCAAGGTAACCTGCATTCCTTTATTTTGTGGGGGCCTCCCGGAGTGGGTAAGACGACGTTGGCTCGGCTTGCTGCTAGCAGTTCTGAAGCACAGTTTATACAACTGTCTGCTGTGCTTGCGGGTGTGAAGGATATTCGCGAGGCTGTTCAAGCGGCGAGAGGCGCGGCCGCACGCGGGCTGCGAACGGTGTTATTTGTTGACGAGGTGCACCGCTTCAATAAGTCACAGCAGGACGCATTTTTACCGCATGTTGAAGACGGCACTTTTGTCTTTATTGGCGCCACAACTGAAAACCCATCGTTTGAATTAAATTCAGCGTTATTGTCGCGTGCCCGCGTTTACAAACTACGTGCGCTTGATACGGAGCAACTCATTGTCCTGATGGAACGCGCACTGAGCACCGTCCTAGTCGACGTCGTAGTCGATGCAGGCGTGTTAAATACATTAGCACTGAGTGCCGATGGCGATGGACGGCGGGCTCTTGCACAACTAGAGCTTGCTGCAGATCTGGCGACGACTGACGATCGCGGTGCCCGCCGCGTTGATGCCGCTGTTCTTGCGGAAATAAGCCAGGCCAGTTTGCGCCGCTTCGACAAAGGCGGAGATCAGTTTTACGATCAAATGAGTGCGCTGCATAAATCCGTCCGGGGGAGTGATCCCGATGCCAGCTTATATTGGTATGCGAGAATGCTGGATGGGGGGTGTGACCCTTTATACATCGCCCGACGTGTCGTACGAATGGCCAGCGAAGATATTGGCAACGCGGATCCACGCTCACTTGAACTCGCCCTCAATGCTTGGCAAGTACAGGAGCGGCTCGGAAGCCCTGAGGGTGAACTCGCTATTGCTCAAGCTATTGTTTACCTGAGCTGCGCGGCGAAAAGTAACGCTGTATATCTAGCCTACAAAGCCTCCCGACGTAGCGTTGAGGAGCATGGCACCCTTGAGGTGCCCAATCACTTGCGCAATGCGCCAACACAATTGATGGCCGACCAGGGTCATAGCAAAGGCTATCGATACGCCCACGATGAACCCGATGCTTACGCAGCGGGCGAGAATTATTGGCCCGAGGGTATGAGTGCGCAGCAATTTTACACGCCTGTGGATCGTGGCCTCGAAATTCGAATTCAGGATAAGCTGGCGCAACTGAAAGCGCTTAATGACGCCCACCGGCGTCAACACGATCCAACGAGGCTCTGATTAACATGTTGTGGCAGTTTTTTTTAGTCGCTCTTGGTGGCGCTATGGGGGCCAGCGGGCGGTACGGTTGCAGTATTATTGTTCGGCAACAATTTGCTGATAACTGGCCCGCAGCGACGCTGCTCGTCAATGTTGTTGGCTCGTTTGGTATCGGCATAGCGTTCGTTTTACTTGAGCGCGGGCTGATGCATACAGACATGCGCGCATTGCTTGTGATCGGCTTTTTCGGCGCGTTTACCACGTTCTCTACTTTTTCTCTGGAACTGCTTCATATGCTCCAGCGTGGCGAATTTGGTCAGTCGTTACTCTATGTTTCGCTGAGTGTGATCAGTTGTGTCGCCGGAGCTGCATTGGGTCTGTTGACGGCCCGTGCATTCACCTGATGCCATTCGAAAGCGGGTAAAAACCCAGCGGACGCGTTACTATGCGCGCCGCCCAAAGAACGATTATTGCTAAAACATGCCGAGGAGGCATCATGCTCGACATCAAAGCTGTTCGCCAAGACCCTGAAGCCGTCGCGAGCGCGCTTGCGCGCAAGGGCTTCAATTTTCCTATCGCTGACTTCGAAGCGCTTGATGCACGCCGTAAATCTGCTGATGTGCGTGCTCAAAGCTTGCTCGCCGAGCGCAAAGCCGCGTCGAAGAAAATTGGAGAACTCGTTGGTCAAGGCATGAGCATTGACGAGGCGAAAGCCGAAGTCACTACTATTCTTGACCGAATCGCTGCCGATATCGATGCCGCAACGCTGGAAGCTAAAACGGTACAGGTTGAGCTCGACACGTTATTGCATGCTGTCCCTAATGTGCCCGACGATAAAGTGCCCGAAGGGAATACTGAAGATGACAATATCGAGGTGCTTAAATGGGGAACACCAAAGCAGTTTGACTTCAGCCCCAAGGACCACGTCGATATTGGTGAAGCAATGGGCCAGCTCGATGGTGACAGCGCGGGCAAAATAACGGGGTCCCGTTTCACCGTTATGTCAGGTGCTTTAGCGCGCCTTCACCGCGTACTTGCTCAGTTTATGCTTTATGAGCACACAGTGAACCACGGTTACACCGAGCTCTACGTCCCTTTTATTGTTAACAGCGAGTCTTTGTTTGGAACAGGTCAGCTGCCTAAGTTTGCCGAAGACTCCTTTAAACTCGAAGGCGATCAGGGCTACTACTTAATTCCAACCGCAGAGGTGCCCGTTACCAATATCGCCCGCGATCGTATTTTTGACGATAGTGAGCTTGGGGACGAAGGCATTAAATTCGTAGCACATACGCCGTGCTTTCGAAGCGAAGCGGGCAGCTATGGGCGAGACACCCGAGGCCTGATCAGACAGCATCAGTTCGAGAAGGTTGAACTTGTGCAACTGGTTCGACCCGAACAATCGGAGCATGCGCTCGAACAGTTAACGGGGCATGCTGAGCACATATTGAAAAAATTAGACCTCCCTTATCGGAAAGTGATTCTCTGTGGCGGTGACCTCGGTTTCTCTGCTGCTCTAACCTACGACCTCGAAGTCTGGCTCCCCGGTCAACAAGCCTATCGTGAAATCTCTAGCTGCTCGAATTTCAAGGACTACCAAGCGCGCAGGATGCAAGCGCGATGGCGTAATCCCGCGACAGGCAAGCCCGAGCTATTGAATACGATAAACGGCTCAGGCCTTGCCGTGGGCAGAACGCTGGTAGCAGTGCTAGAGAACTACCAACAAAGCGATGGCAGCGTGATAGTTCCTGAGGCGTTGCGACCTTATATGGGTGGCCTGGAAAGTATCCGTTAATGGATTATTTGCCTGTCTGTCTTCAGCTAAACGAGCAGCCAGTTCTCTTGGTCGGCGGCGGTGTTATTGCGACTCGCAAAGCACGTTTGCTACATCGAGCTGGCGCTCAATTACATGTATTAGCGCCGTTGATCACTGATGAGCTGGTTAGCATGGCCGGGTCAGCTGGCAAACTTGAGTATGAAACCTGGGATGACCGTTCCCTCGCCGGGTTTCGCGCTGTCATAGCCGCAACGCCCGATAGAGCGGTCAACGCATCCGTATCCGCGAGAGCGCAGGCCCAAAATATACCCGTTAATGTCGTCGATGACCCTGCCTTATGTTCGTTCATTATCCCTGCCATAGTTGATCGAAACCCACTGCTGGTTGGGATTTCTTCGAGTGGTGCGAGCCCCGTACTCGCGCGGCGCTTGCGCAGTGATATCGAGAGTCGCTATCCCAGTAGTTACGGCGATGTCGCGCGATTTATGGGCGAGCAAAGGGAACAGGTTGCCCTTATCCTTAACGAGGAAGATCAGCGCCGGCAATTCTGGGAGCGGTTACTCGACGATACCGAAATTATAGCGACGTTACTGCGTGGCGAGCGCGAAAGTGCTGATGGAATCTTTCAAAGTACGCTCGATAGCGCGGCCAGCATTGCTGAAAAGGATCCGAGTCTACGTGGTGCTGTATACCTGATTGGCGCGGGCCCTGGGGATCCTGATCTGATGACGTTTAAGGCGCTTCGCTTGCTACAGCGCGCAGACGTAGTTCTCTATGATCGATTGGTTGGCCCTGGCATTCTTGAAATGGCACGCAGGGACGCTCAGCGAATCTATGTTGGTAAGCAGCGCTCTGAGCATGCGATGCCGCAAGCCGACATTAATAAAGCGTTACTGCGCCTAGCAAAGGAAGGAAAACGTGTTGCACGACTCAAGGGCGGCGATCCGTTTATTTTTGGTAGGGGCGGTGAGGAAATTGCAGAGCTGCTGGCGGAGGGCGTTGACTTTGAAGTCGTGCCAGGTATCACAGCAGCCTCAGGCGCTGCTTGCTATGGCGGCATCCCACTTACTCACCGAGATTACGCTCAGTCGGTACGTTTCATCACCGGGCACACCAAAGATCATCGCTTAGATCTCCCCTGGGACCAGTTTCTTAACCCGACTGAAACCCTCGTGTTTTACATGGGCCTAGCAGGTCTTCACATTATCAGTCAGGCGTTAATCGACCACGGACGCTGCCCCGAAACACCTATCGCCGTTGTTGAGAAGGCAACCCTACCGAATCAGCGTGTAATAACCGCAACGTTAGCTACTATCAATCAACGGGTGGCGGAGGAAAAACCCGAAGCGCCAACCTTACTGATTATTGGCGATGTGGTGCGTCTCCACTCGGAACTCAACTGGTACTCACCCTCAGCGTGAAGCAGTCTGAGGAGTGGATAGGGGTTTGCTTAGCCCCATAACGTCTGCAAGAATCCTACCGGCCTCAAGTAACAGCACATCAGCTTGCTCCTCGTCCTCGGCAGAATTCTCTAAAGCGCCCTCTGAAGCATTCTCGCTGGGCGCTGGCTCGTCACTAGGGGCGTCAATAGAAACCATATCCTCCTCATCGGCCAGGCTATCTAACAAGGGCTCGCCTTTAGATTCACGGCGTTTGTTTTCAATGGCTAGCGCTTTACTTTCCTGAGATTCGCGCATGGTCTTACGCTCTTGTTCCGATAAGGGCAACAGTTCTAGGCCGCGCGTTTCTTCAGCCATAGCCACTTGATCGAGTAGAAAAACGAAGTCTGGATCCGAGCTCGTACGCTTTTGATGCCTAGCGGTAAGCGTGGGGAGGAGGGCGCTTAGCTGATTATAATCGCGGTGTCGAACCGCCGATATTTGATCCCAATCTAATGCATTGTCCAATGAACTTTCGCCTATCTCTTCGTGATCAAAAAGTGACGGAAAGGTGATGTCAGGCACAACACCACGGTGCTGCGTGGAATCACCCGAAATACGGTAAAACTTACTTTCGGTAACCTTTAATTGGCCCTCTGGAAGGTCTAGCAATGACTGTACCGTGCCTTTACCAAACGATCGGTCTCCGACGACAATGCCGCGACCATAGTCTTGTATCGCACCCGCAAAAATCTCGGAAGCTGAAGCGCTTAGCCGGTTAATCAAAACACTAACCGGACCTTCATAATAAGCCGATCGACGACGCTTTCCATCACGCCAAACGCGACGCTCAGCGCTGCGGATTTGCACTGTAGGCCCGTACTCAATAAACAGTCCTGTGAGGTCGTTGGCCTCTTGCAGCGAGCCACCGCCATTATTACGTAGGTCAATAACGAGACCTTCCGCGCCGTCTGCTTCGAGCTCCTCTATAAGTTTTCGAACATCACGTGTTGTCGACTTATAGTCCGGATCACCCCGGCGCAAGGCTGCAAAATCAATATAAAAAGCGGGGATATCAATGATGCCTATTTTTCGTAATTGGCCATCAGCATCCTCAACTTCAATAATCTCGCTTTGCGCAGACTGCTCTTCAAGCTTCACTTGATTGCGCTGAATAGCAATAATTCGACGCTCGTCTGTTTTACCCTTCGCAGGAATAACTTCCAGTCGGACGTATGTGTCCCTCGGGCCACGAATCAAATCGACGACTTCATCAAGCCGCCAGCCGACCACGTTTTCTACGGGACCTTCGGTATCTTGGCCAACGCCGATAATCAAGTCAGATGGCTTGAGCTGGCCCTCTTTATCAGCTGGCCCAGCCGGCACTAATCGAACGATTTTAGTGTGCTCGTCGTCGGTCTGTAACACGGCACCAATGCCGTCAAAGGATAGACTCATATTGATATCGAAATTTTCCGCACGGCGCGGTGAAAAATACGACGTATGAGGATCATAAAGCTCTGTTAGCGCATTTGCGTAGACCGCAAAGATATCTTGTTCATTGTATTGATCGAGCCGGTTCAATCGCGTTTGATACCGGCGAGTTAGTGTTTCAAGAATATCTTCAAGCGGTTGTTCGGCGAGATGTAAACTGAGTGCCTGGTTCTTTAGCTGCTTTCTCCAGCGGTCATCTAACTCCACAGTATTTTCAGCCCAAGGTCGCGTACTGCCGTCGATCTCTAGGTATTCTTTTATACGGTAATCGAAAGCTGCGACTTGCTCCGGCAATGCTTCGAGCGTCTGCTCAAGCCGTGTGCGAAGCTTTTCGTGATAGCGATTAAAAATACTAAACGCTGGCGAAAGATCTCCTGCTCGACTCAAGTCATCAAGTGTTGTTTCCCAGGTAGAAAACCCCGCAATATCCTCTGCAGTAAAGAACATTCGCTGCGGATCGAGGCTATCAATGTAGGCATTTAGGTGCTGGGCTGAAAGCTGGTCGTCGTAGCGTTTGCCGGCATAATGGCGTTCTTCGAGGGTTACGATCATAGACTCGATCGTTTCACTCTGCGCGGCGGTAGGGGCGAGCGCCCATACGGTGCTGGACAGTAACCATAGTGCGATGCCAGCTAAAATTGCGGCTAGATTAGTCTCTCGGCGGTCACCTTGCTTTATAACCAACATAAATGTCCTTTGTTTTAGTCTTCGATACGAGAGTTGATCTCGCGTAAATCATATAACGAGTAATGTACGTCGGTTATCCCAAAAAGGATGCCCGAACCGTATAGACAACGAATTCCGCCAAAAGTTAGTTAGTTGCAGCGGGCTTCTCGTATGTCGTATTCCGTAACACGTTCGAGATCCTCTGACCGGACACCGAGCAAGCCAAAAAATGGGGTAGGGAAGGGCAAATACAAACTATCCGTTAGCGTACTTGACTAATGATACGTCATTGATGATGCTCACTCTAATCCCTCAAACGTAATAAGCGGACTTTTATGACGATAAGCATTCGACCCAGCGATGCAAGCTGCGGAGCCACTGTGACTGGGCTTCAGCTCGACAGCGCTTTGAGTCACGAAAATCTTATTGAGTGTAAGCAGGCGTTGCTAGCACATCGCGTTATCGCGTTTCCCGAGCAGGGACTTGATGACGATGCCCTTGAAAGAGTAAGTCTGAAATTCGGCCCCTTTGGAGACGACCCTTTTATCGCGCCTATCCAAGGCCGCGATCACATCATTGCGGTGCAACGAAAAGCGCAAGAGAAGGCGCCCATTTTCGCTGAGAATTGGCACACCGATTGGAGTTTTCAGGCACAACCACCAGCGGCCACCTGTCTTTATGGTATTACGGTTCCACCCCATGGCGGCGATACGTGGTTCGCAGACCAGATCGCGGCGGCTAAAGCGTTACCTGCAGATCTTCGCAAAGCGATAGAAGGGAGGCGGGCAATCCACTCCGCCAAGTTGCCCTATGCACCCAGTGGCGTTTACGGGGATCAGGATCGTAAGACAGACCGAAGCATGGATATAAGAGCCGATGAGTCTGCCGAATCAACGACGTTACATCATTTACTGTCACCACACCCTGACACGCAGGAAGAGCGAATTTTTGGCTGCATTGGCTATATTATTGGCATTGAAGGCGTACCTGATGACGAAGCGCTCGACATTCTAATGCGCCTTGTCGAGCACCAAGGCCAAGAAGAGTTCGTGTACAAGCACCGCTGGGAACCCGGTATGCTTGTGATATGGGATAACCGTTCAGTACTCCATCGAGCGACGGGTGGTTACGAGGGATACGATCGCCTGTTGCACAGAACCACCGTCAAGGAGCTCATTTAGGGCCGAGCAGGGCAGTAACACGTCAGCGTTATTGCGTATTTCAAAAATAGAAAAGGCGGCTAATGCCGCCTTTTTTGTAGCGCTCGTAAGCGGGAGATTAGCGTGGTTGCATCCGTATGCCGCCGTCAAGTCGCACACATTCGCCGTTCAAGTAGTCGTTCTCAGCGATAAACACAGACAAGTGGGCAATTTCTTCAGCCTTCCCGAGTCGTTGAGGATAAAGCACTGTGCGTTCGAGAGACTGATACACCTCGTCAGGGAGCGAATCGAACAGCGGGGTGTGGATCAAACCAGGAACAATCGTATTCACGCGAATACCGTAGGGCACCAAGTCCCGCGCCATCGGAAGTGTCATACCGACGATCGCGCCTTTACTGGCGGAATACGCTAGCTGGCCGATCTGTCCTTCATAGGCTGCAATAGACGCCGTATTAATTATCACGCCACGCCCGCCGTCATCATTGATCGTGGCATTACTGGCCATCGCTTCAGCTGCGAATCGGCTGACATTGAACGTGCCAACTTGGTTAACCATAACAACGCGCATGTATTCTTCCATCGGGAAAACACCTTTTTTACCGAAGGTTTTCGACGCACTGCCGATGCCCGCAAAGTTGTTACAAATGTGCAGCGCACCAAAGTGGTCGACAACGCCGGCAACAGCGGCCTTGACTGAATCCTCGTCAGCGACGTTGACATTGAAGAACGCGACATTGTCGCTACCGTTGCGTGCAATGACATCATTAGCGCGCGCTTCATTCATATCAAAGATCGCTACCTTCGCACCCTTAGCAACGTACGCGTCAACAGTGGCTTCGCCGAGTCCTGAGGCTCCGCCGGTTACAATTGCAACTTTTCCAACCAAGTCCATGCATGTTCTCCTTAGTAGAGGTTTATACGCCCGTCGCGCATTCGGTGGTGATAAAACACGCGGGATTATGAAGGGGGACTTAGACGAAAGCAAAGAAACCCATTATTTAACATAATATACATTATACGCATCCACCGCTTGCAGTTTAAGCCTCTCTTCACGCCACCAACGGTGAGTGATCATTGCATTTCAGTTGACACCCAAGCATTGTAACGAGCACTAACGTTGATCGGCCTTATGTAGACGATTGAACCAAAAGCCCTCCATGAACCGCCCATGTACAGGAGACGCCTATCAGCTACACGAGACGCCTATCAGCCCGGTGTTTTACCCTGCTATTTTGGCAGCGTTAGGAAAATGTTGGTATGAATGATTCTCTCGTGAAACGCCCCACAAGCCAAACGACATCGCGACGGTTGGCGCTTGTGTTCTGGCTTAATGCGTCGTTCACAGTTATCGAATTTTTTGGCGGCTATTGGACTGACAGTACCGCGATCATGGCCGACGCCGTGCACGATTTGGGCGATTCCTTTGTTATTGGTTTTGCCTGGTTACTTAGCTACCTTGCACAAAAAAATGCCGACAGCGCCTATACCTACGGCTATCGACGATTCTCACTATTGGGCGCGGTAGTCAGTGGTTTGGTGCTCTCTGTAGGCTCAATGTTAATCATGGCTGAGGCAGTTCCGCGGTTGCTCGATCCTGTTATGCCTCAAGCTGCGGGTATGTTAGGTCTGGCGATTGCAGGTATCGTGGTCAATGGCATTGCTGCTATGACGCTGCGTCAGGGTAAGACCATGAATGAGCAAATGCTCAACTGGCATTTGCTGGAAGATGTACTCGGGTGGGTCGCTGTATTTGTCGTCGCAGTCACCCTACTCTTTGTTGAGCTGCCCATACTTGACCCATTGCTGTCGATTGCTTTCACAGCATTTATTTTGGTGAACGTGGCCCGCAACCTGTGGCGGGCATTGCGTCTTTTCTTGCAGGCAAATCCGGATAAAGCAATGCTTAGCGCAATCACTGAGCGGTTATTGGCCGTGCCGAGTGTTGATAAAGTTCACCACCTACACTTCTGGTCCCTCGACGGTGAGTTACATGTTTTGAGTGCGCACTTACGTATGAGGCCCGATTACGACCCCCGTCAACAAATGCTCATCAAGCGTGAAATTGCGAACCAGATTGCGGATTTTAAGTTGGCACACACCACATTCGAGTTTGAGCTTGCCGATGAACCAGCCCGAGATCTTATTGAGCCCTGACGGTCGGCGACTTCGGGGCGGAAGTGCCTTGAGGAAAAGATGCAAGATAATGCTTTTTCGAATAACCTAATTTCTATAAGATATATGCTTTTAAGCCGGCGTTTCACATGAAGTTGCTTGCTGCAGGCTTTCTGCACATCAACTTGGTGGCCTTTTGCCGGATCTTTGTGAGCAGATAAGGCATACGCTGATGTAGGTGGCATTAGAGGAGTAGACCAATGACGATGCTGACACATATTGACTATACGGGTGTTTCTAAACCCCACGTCCAACACTTCTTCGACCCCCATACGTGGACGCTGACCTATGTCGTGAGCGATCCCGTCAGTCGCCGCTGCGCCATCATCGATCCTGTTCTGGACCTCGATTATCCTTCAGGCACCCTCACAACTGAAATAGCCGATCAGCTAATCGCCTATATTCGTGCTCAAGATCTAAGCGTTGATTACATAATTGAGACACACGTTCACGCTGATCATCTTACGTCTGCGCTTTATTTGCAGAAAAAGCTGGGTGGCAAAATTCTTATTGGCGCACAGATTACTACCGTGCAAGAAACCTTTGCGAGCGTTTACAACGAGCCCAGCGATTTCCCAGTAAACGGTAGTCAATTCGATGTGATGGTTGGTGACGGCGATCGGTTTATGCTGGGCGGCATAGAGTGCCACGCGTTTCACGTGCCTGGACACACGCCTGCATGTATGGCCTACCTTTTCGGTGATGCGCTGTTTGTAGGTGACACCTTATTTATGCCGGACGGTGGTACCGCCCGCTGTGATTTTCCCGGCGGCGATGCCAAAACCCTCTTCCACTCCATTAAACGCTTACTCACGCTTCCGAGCGAGACTCGTATGTTCGTTTGCCATGACTACCAACCTAACGATCGAGAGCTTCAGTACGAGACCACCGTCGGCATGCAACGCGCTGAAAATATTCATGTGAACGATAACGTTACTGAAGAAAGCTTTGTGAGCATGCGCGAAACCCGCGACGCAACGCTTGGCATGCCGACTCTTATTCTCCCATCGCTGCAAGTCAACATTCGAGCGGGTCAATTGCCCCCTGCCGATACCGACGGAAAACTATTTTTGCGCGTTCCGATCAATGTATTTGCGGGCAATGATTTGAGCTTTCTAGCGGACGACAAATAATTATTGTCGCTAACTCTAACTAAATGAGGAGGTAACGGTTGTGAACGAATCTGAGCATTATGATGTCGTGGTCGTAGGCGGTGGATCTGGCGGTATCGCAGTGGCTGCCAGCTTGCTTAAAAGAGAGCGCGGACTCAGGCTGGCTATAGTTGATCCGGCAGACACACATTTTTATCAGCCCGGATGGACAATGGTTGGCTCGGGAATCTTCGACCCAGCCTCTACTGGCAGACCGCTATCGAGCGTCATTCCTAAAAATGCTGCATGGATTAAAAAGGCGGTCGCAGGCTTCGACCCACTCAATAATTGCGTTGAGCTCGACGATGGCAGCTTAGTGGGTTACGACCGGATGGTTGTCGCCCCTGGGTTAAAGCTGAATTGGGACGCAGTCGAAGGCCTTAAAGACACCTTAGGGATGAATGGAGTAACGTCAAATTATCAATATAAAACAGCGCCTTACACTTGGGAATTGGTCCAAAATCTAAAGAAAGGAAAAGCCCTTTTTACGCAGCCGCC
>DAIRTN010000009.1:51040-60041 GCA_036803865.1 Luminiphilus sp.
CTTGGGAATTGGTCCAAAATCTAAAGAAAGGAAAAGCCCTTTTTACGCAGCCGCCTATGCCAATCAAATGTGCTGGCGCACCCCAGAAGGCCATGTACCTATCTGCAGATTATTGGTATCGCCAAGGTGTCATAAATAATATCGATATTCAATTTAACACCGCAACGCCCGGTCTTTTTGGTGTTGCTGAGTATGTGCCAGCCTTAATGGAGTACGTGAAAAAGTACGATGCGACGCTAAATTTTCAGAACAATCTCGTGAAAATCGATGGCGAGAAAAAGGTTGCCACGTTTAAAAACAGTGACGGTGTCACTGAAGACACTGATTTCGACATGATTCATGTTTGCCCACCCCAGTGTGCTCCCGATTTCATTCGCCAATCGCCTCTCGTGGACGATGCAGGCTGGATTGATGTTGATCAAAATACGTTGCAGCACAAAAGGTACGCGAATATTTGGGCTCTTGGAGACGGCATGAACGCTCCAAACGCGAAGACCGCGGCAGCGGCTCGAGCCCAAGCTCCCGTAGTAGCGATTAACCTACTCCATAACGCTGGTAAATTGCCTACTAGTTGCCACTATGATGGCTACGGGTCATGCCCCCTAACCGTTGAGCGCGGGAAAATTGTATTGGCGGAGTTTGGCTATGGTGGCGCGCTCAAACCGAGCTTCCCAAAGTTCATCCTTGACGGCGAGCAACCTACCCGTCTCGCGTGGATTCTCAAGGCAAACATGTTGCCTTGGATCTACTGGGAAGCCATGCTGAAGGGCCGAGAGTGGATGACTAACCCCATCCATCAGGTATAACTAAGTGGTTCCACGATAATGTTGCAGCGATGGCTACCTAGTCTTGTTTGGGTGAAAGATTACAATCGATCAGCGCTGATTAGCGACCTAATGGCCGCAATAATCGTAACTATTATGCTGATCCCGCAGTCGTTAGCTTATGCCTTGCTTGCGGGCTTACCCCCAGAGATGGGTCTATACGCCAGCATCCTTCCGCTAGTTGCGTACGCCCTGCTCGGAACGAGCCGCACACTGTCTGTTGGCCCGGTTGCGGTTGTTTCATTAATGACGGCCACAACTATTGGTTCGGTTGCTCAACAAGGCACCGTAGATTACGCGACTGCCGCGATTACGCTGGCCTTGATGAGTGGACTCATACTTCTCGCCCTAGGCTTTCTGCGCTTTGGATTTATAACCAATTTTCTCTCACATCCGGTGGTATCTGGCTTCATTACCGCGTCTGGCGTGATCATCGCGCTGAGCCAACTAGGGCACATATTGGGGATTCGTGCCCACGGCGAAACGGCGCCAGAGTTATTACTCGCACTCGGTAGTCATATTCCTGAAACCAATTTTTACACCCTCGCGGTAGGGTCATTGACGTGGTGTTTCCTATTCCTCTGCAGGAGTAAATTATCACCTGTGCTAGTGCGTGCAGGGCTATCGCAATCGCTAGCTGGGCTGTTATCGCGAGCTGCTCCCGTATTGGCGATCATGCTGACCATTGGTGCCGCACTCGCATGGGATTTAGCGAGCAAAGGCGTCGCCATTGTTGGTCAGGTTCCGAGCGGCTTACCGGCCTTTTCATTGCCTAATGTGACCCTGAGCCTGGTAGAGCAGCTGGCCCTCCCCGCGTTATTAATCTCGCTTATCGGTTTTGTGGAATCCGTTTCTGTGGGTAAAACGTTGGGGGCTAAGCGCCGCCAGCGTATCGATGCTAATCAAGAGTTGATCGGCTTAGGCGCGGCAAATGTAGCGTCAGCGGTGTCGGGAGGCTTTCCCGTCACGGGTGGTTTCTCCCGTTCAGTCGTGAATTTCGATGCGGGTGCAGAAACCCAGGCCGCGTCGCTTTTTACCGCTATCGGGATTGCGTTAGCCGCCCTCTTCCTTACGCCAGTACTTTATTACTTACCCAAGGCAACCTTAGCGGCCACGATCATAGTCGCAGTAACGAGCCTAATCGATATCCGCATCATTCGTGAGGCGTGGCGCTACTCTCGTTCAGACTTTATAGCGGTCTTTGCCACAATTTTTCTGACGCTGCTGTTAGGCGTCGAAATGGGTGTTATTGCAGGCGTATCGGTGTCGATTGGAATGCACCTGTATAAGACCTCTCGACCACATTTCGCCATTGTTGGCACCGTACCGGGCACCGAACACTACAGAAATATTGACCGCCATGATGTGCTGACCTATCCGAATATCCTCTCATTGCGTATTGACGAGAGCTTGTACTTCGCCAATGCCAGCTATTTGGAAGATATTATTTATACCCAGCTCTCAGAGCACCCTGAGGTAGAGCACGTTGTTCTCATGTGCCCTGCAGTGAACGACATTGACTTGAGTGCTCTTGAAGCGCTGGAGGAAATAAGTACCCGCTTAAGCGAACTGGCTATTAGCCTGCACTTGAGTGAGGTAAAAGGCCCCGTTATGGACCGCCTACGGCGTAGCCATTTCCTCGAACACCTGAGCGGCAAGGTTTATTTAAATCACCACGCGGCAATCCATGAGCTGTCGCGTTTCTGAGCTTAAAGCAACTGTTTGAAGGTGCCTTTTTGCCAAAGTTTCATAAAGGTTCTCTCCAGAGCGCCTTCGGCGGCGAATCCCAGCTTTTCTTGCCACGTTTTTTTGGGTGTGTAACACACCTCTAATATATCGGCGTCATCGAGCTGGGACTGAATGTAGGCATCAGAGGTGCCCAGTTCATCGATAAGGTGAACTGAGAGTGCTGTTTGTCCATACCAAATTTCTCCGGTCGCCACTTCTTCAACATCAATAACCGGGCGACGCTCTTTTACAAACTGTTTAAACAGCGTGTGCACTTCTTCGAGATCATGAATGAACTTTTCGCGCCCTTTGTCGGTGTTTTCTCCGAACATGGTTAACGTCCGTTTGTACTCGCCGGCCGTGAGCAGCTCGACATCGATGTCATTTTTCTTCAGCAACCGATGAAAATTAGGTAACTGCGCGATAACACCGATCGAGCCTACAATGGCAAAAGGGGCAGCAATGATTTTGTCAGCTACGCACGCCATCATATAGCCGCCACTTGCGGCAACTTTGTCGACCGACACTGTGAGCGTGACGCCCGCGTCACGGATACGTTGAAGCTGACTAGCCGCAAGCCCGTAGCCATGCACTAGGCCTCCGGGACTCTCAAGGCAGACTAGAACCTCGTCACCTTTGCCAGCCTCGGGTAACAGCGCGGAAATTTCCTCTCTTAGAGATTCGACTTGTGTCGCCCCCATATCGCCATCGAAATGCAGCACAAACAAACGTTTTTTATCAGGTTCTTCGAGTTCACCTTTTACACGCCGGAGCGCTTTCTTATCAGCTTCCTTCGCCGCTTTTTTCTCTTCTTTCTCTCGAGTCTTTCTACCTTCAGGATGCTCGGTCATGCTGCGTATGGCATCGCGGTAAGCGCTGTAGCGCTCGTTTAAACGGCGTACCTCAATGTAGCCGTCGTCACCGCCGCGACGTCGAGAATTTATAACCGCGACACCCGCGAGCACGAGCAAAATAGAGGCCACTAAAATAACGGCTTGTACTAGAAAAACACCAATCTCTTGCAAAAACTCCATAATGGCTCCAGACCAATAAAAACGTTCTAGGGTAAACGTCTAAAAAATTCGTTGATTAACTGCCCGGCAATTGATGCTTCCGGAGGAATAGGCGGGTGTTCATCGCGCCCGTACCAACCTGCGTCTTCGATCTCATCGGCGGCAAGATTAAATTCCCCACTCGCGTAATCCGCGTAAAACCCGAGCATAAGTTGGCTGGGAAAAGGCCAGGGTTGCGATCCGAAATAGCGGACATTTTCAACTTCAATGCCGACCTCTTCACGCACTTCTCTTACAACAGCGGCCTCGGCGGTCTCACCCGGCTCAATAAACCCGGCCAGAGTACTGTAAAATTGGGCTCTGCGCCCCTGGGCGGCCGCCAATAGCAACTTTTCACCTTTAGTTACTGCAACAATAACGCAGGGCGAGAGACGAGGATAACAACTGTGTCCGCATGCTTTGCAGGCAAGCGCGCGGCCCCCATCAGTAATGTCTGTCTCGCCACCACAGCGGCCGCAAAATTGATGGTCACGACGCCAGGAAAGCATCTGTAAGCCACGACCAAAGGCCGCGAATACATCGTCTGATACCCGGCCAAGCAGCGAGAACAAATTGCCTTTTACGTGTTCAATCGGGTCGAGGCGATCGGCACTCACTTCGACTGCGTAACACGGTTTCCCTAGCCACAACCCCATGGGTACCTCGACAAGCGGTTGGCCTAACTCCGCTATTAATTCACGCCGGCGCCACGGCTCTTGGGGGGGCAGTCGAAGCGACGAAACCGCGCTGCCTCGCGAAAAAGCAAACAGACAATCATCAGGTTCCGAAGAATGCCTAACTTCTATGATTTCAAGCATGATAAAAAACCTGACAAAAAGGAGCTCTATGGTAGGAATAGCTGTCTCAGAGAGCAACCCAATACAACATTTTCTGGTCAACGCAATAAAGAGGTACACAAAACGGTGCTTTAGCCTAAAATAGCGCAGATCCGTAATCCGCGATTGCGCTAATAACAAACACAAGGTTTAAACATGAGCGAATCATCCACCCAAGCACTGTGGCATAACTTTCTCGGCCCATCTCCCGTTTGGTACAAACAAGCCATCATTGGGTTTTTAATTCTCAACCCCAT
Source organism: Luminiphilus sp. (assembly GCA_036803865.1). Taxonomy (GTDB): domain Bacteria; phylum Pseudomonadota; class Gammaproteobacteria; order Pseudomonadales; family Halieaceae; genus Luminiphilus. The sequence goes on from DAIRTN010000009.1 coordinate 55,738, forward strand.
TTTACTCATGACAGCGGGCCCCTTTTTAACGGGCTGGGCTCTTATTGGAGAATTTATTTTTACCCTCGCACTGGCTCTGCGATGTTATCCCTTACAGCCGGGCGGCCTTTTGGCCATTGAAGCTATTATTATTGGTCTAGCAAAGCCTGAGACTGTGTACCACGAAGCAGCAACAAACTTCGAAGTCATCTTATTATTGATGTTCATGGTAGCTGGCATTTATTTCATGAAGGACTTGCTGCTGTACGTGTTCACCAAAATTCTCCTTAACGTACAGTCAAAGAAGCTCCTGTCCCTCATGTTTTCTCTGGTCGCTGCAGTGCTGTCCGCCTTCCTAGATGCGCTGACGGTAACCGCTGTACTGATCAGTGTCGGCGTTGGCTTTTATGCCGTGTATCACAAGGTCGCCTCTGGTAAGCACCATTCTAATGAAGAACATGACCATGCAAATGATGAAACGGTAGCCGATACGCACTATGACGATCTAGAACAGTTCCGTGCATTTCTGCGGAGCTTGCTCATGCATGGCGCGGTCGGCACAGCATTGGGCGGTGTTTGTACCTTAGTGGGCGAACCTCAGAATTTACTTATTGCAACCGTGGCGGGCTGGGATTTCCTACAGTTCTTCCTGCTCATGGCACCCGTGACGATGCCAGTGCTCGCAGCCGGATTACTCACGTGCTTACTGTTAGAAGCTACGGGCACGTTTGGCTACGGCGCCCAACTCCCCCATAGAGTGCGTACCGTGCTGGAGGAATTCGCCGAGCGTGAAAGCGCACGAGCGAATCCTCGAAGTAACGCGAAGTTAGTTATACAGGCTGTGGTGGCATTAATTTTAGTGGCTAGTCTTGCGCTTCATCTCGCGGCGGTTGGCCTGATTGGTCTCATGGTCATTGTTCTTTTAACCGCATTTAACGGAATCACCGAAGAGCATCAGTTGGGCCACGCATTTGAAGAGGCCCTTCCCTTTACGGCACTGCTGGTGGTGTTTTTTGCCATCGTCGCTGTTATTCATGAACAACATTTATTCACCCCCGTGATCGACGCTGTGTTGCATATGGAAGCGTCGGTTCGCCCGGCCATGTTCTTTGTAGCCAACGGCGTACTATCGATGATTTCAGATAACGTATTCGTAGCGACGGTCTATATTAGCGAGGTGAAAGCAGCTTTAGACGCAGGTGAAATAACGCGGGCTGAATTTGATCAGTTAGCGGTAGCGATTAATACGGGCACCAACCTGCCGAGTGTGGCCACACCTAATGGCCAGGCTGCATTCCTTTTTCTTTTGACTTCTGCGGTCGCCCCTTTGATCAGATTATCCTACGGCCGAATGGTTATCATGGCCGTACCCTATACCCTGGTTCTCGGTGGCGTCGGCCTCGGGGCGGTAATCTTGTTTATCTAAGGAGTGCAAAGGCCTTACAAGTGGCGGTGGTGACAGCTTAAGAAAAGTTGAATTCCCGCCACAACACCTTACCTCCAGAACTACCTTCTATATCAGTAAGCTTGTGCTCATGGCGATCAAGTTCATCCTGAGATGCACGAAGGATCGGTAGTGGTTCCCGGTCTTTAGGCAGGCGTCTGATGCGGTTACCGCCTAGCTCACTATCGGCCGAGTTGTCCTCATCACCCAGCCCCAAGCTTGTCTGGCCGCCAGTCATCGTCAGATAAACGTCGGCTAAAATTTCGGCGTCTAATAAAGCCCCGTGAAGTGTTCGAGAGGCATTGTCCACACCGTAGCGCTGACACAGTGCGTCGAGGCTATTTCGTTGTCCCGGATGCCGCTGCCTGGCCAAAACCAAAGAGTCAGTGATGGTACAAAATTCAGCGGTCCTCGGATGGGTAGGATCGAGCAGTTTAAACTCTGCATCCATGAAGCCGATATCAAATGGGGCGTTGTGAATGACTAACTCAGCACCGCGAATAAAAGCGAGAAACTCATCCACAATGCGTCCAAACGTGGGCTTGTCGGCTAGGAATTCCTGGCTGATTCCGTGAACCGCGAGAGCGCCTTCGTCAATGTGGCGATTGGGTTGAATATACTGATGGTAGTGTCGGCCGGTTAGCTTCCGGTTAACCACTTCGACGCAGCCGATCTCAATAATGCGATGCCCCTGCGAAACCTCAAGGCCTGTTGTTTCTGTATCAAGGACTACTTGTCGCACGTTTTTATACCTTTAACTCAATACCGCGGTTAGCCAATTCATCGGCTTTCTCATTCTCTGGATGACCACTATGGCCTTTCACCCAATGCCAAACAACGTCATGACGCGCAACTTCAGCGTCGAGAGCCTGCCATAGATCTTGGTTCTTAACCGGCTTCTTCGCGGCTGTGCGCCAGCCATTGCGCCGCCATTGGTTAATCCATTTAGTGACGCCATCTCGGACGTAAACGGAGTCTGTAGTCAATGAAACATTACAGGGTTCTTTCAACGCCTTTAACGCTTCGATGGCGGCGGTGAGCTCCATACGATTATTTGTCGTGTCCGGCTCCCCGCCGAAGAGCTCTCGTTCATGTCCGCCAAAACGTAGCAAAGCACCCCACCCTCCAGGGCCGGGATTACCTTTGCACGCACCGTCTGTAAAAACTTCTACTGGTTTCAATCTACGGGCCTCAAATGATCTCCACGACTTCTCGGCGCAGTAGAGCCGCGTGCACCCACTACGGGTTTCGCGACAGGTAGCCCCATTAATCTCGCCTTAACCCGCTCGCTTTTAATGCCGTTTATGTGTCCTTGCACCATTTTATTCGCGAACATAACGTAGGCAGATCCAGGCGGGATATTGTGCTCGGCTAACCAGTTATCAAGGCGTTCAATGACACCACCCAGCCGTCCACTTGCCGAAAAAGGCAACCATAACTTATGTCTTACCGGCGCGACCGAAAAATTTAACAGTGTCAACCAATCGTGTAACTTGGAAACACTAAGACCGTTATTTGCTGGCCCTCTCTTGGATCGGAACAAACCCGTCAACGCGTTCCAAACACCGCGTAGGCTTAATGGATTGCTACTCACCAGCAGTAGGTGCCCATGGGGCGTAAGTATTCTATGCACTTCTCTGAGTACTCGATGAGGCTCTTCGGATAGTTCAAGCGCGTTCAGTAAAACGACAACATCTACCGACTCAGTAGCAATCGGGAGCTGCTCATCACAAGCTAGTATGGATGACTTGTCTTTCACTGCCTGGGAGGTCGCTGGTAAGATAGTGCTCAAGTGCTGCACCCGGGTCATGCTTTTAATGTCGAAGCCCGCGTCAACACCAACAACTAGGATATGGTACCCAAACCATTCATCGAGGATTAAAGACATATCCTCGCTGGCCTGAGCGCGCAGGCGCCCACCACTCGCGCTTGACTGATACCAGCTTTCAAGCAGTGCACGCGGCGGTTTACGGTTTGTGTGTGGTTTTTTCAGCAACATGGGCGAACAGTAGCGTTCCACGCCGCTTTCAGCAAGACTCATCGGGGAAGAAGTACAGTGACAAAGGCAATTTGCGTAGAACCTATTTACGCCTTCAATGATAACTACATTTGGTTGCTCACAACGGCAGATGGCAAAGCCTATGTGGTTGATCCCGGCGATGCCCAGCCCGTATTGGAGGCGCTTCATCAACGCAACCTTACGTTATCCGGCATTCTGATAACCCATTGGCACCCCGACCATACCGGCGGTGTAGAAGCGTTAAAAGCAGCGTCCGAGTGTACCGTTTGGGGACCCAAAAACGAGGCGATCCGAGGTATTGATCATTACCTCGATGAGGGAGATAGCGTCGCCTTAGCGGGCATCACCTTTTCCATTATCAAGGTTCCAGGACATACTCTCGATCATATTGCCTATGTCGGCGATGGTATCTTATTTTGCGGAGACGCTTTGTTTGTCGCTGGATGTGGCCGCGTGTTTGAGGGGACTTTCCCGATGATGCGTCATTCGCTCGATAAACTGCGCCAACTGCCAAAAGCTACCCGCGTGTTTTGCGCGCATGAATACACCGAATCCAATCTTCGATTCGCAGTGACCGCCGATCCAGAGAATAATGCCCTGCAACAGCACAATGAAAGATGCCAAGAACTGCGTTCCCGAGGCAAGCCAACGGTGCCATCAACCTTAGAGGTCGAATGCGCAACCAACCCCTTTTTACGTTGGGACGACCCCGACTTGGCCCAGCAGCTTGTCGCCAGCGGCCGCTGTAACACCACAGCCGCGGACGAGGTATTTGAAGCATTACGCTCGTGGAAGGACACTTTTTAGAAGGACACTTTTTAGAAGGATACTTTTTAATTGGCGCATTCAACTAACAAACTC
>DAIRTN010000009.1:60141-114709 GCA_036803865.1 Luminiphilus sp.
GAAGGACACTTTTTAGAAGGATACTTTTTAATTGGCGCATTCAACTAACAAACTCATTGACCTCACCCGCGTTGCCGCGATTGTGGTTGCTTTAGTCGCTGTCACCGGTTGCGCCGGCCTAAGCGGATATCAAAGCTCGACAGCCGACGACCTCGACGTCATTGAGGTTTCGGCTACACGAAAAGAAGTTCCTGAATCTATTCGACTGTTGCTCGGCCGACCTGATGATCTATGGGGAAAAATCGCTTGGGGTTTGGAATGGCAGCATGACGATGCGCTCGTAGAGGCTGAGCGCGAAAAAATTCTTGCCCAACCTGGCTTTTTTGACGTGCTTACTGAGCGCGCGTTTCCGGCACTGCCGTGGATCATATCTGAGATCGAGCGACGAGAGCTCCCTATGGAGCTGGCGTTGGTACCCGTGATCGAGAGCATGCTGGATCCCTGGGCGTATTCTAGTCAACGCGCCGCCGGTCTGTGGCAAATAACCCCTGCTACGGCGGCTCATTACGGATTAGAGATCAATTGGTGGTACGACGCCCGTCTCGACATACCCGTCGCCACCGATTTTGCACTCAACTATCTCGTGGAATTGTATCAACGGTTTGATAATGACTGGGAGCTTGCCTTAGCTGCATACAACGGAGGGCGTGGTCGAGTATCCAGAGCACAGAATAAAGCGCGCACAGCCGGTAAAGCAGCCGACTATTGGCACTTAGAAATACCTCGAGAAACGCGTCGCTATGTGCCCCGCATACTCGCTATTGCCGACATTCTGCGCCATCCCGAGCGCTTCGGCATCAGCTTGCCGGTCGTTGCAGGCGTTGCTCCCATGCTGCTGGTCGATACCAACGGACAAATCGAACTACAGCGGGCGGCAGGCTTAGCTGGACTTCAAGAGGGAGAGTTGCGGCGAATGAACCCTGCGCAATTGCGCTGGGCTACGGCGCCCGATAGTCCCGACCAGCTCTGGGTGCCTGCAACCCACGCCGAGCAGCTGGAGCAAGGTCTCACGCGATTACCCAGCGAGGACAGGGTACGCTGGGCTCACTACACGATTGCCTCGGGCGACAGCCTGATAGCCATAGCTCGCCGATTCGATACCCGGGTACAGCTTATTCGGACGGTAAATGCATTAAGCGGCAATCTGATTCGCGCGGGCGATACTTTGATGATCCCCAAAGGCGACAACTGGCAGCCCTCATTGAAGTTAGCGCAGACCGACTGGCCGCCGAGACGCCAAAAGACTAGACGATCGCATCATCAAGTGAAATCGGGAGACTCGCTCTGGACAATAGCCCAACGTTACGGCTTGGGAGTGGAGCAGCTGTCCCGAATGAATCAGCTCGATCCTCAGGGCTATCTGCAGCCAGGCCAGCGTTTGAGGATCACCCCTTAAAGGTTGCCCCTCCAAAAGTTGCCCCTCCAAAAGTTGCCCCTCCAAAAAAGGTGCCCCTCCAAAAAAGGTGCCCCTCAAAGCTTACCCCCTAACTTTATCGCCCAAGAGGTCACTCACTAAAGCGTTAACTCCAACCTGTAGGGTTTGTTCAGCGTGAGCTTTCAAATGGCCCAGCTGGCGACCGAGTAAGCAACGGTGTATCGTGAAAAATTATTAACCTAAAACCAACGCTAGTTACCGCAAATACATACTTCATTGGTACCAACAGCTACTACTAAATTTTAGGAAAACCCCTCGTGAAAACAGTATTACACGTTCTAATCGCTGCCTTCATCGGCACGACAAGCGTTGCTTACGCAAATCATCACGAGGGTTCGCGCGAACACGCTAGCGAGACTGAACCACAGAGCTGGCAAAGTGCTGTCGTATCCTTGCGAGTGCCAACGCGACGGTTGGTCAATGGAGAGCGCTCCCACCACGAAGAGATCTGTTCAGGAACCGTGATCAGTCATAAGCCCACGACAGTACTGACCGCTTGGCATTGTTTCGACGGCTATGACGATTTAAGCAACCCCCCTATGGTTCTCATTAATGGCCTTTGGCATCAGGGGCGATTACGACAGCACGGTAAGAGCATGCAGGCTGACTGGGCGATTCTTACGGTCAAAGGTAACCACGACGTCTCGAGAGTAAACATCGATACGTCGTCTCAATATCTTCAGTTAGGCAGGAAAATTATTGTAGCGGGGTTTGATAAGACCGATGCCGGGGAGCGCCAATTAATAATAGAGCACGATTGCACGATTGCTGCGCTTGCAGAGCAATGGATAAGCAGCGACTGCTCGGCGAAGCGTGGCGCGTCGGGTGGGCCAATCCTTGTTCGTGACGGACCAACTATTGCAGTCATCGGCGTTATATCAGCGCTGCGCAACGAGTGGGAATTACTGTTTGCGCCTATTCGCGGGGTATCGACGCGCGTAGATTGAAACAAGGCGAAACCGGAGTCAAAGCGACCGGTCCTTAGATTGCCTTTCAGGAGGCTGCGCGCCTACGTGCTCCTCGCCGCGTGCTTTAGCCAGTTCGATTTGCTTTTGTCTTTCTGCGAAACGAGCCCTCTGATCATCCGTTAGCGTCGCGAAGCATCGTGGACATGAAACGCCCTGCTGATACTGCGCGGACAACTTGTCTTGATCCGTGATTGGGTGGCGACAGGCGAAACACTGATCGTACTGCCCTTTCTCGAGCCGATGATTAACAGCCACTCGACTGTCAAATACAAAACACTCACCGTCCCAACGTGTTTCTTCGACGGGCACCTCCTCTAGGTATTTTAAAACGCCGCCCTCTAGATGGTACACCTCGTCAAAACCTTCCTGGATCATGAAAGAAGAAGCTTTTTCACACCGAATGCCGCCTGTGCAGAACATGGCGATCTTTCGGTGCTCTTTGGGATCTAAGTTTTCTCTTACCCACTGAGGAAATTCTCTAAAAGTGACGGTCTTGGGGTCGTGAGCTCCCTGAAAAGAGCCAATTTCTACTTCATAGTCGTTGCGCGTATCTATTAATACGACGTCCGGATCGTCAATAACGCTGTTCCAGTCTTTGGCTTTCACGTAGGTCCCAACCACCTTGTTAGGATCGATGCCAGGGATCCCCATGGTCACAATTTCCCGTTTAAGCTTAACTTTCATACGTAAGAAAGGCTGATCCAGGTGGTACGATTCCTTGCAGTCTAGACTCGCTAAACGAGGGTCATTACGAAGGTAAGCCATCAGGCAATCGATTCCGTAGCGCGATCCGGATACCGTGCCGTTAATCCCCTCCTCCGCAAGTAATACGGTACCTTTAATGCCCTGCTCTAGACACACATCAAGCAGGGGCTCACGCATCTCTCGATAATTTTCAAGGGTCACAAATTTATACAGCGCCGCTACGACGCGAGGCTCATCAATGGACTCTCTCACCGCCATCAGGCGCTTCCCCCGCGACAATTTGGGGATGCGGGCGCACCATTGGTAGCCCGCCATTCATCGGGCGAATAGGTATGAATCGCTAAGGCGTGCAGCTCGCCGGCTAACAGATCCCCGACAAGTCCGTAGACTTTTTGGTGACGTTGTACCTTCCTGCAATCATTAAACGCCTCACTGACAACAACAACCTTAAAATGCGACTCACTTCCTGCTGGCACGTTGTGCATATAGCTTTCATTAGTTACGGACAGATGTTCGGGGTTGAATTGGGCCTGTAAGCGTTGGATCAAAGTGGTTTCTATATTCATAATCGCTTCGTTGAGACTCGCTGGCTGATGTCAATTGTGAACGGATAAGCTCGCGTTACCGACTAGAGTAAAATACCCGATAGAAGCGCGCTTAGTTTACACTACACATTGTACCGACTCTGGAGGTGAAATTTGGACCCTCGATTTGATATTTATATCACAGGCGACGCAGTGAACGGCTTTGAAAGAGAGGCGGTAATCGAGTCCGTTGCCCGTTTTTTTGCGCTCGAGCGCGGTGCTGCAGAAGAGCTACTCAAGGGCAGCTTTCGCCGCGTTAAAAGTAATTGCGACAAATCAATGGCACTGAAATATAGGGAAGCCCTTGTAACAGCAGGTGCTGAAGTAGCCGTTACACGCCACGGTGTAGCCCCCAACGTGGGCTCATCTAGCACGACAGGGGAAGAGCCACCGTTGCCTGCGGAGCCGAGTGAACCCTCGACGCCCGCGGAATTCGGTGCGACGGGCACACCCAAAAGCCTGGGCACTGCTGCTGAGGCCGTCGAATGGGTTCAACCCGTAGTGTCCAAGAAACCAAGTGGCTCAGATAATGGCCCAGACAGCTGGGACATTGCGCCTACAGGATCAATCATGTCAGAGTTCACAGAAAAGCCCTGCGCTCCCGAGGTTGCCCCACCCGACTACGAGATAGCCGAGGTTGGTGAGGTCATACCGACCATTAAAGACGATGTAACGCCGTTACACCCAGAGATTGATCATCTGCACCTGAGCCCTCTAGAGCAATGACTGCCCATCGGCCAGGCTTATGGCGAAATTTGATGGCCATGGTTTACGACATTTTTTTGGTGGCGCCGCTGCTCATGGCAAACAGCTTCCTTTGGGTGACTGTTTTCGGACCGACGGCCGACGCGACAACACCCACAGTACCGCCATGGCTCATGCAATCCACGAGCTTCGTTGTGATTATTCTCTTCTTCACAATATTTTGGCGCAAAAGTGGTCAAACGCTAGGGATGCAGGCTTGGCGCATCAAGCTAGAAACCGTTGAAGGGAAAACGCCTTCGATTATGCAGTGTGTTACGCGATGCTCTGTCGCAGTGCTATCGCTGGGGGCTTGCGGGTTGGGCTACTGGTGGTCTCTGTTTGATCCAAAGGGACGCAGATGGCATGACATTGCATCAAAAACTCGACTCGTCTTAGTGCCTAAACCTCAGGGGAAAAAATAAGCTAGGTTTTTCTCAACAACAGCCACCCACCGGCAAGCCAGCAAACTGCGATTGGCATCAATGCCGCGAGCAAGGCAGGTAGGTTAATCAGCAGGCTGACGGGGCCGAAGAAATCCTGTGAAATGCGAAAGACGACGCCCACAAGCACGCCTGCCATGATCCGAGCACCCATATTACCTTCACGCAGCGGGCCAAAAATAAACGACATGGCAACCAGCACTAATCCGCCTACCGCGAGGGGCTGCAGCAGTTTCCGCCAAAACGCCAACTCGATGTCCGCCGACGTTAACCCTTGAGCTTTTAGGAAATTTGCATAAGGCCATAGCTGTTGAACCGGCAAGCTGTCGGGCTTCACAACGTCCAATACCAACAGATCAGGAGTGATTCCCGTCCTCCACGGCCAGATCGTCTCTTTCTCGACGGTGACTCCCGCGTCACTAATACGACTTCGCTCTACATTCTCCAATAACCAGTGGTCTCGAACGAAGGTGCCACGCTCAGCACGTAGGCTCTCGACCAATCGACGTTGGTCATCGAACGTGAGTAAGGTAACACCAAATATTAGGCCGCCTCGCTGTACTGCGGCCACATGGATATAGGTATTTGTATCTCGATTCCACGTCCCTCCTCGTCCCGCAAAATTTGAGTCGGACCGCTGCGCTAGCGCCTGTTCACTCACTGCCATTTGCTGAGTCACGGGAGTCACGTATTCACCAATAGCAAAACCAAAAAGCGCAAAAAAAAGCGCTGGCTTCAGAACGATGATGGCCAATTGCGGCAAGGAAACCCCAGCGGCTCTGACAATGACTAATTCACTGGCACTCGCAAGGCGACCAAGGCCGACCAAAGTACCAATCAGTGCAGCAAAAGGAACAAACTCATGGGTGCGATGAGGTAACGTGAGTGCGACATATTTTAGAACATCTGCAAATTGATAGGTCGGGGTGATGTCTCCAGCTTCATCTATCAGAGCGCTGAGAGCGTCCAATCCGACCAATACTAAAAGCACTCCAAACGTCGCGCCTAAAACGTTCTTAGCGATATAACTATCGAGTTTGGCCAAGCTGCCGCCCCCCTCTTCTGTGTAGCTTGCTAAGGGTCTCCCACTGGAGCAATACCAAAGCGAGTGTTGCAAATAAGAGATGGCTAAGTACAAGGCTCCACCAGGTTCCGCCAGCCTCAATGAAACTACGTGATTGGGTTAACGCTATAAAATAGGCCAAAAAAACGGCAAGCGCTGTGCCTAAGCGAGCATAGCGACCCCGCCGTGCATCGGTTTTACTGAGCGCTATTGCGATAAGCGTCACTATGGGCACCAACACGGGTAACGACAGTCGCCAATAGAGAGTAGCTCGATCTTTTGCCACTGTGCTCTGCCATAATTCTGTAGATGGCACCGCGTCCGTCTTCACACGCGCGCGCAAGCTTCCCTTCGGTTCGGGCACTAATTCTCCGTATACCGAAAAACTAACCGCGTCGAAGTTGGGTGTGCCAGCGGTGCCCCTGTAGCGGGTGCCATTTCGCAACTCAAAATAGCGACGCGAGATGTCATCGCGGAATATAATTTCTCCGGTCTCGGCGTAAGTAATGGTCACCTGATCACTTCCAGCACCCTGGCGCTCAACAACAAAAACATTGTGCATTACACCAGTGTCATCCACGGTTTGAGCATAAGTAACGACCTCGCCACGTCGCTGCTTTTTGAAGCGCCCTTCAGTAAGCGCTCCTAAGCCACCCGATGAGCGAGGATCATCGAGCAGTTGTTGCGCACGAGCAGAACCCGCGGGAGCCAGCTGGAGTGACATTGCGGCAACGAGCACCGTGATCAATAGCGCCATCGGAGACAGTAATGCCGCGAGGCGCAGTGGCGATAATCCGCAAGCGCGCAGAACCACCATCTCACTTTCTGCGTAGAAACGGCCGAGCGAAAGCAGAATACCAATGAACAAAGACAGCGGCAGGATGAGCTCAAAGAAACTTGGCAGTTTATAGAGCATGACAGGCAGTAAGATATCTGCGGTTAAATCACCCACTGCCGCTTCAGCTAAATAGCTAATAAAACGGCCACTGAATACGACCAAAAATAGCACTAGGGCTACGGCAGCAGTGTGTGAGAGAACATCACCGGTCAAATAGCGGAAAATTCTCATAAGAGCAGTCGCAAGCTTGTTTTGTTACGGGCCAGTCCATCATACACTATGCACCACTAAAACATGCCATTAGGAGAAATCATGACAACGTTGTCTTTCACAGCGCGCAAAATTGATCGAATTGCCGAGCATAAGACCCCCATGCTTGTTGTGCCGATGTTCGAAGATCACGTGCTAGGCGAGGATCTCAGCCGCATCGATAAACAGCTCGGTGGCGCACTCTCCCAAACCCTGGCCCTAGGCGATTTTTCAGCGAAGCCTGGATCTCATGTGGCACTGGCTGGCACAAAGAGCATTCAACGAGTCATCATGATCGGTTGCGGCGACGCGGCTTCTTTCGATACTTCAGCGCAACATAAGTTCGCAGAGACTGCCGCAACCGCAATGGCGAAAGGCAAGGCTCGAGATGCAACACTCAGCCTCGCCCGCTTGCCCGTAACGCCAGCCGATTTAGGCACTATTTTGGAAATGTTCGCCAAGCATGTCACGATGGCTTGCTACGTGTACAACGCAACTATTGCAAAGCCTAAAGGGACGCCAGTACTAAAAAAGGTAACGGTAAATGCTGGAGCAATCTTATCGCCAGCCAAAACCAAAGGGCCCCTTGGTGCGGGTCAAGCCATTGGCGAAGGTACCAATTTGACACGTAACCTCGTCAATTTACCCGGCAATGTATGCACCCCGAAGTACCTTTCTCAGCAAGGCCGAAGTTTAGCCAAGCGTTATGAAAGCATTAAAACTACCGTTCTGGGCGAAAAGAAGATGCAGGAGCTCGGTATGGGTTCGCTGTTATCAGTAGGCCATGGCAGCGACCAAGAGTCGCAGCTAATCATCATGGAGTACTCGGGGGGCAAAGCAAAAGACGCCCCCTACGCTCTTGTGGGCAAAGGCATCACCTTTGACACCGGTGGTATATCGCTGAAACCCGGCATGAAGATGGATGAAATGAAGTTCGACATGGGCGGCGCAGGTTCAGTGTTCGGCACCTTGCAAGCCATTGCCGATATGAAGCTCCCCATTAACGTAGTCGGCGTTGTTGCAGCGGCAGAAAATATGCCCAGCGGAAGAGCAACTAAACCCGGCGATGTCGTGAAAAGTATGTCGGGGAAAACCATCGAGATACTCAATACTGACGCTGAGGGTCGCTTAGTACTATGCGACGCGTTGACCTACGTTGGTCGTTACAAACCACGCGAAGTCGTGGATATCGCCACACTGACCGGCGCTATTATTGTCGCCCTTGGTAACCTCGCCACCGGTATTTTTGCCAATGATGACGACTTAGCCAACGCATTGCTGGATGCAGGTAACAAGTCTAACGATCGAGGTTGGCAACTTCCTATTTGGGACGATTATCAAAAGCAACTCGACTCACGCTTTGCTGATGTCGCCAATATTGGTACCGGCGGCGCAGGCAGTGTTACAGCCGCATGTTTTCTCGCGCGTTTTGCAGAAAAGTATAAATGGGCCCACCTCGATGTCGCAGGAAGCGCTTTCTCAAGCAGTCCTAAAGGCGCGACGGGGCGCCCAGTGCCAATGTTAGTCGAGTATTTGCGCGCACGAGCCGGGCGCTAACAAAGTGACCCGCGTCGACTTTTACGTAGTGGCCGATGCGGGCCCAGAGGCTCGCCTTTCCGTGGCAGCGCGTTTGGCAGACAAAGTGCTCGCAAAAGGACACACGCTCTTTATAAACGCATGTGACCGACAGCAGGCTGAACAACTGGACGCTATGCTGTGGTCATATCGGTCAGCGAGCTTTATTCCTCACTCTTTGTGTGAGGAAAGTGAGAATGAACCGGTAGTAATAGGCTGGGGGCAAGAGCCCACGCAGCATGATGACGTTCTCATTAACTTGGACAGCACGGCACCCACTTTCTTTTCACGATTTAGTCGCGTTGCGGAAATTGTCACGCAAGACCACGAGCACATAGACGCACTGCGAGACGCATGGCGTTTTTATCGCGATCGAGGTTACCCATTAACCAAGCATGACCTGTAAGATCGCACCCACAGAAAGATCACCCAATAGCTAACGTCGATCGCCCGTTACTGACACATTTTTGGACGACCTCATGGATAAAACATTTTCACCTGCTGAAATAGAAACCCGTTGGTATCAAGAATGGGAGAGCAACGGTTATTTTGCGCCGCAAGGCGGTGATACGAGTTTTTGCATTGCCATTCCACCGCCTAATGTCACCGGGTCATTACATATGGGACACGGCTTTCAGCAGGCCATTATGGATGCGCTGATTCGTTACCATCGAATGCTAGGCCACAACACGCTGTGGCAAGTCGGAACCGATCACGCCGGGATTGCGACGCAAATGCTTGTCGAGCGCCAGCTAGAAGCCCAAGGCCAGAGCCGACATGATATCGGCCGCGATGCGTTCATTGAAAAAGTATGGGAATGGAAGGCGCAATCTGGCGGTACGATTACGCGACAATTGCGCCGGCTCGGTGCGTCAACGGATTGGACGCGTGAACGTTTCACTATGGACCCAGGCTTATCGGAGGCGGTACAAACCGTATTCATCAAGCTACATGAGCAAGGCCTTATCTATCGCGGCCAACGATTGGTCAATTGGGATCCTAAACTCCATACCGCTATCTCTGACCTTGAGGTCGTTCAAGAGGAAGAGGCAGGCTCCCTTTGGCATTTTCGCTATCCATTAAGCGACGGCAGCGGCCACGTCGTCGTCGCAACTACCCGTCCGGAAACCATGCTGGGCGACGCGGCAGTCGCCGTACATCCTGACGATGAACGGTTCCAATCACTTATTGGGAAAATGGTTGCGCTTCCCTTGTGTGGCCGTGAAATCCCCATTATTGCCGACGATTACGTAGACCCTGAGTTCGGTACAGGTTGCGTCAAGATCACGCCTGCACATGATTTCAATGACTATGAAATGGGCCAGAGGCACGAACTTCCCCTGCTTAATATTCTCACCGCAGATGCGGCGATAAACGACACTGCTCCGGAAGCGTACCGTGGCCTCGATAGGTTTGACGCGCGCAAGCGCATCGTTGCCGATATGGACGCACTAGGTTTGTTAGACAAAGTCGACGACCACACCTTAAAGGTACCTCGGGGAGATCGGTCAGGCGTTGTGATCGAACCGTATTTGACACCTCAGTGGTACGTTGATGCCAAAACACTTGCCCAGCCCGCTATTAAGGCAGTCGAGGACGGTGCAATTCAATTCGTACCCAAGCAGTGGGAGAACACTTACTACTCTTGGATGCGCGACATACAAGACTGGTGTATCAGTCGTCAACTTTGGTGGGGGCACCGTATACCGGCGTGGTATACGCCTGAGGGAGACGTTTTCGTTGGAGCGAGTGAAGCCGACGTTCGCGCGTCAAATAACATTCCTGATTCGGTAACCCTAACCCAAGACGAGGACGTTCTAGACACTTGGTTCTCATCAGCACTGTGGACCTTCTCGACCCTTGGCTGGCCTGAAAACACAGCTGAAATGCGGGCGTTTCACCCAACGTCAGTCCTCGTCACAGGATTCGACATCATTTTCTTCTGGGTTGCTAGGATGATTATGATGTCACTGCACTTTTGCGACGATGTGCCCTTCCACACGGTCTACGTCCATGGCCTTGTCCGGGATGGTGAAGGCCAGAAGATGTCAAAGTCTAAGGGCAACGTGATTGACCCTATTGACCTAATTGACGGTATTGGCCTTGAAGAATTAGTCGCGAAACGGACCAGTGGCATGATGCAGCCGCAGATGGCTGCTAAAATCGAAAAAGCAACTCGCAAGCACTTTCCCGACGGTATTGTGGGCTACGGTACTGATGCGCTGCGCTTCACTTTTTACTCGCTTGCGTCGACAGGCCGAGACATAAAGTTCGACATCGGGCGCATGGAAGGCTACCGGAACTTTTGTAACAAAATATGGAATGCCGCGCGGTACGTGCTCATGAACTGCGAGGGCCATGACTTTAGCGGCGATGCCGTCCATTACTCACTTGCGGATCGCTGGATTCGTAGCCGCTTTCAGCGCGCGGCAGAGGAAACAGCAAAAGCCATTGACGCCTACCGTTTAGATTTTGCCGCGCAAGCTCTCTACGATTTTGTGTGGAATGAATACTGTGATTGGTATCTGGAATTGTCAAAGCCCGTACTCTGGGATGAAGCAGGTGATCCTTCGCTAATTGCTGGAACGCGCAAGACACTTATCGAGATACTCGAGCAAACCCTTCGGCTACTTCACCCGCTAATGCCCTATATCACCGAAGAAATTTGGCAATCCGTCGCGCCAATCGCCGGCAGTACGGGGAAAACTATCATGCTTCAGGGTTACCCCCTCGCCGATGCCGACATGATTGATGAAGAAGCCGAAGCAGAAATAGACTGGTTAAAGCAGCTAATCATCGCGATAAGAACTGTCCGTAGTGAAGCCAATTTAGCACCAAGCTTGGAACTCAATGTTCTGATTAAGAATACCAACGCTTCAGATCGGGAGCGAATGGAGCGCAACGCACCCTTTCTAAAAAAACTCGCTAAGACTGCATCTTTAGAGGCTCTGGATTCTGATGATGAGACTCCTCCCGCACTCTCTGCCCTTTGCGGGCACATGGAAATTCTCGTGCCCATGGCTGGAGTTATCGACATCGAAGCTGAGCTCGCGCGTCTGTCTAAAGAGTATGAAAAGCAGAAAATTGAAGTACAACGTCTTAAAAGTAAGCTCGAAAACCCTAAGTTTATCGATCGGGCACCTACCGATGTGGTCGATAAAGAACGCGAGAAACTCGGTGCGGCGAGCGACGCTTTAGGCAAACTCGAAGAGCAGGTAAAGCGGATTCAAGGATTGCGTTGAGAGCTGAACACTGTTACACACTCTTTAATAAAAAATATAACATGGAGAGTGGCGTATGTCTGAGCGTCAGGTCGGCGTCGTTAAATGGTTTAATAACGCTAAAGGCTTCGGCTTCATAAACCAACCAACGAGTCCTGAAACGGATATTTTCGTGCATTTCAGGGCTATTGAAGGCGAAGGGTATAAAACCTTGGCCGAAGGCCAGCAAGTTGAGTTCACGCTCGCGGAAGGCCCCAAGGGTTTACAGGCAGAAGACGTGATAAAACGTTGAACGACTGGGACAGGCTTGCGCACCTCTGATAGAATGCGCCAAATTTTACTGGATAGTAGTATGGCCTCTCCTGATCACCAACTTACTGGCACTGGCAAGATCGTTGTTTACTCAATTATTGCCGTCGCAATTTATGCACTTTTCTCTTTCGTACCTGCCTTTGATTATCAATGGTTGGTGGCTTTGCTCGTCCTGGCCGTCATCAGCGCACTCGTTGGCAGCGCATCATTCAATCTACCTGCCGCTAAGCCAGCCGCTGCAAGATCGGGCACCCAGCTCGAGGGCAGCATCAAATGGTTTAACGGCACAAAAGGTTATGGCTTCATCGCAGGTGACGATGGTGCTGAAGTGTTCGTGCATTTCAAAAGTGTTAACGACGTTGACAAGCGCCGAATTAAACCCGGGCAGCGATTCAGTTATAACGTAGTTGATAGTGACCGCGGGCCTCAGGCTGAAGACGTTACTCCCTTGTGACCAGCGGTTTAAGCCACGCTGAGAAGAAACCGAGAGTTACTGAGCGGAAATTCCGAGGCATCGTTATGCCCACGGCATCACATCGCGTTATTAGGCAGGTAAAGCGAGCTGGGCACGAGCCGTCGATACACGGCACGAAGCTCTGGAAATCCAGCTGCTTGATCATCGATTACCTGCATAAAAATCCACCTGAGCACTCTCGCACGGTCCTTGATGCTGGCTGTGGCTGGGGCATAACCGGAATGTGGTGCGCAAAAAAGTTGGGCGCCAATGTCATTTCATTGGATGCAGACCCAGCGGTTTTCCCTTATCTGGAGGCCGTAGCAAGCCTGAACGAGGTAGCCACAACGCCCTTGGTCAAGCGTTTCGAGAAATTAACGAAGCGAGATCTGGGCGACATTGATCTCTTAGTTGGGGGTGATATTTGCTTTTGGGACGAGCTGGTTAAGCCTGTGAGCGTGATGATCGACAAAGCGCTCGACGCGGGCGTTAAGCAAATTGTTATCGCTGATCCCGAACGCCCCACCTTTCACACAATGGCGGAGCGCGTCATCAACAAGCATGGCGGCGACCTAATTAACTGGGCCGTGAATGGGTCGGTGACGGCTACCGGTGCTTTACTGGTCATTAACAACGCTTAACCATTGGCGGGTCATCTCAGTAGCGCAAGTTCTTTCGCGAAGAGTGCTTCCACGTGCTCTCCCCCTGTGTCAAATGCCGGTCTAAATTTAATCTCTCTCAACCGACGTTTGACGCGAGTAACTGCACCCTGCACGGCCTCAACGGACTCTTCGTTGGCCACAGTTACATCACTGGCACGGCCGGATGTCCTATTCGACAGCTGACAAAAACGGTGTCAACGTCTTCCGCTAAGCGCGGGTCAGTGCTTAAACGCGGGTGCTGAGGTAAGGGGTGCGGCGCAGTAAACCAGTCTGGAAAATCCCCGTACAGTGCTTGGTACTCGATGAGCGCTCGAGCATTGCGACCATTAAACCAATCCCAATCCGCCCGCGCTAAGCGCAATTCAGGGTCCTCGGGCATCATCACCAGCGCCTGATTAATCACCCGTCGCATTGTTAAGTCGATACCACGTTCAATCGTTTCCATACGTTGTGTCGAAGGGTGCCTGTCCCACTCTCGTGAATAGCGAGCTTGCCCACTGTATCGGGTGCCAAATTCATTCTGTATCAAAGGCTCGACATGCCAGTCGATCAGGTAACCTAGCGCCAGAAATCGCAGGGAAATTGCTTTGCAGCCGTCACCCGTATGCTGTCTATCTGGGGTGTCAGCTGAACAGGCCGCGCTAAGCAAATCTTCTGCGTGCTCATACAACTCAATAATATCGCGTTCTGACTCTTGCCAGCCTGACGACACCAATAGCTCGGTTCTAACGTCCAACCACTGGTCAGCGGCCACCAGTTTTTGCTCTGTAAGCGGAGGTTTGCCCGCCCCCAGTATCCGGTAGTAATAGTCAGCTCGATCTCGCAAGCCAGCTCGATCGCCTTGCATTCGAAGTATCGTGGCAAGTTTTTGTACGATTTGTAACTGGCCCTCGCTATACAAGCCCTCATTAATCCGCTTGTTATGCAACGCCTGACTAAACAAGCCATTTGCTTCATCTAACCAGCCTGCTCGTAACGCTTGTTCAGCCGCTTCGAGAAGTGCTTCAGACAGTTTGGGGTGATACGGCCCTATCTCTGCTTCAAGCACACTAATTGTGTTAACCCGCGCAGTGTGATCGAGAGGCTCCTCAGTTGTGTGCTTATTAACCGGCTCGAGGGCCTGATCAAGGTAACCGATACCCACGCCAAATGGACGTTGTTCGGTCGCGATGGCAGAAGAACCATAAAAGGCGATGAATGCGCTGGCGTAAAAAAGTGAACGAAGAATCATCGTCATAGGATAGCAGAAACCGGTTTGTATTCTTGGACAGGTATTCTTAAACAAGCACGCTTAAGCCATCCGCTAGCCCTGATGCCCATCAATAAGCGATTTAGAGGCTCCCACCGTCAAACCACCCGTTAAGCCAACACTAGTCACCGCTGAACGCCCCGCATCAGCGGTAACCGATACCTGTCACTGGGCCCTGACCTGATTTTCAGATAAAAAAAACCCGCCTAGAAGGCGGGTAAAAGAAAGTCTCCGGACCTGAGTGGACTACCATGACGACTTGCTCAGTCGCCAAGGATGCGCTCACGTACACTGGGCGCGAAACTAAGCTCGGCAGCCACATAAATCAAATGTATTATTATTATTAAACATATTCTTTTATGGCATACTGGGCATATGAACCTTAAAGCCCTCGCCAAAGCTGACCTGAATTTACTTGTAGCTCTCTATGTACTACTTGAGGAGCGGTCTGTATCTGCGGCGGCCAAGCGCCTGTCGATTACACAACCCGCCATGTCTAAAACACTGTCAAGACTTCGAGAAACCTTCGACGACCCACTTTTCGTGCGCTCCAAACGTGGCATGCAACCGACGCCCCGCGCCGAGTCAATTGGGCCGGAACTTAAAGTGCTCCTATCGAAGATTGAAACCCTACTTGACGGCGAAGACTTTACTCCAGCGTCTTACCGAGGCGAGATTCAAATAGCGATCTCCGAGTATGTCGGTATCTCGCTGTTGCCGCCCCTATCAGCGAAGCTGCAACGCGCTGCACCGAAGCTCCGACTGCGCACCATTACGCGAGTTGAGCATCAATTAGAGCAGTTGGCGTCGGGCGATCTGGACTTTGCCATCCAGCTCAGTCGCAGTAAGTACCCACCCGAGTATCGCTATCAATCACTGGGCAACTCGCCTTTGGCCATTTTTGTTCGGCGGGGACATCCGCTAATAGGGCAAACGATTACGCGAGAGAAGCTATCTTATTACCCAGCGATTAATTTATACGTATCGGATCGTATGGAAGTGGAGTTGCCGGAACTGCCAGAAGGACGGTCAGCCGGAGAGCTCACCGGTATGCTAGAAACATCGCACCTCCTGACTGCACTCGAAGTTCTCCGAGAAACCGATTATACCCTGGTATGTCCCGCCTATTTGGCGCGCAACGAGGGGGCAACTCGCGATGTGATTGCCCTGCCACTGCCACCTCATGAAGCACAAAGTGTTGATTACACACTGGTTGCCCACGAGAGGACCGCACAGTCTGCTATCCATCAATGGTTATGGAATGAGATCGTCGACACCGTACGAAATATGCGAGTAAGAACCGTACATCGCGGTTGAGACTCTAGGGTTCAGCTGTCAAGCATGCGATAATATAGCCTGAATCTAGGTTGATAGCGGTATGTCAAAAAAGAATCCCAGGCCGGTCCCCCGGTTTAACACTCCCATCATAGAAACCCACTGCCACCTCGACTATCTGGCTCCGGATGCTTTGGATGGCGTTTTACAGCAGGCGCGCGATGTAGGCGTAGAACGCTTTGTCACGATTGCTGTGTCCGCGGATAACTTATCGGTAGTCAGAGCGTTAGCGCAGCGCGCAGATGATATTTGGGGCACCCAAGGCATTCACCCACACGAGGCGGATAGCTGGAATGACGATGTTGCCAAAGCTGTCTTTGAGGGAGCGCAACAGCCCCGCATAGTTGCGATTGGCGAAATTGGCCTCGACTACCACTATGATCACGCCGATCGAAGAGCCCAAGCCGTTGCATTCGAAGCACAATTAGCTATGGCTCAAGAACTCGATCTACCCGTTGTCATACACACACGGGACGCCGATGAAGACACCCAAGCAATTTTAGCGAATGCGTCAAAGAGCTTGCGTAAAAAAGGGGTGATACACAGCTTCACCAGCGGCCTTTCTCTCGCTGAGTACTGCCTTAGTGAGGGGTTTTATCTGGGCTTCAATGGCATTACTACATTTAACCGAGCTGAAAATGTACGTGACGTCGTACGCGCCACCCCTATCGACCAACTTGTGCTGGAAACGGATTCACCCTATCTCACGCCCGTGCCCTATCGCGGCAGGGTCAATTCGCCGCTATACCTACCTCTCATTGCCGAAAAGATTGCCGAATTAAAGGAAATCGATGTGGAACAACTGCTGACCATCACACGGAGAAATAGCCTAGCGCTGTTTTTTGACGCACCATGAGTGAGTTCGCGCTTGGGCAAAGGTGGGTAAGCCATGCCGACGTCACGCTCGGCCTAGGGATTGTGGTCGAAATCGATGGCAGGCGAGTCACGCTCCATTTTCCAGCGGTCGGAGAAGATCGAACATACGCGCTAGATCGAGCTCCTCTCACTCGCCTCACATTAAAGGCAGGCGATACGTTGCGTCGCGCCAACGGTCATGAGTACACGGTTACTGATGTCGAAGATCTTGACGGTGTATTAGCCTATGTGGTCGAAGGTGAACAGCAGCCCGAAGTCATCACCGAACTCGAACTCGATGCTCACATCCAGCTAAGCGCGCCTATCGATCGACTACTCAATAATCAATTCGACAAGCTAGTCGATTTTCGGCTGCGCTATGCCACGCTCATTCACCAAGCAAGCGCGAGCGCTAGTACCGTCAGGGGTCTATTGGGTGCCAGAACATCACTGTTATCGCATCAACTTTATATTGCCTCAGAAGTGGGCCGGCGATTTGCGCCACGTGTATTACTTGCCGATGAAGTGGGTTTGGGTAAAACCATTGAAGCGGGCTTGATTCTCTCCCAACAGCTGCTTACGGGTCGCGCGCACCGTGTGCTGGTCATAGTTCCCGATGCTCTCATCCATCAGTGGCTCGTTGAAATGATGCGCCGTTTTAATCTGTATTTTGCCTTGTTTGACAAATCTCGGCTTGAAGAAGGCCATGAAGAATCACCCTTTGAGACAGAACAATTAGTGTTAGCACCCTACTCGCTATTCAGCTCCAGTTTCGCACGTGCTATGGCGATTGAAGCTGAATGGGACATGGTGGTCATTGATGAGGCGCACCACCTTCATCGCGGTAGCAATGAAGATGAAGCGCTTTATGGCTTCGTAGAAACACTGTCTAGCGTAAGCAAAGGCATGTTACTTCTGACAGCAACGCCAGAGCAGGCTGGAATCGAAAGCCATTTTGAACGCCTACGACTGCTGGACCCTGATCGCTTTAATACTCTAGAGCAATTTCTCGAGGAACAACGTCATTACACCCAGTGGAATGCCTTAATTGAGCAGCTTCAAGCGGGAATCACGCCTGACGAGTTGCCTGATGACATTGATATCAGCCAGAGTACTGATAGTCAGGTGCGTCAGCTTCTCGATCGCTACGGTACAGGTAGGGTACTCTTTCGAAATACGCGCAGCTCAGTGCCTGGGTTCCCGCAAAGGCTACTCACGGGGTACCGCTTAAGTAGTCCAAGCATCTACGCAGATCACCGCGGGGAGCTGCATCCTGAACAGCGATGTTCAGAATCAACGTGGCTGAGTGAAGACCCCCGTGTTCACTGGCTTGAGGAGAAATTGCGTCAGCTGCGCCCAGCGAAAGTTCTAGTGATATGTGCGCATGCTGAAACTGCCCTCGCTCTAGAGCACCATTTGCACATGCGCGCCGGCATCCGGTGCGCAGCTTTTCACGAAGGCCTGAGTTTAGTGGAGCGAGACCGTGCCGCAGCATTCTTCGCTGATGAAATCGGAGGTGCGCAAGCGCTGATCTGCTCAGAGATTGGCAGTGAGGGTAGAAATTTCCAGTTTGCACACCACCTCATTTGCTTTGACCTACCTCAGAATCCTGATCTGCTTGAACAGCGGATCGGTCGCCTGGATCGAATCGGGCAAAACAATGACGTTAACATTCATGTCCCTTATCTTGGCGATAGCGCGCAGGAAGTTTTGTATTACTGGCATCACCACGGTTTGGCCGCATTTACACATCCTTGCGCTGTGGGTCATTCGGTCTATGCAGAATTCCTTTCAGCGCTGACATTAGCGCTGGAGGCCCCTGAGGAGGAGCATCACGATTTATTTGATGCAACCGCGTCGATGCGCACGCGCCTAGAGCTAGAGATGCAGAAGGGCCGTGACAGGTTACTGGAAATAAATTCGCATGACCCACTCGTCGGTAGCGATATTATCGAGGCGGTAAGAAAAGAAGAGCAGCCAGAGAAGATCGATAACTATGCGGAACTCTTGTTTGATCGCATTGGTGTGACTCAGGATTACCACTCAGAAACATGCTATGTCTTGCGGCCCTCGGAAATGCTCATCACAGGTCAACTTCCCGGTCTTGACGACGAGGGAATTACCGTCACATTTGACCGGGAAACCGCTCTCGCCCGCGACGACATTCAATTTCTCACTTGGGAACATCCTTTAATACGTGAAGCCATGGATGTGGTTGCAGGCAGCGAATTAGGCAATGCCGCCCTGGGCACTTTTAAGCACAGCAAGATCAAGCCAGGCTCTGTTATTCTTGAGGCGCTGTTTGGTATCGATTGCTTGGCACCTGAGTCACTTGAAATAGGCCGTTTTTTACCAATGGTTCCGATCCGCTTGGTGATTTTGCCCGAGGGCAAGGAAGCGGCACAGGCCATTGGCCATGAAGCGCTCAACCGCATGCTGGAACCCGTGCCGCCTACAACGTCTGCCAATGTCATTCGGCAGATAAAACCACTGCTTCAGAAGCAAATAGCCGAGGCGGAACGTGTTGCGAATGAGCGCCTATCGACACTCAAAAATAGCGCTCTACACGCGCTTGCAAGCGAGTTAGGAAATGAGCGTGATCGACTGCTGTATCTGCGCAGGGTTAATCCAGCCGTTAGGCAGACGGAAATTGATGCCGTGGACCGGCGACTCGACGACAGCCAGCACGCTATCGCCCATGCGCGCATCACGCAGCAGGCGCTGAGAGTAGCGATCGCTACTTAGCCGGCTGATACCAAATAGCAGAGGTGTAAGCGCGCTCTTGTATGGTGTCGGGACGGTGCGTATCGACATCACCACCTAGCGCTATCTTGTCGTAGAGCGAGTGCCGGGCAGACGGTATCTGTAGCACACGTACGTAGTAGAAAGCAGACTGCTGCGCCTCAAAACTTGGGTCTGTCCACGCTGCAGTCAGTCGCGGCGCCCCCACGCTGTTGTCGACCGCTCCAGTACTGAGATCGACCGTATCGGTTACCGGCCTGAGTGAACCGTCCGCTAGCTCCCGGTCGTCCCCAGCCCACGACACATCAAATACGTGCTCGTGACTTTCGCCATTGTCGTCGAGCCAACCTTTTACCACCTGCACTCGGTCAAGAAAAGCGGATGACGGGTCGGCCGTTGCCTCTATGAGCAAGGTCGGTGCCTTGCCATCGAGCGCCGCCTGCAGCTCGCCACCCATCGGTACAGCGCGCTCTACGATATTAGATGGGAAGTCAGCGGCCTGCAGTTCTTTTGCAGACAGGTCCCAACCGGCATAGACTCGAACACCAATGCGCGGCCCTGTAGTGGCATACACTTCACGCCGCCGCATCGCCGCGAGGATCGCGCTGCGCGAATTTTCGCTCGCCCAAACCGCCGCGCGGCCTGATGCGCTCATTGCCCACCCAAAGGTCCCTTTCGCGTCATCGCCCCAGTAAGACATCTTATTGGTAGGAATTGAGTCAGTCGCCATTTTACCGAGGAAATTGTCTTCATCGGCGGATGATAAAGCCGTGTGTGCGTCTGTAGAGCCGATAACACCAAACTGAAAGGGGTTGACACCGATGTCAGATTGCAACTCAAGCCCAAGCCGCATTGCGGGCCGAATAAAATCACCGACACGTGGGTTGTAGGGCGTATGCCCTCTCTGAATATAGTAGGGGTAGTTTTCAAAGTCCGCGAAAGGATCAGCAGGACTCAGCTGCGAATGGGTTTCCGAATCGCCCTTTATCTGCGTGATCTCAACTACGGGCTCCCAATAACGCCGTGTCTCGGCAAGCTCAGCCGTCATAGGCTCACCGCGCAGTGTTTTGGCGGAGAACATAGCCCCTTTTGAAATATTGGAATTATGAGGGATAGCAACAAAGTCACCCTTCGTGACTGCGCTAACATCGTCTAACCACCGCCATAAGTCCTGGGGATAAACACTTTGATCGAGCCCAAACGGCACAAAGCTTTGGGCTACTGGCGCGTCTAGATCAGTCATCACAACACGGTGTAAGTTACCACCTCCCGGAATACTGCTGTACTCCCAGCCAATAATGGCACTAAATTCTCCGGGCCGGTTATGCTGGTCGGCCGCCTCTGTGATCTGTCGCCAGGTATCTGCCTCAACACGCGGCTGTGTAGGAACCCATCCAACGCTGACCTCCCATACTTCTGCAGCGTCAGTTGGGTTATCAAATGGGTCAGGAAGGACATCCAAGAACAAATCACGACCGGCTTGATCATCGATCGCATCCGTTAAAATGACCGATGCAATCCACGCCTTAAACTGGGTAATCCAATCTAAACCTTGGTTATCGACACCGTTAAAGTATGTGCTGCGCACCACGCCCATGTATTCAGCGTGATCTGAAACCACCAAAAAATCGAGCGGGCGCTCTAGCTGCACTCGGGTGCCGTTATAAGGATGCAGCACGGGCTCGCCCTTGGCAAATCGATACGCGACATCGGGGGTGGCCGTCAAATTATTATTCGCAAACGCATCTGATGAATACGTGGTGTGCAAATGCGTATCACCCCAAAGAAGTTGCTTATCGGCCGCTGAGACAGTGGTCGTGACAAAGGCAAGGGCCGCGATACAACACTGTTTGTTTATTATTTTCATGTTTTAAATTTTCTCAGAGGTTTTTTAGCGACCCTGCCACTCGTAAGTTTCTCGGGCGAAAAATGCGTTAATCGCCGCACTACAATCTTCGCTATCGATACATACCTTCTGCAATCTCGCTTCAGTCGAGATTGCTTCCGATAACGTACTGTCACCGGCAATTCTTAAGGCTTCTTTGGTGTAGCGCAATGCCAACGGCGATTTACTTGCAATGTGTTGCGCATAGAGCGCCGAATCTTCGCGGAAGCGAGTATCGCTTAACACTTGATTGGCTAACCCTAACTCACACGCCAGAGACGCACCAACTTTTTCACCGCTAATCATCAGTTCAAACGCCTTACGCGGCCCTACTAAACGCGATAACAACCAAGTGCTGCCACCGTCTGGTATTAATCCAATATTTGCAAAAGGCTGGTACAAGAAAGAAGATTCAGCCATGAGCGCGATGTCACACGCCATTGCATAGGAGTAGCTTATACCCGCGCACGGTCCATTAATCGCCGCAATCCACACCTTGGGTGACTCTGCAATCGCCAACACACCCGGCTTATATTCATGTTCCAGTTGATCCTGAACCTCGTTGCCGCCCCCAATCCCCACCGCCTGAGACTCGCTTAAATCCGCTCCTGCCCCAAAAGCACGTCCAGCACCCGTAAGCACAACGACTCTTATGCTGTCGTCAAGATTGAGTTGTCGCGCGGCAGCAAGGACGTCTCGCCGTAAAGCAGTGTTAAAGGTGTTCATCTTGTCGGGACGATTCATAGTCAGGGTAGCGACTGGACCATCAGACTCAACTGTCACCGTTTCAAATTCACTCATAACTTTTTCTCGGTTTTATCCTTGGGGTTATCTACGTAACAATGTGGCTAGAAGTTACGAGTGTTAAACGGCTGGTAATCATCGCCCAGGCAGTCTCGGCCTATGATCATTTTCATGATCTCGGAGCTGCCCGCATAGATGGTAGCAATCTTAGCGTCCGCGCTCTGACGACTAATGGCGTATTCATCCATAAAACCGGCGCCACCATGCAGTTGAAGTCCGTCGTCGGCGACTTTTTGCTGCAGTTCGGAGGTCTTTAATTTTGCTTTTGCTGCATCCGATGGGCTCAAAGTACCAGCATTAAACGCGAGGGTGCATTGATCAACAAAACTTTGGGTGATGTCGAGCTCAGTGCGCAATTCGGCGAGCTTGAACTGGGTGTTTTGCATATGCGCCAATGGCTTGCCAAACACCTGACGCTCTTTGACAAAGTCTGCTGTTAAATCCCAGGACAGTTGTGCTGCAGCAAGGTAACCAATAGCGCCTAAAAGGCGTTCTTCAGCCAACCCTTCCATAAGGTAATAGAAGCCTTTGTGCACCTCACCCAGAACGTTTTCCTTGGGCACCTTGCAATCATTGAAAAACAGTTCGGCTGTATCTTGTGCTTTAAGCCCGAGTTTTTTTAGATTACGGCCGCGATCAAAACCCTCAAAGCCCGACTCTACGAGAAACAAGGTCATGGCATGAGGATTGTTGTCAGGGTCGGTCTTCGCGGCAACCACGACGAGGTCGCAGTTAATACCATTGGAAATATAGGTTTTCTGTCCGTTCAGCACCCAATGGTCATCGTGCTCTACAGCACTGGTTCGCATTCCGGCTAGATTGCTCCCAGCATCGGGCTCGGTCATCGCGATCGCCAAGATGATGTCGCCACTCACCGCACCGGGCATGTATCGATCTTGTTGCTCCTTACTGCCAAAACGGGTGATGTAAGGACCCACGATCCGACTGTGCAGTGATCCAAACCAATCGGAAGCGCGAGCATATGAAAGCTCCTCGATAATCACTTGTTCCCAACGGATATCATAGTCGTTCATGCCGCCGTACTCTTCTCCCGGCCAGACCATTAGGAACCCTTGATCTCCCGCCTTTTTAAAAGCGCTGCGGTCTACAATACCTGCTTCTCGCCAAGCCTCCATATGAGGAACGATCTCCTCTGCCAAAAACCGGCGGTAAGCCTCGCGGAACATTTGCTGTTCTTCGGTAAAATGACGAGCAAGCATTGAACTCTCCGTATGTTTTTCGTCTCGGGAGTACAGATTAACCACTTGGGCGCCAAGCGCCAAGCATCAATTAAGGCCTGAATTGAATATTTTACTCTGCGTGGCTTTGACGGAGGTTCTCTCCGCAATAGCGACAGCGGTATACGGTGCCATAACGATGAATACGGTTGTGGCGAGTGGTCGATACCTCATGTTTCTGGCAGCCACAAACGTAGCTAAACCGCCGCTGCCGTCGCATGGGAATATTTGACATATCACCGGTAAAGGTGGCGCGGGGGTTAGCCCCCAACGCGAGCATAAGCCCCTGCCATTCAGCGCCGTGTGGCCGCACCCCCCTGCCGCCTCGAAACAGTCGATGAATCCCAAGGTGCGCGACTTCGTGAGTGACGGTATCGTTTAGATGCGTAACGAAGTCATTGGCAAATAGCCATGGGTTAAAGCGTAACCAAACGTCACGACCACGGGCGCAGAACATCCCCGCCGCCGATCCTTTTAAATCGAAGAGCACCGGGGGCGGGTTGAGCGGTATGCCTAGAATCGCCGCAGCCCGGAGGCAATCGCTATGGACGCGTTGAACGACCTGCTCAGCATCCTCGGTTGGAAGCGGTGCGCAGTCGGTTTTAGTCCGCACTGGCAGTATCAAGTACGTCCTTAAGCTCTCGCTTTAAAAATTTGCCGTTAGCGTTGCGCGGCAATGGCTCTGCTAGAAACCACATGTAGCGCGGTATCTTGAACGCCGCCAATTTCGCCGACAAGTGCTCACGTAGACCAGACGCGTCGAGTAGCGCACCGTCTTTAAGGTGGATGGCAGCGCCGACTTCTTCGCCTAACCGCTCATCGGGCACGGCAAAAGCGACGCACTCCAATACCGCCGGATGATCAAAAATTGCGTTCTCTACCTCGGCGCCATAAATATTTTCGCCGCCTCGTAAAATCATATCTTTGGCGCGGTCTACTAAATAAATAAACCCGTCTTCGTCAAAGTAGCCGAGGTCACCAGTATGCAGCCAGCCATCAACGATAGTCTCAGCCGTGGCGTCTGGGCGGTTAAGATAACCTTTGATCACAGGGGTGCCTCGGACACAGATTTCTCCGATCTCACCGGCAGGCAACGCATTACCGTCTTTGTCGCGGGCACAGCCTTCGAGCGTCGGCACCAAGGGGCCTGCACTCTCCGGACGCTCGAGAAAAATATCCCCGGCAATATAAGTAATGATGCCACTGACTTCGGTCATCCCATATCCCTGGGTAGGCTTGGCGCGCTTGGTTTCCACGGCGACTTTGCCAACCAAGTCTGGCTGCATTGCTGCGCCACCACCACCCATAGAGGTGAGAGAGCTCAAATCATAGTCGTCGCGATCGGAGTGGTTGAGTAACTCCCGGGTCATCATCGGGACAGCACTCAGCGTGTTGAGCTTCTCCGCTTGAATAAGCCGCATAGCTTCGATCGGATCCCACTTATACATGAGTACAAATTTGCCGCCGGCTACTGTGCCGCCTTGCAAAATACAGTTGTTCGCTGTGACGTGAAAAAGAGGTGTGGCAATTAGCGCTGCCGGTGCTGGAGGGGCTACTGGCTCACTAACCTCCGCCCCCCGCACTCGCGCTTGAGTCGTTGCATAAATCCTGCCCATTGAAGCGACATTGATAACGTTTGCAACGCAGCTTCTATGGGTCAGCTGAGCACCTTTCGGTCGGCCAGTTGTACCGGACGTATAAAAAATCATGGCCTCGCTGTCAGGGTCTATGACGACGTCTGGCATGTCGCCTCCGGCAGCAGTGGCGGCTTGCCACGTGGTCGCGGCTACTGGTGAGTCGTCGGCGCGTACTGAGACCACAGCCATATCAGGGAATTCGTCCGCGATGGTAGCGAACGTTGCCAATCGACGGTCATCGGCTATCAGTATTCGCGGCTTAGAATCCTTTAGTGCATAGGACATTTCTTCTCCCACCCACCAGGCGTTCATTCCTACGGCAACCGCGCCAATGGAATTGATGGCCCAGTGAGCCAGCATCCATTCAGGATAATTACGCATGGAGATCGCTACGCGATCGCCGGATTCAATCCCCTGACTCTTGAGCCAACAAGCGAAGGCAGCAACGTCGGCAGCGGCTTCCGTATACGTCCAACGCTCATCGCCATAGACGAGATATTCATTGTCGCCATGACCTGTGGATAAGAGCCACAAGTCGCGCATTGAGCCAGGCGCGTTGACGTAACCCAGCAGTTCTTGCCCGCCAACATTTTGCGGGCCAACCTCGAAGAGCGTACCGCTTTGTAAAGTTAGGTCACGCGCCGCTTTGTAATGCTCAATAATGCTCATTAGTTCTCCCAACAGCTTTCTTATGTAATAGCAGGAACTTGCGGTGCCAAGCATAACCACAGCATACTCAAGGTTCAAACTTTCCAACTTCAAATACAGTTTTTTTCCGAATGTTCGAATTTTAGTTGTAATAGGTAACTCAGGAGATGCAGTGTGAGCACCCAAACGCTTGATATTAGTCGTCTAAATAGCTGGCTAAGAGACTTTGTGCCGGCCTTTGACGGTCCGCTAACAGCTGAGAAATTTGCAGGTGGCCAGTCAAATCCAACATTTAAGCTCACCGCGGGCAAGGAACACTATGTCCTTAGACGCAAACCACCCGGACAACTACTAGCCTCCGCGCACATGGTTGACCGCGAGTACAGAGTCATCTCAGCACTTCAAGATACCGGTGTACCCGTTCCAGAAACCATCGCGCTATGCGAGGACGACACCGTAATTGGCTCGATGTTCTACGTAATGGAATATCTCGATGGTCGGGTAATGTGGGATCCTGTTTTAGAAGATCTCAATCAGGCAGATCGCACCGCATGCTATGACGAGATGAATCGTGTGTTAGCCGAGCTTCACTCTGTTGACATCAACGCGGTTGGCCTAGCTGACTACGGTAAACCGGGCAACTATTTCGAACGGCAGGTCGGCCGGTGGACCAAGCAATATCGAGCTTCTGAGACGGGGAATCTGCCGGCGATGGAGCGGCTTATTGAATGGCTACCCGCCAATATGCCTGTCGATGACGGTAGAGTTAGCTTGGTCCATGGCGACTATAGGCTTGACAACGTTATGTGGCATCCAACTGAGCCCAAGATCATCGCTGTCCTCGATTGGGAGTTGTCGACGCTAGGCAATCCGATAGCTGATTTGGCGTACCAAGTGATGGCTTGGCAACTTCCGAGAGGCGGCAGTATTAATGGCATGGCCGGGATCGAGCGCAAGCCTTTGGGGATTCCCAGTGACGAGGAATACATCGCGCGATACTGCGAGCGGACTGGGCGCAGCGGCATAAACGATTGGAATTTTTATCTAGCGTTTTGCTACTTTCGCCTAGCAGCCATTGTGCAAGGGGTGAAAAAGCGTGCTCTTGACGGCAATGCCTCAAGCCCGGATGCCGCGAGTCGAGGAGATTTGGTTCAGCCCCTAGCCGACTTAGGCTTAAAAGCTATAGACGGGCGCTAACGCGCCCTACTATTACTCTCTACTTATTCACCTGGCGTAAACTTAAAACGCTAGTGCGTCACCACACCTGCTGATCGAGAGCCCGCCTTTGAGCGAACTGCGGCCTTCTTCGCCGAGCCCTTGGCGGATACCGACTTAGTTAGCCGCTCTAGCTGAGCTTTCGTGGGTGGAGGACGGCGTCGAGATGAACGGGGTCGATGAACCTTTTTAGGGTCAGGGCGCAAGTCACCGTATTCAAAGCGATAAAGAATGTCCTCTAGCGTTCGTGAAATCATGGTGCAGCGTCTAATTGATTCTACCTTTTCAAAGCAAGCGCGCTCTCCATACTGAATGATTTCAAGTAGCTCAGACTCATTCAAGTGAGACAGCAAGCGCAGTGGGTTGGCAATGCGAAAGCTCGGGACAATGTTAATGTCACCGGAGTACTCCTGATCCATCAACGCGTGGAGTCCGTGTAATGCCATGTTAAAGCGCGGCCAGTTATCACCATACTTTTGTGCAATGCCACGATAAAAATTAAGCACCTCACGCCCAACACCAACACCTAAACTCCCTGCCGCGCTGCGCAGCACACTTTTTTTCTCGTCTTTGGCCAAGAATGCCGTAGCTATGGGATTCACCATGCTCACGATGTAGTGATTGGTGCTAAACAAACGCGATAAGCGTTTTGCCGGCAAATCATCCGCAACAGAACCATCGATCCAGCGACGGCCAGGCAGATAAGGCTGAGGCTCTCCATGAACATTTTTTGCCATCAGCATCACGGGGGGAAACACCCCCGGCACCGCGCACGATGCCATTACCGCCGATCGGATATAGACATTGGGCGATGTTACGGCGTTGAGCAGGCGTGAGCGTTGATGAGGCTGTGCGGGTGCGACAGTGACACTGACTTGCCGACCGGTTTTGGCGTAAGCCTCTTCAAACGTCATATTCGGCACTAGACGTTCGATTAGCTCTTCCAAATCGTCAAGGCTCAGGTGCGGGCCTGTTCCAAGCAGCAAGCGCCTAAAGAAATTAGTGTCCTTACGAGCCTCTCCCCGCATAATTTCAGGATCACGGAATTGAGTCATCTCTTCATCGGTATGGCAAGCCAGCACACCCGCCACGAGCGAGCCTGCACTAGAGCCAGAAATCACCCGAGGTAACAGGCCCTGCTCAACTAGAATATTGATGACGCCTAAATGCAGAAAACCCAGCACGCCACCACCGCTGAGCATGAGCGCTGAACGACCAAAACAGACGTTGCAGCGGTAAAAGAATTCAACCTTTTGTTGGGCCGGAATAATCTCGTCATCTAACTCAGCGATTAGCCGCAAAGAGGCGTCAATTTCGGTTATGTAGTCCTCAATAAGCCGTTTAGTGCCAAATTTTGCCTGGCGATAGAGAGCGCTTTTCCCCATGCCGCCCATATTGCCGTGTATGCCTTCATTGAGGGCAAAGAGCAAGCCTTGGTAATCATTGCGCGCTCGCAGAGATTGAAGGCGATCGAGGCGTAAACGTATCTGTGCGAAATCAAAAAGATCCGTGTTCTCAACCTCACGCCACTCAGCCATACCAGACACTTCATCATGCTCTATGGCCGCGGCTCGCCACTGATCGTAGCTTTCGGCTGTCACCATTTCGTTATTAAGTGCCTTCAACCTTCTTGCTCGTTTACCCACTGGGATACCTCTTTAATGGGAAAATCTTCACGCTACCTTATCGTAACTAGCCCGGTTAGAACACGTTTATGCGTACCTTTCTGCACCTGGCGCTAGCCCTCGCGATTTTTGTACGCCTCCATAAGATGGCGCTTGTACAGCTTGCCATTGTCCATCCGAGGCAACTGCTCGTTGAAGTCGAGATTTTTAGGCACCTTAATCGACGATAATCGCTCACGTAGCCACTCAAGGAGCTCAAAAGCCGTCTCATCGGTCGCATCAGCCCAGTTCGCAGGCTGAACCACCGCCTGAACAACCTCGCCAAACTCGTCATCAGGGATGCCAAACACAGCAACGTCAGCTACCTTAGCGTGGCCGATGAGGACGTTTTCAATCTCGGCGGGATACACATTGACGCCACCCGTAATAATGGTGAAATTCTTTCGATCCGTGAGATACAAAAACCCTTCTGCGTCTAAGTAGCCTACATCGCCACAACTGGACCAACCTCTATCATTATAGGCTTCCGCTGTTTTCTCGGGTTCGTTGTGGTATTCGAATTTATTCTGGAGATCTGAGAAATACACTGTGCCTATTTCGCCCGTCGCAAGCTCGTTTCCGTCTTCATCGAGAATGTGTGGCACGCCAAATAAGGGCTTTCCCACTGACCCCTTGTGAGCGAGCCATGTCGGCGAGTCGATGACGGTAAAACCGGCGGCCTCGCTCGAAGAGTAATACTCAACGATGACCGGCCCCCACCACTCGATCATTTGTTCTTTCACTTCGATAGGACAAGGAGCTGCCGCGTGAATAGCAATTTGCATGGAGCTGACGTCATAGCGATCTCGCACCTCCTGCGCCAGTTTGAGCATTCGCACAAACATGATTGGCACCCACTGACTGTGTGTCACACGGTGCTCTTCAATTAACGCAAGCGCGCGCTCTGGATCAAATCGCTCCATCACAATCGATGTGCCGCCGGTGTCCAGCACCATCAAATTGTAATGCAGTGGCGCGGCGTGATAGAGCGGTGCCGGCGATAAATACGTTGTCTCAGGGCCGAATCCAAAAGCTGGCGCTAACGAGCCAGTCAGCGTGCCAGGGGCGTCAAATAGCTCAGTAGCTGGAGGGATAAATATCCCTTTGGGTTTACCCGTTGTTCCCGATGAGTAGAGCATGGGGGACCCCATGAATTGATCATCGACGGGCAGATTGGGCATTACGTCAACTGCCTCTTCCCATGATTCAAAACCATCACTTATGCCGCCGACCATATAAAAACGCTCGATACCAGCGACCTTGCCTCTCAATTGCGTGGCAACTGCGTCGAGTGCTGCAGAAGCCACAAACAGCTTGGCGCCGCAATTTTCGAGAATATAGGCGGTCTCATCGACTTTCAGGTGCGTGCTAATCGGCGTAAAAATAAGACCCGTGCGCATTGCCGCGGTAGCAATCTGCAGGAACTCGCTGCAGTTAAGCAGCATCATTGCGATGTGGTCGCCCTTTCGCAGTCCACATAGACGGAACAACTGCGCTATTTGATTACTCTTGCTATCGAGCTCAGCGTAAGTAATAACCTCCCCTGTGTTCGCCATGATATAGGCGGGTTTCGAAGGGGTTGCTTTAGCGGTTACCGAAAAGTGAGGCATGAAACACTCCGTTATGATTTTCATTGTGTAATCTTACACCTTAATGCACTCTGACACAGACGCCGTAAAGGGATAAATTATTGAATCACTCCGTTGACACAAGCCCTCCTCACCTGATCCGTCAGCGTATTCGCAGCGGCGACTTTTCCGATGTCACAAGCGGTGTCGCGCCGGGCTACGTGCAGTGCAATTTAGTGATTGTACCGGCCGATTATGCCGCCGATTTCATGTCGTTTTGTCAACGTAACCCGAAGCCTTGTCCACTACTTGCGATGAGTCCAGAGCCAGGTGATCCCACACTTCCAGATCTCGGCGTTGATATTGACGTGCGGACTGATGCGCCTCTGTACCGGCGCTGGGAAAATGGCTGCGCTACGGCTACACCAACCAATTTGATGGACGCGTGGCAAGACGATCATGTCGCGTTCGCATTGGGCTGTTCGTTCTCCTTTGAGGAGGCGTTGCTGGCCGCAGGCATCGAGATTCGCAATATTACTGAGGGCGTCAATGTCCCCATGTACAGGACGGACATCGCTTGCCAGCCAGCAGGTGCTTTTGCCGGCAATATGGTGGTGAGTATGCGGCCAATGATTCCTAAAGATGCCATTCGAGCCATTCAGATTTGCTCGCGCTTTCCCTCAGTGCACGGCGCCCCAATACATTTTGGCGCACCGGAGGCTATTGGTATATCGAACCTTGACACCCCTGACTTTGGCGCTCGTGTTACCGTACACCCGGAAGAAGTGCCTGTTTTCTGGGCCTGCGGTGTGACGCCGCAAATGGCTTTGGAGCAGGCCAAATTACCTCTGGCTTTTACCCACTATCCTGGCTACATGCTGATTACTGACACACGCAATGCGGAGCTCGCGGTACTGTAAACTATGGCAAAAAAAAGTGAATCAACTCGATCTCTAACTATCAACTGTGACCTTGGCGAGAGTTACGGCAGTTGGATCATGGGTTCGGATGTAGAGGTTATGCCGCTCATCGATGCCGCGAATATCGCTTGCGGTTACCACGCGGGTGATCCATCAGTCATGCGACGCTGTGTGCGTCTGGCTAAGCAGCATAAAGTAGAGATTGGCGCACACGTTTCTTATCCGGATTTAATGGGCTTTGGTCGACGATCAATGAACGTCCGCGGAGACGCATTGGTCGATATGTTGCACTACCAAATGGCAGCACTTGATGGTATTGCGCGCACCGAAGGCTGCAAAATAGGTTACGTGAAGCCTCACGGGGCGCTTTACAACGACATGATAACGGACTTGGATCTTCTTGATGATGTCATGCGCGCGGTTGCCACGTGGCATCGGCCGGTTGACCTTGTGGTACTCGCAACGCCAAAAGACAAAAAAATTGTTCAGCTGGGCGTAGAATATGGGCTGATCTTGCGTTTTGAAGCCTTTGCCGACCGAGGTTACACAAGCGCCGGTCATCTTATGTCGAGGGACAAGGCCGGCGCCCTACTCAGCCGTGAGCAGGCCACGCAACAAGCACTCTCAATCGCACAAGGCACCTTGCGCTGCTCGCGCGGTCGGAAACTGTCACTACGGCCGGACACATTATGCGTGCATGGTGACACGCCCGAGGCTCTCGAGATTATACGCTCGATTCGAAGCGCTTTAATGGAGCCCGCGCCGTAATCCCTATGGACTGGACACCTGCTGGAGAGAATGCCTTGCGGCTGGTGCTTAGCGAGCACCCTTCCCCATCCACAACCCAAGGGCTTGTCGCGCTGCAGCAAGAGATCAGAGAACTACTGGGTAATGCCTGGATAGATAGTGCCATTGGCTACACCACGCTAACTGTCTTTATTGACTTCACACACTATCCCAGAGAGCGCGTGCAACGCCTACTGGCGTCTCTCGATATTGCCAAAATCACAGCGCGCTATGCAGGAGATTTCTTTTCTTCCAACGATGCACATGTTATCGCTCTTCCCACACTTTACTCCCCCGACGTAGCGCCCGATCTCCTATCGCTGGCTGAACATAAAGGGCTCTCACTTGAGGAACTAATAGCAATCCATAGTGGGCAGGTCTATTTTGCCTATGCTAATGGATTTGCACCGGGCTTTAGCTATTTAGGCGAAGTCGATGAGCGTCTAGCCGTCCCCCGCCTGGCCACTCCACGGCGCGCAGTACCTGCCGGCAGTGTCGCGATCGCTGATCGTCAAACCGCGGTCTACCCGAAGGTCTCGCCTGGTGGCTGGCACATCATCGGGCGTTGCCCAACACTATTATTCGATGTAAACGCTACACCTCCGACACTTATCAACATCGGACAATGGGTCAGATTTGAGCCTATTGATTGCGAGCAATTTGTTGCTTTAGGCGGCGAGCTTTGACCACAAAACGCAGCAGGCTTTGCACTCATTGGGCCGTTAACTCAAGTGTTAACCGTCGGTGACAGCAATGACTGAGTCGACACTCAATCAGCTCATCGTTTCAGACGTGGGACTATTAGCGGTTGTTCAGGATCAGGGTCGTTTTGGCTACCTCGACTCCGGTATCACACAAGGCGGGGCTATCGACGGCTTTGCCTATAGACTCGGACAACGACTAGTGGGCAATTCCCTCTCTGCAGCAGCAATCGAGATAACGTTAGCCGGCTTTCGGTGTTGCTTTAGCCACGATACGTCCATAGCAGTGACGGGAGCAGATGCGCCCATTGCCATCGATGGGCATGACAAGCCGATGAACACGACATTATTCGTTCGCTCGGGTAGCGAGCTCACTATCGGCCATTCGCAGCACGGGGTTTACAGCTACCTGTCAATTGCTGGTGGCGTCCGCAGCGAGCCCGTGTTGGGCAGTCGAAGTGTGGTCATGCGTGACGGCATTGGCGCGAATTTATGCCCAGGCGATAGCGTGCCCTATGGTGATATTGGCCCTTGTCTGTCGGCGTACCAATACGCGGCACCCCCCCGTACTGAAAGCCAGTTGAACCTGCGTTACATACCGGGCTTTCAAACGGAACTTATTAGCAATGCAGTAGTCGATACGTTTCACAATACGCGTTTTTCTGTTGGTCATAATCGTGATCGAATGGGTATTCGGCTGTCAGGCCCCGCGGTGAATACTGGCGTTTCTAAACTGTGGTCCGAAAGCACCTGTTTAGGCGCGATTCAAATACCACCCGACGGGCAACCCATCGTGTTACTCGCCGATCGCCAAACTGTTGGCGGCTATCCAAAACTGGGTGCCGTCTTATCAGTCGATTGTGCTCGACTTTCCCAAGCCAGCATCGGCACTCCCGTTAAATTTATTGCTGTGGATCCCACCGAAGCAGACCGTATACTCTGGCTTGAGAAAAATTATGAAGCTGAGCTAACACTTGCTCAATTAAGGAGCTCTCCCTGACCCACCGACACGTCATCGCGGAAGCACTGAGCCAGCAGCTTGAAGCGTGTTTGGTGGCGCAGAATCCTCGGGGCATGGCACGCGTTCGCGATGCACTGCCTGCTGGGTATCTTTATCGCGCCGCACAACTCCTAGCAGCACGCCAGGGTGACGTCTTAATTTGCACTGGTTTCCCTGTAGCAGAAACATTTGAAACCGATGGCCCAGCGGGCGCGCTAGCACTTTACGAGCACTGTGAGCAGCTTGGTCTGCGGCCCTGGTTATTGGCCGGCGGACCATTAGTCGATGCGCTCGATGGTATGGTTCGCGCGCGAACGTTAAACACGTTTGATCGGGATACCGCTGAGGAATATGCGAATCAGCTGTTAGCGGAGATCGAACCAATTTTGGTAATTGTTATTGAAAGACCAGGAGCTGCAGCGGATGGTCGATACTATAATATCGCCGGCGTCGATATTACCGCTGCATGTAGACCCGCGGAGCCTTATATAGAGTTAGCCACGTGCCCAGTTATTGCCATTGGTGATGGGGGCAATGAAATAGGCATGGCCAAAGCGGGCAACGTTTTGCAGACGTTAAATATACGGCCAGCGGTATCGACATGTGATGAGTTGATCGTCGCTGATGTCTCCAATTGGGGCGCCTATGGGCTCATAGCGATGTCTGAATTCATGCAGGGTATGCCCGTTTTAAGCTGGCTTGATCCGACACCCTTGCTAGAGCGACTAGTTGAAGTGGGTGCGGTAGATGGTGTCACGCACCAAGCAACGCCCACTGAAGATGGGCTGCCCGAGAATGCCGGGGCTAACATTATTGAACAAATGCGCATGATATGTGCGGATATAGCGACGCGGGGAGTGTCTGAATAATGACGACATCGACATCGACAACAACAGCACTGCTCAACGGTGTGCTTGTGCCTCTCGACGAAGCGCGCGTATCGCCGATGGATCGTGGCTTCTTATTTGGAGACGGCATTTATGAAGTGATTCCGAGCTACGGTGGACAACTTGTCGGATTCTCTCGCCATATGCAAAGACTTGCGCATGGCCTGGCGGCCATCGGCATACCCAATCCCCACAATGAGGAAACGTGGCAGAGGTTTTTTGATGACCTCCTCTCCCGCAATGGTGCCGGAAACCTAGCAATCTACCTACAGGTGACACGGGGTGTCGCGGAGAAACGAGCCCACCGGTTTCCGGAGACTGTGTCGCCTACCGTCTTCGCTTACACCTATGAAATCGAGCCCGCAGCCAGTGGCGATAAAGACACCGCCCACTGCTTGTCGGTAGCCACTGGCCTCGACTTGCGCTGGAAACGCTGTCATATAAAGTCAGTAGCATTGCTGGGCAATGTGTTGCACATGATGGAAGGCGTGGATAGCGGCGCAGATGAAATCTTACTGTTCAATGATTGTGACGAACTCACAGAAGCCGCGGCCTGCAATGTCTTTGTTGTCAGTAACGGTACCATCGTTACCCCCGAGCTAGATCATCAAAAATTACCGGGTATCACGCGCAATATGCTGATCGATATGATTCGCAAGGAAACTGATTGGCCACTGGAAGAGCGGCCGGTTACACGCGGTGAGCTTCTCGCCGCTGAAGAAGTGTGGCTTACCAGTTCAACAAAAGAAGTGGCACCTGTTACTTACATTGACAACAAGCCTGTGGCGAGTGGTCAACCTGGTCCCATGTGGTCTGAAGCGCAGCGTCTTTTCTCTCGTTTTCGTTTCGAATACTGATTAACAAACATGCCTCGCCCAACTCACATCACGATCAACGTCGGCGCACTTAGGCACAACGCGCGGGTGGCGCGCTCTTTGAGCGATGACAAGAAAATGATGGCCGCAGTAAAAGCCAATGCCTATGGACACGGTCTATCCGCATGCGCACATGCATTAGCGCCTGTTATGGATGCATTTGCCGTCGCGATTTGCGAGGAAGCGACAGAACTGCGAGAGATGGGAATTAAGCAGCCCATTCTCATTTTGGAAGGACCCTTTGATCTCGACGATTGTCACACGATCATAAAGAACCAATGCTGGACTGTGATCCACAGCTTCGAGCAGATAGAGCTACTCGAAGGCCTATCTGCGTCGCATAAACGTGCGCTTGCGGATAGTGTCTGGCTTAAGCTCGATACGGGTATGCATAGGCTTGGCATAGCAACAAGCGATATCAGCACCGCGCTCTCACGCCTTAGCAGTCTGGGTATCGACACACCAACACTCGTGACCCACCTTGCAAATGCCGAACGTCAAGACTCGCCTCTGAACCTGGAGCAACTCAAACAATGGCGCGAGGTTACTCAGGGACTCTCGATGCCGACAAGCCTTCTCAATTCAGCGGGATTGATTCACCATTTATCCTCGGAATGTGACTGGCATCGTTTAGGCTATATGCTCTACGGAGGAAGCGCTGCGGCGCACATGGATATGCTCCCCTTGCTGCCCGTGATGGCCCTGAACTCAGAGGTTATGGCGCTTCGATCGATTCCAGCAGGGGACAGTGTTGGCTACGGTGGTCGATGGACTGCTGAGCGCGACAGTGTGATCGCCACCGTTGCGGTTGGATACGGTGATGGCTACCCACGAACGGCGCGCAACGGCACGCCCGTGTACATTGACGGGCAGATATGCCCTCTTGTCGGTCGTGTATCTATGGACATGATTACCGTTGATGTTACCGATCATGCTTCAGTGCGGGTTGGTTCTGTCGCTCAACTGTGGGGGGATAACGTCAGTGTCGACACTGTGGCCGAGCATGCACAAACCATCGGCTATGAACTTCTTACACGGCTTCCGGACCGACTACCTCGGCAGCTAATTGACGACGTTTGATTCGCCAGATTCAAACACCGCTTTACGGTAGGAACACCCCATCGAAATATGCGCCCAGGCATGTGATACCGTACGCACGAATTGAACATGCACGAGGAAGCCATTTTGCCCCACCGCTTTAAGCCACTATCAGAGGGATCGCTGCTTGCTGCTATAGATATTGGTAGTAACTCGTTTCACTTGATAATCGCGCGACTCGAGCATGGTGAACTCAAGCCGATCGAAACCCTAGCTGAGAAAGTGCAACTTGGTGCCGGCTTGCGTAGAGGCCGCTTATCTGACGATGCTATTGAACGTGGGCTTGACTGCTTGAGTCGATTCTCACAATTACTCGCCATCACCGATCTAGCACGAATTCGCGTTGTAGGCACAAACGCGCTGCGACAAGCAAAAAACCGGCGCGCATTTACCGAACCTGCAGAACGGATTCTTAATGTCCCCGTTGACGTCGTTTACGGACGGGAAGAGGCGCGCTTAGTCTATCTCGGCGTGGCACACACGTTAGCTGATGACGAAACGAGCCGTTTAGTAATCGATATCGGTGGAGGTAGTACAGAGTTTATTATCGGGCAGCGATTTGAACCATTACGTCTTGAAAGTTTACAAATTGGCTGTGTGACCTACGCACAAGATCATTTCCCAAAAGGCGTAATGAGTAAGAAAAACTATCAGGCAGCTTATGATCGGGCTCTCGTCGAGGTGTCCCACATTAAAAAGCAGTTCAAGGCAAAGCATTGGGCCGAAGCCGTCGGATCTTCAGGCACCCTGCAAGCCATTGAGACGCTTATTTGCACGGCGGGCTGGCGGACTCAAGGAATCGATAGAAATTCTCTGGAAAAGCTCCGAAAACGGCTCCTTAAATTTGACGCAGCATGCGATATTGAGATGGAGGGGCTCAACGAAAACCGTCGCCAAGTTATTACTGCCGGCGTTGCCATCACTCAAGCTATTTTCGATGGTCTGGAGATCGATACGTTACGCGTGTCCCCCGGCGCACTGCGCGAAGGGGTACTTTACGACTTGATAGGCAGACTGACTCATGAGGATGTGCGAGAGCGTACGGTGACGGCGTTATTGGCGCGTTACGGCGTCGATGAAGCCAATGCACAGATTGTCGGCGATCGGGTGTGCTGGCTAGCAGAGAAAGTCGCCGACGAGTGGACGCTTGACGAGAGTGATACGGAGCTTTTGCACTGGGCTGGCCGATGCCATGAGATTGGCTTGGCAATATCGCAGAAAAACTTCAATCGGCATTCAGCGTATCTTTTGGAGAATTCCGACCTACCTGGCTTTGCACAGCGCGAACAAGAACTTATGTCAATTTTGGTTTACGGACAGCAAGGAAAGATAAAGTCCGCGTTGTTCAATGCCGTGCCCAAAAACCAGCTGCTAAAAGTGAAGCGGATGGTCGCCCTTCTCCGAATCGCCGCCGTGTTGAAGTATGTCGAAATACACGAAGACCTACCCGACTTTAGCGTCCAGACAGATGCTGAACGCCTCGTCTTTTCACTCCCCAAAGATTGGCGCGAGTTGCACCCTTTGACTACGTGGGAGTTGCAGCAATCGACCTCTGCGCTTGCAAAACTGGGCGTAACACTCGAATTTAACTAACGCTGCCCTTACTGTGCCGAATTACCTTGGCGGGCCTTAAGCATGCTCAGTGCTGTGTCTTCGATCATATCTTCTTGACCACCAATCATTTTTTTACGCCCCAGCTCTATAAGAATGTCCCGAGCCGGAATGCCATACTTCTCACCCAGTCTATTGGCGTGCAGTAAAAACGTACT
Source organism: Luminiphilus sp. (assembly GCA_036803865.1). Lineage (GTDB taxonomy): Bacteria > Pseudomonadota > Gammaproteobacteria > Pseudomonadales > Halieaceae > Luminiphilus. The sequence goes on from DAIRTN010000009.1 coordinate 98,268, forward strand.
GTAAACACCCGCGTAACCGAGCGTCAGGGACGAACGATCAATGCGTACGATGTGATCCATCATTGGGAAGACCAGTTCTTCTGCCATATCCATAAGCTTGAACATATCGCAGCCTGTGTGAATGCCCATGCGGTCACAGACGGCTACGAACGCCTCGAGGGGCGTGTTGCCCGCGCCGGCACCAAGACCTGCCACTGAGCAATCAATACGGGTGGCGCCTGCGCGAATAGCGGCTATCGAATTGGCAATTCCCATGCCGAGATTATTGTGGCCGTGAAATCCAATTTCCGTTGCATCATTTAGCGTGTCTCGGAGGGCAGAAACGTACTCGGTGACATCTTCGGGGAGCATGTAACCCGCCGAATCGGTCACGTAGACCGTCTGCGCTCCATACGATTCCATTTTCTTGGCCTCTTCCGCAAGGCCTTGTGACGTATTCAAGTGCGCCATCATGAGGAATCCGGAGGTATCCATGCCTAACTCACGACCACAGGCGATATGCTGAGGTGACGTGTCGGCTTCCGTGCTGTGTGTTGCTACGTGAACACTCCGAACCCCGTGCTCGTGCGCGACGCGCAGCTCATTCATGGTGCCGAGCCCTGGAATAAGTAACACCGACATGACGGTATTGTTAAGCACCGGCGCGACCGCATCCCAGTACGCTTCATTGCTGTGCAAAGCAAATCCGTGCTGCAACGAGTTACCGCCCAAACCAGCACCGTGTGCCACTTGGATCATGGGCACACCCGCGGCTTCCATAGAGACAGCAAATGACCGCATTTGCTCGGTTGTGATTTGCTCTTTTTTAGCATGCATCCCATCGCGCAGACACATATCGTGACAGATAACTTTACGCCCTTCTAAATCAGATCTGCTCATGATGCCTCCACGACCAACTGCATTTCGCCATTTAAGATTTTTGCGGCATACATTTCCGCGGTTCGACAGGCCGCTGCCGTCATAATATCGAGGTTACCTGCATACGTGGGTAGATAATCTCCGAGACCAGCGACTTCCATGAAAACGCCGACTTTGTTGCCCTCAAACACAGGGCCATTAACGAGTTTGTAGCCCGGCACATAACGTTGGACGGCTTCGATCATTTCCATCAATGACGCTGTGATTCTCTCTTGATCTGGCTCTTCTTCCGTGAGGCAGTAGATTGTATTGCGCATGATCATCGGTGGCTCAGCTGGATTGATAACACACAGGGCTTTACCTTTTTTAGCCCCGCCTACTTCGCAGACTGCATTTGACGTGGTGTAGGTAAACTCATCGAGATTAGCTCTTGTACCCGCGCCAATAGATTTTGACGCTAGGCTGGCAATAATCTCCGCATATTCGACTCCCTGTATTCGACTGACACCATACACAATAGGTATGGTCGCCTGCCCTGCACAGGAAATCATGTTGACGTTCATGGTGTCTGCCAGCTGATCAAGATTCACGGGCGGAACACACAGAGGCCCAATCGCTGCAGGCGTTAGGTCTACCATGAAGACACCGCACGCGTTCATCTTGTCTGAATTTTCTTTGTGTACATAGGCTGAGGTAGCATCAAAAGCAATTTGCACACCGTCAGAGGCTAAATGAGGCAGCACACCGTCAACGCCGTCCGCTGTGGTCTTGAGGCCCATCTCTCTTGCGCGAGCTAGACCTTCAGAGTCTTCGTCGATACCGACCATCCACACGGGTTCAAGCACTTCACTACGTTTCAATTTGTACAGTAGGTCTGTGCCGATATTGCCAGAGCCGATCAGCACACATTTTATTTTAGCCACGTTTTATTCCTTGAAGGCTCCGTTGAAGCCCGCTACGCCCAATGATATTTATCGTGTGAAACTTTTTAAGCGACATTGCGCTCCGTAGCAAGATGCACAGAGATATTAACGTAGTCTGTCTGTAGGTTGCTGGCCTCTCATCGATCACTCTTCAATACAGTGCCAGTGCGGACCTATTTTATTCGCGCTCAGATAAGAGGGTAATCCGCTGCATATAGGCCATTTTTGCACACCACAGCGTGGCTTTTTACATTTCCACATGCGTCTGCATTAGACTAGCCTCGTAGCCTAGCTAGATAGCCTTTGTTTCGAGAACGCAGGCCAAGCCTTAGCAACAAATCACAGGAGCAATTGAGTGAATACGGAAACTATCCGCGCCATAGGCGACCAGCTTTACCAAGCTATTCTGGACAGAACGACAATACGCCCGCTGACCGATCAGTATGACGATTTCACAATCCATGATGCTTATAACATTTCGCTTCGAATACTTGAGCGACGCCTTGAGGCTGGAGAGAAAATTATTGGGAAGAAAATCGGCGTAACGAGTGCCGCGGTTATGGATATGCTCGATGTTCGCCAGCCAGACTTTGGTTTTATGACCGACGCCATGCGCTTTGATGGAGACATGCCCATTTCAACGAAGTTGATTCAGCCACGCGCCGAGGGCGAGCTCGCTTTCATACTCAAGAAGAATCTACTGGGCCCCGGTGTCACCAATGCAGATGTCGTCGCTGCAACCGAAGCCGTTGTACCCTGCTTCGAAGTGGTTGATTCGCGTATCCAGGACTGGCGGATCAAAATTCAAGACACGGTAGCTGACAACGCGTCGTGCGGGTTATTTACCATCAACGAGTCTGCAGCCGTAAGCCCGACTCAAATTGATCTCGCGACGTGCCGTATGGAGGTTATTAAAAATGGCAAGATCTTGTCTACCGGTGTAGGCGCTGCAGCCATGGGTAACCCGCTGCACTGCGTGACCTGGCTTGCAAACACACTGGGCGAACTCGGCATCAGTCTCAACGCGGGCGACATTATTTTGTCCGGTAGCCTCGTGCCATTAGAGCCCGTTGTCGCAGGTGATCAAATGACGGTAACCGTATCGGGTATTGGCGCATGCTCAGTTAACTTTTGTTAACTAAACCCTTCTCGGCGAGAACCAGCAGTGCTATCTATTGGGATATTCTATTGGGATATTCTATTGGGATATTTCCTCAGCAATTACTCTAACAAACATGCTTAGCACCTCACAAAAAAAGCCCTTCTCGAGTAAGCGAAGAAGGGCTTTTTACAAGAGTGCTAACGAGGATGAGCGCTACTAGCACTCGATCACTATTAGCGCGGAGGGGTCACTATTAGATAGCGGCCTCCAGCTCAGGTAGGGCTTCGAACAAGTCAGCGACAAGGCCGTAATCCGCTACTTGGAAGATCGGAGCATCCTCGTCCTTGTTAATAGCAACAATAACTTTAGAGTCCTTCATTCCCGCTAAGTGCTGAATAGCACCCGATATCCCAACCGCAATGTATAAATCGGGAGCGACGATCTTGCCTGTCTGCCCAACCTGATAGTCGTTAGGAACGAATCCGGCATCGACTGCAGCGCGAGACGCGCCAATGGCAGCACCTAGCTTGTCGGCAATGCCCTCTAGTAACTTAAAGTTATCGCCATTCTGCATACCACGCCCGCCTGAGATAACGACAGACGCTGCGGTCAACTCAGGGCGGTCCGACACTGCAACCTCTTCGCTGACGAAGGTTGAAACACCTGCATCGTGTACCGCATCGACTGCTTCCACCGATGCACTGCCACCTTCTGCAGGCGCACCATCGTAGGCCGTGGTGCGGACGGTGATGATTTTCTTTGCGTCAGACGATTGCACTGTCGCGATAACATTGCCCGCGTAAATGGGACGTGTGAAGGTATCTGCGCTCTCGATGCTGATGATGTCCGAGATTTGTGCGACATCGAGCAGTGCAGCAACACGCGGCATCGTGTTTTTACCGTTTGTTGTCGCCGGAGCGATCACATTGTCATACGCGGCGGCTACGTCAGCGATTAGCAAAGCAACGTTTTCTGCAAGCTGATGCCCGTAAACAGCATTATCCGCGCAAAGTACTTTGCCCACACCAGGGATCACTGCGGCAATGTTTGCTGCATCGCCGCACTGTGCGCCTGCAACCAAAATGTCTAGATCACCGCCAAAGACCTGCGCAGCGGCTACCGCGTTAAGTGTCGCAGGCTTTAAGCTGACATTGTCATGCTCTGCAATAACGAGTGTTTTCATGAGATCACCTTCGCTTCGTTCTTTAATTTATCAACCAACTCAGCTACGTCTGCAACTTTAACACCCGCTGATCGCTCGGGAGGTGGCGCAACGCTGAGCTGCGTAATGTGTGATGTGATGTTTACGCCTAAGTCGTCTGGACTCATAACGTCGAGGGGCTTTTTCTTCGCTTTCATGATGTTCGGTAACGACGCGTAGCGTGGCTCGTTCAAACGTAGGTCAGTCGTGACGATAGCGGGCAGCGACAATGACAGCGTCTGCAGGCCTCCATCGACTTCACGAATGACAATGAGTTTATCGCCATCAACTGTTATTTCCGACGCAAAAGTGCCCTGAGGCATGCCCGTCAAAGCACCAAGCATTTGTCCTGTCTGGTTGTTGTCACCGTCAATGGATTGCTTACCCAAAATAACCAACTGCGGCTCTTCTTTGGCAACAACACCTTTGAGCAGTTTCGCGATTTCCAGCGGCTCGGGACGACCTTCCACTTCAACGTGGATACCACGGTCCGCACCCAATGCAAGCGCCGTCCGGATCTGTTCCTGACAAGCCTTCTCACCTACCGATACGACAACAATTTCAGAAACAGTGCCCGCTTCTTTAAGCCGCACCGCCTCCTCTACTGCGATTTCGCAAAAGGGGTTAATCGCCATTTTGACGTTATTTAGCTCTATATCTGAGCCGTCTGCTTTCGCACGGACTTTGACGTTGTAGTCAACAACCCGTTTCACTGCAACCAGTGCTTTCATAGCCTCTCCATTTTTTCGCTGGCAAGGTAGTTCGGCAACAACTTATAGCTGTAACCACTCCTAGTTTGATAAACTGTCACTTTACGAGGGTGTCCTTTTTACCGGCACGAACGCCTCTATACAAGTGGTAAGCCCTAATTTGGACTAAGGTATTGATGAATAAAGCCCGCGAGGCGACGCTTTCATACCTTTTTGGCAAACAAATTTAGTGTAACATACTCAAAGTTCAAAAAGGTTACCTTCCAGTAAACCTAACAAATTTTGTGCCACGGACCAATTACATACCGCCTAGCCGGGAAGTAATTAACTCAGATAGCGAATAGAGAGGGGCGTCATGGAACGCGAAGCAATGGAGTTCGATGTAGTTATTGTTGGTGCTGGTCCTGCAGGACTGTCAGCGGCGTGCCGAATTATGCAGATCGCACAGGAGCAAGAACGCGAAACGACGGTGTGCGTTGTCGAGAAAGGCTCTGAAGTGGGTGCGCACGTGCTCTCTGGCGCTGTCTTTGAACCAAAGGCGTTGAACGAGCTATTTCCCGACTGGAAAGACCGAGGGGCGCCCCTCAACACAGCGGTAACCGGAGATACTTTCTTTTTTTACACGGGCGCAAACTCCGCAGTAAAGCTGCCCAACTTCGCTATTCCGAAACCCACTCACAATAAAGGTAACTACATCGTTTCGATGGCCAATGTGTGTCGCTGGTTGGCCGAGCAAGCCGAGGGGCTCGGAGTTGAAATCTATCCAGGTTTCGCGGCGGCCGAAGTGCTGTATGACGAGGATGGCGCCGTTAAGGGTATCGCTACGGGTGAAATGGGGGTCGGCGCTGACGGAGAGCAGAAGGACAGTTACGTACCCAGCATGGAGCTTCATGCCAAATACACGTTATTCGCAGAGGGTTGTCGTGGGCATCTGGGCAAGCAACTTCTCAGTCAATTCAACCTCGACGAGGGTAAAGACCCGCAACATTATGCGATTGGCATCAAAGAGATTTGGCAGATCGATCCGGCCAAACACGAAGAAGGTACAGTCATTCATGGGCTGGGTTGGCCTCTCGCAGAGAGCAACTCTTCCGGCGGCGCATTTATGTACCACGCGGAGAACAATGAGGTTTACCTTGGCCTTATTACCGACCTCAACTACGCAAACCCTCATTTGAGTCCTTTTGAAGAGTTCCAACGATGGAAAACCCATTCTGAGACTAAGAAATATCTTGAGGGTGCAACGCGTATTGCCTACGGCGCTCGTGCCTTGGCAAAAGGCGGTTATAACTCGCTGCCCAAAATGCATTTCCCTGGCGGGTTATTGATCGGATGTGACGCGGGCACGCTTAATAGCGTCAAGATTAAAGGCAACCATACCGCCATGAAAAGCGGGATGCTCGCCGCCGAATCAGTCATGGCGGCACTGTGCACGGAAAACCCCGCAAGCGATCTCAGTGACTACGCTGCCGCCGTAGAAGCGTCTTGGCTTGGCGAAGAGTTATACACCACTCGAAATTTCTCGGGCTTCATGCATAAATTTGGATATATTCTTGGCGCCGGCATGGTCTGGATCGATCAGAATATCTTCGGTGGCAAACTGCCGTTTACGCTTCACGATGCAAAGCCTGATTATGCCTGTCTTAAAAAGGCATCTGAGTCGACGAAGATTGATTACCCCAAACCAGACAACACACTGACCTTTGACCGCTTATCATCGGTATTTTTGTCCAATACCAACCATGAAGAAGACCAGCCGTGTCATCTAACTCTTATCGACCCTGATGTACCGATAAGCCAAAACTTGCCCCTGTATGATGAGCCTGCCCAGCGTTACTGCCCCGCCGGCGTTTACGAAGTCGTCGAAGATAGCGCGGGTAAGCGTTTTCAAATCAACGCCCAAAATTGCGTTCACTGTAAAACGTGTGACATCAAAGACCCGTCACAGAATATTACCTGGGTGACACCCGAGGGCTTTGGCGGACCGAACTACCCCAATATGTAACAGACGCCTTAAAGCCGGTCGATTCAAAGGGAGTCCTTTATTAAAAGGCCTCCCTTTTTTACTGCGGCTTTTGAATTGCTGATCGCTGACTGCGAGGGTCAAACAAGCGAAAAGGATTGATCGCCACTATGGAGAATCCCATTGTCGTCAAGGCGGTCAACTAAGCGATACCAAGCGGGCCTTGAGAATAAGGCCGTCAGGCCACGATCAAGGGATAAGAATGCAGCGCCCCCCGCGGCAGGCTCAACTGCAAGGGAATGGTTAGCGTCGAGTGGAATTTGACCGCCCGTATTTAGTGTCAGAATCAATATTTCAGGATTCGATCCCTGAAGAGGTTCAGCATCTATGACAATCAGTGGATGCAACGCAACGCGAATACGCACTTTCTCTACGGGAGTAATGAGATAATAGTAGCCGTCTGATTCACGGCGTAGGATGCTGGCGAACAGCTTCACGAGCTCGGGACGTTTAATGGCAGTACCCTCGTGCCACCACGTGCCATCGGCCCGTATCTCCATATCGAGATCACCGCAAAAAGCCGGGTTCCAACGCTCAATGGGCGGCATGGGGTTGCCGGTGACGGAGTCTAAAGCGTCGCTGTGTGATCGTGGATCTTTCACCGCCGCAGCTAACTGCTGCAGCGGGTCGATCTTGATCTGCTCACCTGAGGTCATACGTTACCTCGCTTAGCGGGTAAGAATATCTCCGTTCCTACGCAGGGCACGACGATATTCCACTAGACCGATTTGGCCTTTGACAGTCGCCAATTGATTGCTAATTATCGTGCGCTCTGCATCTGAAAGATTCTCAATAGAACCCGGGGTAACGTCAGCAAGCTCGACGATTGCATACTGATCTCCAGGTAACGCAACCCGGCCTAAATCTGCACCGTTCGTTGATTGCATACGAAAAGCCAGCTCCGACACTTCGCGTGGCAGTAAACTGCCTGAACGACGCGCGGCGAGCTCTACGCGCCACTCCCACCCCTCTGCTTGCGCAATTTTTTCTAACGTCTGGCCGTCCTGGACGCGCACTCGAACATCATCGAGTAATTCAGCCAAGCGTAGCTCTAAAGCTTCTGCTTCCAGACGCGCACGAACCGCCTCAGCTACCTCATCGAATGGTTTCTGCGTTTGCGGAATTTTGGAATCGACACGTAAAGCAAGGAAACGATTACCGGGCAGCTCAAGGACTTCACTATTATTCCCAGCGTCAAACACCTCGTCAGAAAACAGTGTGCTACGCACATTGGACACAGAAAAAATGCCAAGACCCTCTGAGCGACTCACAGGCGAGGACAGCTGAACCGGAACGCCCAGCGCCTCCGCCGGCCCGCTAAGATCGGCAGCATTGAAGCTTAAATCACGTAAAGCATCCACTGCTACAAGTAGCTCCTGCTCGGCATTACTGCGCTGAATGGATGCTTCCAGCTCCGCTCGCAACGTTTCGAAATCCGCGCTCTCACCCGCCACACGGTCGTCCACACGAATAAAGTGGATGCCGGCGTCGGTCTCGACTGCTGCGGAAATCTCTCCGATGCCGAGCTGCGCGATTGCTTCTTCCATTGCCTCAGGAAACGAAGAGCCATCGGTAAAGCCAAGCTCGCCGCCCAAGGATGCGGAGCCAATATCATCGGAAGCTTCCCCCGCTAACGCGGCGAAATCTGCATCGGCAGCAAGTTGAGATGCGACGCTGTCGACCCGCAGCGCGTAGTCAGCCTTTGACTCACCATCACGTTGAACAAGAAGAATATGGCTCACTCGAGCCTGCTCACTCACTTCGTATTCTGATTTTACCGCTTCAAACTGATCCTCAAGTTCTTCGGGATCCACAGGCGCAAAAAAATCGTCGGCACTCAGCTCGATATACTGCGCGATAGCCTGCTCTTCGGTAACAAAATCCGCTCCGTTGTTTTCGTAGTATGCGATCACAACATCTTCAGTTATCTGCAACCCATCTAAGAGCTCCTGGCGATCGATGACAAGATAACGCACGTCTCGTTCTTCAGCGGTAACATCAGCCGCAGCCGACACTTCGGCGGGCGTCATGAAATCGCTGCTGAGTATTGCGCTTTCTAGTTGGCTAACGACAAGCTCTTGGGCTTGAGAGCGGCGAAAACGCTCGGGAGTTAAGCCTGCATTAGCAAGCACGACTTTGTACTGTTCAGGACTAAACTGACCGTCGATCTGGAACGCCTCTACCTCCGCCACGATCTGGCCAATCGCTCGATCTGTCGCGCTCAGCCCGAGCCGCCCGGACTCCTGCAACAGTAATTCACGATCGATAAGCGTTTCTAGCGCTCTCGGACGTAGCCGATCATCCTCCAGCATTGCCGGATCGATGTTGTCACCGAAAATCTGCATAAGCTGGCGCTTTTGACCGTCGACCGCGAATTCCAGCTCCTGAGGAGAAATCTCCGTCCCGTTAACTTCGGCCACTGACGTGCCTGAACCGCTGGGCAGCATCGACTCGAGCCCGAAGCCCGCGAAGGACAGAATAATAAAAAAGATTACGGCTTTGATGGCTTTGCTTTGTACGCCGCCTCTTATTGACTGAATCACCATCTCAAATACCAAAAGAAAAAAGGCGCTTTCAAAGCGCCTGAGTAAACGTTTACCAGTCGTGCGCCTACTAAGGGCTCACGAACTAGACAGTTGAATGTTAACCGTTAACCGCGTCTTTAAGCGCTTTGCCGGCCTTAAAACCGGGAACGATTGAAGCAGCGATTTGAATGGTCTCACCGCTGCGTGGGTTACGACCTTCACGAGCAGCACGGTGCTTAACAGAGAACGTTCCAAAGCCCACTAGCGAGACGGTGTCTTGCTTAGTTAAAGCACCAGTAATCGCTGCAATCGCGGCGTCAAGGGCTCGACCAGCAGAAGCTTTAGAGAGATCCGCTTCAGCGGCAATGGCATCAATCAATTCGTTTTTGTTCACGTAAAAACCCCTTTGTTTTGCTTTTTAGAATAAAGGGCCAAGGCCCCAATTGAGTTTGGAGAGCATAGACCGGCAGAGACCTTTAGGTCAACAGCCGAAGCGTTATCTAATGGGCATGAGGGCGAGATTTATCGCCATCTTCCCCTGCAGATGCTATCCCAGGCAATTCAGCTAAAAACTCCTCATCGGTTAAAGGATCAGGCATGCGCTCCAGCGCAATCGCTAACACCTCGTCAATCCATTTAACGGCTTTGATCTCAAGGTTAGCCTTAATGTTGTCCGGCACCTCTTGTAAATCGCGCTCATTCTCTTTGGGAATGATAACCGTCTTAATACCGCCTCGACGCGCCGCGAGTAGCTTTTCTTTTAAACCGCCGATAGGTAGAACTTCACCTCTCAGCGTTATCTCGCCGGTCATCGCTACATCAGCGCGTACTGGAATATCTGTACAGACGCTGACCAGCGCGGTGCACATTGCGACACCCGCACTTGGCCCGTCTTTAGGGGTCGCGCCTTCGGGTACATGAATATGCATATCGTGCTTATCGTGATACGCCGCGGGAACACCGAGAGCTTGCGATCGAGAGCGAACGACAGTCATCGCAGCTTGAATCGACTCTTGCATCACATCGCCCAAAGACCCTGTTTTCACTAAACGACCTTTCCCAGCGATGGAAACCGTTTCGATGGTCAGTAGCTCACCACCCACAGACGTCCATGCTAAACCAGTGACTTGGCCGACTTTGTTCTCTTCTTCGGCAATACCAAAGTTGTGTTTGCGAACACCCAAGAGGTCCGGCAATATGGCCGCGGTGACTTCGGTGTTACCGGATAGTTCGCCCATAGTAAAGCGCTTAACCATTTTCCGACACACCTTAGCGATCTCTCGCTCCAAAGCACGAACACCGGCTTCGCGCGTGTAGTAGCGAACAATATCGAGGATTGCATCTTCGGCAATAACGATTTCATCTTTCTTAAGGCCGTTCTGCTTTATTTGCTTAGGCACCAAATAACGCTGCGCAATACTGAGCTTCTCGTCCTCGGTATAGCCGGGGATACGAATAACTTCCATACGATCAAGTAACGGCCCAGGGATGTTCATAGTGTTCGATGTACAAACGAACATCACATCTGACAAATCGTAATCAACCTCTAAATAGTGATCGTTAAAGGCGTGATTCTGCTCAGGATCAAGAACTTCAAGCATCGCCGACGATGGATCGCCACGGTGGTCCATGCCCATCTTATCGATCTCATCGAGGAGAAATAGCGGATTACGAACGCCGGCTTTCGCCATTTTTTGAAGCAATTTACCCGGCATCGAACCAATGTATGTGCGTCTGTGCCCACGGATTTCCGCTTCGTCACGAACACCGCCTAGCGCCATACGAACAAATTTCCGATTCGTAGAGCGCGCGATCGATTCACCAAGAGATGTCTTACCAACTCCCGGAGGCCCCACGAGGCAAAGAACGGGACCTTTTACTTTACGGACGCGTTTCTGTACCGCGAGGTACTCGAGGATGCGGTCTTTGACTTCTTCGAGTCCAAAGTGATCCTCATCCAAAATGCGCGCGGCGCGCTTTAAATCGTGCTTTACCTTGCTACGCTTGGCCCATGGGACGCTCACCATCCACTCGATGTAACTACGGACCACGGAGGCTTCTGCTGACATAGGAGACATCATTTTAAGCTTAGCGAGCTCAGCTGAGGCTTTCTCATGGGCCTCTTCTGGCATTTGAGCATCGTCAATCTTCGCCTGCAGCTCGTCCGCCTCATTGGGTGCGTCATCCATGTCGCCCAATTCTTTTTGGATCGCTTTCATCTGTTCGTTGAGGTAATACTCGCGCTGGCTTTTCTCCATCTGCTTTTTAACGCGCCCTCGGATACGTTTCTCAACGTGGAAGAGGTCTATCTCTGCATCCATGAGCTCAAGCAGGCGATCTAGACGGTCGCGAGTTGGCGCTATTTCTAATATTCGCTGCTTTTCATCTAAATCCACGCTCATGTGCGCGGCGATGGTATCGGCAAGGCGACCGGGCTCATCAATACCTGAAAGCGAGGTCAGCACCTCACTCGGTACCTTCTTACTCATACTGACGTATTTTTCAAACTGCTCGACAACCGTTCGAATGAGCGCTGGAGCATCTGCCTCAGGCACATCATCGCTCTCTATCTGGCGCACATGGGCTACGGTGTAATCACCGTCGTCATCCATCGATTCAATAGCGGCGCGGAAATCACCTTCCACTAAAACCTTAATAGTGCCGTCTGGCAGCTTCAGTAATTGCAGAATATTTGCAACCGTTCCGACTTGATGTAGATCATCGACACCGGGGTTGTCATCAGCAGCATTGCGCTGAGCGACCAACAGCACCTGCTTGTCCCCGGCCATGGCCTGCTCGAGGGCCTCGATAGATTTCTCGCGTCCAACAAATAGCGGCAAAACCATGTGAGGGTAAACAACAACGTCCCGTAACGGGAGTAATGGTAGTTCGGTTGCAACAACGTCAGTCATAAAAATCTCCGATTACACTTCCATTTTATATGGGGATCATACGCACATTCTGCAATAGCAGGATGACCCAAATCGAAAATAAGAGACGTTTCTGAGCGAAAAAAATAAAAAAACGGGCGCTAGCCCGCTTTTAACTGAGGATCATTCGCTGCCGCTGACAGCAGCAGACTCCTGACTTTCATACACCAACAAGGGGTCTGAGTCGCCGTTAATCACGCTTTCATCGATGACTAATTTAGCGACATTTTTTTCGGAGGGGATGTTGTACATACTATCGAGGAGTACGCCTTCGAGTATCGAGCGCAAGCCACGAGCCCCGGTCTTGCGCTCCATGGCGCGTTCGGCGACGGCTCTTAAGCCGTCTTCACGGAAATCAATCTCGACATCTTCCATCTCGAACATTTTTGCATACTGCTTAGTCAACGCGTTACGCGGCTCGGTGAGGATCTGAACCAGCGCGTCAATATCGAGCTCATCCAGTGTCGCGATAACCGGCAAGCGGCCAACAAATTCAGGGATCAAGCCATATTGCACCAGATCTTCTGGCTCGAGGTCTGCAAGAGTCTCCCCAAACTTTCGGGTCTCATCCTTGCTCTTAACTTCGGCACCAAAACCAATTCCGCCTTTTTCTGAGCGATTACGAATGACTTTATCAAGTCCGGAGAATGCACCACCGCAAATAAACAGGATGTTGCTGGTATCCACTTGCAAGAACTCTTGCTGCGGATGCTTTCGACCACCTTGCGGGGGTACTGAGGCAACCGTGCCTTCGATAAGTTTCAAAAGCGCTTGCTGGACGCCCTCACCTGACACGTCACGAGTAATTGACGGATTGTCAGATTTACGCGAGATTTTGTCTATCTCATCGATGTAGACAATCCCCATTTGGGCGCGTTCGACATCGTAATCGCACTTTTGCAACAGCTTTTGAATAATATTCTCGACGTCTTCACCGACGTAACCCGCCTCGGTGAGTGACGTTGCGTCGGCAACAGTGAACGGAACATCAAGTAACCTTGCCAACGTCTCAGCCAATAGCGTTTTACCTGAACCGGTAGGTCCAACGAGCAAGATATTGGACTTGCTCAATTCGACATCATCGCTTTTCGCATCGGGAGCGTAGCGCAATCGCTTGTAATGGTTGTAAACGGCAACAGCTAGCACGCGCTTGGCGCGCTGCTGGCCAATCACGTACTGATCGAGGATGCCTTTTATCTCATGGGGAATCGGCAGACGCTCGCTGGCGGTTTCAGCCGCGGCTTCCTGGACTTCTTCACGAATAATGTCGTTACACAGATCGACACATTCGTCGCAGATAAAAACGGACGGCCCCGCAATAAGCTTACGTACTTCGTTCTGGCTCTTGCCGCAGAACGAACAGTAAAGCAGCTTCTCGTTATCGCCGGTTACACTGTCGTTAGCCATAAAAACCTTTGCCTCTGGCGGATGAATGGTTTGTGCTCATCGTAAACCTTGATATGTTTCGACGTGCAATGCAAGTGCTCATCATCCCATACAAGGGTATTTAAGCGCTTTCTGCGGGCACACGTGAGCGGACAACTTCGTCGATCAAGCCATACTCTACGCTTTGCTCGGCATCCATGAACCTATCACGCTCGGTATCGCGCTCAATGGTTTCTATGGATTGCCCTGTATGCTCCGCCATTAAACGGTTGAGCCGCTCACGAATAATGAGTATCTCCCGCGCTTGGATGTCGATATCCGTCGCTTGACCCTGAGCGCCGCCCGATGGCTGATGGATCATGGTTCTCGCATTAGGCAGAATAAAGCGCTTGCCTTTTGCGCCACCGCCGAGGAGGAACGCACCCATAGAGGCCGCTTGGCCAATACACATGGTGCTAACATCGGGCTTGATGAACTGCATGGTGTCATAAATTGACAAGCCCGCCGTCACAGAGCCGCCGGGTGAATTGATATAAAGATGAATATCTTTGTCTGGATTCTCTGACTCTAGGAACAGCAGCTGAGCCACGATCAAATTGGCCATCTGATCTTCAACAGGCCCCACCATAAATACGACGCGCTCTTTCAGAAGGCGCGAGTAAATATCGAATGATCGCTCTCCCCTAGCCGTTTGCTCAATAACCATAGGAATTAATCCTAGGCTGTTAACGTCCATGGGCGCTCGGTCGTAGCTCATTATGCTGCCTCTTTCTGTCTCGTAAAAAAAGTTAGCCCTGCTGTGGTCGTGCCGCTGCAAGCGCTTCCTGGTAGCTACAGGTTTCTTCAGCCACGCTCGCGGCTTCTAAAACCTTATCGACAATTTGATCTTCCAAGACTCGAGACTCGATCTGCGCAAGCTGCTCGTTCTCAGAGTAATAGTAGTTCACGACTTCCTCTGGTTCTTGGTAAGTCGACGCGATGTCTTCGATCATCGCCCTTACTTTAGCCGAATCTGCTTGTAAATCGAACTTGCCGATCATTTCAGACAGTAACAAACCGAGCTTAACGCGCCTTTCCGCCTGCTCTTTAAACATCTCGTCGGGCAGAATACTCTGTAAATCCATATTTTGGTTAGGCTGGCCGCCAAACTGCTGGAACATCTGACTGCGCATGGCATTTATCTCCTGGCCCACCAAACTCGAGGGGATTTCCAGGTCCGCATGAGCATCAACGATTGCGTCCATGACTTGTTGCTTTACGTGATTCTGGACCGCATTACGCAACTCGCGCTCCATGTTTTTCTTCACTTCGGCACGGAATGTTTCCTCACCACCCTCTTCGACGCCGTAGCTAGCAAAAAGCTTATCGTCGAGGGGCGCAAGCTCCATCGCTTTGACTTCTTTCACTGTGATATCGAATTGAACAGCTGCACCTTGAAGATCTTCTTGCTGGTAATCGTCGGGGAACGTCAAATCAAGCGACTTCTTGTCGCCAGCTGACATACCAGAAATCCCATCCTCAAAACCAGGAATCATGCGACCAGAGCCGAGTTCGAGCGACAAATCATCGCCGCTGCCACCCTCAAATGCTTCGCCATCCCGAGTGCCCACGAAATCGATAACCACAGTATCGCCTTCTTCGGCGGCCCGCTCGACAGTCTCCAACGAGCCCTGCTGCTTGCGAAACACTTCGATGATCTCATTGACGTCATCTTCAGTAACATCAGCGACCGGCTTCTTAACGTCGAATCCAGCGACATCTTTGACAGCCACAGTAGGGAAGATCTCAAATATTGCCGTGTACTCAATGTCCTTGCCTGCATCAAAGCTCTTGGGCTCTATTTTAGGCTGGCCTGCCGGCCGTAAGTTTTCCGACTGCACGGCCTCTTGGAACGTTTGGCTGATTACTTCGCCTAATACTTCCTGACGCACTCCAGCGCCAAAGCGCTGCTTCATGACGCGCATTGGCACTTTGCCGGGGCGGAAGCCTGGCAGACGAACATTGCGCGATGCTTCGCGCAAACGCTGGTCAACGGCGCCGTCGACGCGATCGGCCGGTACTCCGACAGAAAGGCGACGCTCCAACCCTGAAGTCGTTTCGATAGAAACCCGCATGGTTCTCTCCTGAAAATAAATCTATTTGCTGGCTGAGCAAAGGGACAGCAGAGGCCGAACGCCAGCCGCTGTTCTAAAACTTGGTGCGGAAGGAGAGACTCGAACTCTCACGCCTTGCGGCACTGGAACCTAAATCCAGCGCGTCTACCAATTTCGCCACTCCCGCACATCACGTGAACACAACGTTTGCGCTGTCGCATTCAAGGGCGCGGATATTCTCATAGCCTGAGCAGAGTTTCAACGCGATATTACGTATGGCGCTTAGAATAGCCAATTGCCATATTAGAGCTTTTCTTCCGAAACAAGCTAGCTTTATTCCATTAAAATCAAAGGTTTAGTTTTCATATATTAGGTGATTTCGAAGAATTTTGTCGTAAGACTTAAAAGGAATCGTGCTTATTCTGCATCGATCTAATAAAGTTTTTGTTTGCTCTGGAAAGCAGATCTGGTTCAGGCATACTGGTTATTGGTAGGTCGGCCACTAGCGCAGCTCTCCTTCCACGGGTGATAGACTTCAGGTTGGCTTCACCCAGCGCTGACTATTCTGTACATGAAAGTGCGGGCGGCGTAACACTCCTAAAGGTTTTACTGGGCCCCTATGCGGGCCCTTTTTCATATGGGCTCGCAGTGCCTTTTCATATGAGATCGCAGTGGCTTTTCTATGAGTTCG
>DAIRTN010000010.1:0-34318 GCA_036803865.1 Luminiphilus sp.
TTGGTCGGGACGGCAGGATTTGAACCTGCGACCACCACACCCCCAGTGTGGTGCGCTACCAGGCTGCGCTACGCCCCGAGTGGCGGCGAAGTATACACAACCTCCACCAAATTGCGAAGAGATTTACTCTCCAGAAAAGAGTAGCGCGGACGCTTTTTCCAATTCGTCAATGCACTCTCGCGCAAGGGTCTGAAGCTCAACCGGCGTGGGAGTTTCGCCTTCGCTAGCAATACGCTGACGCGCACCGCCTATCGTGTAGCCCTGCTCATAAAGCAGACTGCGAATGGTACGTATCATCTCTACGTCAGCGCGCTGGTAGTAGCGGCGATTACCCCTACGCTTAACCGGCTTTAAATGCGGAAACT
The DNA here is from genome assembly GCA_036803865.1 of Luminiphilus sp. Lineage (GTDB taxonomy): Bacteria > Pseudomonadota > Gammaproteobacteria > Pseudomonadales > Halieaceae > Luminiphilus. Next base: position 366 of record DAIRTN010000010.1, read on the forward strand.
CTTGTTCCCAATAGCGAAGTACATGCGGTTTCACTGCGCATAAATCACTGACCTCGCCGATAGTAAAATAGCGCTTGGTTGGAATGGGCGGTAATTCGCTGTTATGCGAGGGTTCAAGCATCGGTCGACATTCCTCCGGCGGCGATTTGCTCCACGCGGGCTTTTAATTTTTGTCCGGGGCGGAAAGTTACCACTCTTCGAGCTGAGATGGGAATCTCTTCACCCGTTTTTGGATTTCGACCTGGTCGCTGACGTTTGTCGCGCAAATCAAAATTGCCGAAACCAGACAGCTTCACCTGCTCGTTATGCTCGAGACAAATGCGAATTTCTTCAAAAAATTGTTCTACCAATTCTTTGGCTTCACGCTTGTTCAATCCAAGCTCTTCGAACAGCTTTTCAGCCATTTCTGATTTGGTCAAAGCTGTCATGGTGAAGGCTCAGCTCCTGAGTTGTGCACCGAGTTTTTCTTTCAGTGAATCAATAACTTGCGTCATTACACTGGAAATTTCCGAGTCGTCTAGAGTGCGTGACTGGTCTCGGAAAGTCAAACCCAATGCCAGACTTTTCTGACCCGGATCAATTCCCTTACCCGCGTAGACGTCGAAAATCCTTAAATCTTCCAGGCAACTCCCAGCCGCTTCACGAATAACGGCGAGCACTGCATCTGCAGCGATTCCCTCATTGAGCACGATAGCAATGTCTCGACGTGTCTCCGGATACCGAGAAATATCGTGATAAGCGGGCAGCTGCGATGCCAAAACAATATCTAAAGACAATTCAGCGATCATAGTTGCGCTGGGTAAGTCTAACGCTTCAGCCGTTACCGGGTGAATCGCACCTACAACACCGACGACGCGGTCGCCAACCAACACCTCGGCGGTTTGGCCATCGTGCAAGCCCGCGCGCTTAGCTGGCCGAAAAGCCAGCTCCTCGCTGCTTGCGGTTAGTAACTGCTCGACCTCGCCTTTGATATCAAAGAAATCGACCTTATCATCTGAGTCTGCCCAACTTTCCTTCGCCCGGGACCCCATCATTATCAAACCCAACTTTGATCGCTGCTCCAGCTTATCACCCGGCAGGAAACACAACCCTGTCTCAAACAACCGTATGCGGGATATCTGACGTTTAGCATTGTGTGCGGCGGCGGCGACAAGCCCAGACATAAGACTCGTGCGCATAACGCTCAGGTCGGCAGAAATTGGGTTGCGAAGTGCTACCGGCTGAATCTCTGGATCAAAACGCTGCTGTAAAGCCGGCGCCACAAAGCTATAGGTAATAGCTTCCTGAAATCCACGCCCCACTAATTGTCGTCGAACACTTTGCAAAGGGCGCTCAGCTTCAGATTGCTGAGTGAGGGTAACATCGCCTTTGATGCGACTGACTGGCAGGTTGTTATAGCCATAAACACGCGCGAGCTCTTCAATTAAGTCGACTTCCTGCTCCATATCAAAGCGCCAGCTAGGTGCAGTACAAAGCCACTCATCAGCGCCATTTGCCGCCACATCAAAGCCCAGACCCGTCAAGATTTTTTCTATTTGGGCCGAGTCCATCTGAAACCCAAGCACGCGAGCAATACGCGATGCACGGAGAGTAATAATCTGCCGCTGTGGAAGATAGGCATCGTTACTGACTTCACTTATAGGCCCTGCTTGGCCACCCACGATATCAAGCAGCAATTGCGTTGCTCGCTCAATAGCCTGACGTTGAAGCTGCGAGTCAACGCCACGCTCGTAGCGATGTGACGCATCGGTATGCAAGCCGTAGCGTCGTGCCTGACCCGCCATGGGTAGAGGCGCGAAATAAGCGCTCTCTAAGAACACGCGCGAGGTGCTGCCACTGACACCACTGTTTTCGCCGCCCATAATACCCGCCAATGCCAAAGACCTCTTATGATCAGCAATAACAAGCGACTCGGAGCTCAAGGTAATTTCGGAGCCGTCAAGCAATACCATCGTCTCTCCGGAGGTCGCATTTCGAACGACAACACCCCCACTGAGCGTATCAAGGTCAAAGGCATGCAACGGTTGGCCTAATTCCAACATGACATAATTCGTGACATCAACCACGGGATCAATCGATCGAACCCCTGCTCGCCGTAAACGCTCAACAATGTACAGCGGCGTAGTTTGAGACAAATCAACGCCATCAAGCACACGGCCCACATAACGAGGGCACTTTTCTGGCGCCTCAATAGCAATGGGGAATACCGCGTCGATAGTCGCGGCGACAGGCTCCATGAGAGGCGCACAAATCTCTAGCTCATTCAGTGCGGCCACATCCCGTGCGATACCGTGAATACTTAGACAATCGGCACGGTTCGGTGTGAGGCCAATTTCTATCAGCGCATCATTCAAGCTCAGATAATCACGCAGATCAGTGCCGACAGGAGCGTCATCAGGTAACTCCATAAGCCCTGCATTTTCATCAGAGATACCGAGCTCCGCTTGGGCGCACAGCATGCCCTGAGATTCGACACCTCGAAGCTTAGCTTTCTTAATTTTGAAATCACCCGGCAACACGGCTCCAATCTGAGCAAGTGGCGCCTTAAGTCCTACGCGCGCATTTGGGGCGCCGCACACTATTTGTACGGTGTCGCTACCTGTGGAAACTTCGCAGATACGCAGCTTATCCGCATCGGGGTGCTGCTCCGCCTTCACTATTTCCGCCACAATTACCCCACTGAATTCCCCAGCAGCAGGTGTGACCCCATCGACTTCCAGGCCGGCCATCGTCAATTGGTGCGCTAATGCATCCGTGGCCAGTGCAGGATTAACCCATGTTCGCAGCCATTGTTCTGAAATAATCATACTCAAGCCCCTTAAATGAACTGGCGGAGAAAACGGAGATCGTTCTCGAAGTTAAGACGGAGGTCACCAATGCCATAGCGAAGCATGGCAAGACGCTCTACACCAAGACCAAATGCGAACCCGGTATAACGCTCGGGATCAATGCCACTCATTTCAAACACTTTAGGATTAACCATGCCGGATCCTAGAATCTCCAACCAACCCGTATTGCTACAGATACGGCAACCCTCTCCACTGCACTTCACGCACTGAATATCCACTTCTGCGGATGGCTCTGTGAATGGGAAATAAGAGGGCCGAAAACGCACCTCGAGATCGTCTCGCTCAAAGAAAGCGTGGAGGAATTCTTCTAACAGACCCTTGAGATCCCCGAAGCTTGAGGTCTCGTCAATTAATAACCCCTCCACTTGGTGAAACATAGGAGAGTGAGTCAGATCGGAATCACATCGATAGACGCGTCCTGGACAAATGATTCGCAGTGGAGGCTCTTGAGTTTCCATCGTACGCACTTGGACGCCCGAGGTGTGTGTTCGCAATACGTGTGTCTCATCGATGTAAAACGTATCATGCATGGCGCGCGCGGGGTGGTGCGCAGGAATATTTAGGGCCTCGAAATTATGATAATCGTCCTCAATCTCAGGACCTTCCATAACAGAGAAACCGGCACCACGAAAAAACGCTTCAATACGCTCAATAGTTCGAGTAATGGGGTGCAAGCCGCCGAGTTCCGCGCCGCGCCCTGGCAGCGTCACATCAACTTTTTCAGCACTAAGACGAGCCGCTAGAGCCGCATTTTCGAGAGCGTACTTCCGCTCGTTGATCAACTCTTGAAGCTGCTGCTTCACTTCGTTGATAAGCGCACCTGCCTTAGGTCGCTCTTCAGCCGAAAGCTGTCCTAGCCCTTTTAGCAAGCCTGTAAGCTTGCCCTTCTTGCCCAGGTAATCGACGCGCAGCTGCTCGAGGGTCTGCCCCTCGATCGCCTCGTTGATATGCTGAATAGCTTCGTCTCTCAGTTCATCCAAAGATTGCATGCTTAACTCTCAGTTGTATGACGTAATGCGGTCCTTGCAAGGTTACACAGAGTCTTGTTACTTGCGAACCTGTGCACTGCTCTCGCGTCGTAGAACGCAAATAGCAGTGCCCATAAAAAAAGGAAGAGGCGCACGCCTCTTCCCTTTTACTATCACTTGTTACCCGCCTGCGCGCGGGTATCAATTAGGCAGCGAGGGCGGCGCGAGCTCGCTCGACAACCGCGGCAAAAGCCGCTTTATCGTGAACAGCCAAATCGGCAAGTACACGACGGTCGAGAGTAATCTCGGCTTTCTTCAAGCCATTGATAAACCTGCTGTAAGTCAAACCATTTGCTCTAGACTGCGCGTTGATTCGCGTAATCCAAAGCGCACGGAACTGACGCTTACGTTGACGACGGTCACGGTAGGCGTACTGTCCTGCCTTGGTGACTGCTTGCTTAGCTACACGGAAAACACGCGAACGCGCTCCATAGTAACCCTTGGCTTGCTTAAGTATCTTCTTATGACGACGATGAGCCGTCACACCACGTTTTACGCGAGGCATATGCTATCTCCTAATCAGTATGACGGTTTATTTGGCACGCAACATGCGATCAATCAGCACTTTGTCTGACTGGTCAACCATAGAGGTACCACGAAGCTGACGCTTACGCTTGGTCGTCATCTTGGTCAGGATGTGGCTTTTATGAGCGCTTTTACGCTTATAGCCACCCGCAGTTTTCTTAAACCGCTTAGCTGCTCCACTGTGAATTTTCGCTTTTGGCATTGTATAAACTCCGCATTGAGCCACAGTCACCTGAGTGAACTGGGCAAAAGTTAACTATCGAGATTTAGGGCATTCACGGGCCACTAACCCCGTTTCTTTGGTGCGATAACCATGGTCATCTGTCGTCCTTCCATCTTTGGAAATTGCTCGACAGCACCCAACTCGCTCAGATCGGCTTCTACTCGTTTCAGTAGCTGCATACCGATTTCCTGATGAGCTAATTCACGTCCCCGATAACGGAGCGTAACTTTAGCCTTATCGCCATTTTCTAGGAAACGTACCAGGTTGCGCAGTTTTACCTGATAGTCACCTTCATCCGTCCCTGGACGAAACTTCATTTCTTTAATCTGGATGCGCTTCGCTTTTTTACGCTGCGCAGCTTTTTGTTTCTTGGCCTCAAAAATATGCTTGCCGTAATCCATGACCTTACAAACGGGCGGACTGCTATCTGCCATTTGCACGAGATCCATGCCTGCCGCTTCCGCGGCTTGGAGGGCGGCCTCAATGGATACGATACCTACTTGCTCGCCTTCTGCGTCAACTAACCTAACTTCAGAGGCTGTAATTTGGTCGTTCGTTAGAGCCTTCTTGCTCTTGCCTTCGCTCTTAATACGTAAACTCTCCTACACATTCACTGTCGTAACGCCTCGTAACTCCACAATGGGCAAAAAACGACGTTTAACGACAGCACAAAAAGGATGGTAAAACACGATAAAGGCGCAGATCCGCTCTTCGCTGTGTCTTCAAACTAGTGTCCATCCAACCAAGGGCGGTGATACTACAGTGATGAAGCGCCAAGCTCAAGCCATTGAAAACGGCTAAAGTTGTTGTTTTTCAACGTGCTCAACGGGGTTTCGACGGCAAAAAAATGGGTTCTAACCTAGCCATCACTAAGCCTCTCCATTGATCTTGCAGTACTCAGGGCGGCCCGCGCCTATTTGTCAGCTAGTTCGCCCGCGCTTTGCCACTTCCGCTGTCAGCATGCTCTGGACTTCATCAGACGTCAAAACACCCAGATCTTTTCCGTGCCGACCTCGAACCGCAGCAGTGCCAGCAGCCATCTCCTTATCGCCGACTACTAGCACAAAGGGAACTTTAGCCATCTCATGCTCTCGGATTTTAAAGCCTATTTTCTCGTTCCGAAGGTCTGCGACAACTCTGAAGCCTGCGTCGGTCAGCTGGGTCGCTATCTCTTGGGCGTAATCCGCCTGCTTATCGGTGATGGGCGCTACGACGGCTTGCTTAGGAGCCAACCACGTTGGGAAGTTGCCCTCGTAGTGCTCAATCAAAATACCGATAAAGCGCTCAAAGGAACCGAGGACCGCCCGGTGTAGCATAACGGGAACTTGTCGACTGCCGTCCTCAGCGACGTACTGAGCGTCTAGCCGGCCCGGCATAGAAAAATCGACCTGGATGGTGCCCAGCTGCCAAACACGCCCAATGCAGTCTTTCAGTGAGAACTCAATTTTAGGGCCATAGAACGCCCCTTCACCCGGTAACTCCTCCCAAGGCAACCCTTTGGTGTTGAGCGCTTCAGCTAGTGCCATCTCGGCTCGGTCCCAGTCGTTGTCGCTACCCACGCGCTGCTCAGGCCTTGTCGATAAACGATAAATGACCTCGCTGAAACCGAAATCCGCATAGACCTCGTGCAGCATATCGATGAAATCGGCTACTTCCCCTTGAATCTGATCATCGGTACAGAATATGTGCGCGTCATCCTGCGTAAATCCTCGTACGCGCATAATGCCGTGCAGCGAACCCGATGGCTCATTGCGGTGACAGCTCCCAAACTCAGCGAGCCGCAAGGGCAGATCGCGATAAGACTTAAGGCCTTGATTGAATACTTGAACATGACAGGGGCAATTCATGGGTTTTACGGCAAACTGGCGGTCGTCGGCTTCCAAAGTAAACATGCCGTCGGCAAATTTGTCGGCGTGCCCAGAACGCTGCCACAAAGAAATATCGACCACTTGTGGCGTTTTAATCTCTTGGTAGCCGAAACGCACCTGCTTGTCGCGCATGTAGTGTTCAATACTTTGGTAAATAGTCCATCCAGCCGGGTGCCAAAACACCATCCCGGGGGCCTCTTCTTGGGTATGGAACAGGTCTAGCTTTTTTGCAATTTTTCGGTGGTCACGCTTCTCCGCTTCAGCGATGCGATTTAGATAAGCTTTGAGCTGCTTGCTGTTGGCCCATGCGGTGCCATAAATACGCTGCAGCATCTGATTGTTAGAGTCACCGCGCCAATAAGCGCCCGCTACTTTTGTCAGTTTGAATGCTTTCAGCTTACCGGTACTCGGTACGTGCGGACCTCGGCAAAGATCCATCCACTCACCTTGCTGGTACAGAGAAATCTCCTCGCCCTCCGGCAAGTCTTCGATAATCTGTACTTTAAAATGCTCGCCCATGTTGCGAAACAGCTCGATCGCTTTTTCGCGAGAGCAGACAACACGCTCAACCGTCACGTCGTTACTCGCAAGCTCCGTCATACGCCGCTCGATTGCCTCGAGATCTTCGGGCGTAAAGTTGTGCCCAGAGGCAAAATCGTAATAAAAGCCATCTTCGACGGTGGGACCGATCGTCACTTGCGTGCCTGGAAATAGCTGTTGTACCGCCTGTGCGAGTAAGTGCGCCGTAGAGTGGCGAATAATCTCAATGCCCGCCTCGTCGCGTTCAGTGATAATGCTCAAGGAAGCGTCGTCTTCAATAACGTGAGAAGTGTCGACCTCACGTCCATCGACAACGCCCGCAAGTGCGGCTTTCGCAAGACCCGCGCCAATATCGGCGGCGACGTCGAAGACACTTACAGGTTGCTCGAATGAGCGCTGGGATCCATCGGGAAGGGTAACAACAGGCATAAAAGGTTCCTAATCAGTGGCGACCCCTACCAAGGGCCGCATGGCAAATCGGCGCACAGTTTCGCAGAAGCGACGACAAAAAACAAAAAAGCTGACGCGAACCACCTGTTATATGTCAACTGGGGGGATGCGTGTTGGGGTTGCCTCAAGCGCGTGCCCGAGACGCCCGTCAGAACTGCGAACTCTGACTCTATAGTTGGCAACAATGTCCGATCCGTGTGCAATTGTGCGCAATTATGGCAACACCTTGAGCTACTCACCTTAAGGTGCAACTATTTAGCCTCGATAAGAGAACCTACTAATTATGAAGCAGCATATTGTTATTGTTGAGGATGAGTCGGCATTGGCTGCGAACTATCGAGACTTATTGGTGCGCCAAGGCTATCAAGTGACCCTGTATGACAATGCCAAAGATGCACGACAAGGGCTGCAAGCTAAAAGTCCAGATCTCGCTATTTTAGACATTGCACTGGGCGATGATGCAGAAGCGGGCTTCGATTTGTGCCGCGACTTACGCAGTCAGAACCCGACTCTTCCCATTGTTTTTCTTTCAGCGCGAGACACCGAGGTCGATGTCATCTCAGGATTGCGAATTGGTGCGGATGACTATCTCACTAAAGATATTTCCCAGCCTCAACTACTCGCGCGAATTACCGCACTGCTTCGTCGCGTCGCCGCATTAAGGGCTCCGGAAAATACTGAGCAAATTCTCAAGCGTGGCGACCTCGAGCTGAATACTGAGCGCCTGACCGTTCGATGGCAGGGCGTACCGATTGATGTCACTTATACCGAGTTTTGCATGCTCCATGCACTGGCGCGCCATCCTGGCCATATCAAAAACCGCGCCCAATTGATGGACGCAGCCAACGTGGTTCTCGACGACAGCACCATCACTTCACACATTCGTCGAATTCGACGGAAGTTTGAAGAGCATGACAAACACTTCGAAAATATAGAGACGGCCTATGGATTGGGGTATCGCTGGAAAGCCGAGTCATGAAGCTCAAAAGCCAGCTACTCGCTGTGTCTCTTGTGTTCTTAGGCATACCCTGGACTGGCTGCGAATTTCTACGAAGTAATGAACATGCTCTTTTAGCGCTGCAAAAACAGGGCCTTGCTGCCACAGGAAATGCCATCGCCAACGGTCTCAATAATCGCGGCGATTTGTTTTACCACGACGTACGGCGCGCTCGGGAGCCACTCGATGAGCAGAGCTTAAAAGTTACAGTAGTAGACAGCCCTCCTGCACTCGATGGTTTTTTCGACGAATGGCAAGACAGCAAAAAAAGACGGTTTGGTGACACTAAACGTTTCATGGATGTTGCTGTAGCGCGCCAAGAGCAGGTGATTTTTCTCGCGCTTGCAATAAGCGATTATTCTAAAAATTACGACCGATCAGGTGGGCTGGGTGACGCAAGCGGCGATCGAGTTATCCTCACAACATGGCTTAACGATCGTAGGCAGCAGTATGTCATTGCCTCCTCGGCCCCCGGCACTGTGCGAGGACAAACGGTGGGCCGTCGCCTAAATGGCGCGCAACCCGAAAGCATCCGCGGAGTGTGGGTCGATGTGCCCAATGGCTACCAACTCGAAATTACACTCCCAAAAGCGATCGCTTCCGAGCGCCTTGGGATTCACTACATCGATGTCGATGAGGGCGGAGTAAGCGTTCGCGGCAATATTGATCCGTTATCGACCGCTGCCCCACCCTGGCTTATTGACTCTCCCCCAGCACTGAGGCGAGTGCTAAGCAACTTTGACGATGAAACTGTGCGCGTCAAAATCTACGATCGCTGGGGTTGGCTGTTGGGCAACTCCAGCCCTGATCAGGAGGGCCTGTCAGCTGAAACAAACTATGGGGTGACTCAATGGCTTTATCGGCGCGTATTAGAAGCGCCTATAGAAAGCCTCGATCCTCTGTGGAATAAGAGCAACAGAGAGGTCAGCGGCGACATCGTCTCCGCATTACGCGGTGCCTCAACTCATAATCTCGTCACAGAGGGCAATAAATTTTGGTCGCGCTATGCGACACCCGTACGCAGCGATAATGGCGTCATGGGCGTTGTCGTAGTGGAGCAGCCTAGAGAGAAATACCTGTCGCTTACTGATACCGCCTTTGAAGGCCTATTGCTTAAAGGAGCGCTGGCGAGCCTACTACTCGCATTAGGCCTTTTTGGTTTCGCATCGCTGCTCAGCTTACGTATCTCAAGGCTCAATAGCACATTGACCTCCCTAGGTACCGACCCTTACCGACCTACGCTACCCGTCAGTAAAGCCAACGATGAAATTGACCAGCTTGCGCGACAGTTCAACGACCTTCTTTGGGAACAGCTTCGCTTGGAGGAGTATCTGCGCGCCCTTCCTCGTGCGCTGGCACATGAAATTCGTACACCGGTCGCCGTTATTAGCTCAACCCTCGAACACCTAAAGAACCCCACTGAACCTGAAGAACACAGGGTCTTAATAGAACGCGCCCAAGCTGGCTTAACGCGGTTAAGCACCATGCTCGATGCAATGAATGAGGCGAATCGCCTAGAAGCGAGTCTTGGCACAGAAACTCAGGAAAAAATTGACTTGGTGAGTTTACTCAGTGAACTCAGCAGAGCTTATGGCACGACATTCCCTGGGTGGACATTTACTCTCGATACAGACAATGAAAGCGCCGTCACACTGGCTGCTCCCGATCTCATCGTACAAGCGCTGGATAAACTCATTTCCAACGCCACCTCCTATGCGCCTCGCAACAGCATAATCACTCTACGAATTAGACGCCGAGGATTGTGGTGGCGCCTATCGGTTGAAAATGATGGTCCGCCACTACCCGGCAACCACCAGATACTGTTTGCGCCTATGCAAAGCCTGCGCGAGAAGCGCGCTGCAGAGGGTCATCACTTAGGTCTTGGTCTTTATATCGTTGCGCTGGTTGCCAAGCATCATCACGGCGAGCCGTGGGCGCGCAGCACAGAATCAGGGGCCGAGGTTGGTTTCACAGTTAATGCCTAGCGAGTACGCGCTGAACAGGTTTAATGGTTGACTTCACAATGCTACCAACTCGATTAACAAGGCATGCCTAATCGACGATCTCAGCAGCCAACTAGCTTATAAACGCGAGCTGCTTAATTTGGGTCACTTGATCTCTCAGTCGAGCCGCCTCTTCAAACTCAAGATTCTTCGCATGTTCCACCATTTGCGTTTCCATTTTATCAATCTTTCTTGCAAGCGCTGCTGGCGTTAACTTGGCAACATCCTCGCTGAAGGCTGCATGCTCCTCGGCAATACGACGCTCTTTTGCGCTACGCGCCTTGGTGGGCATCCGACGCGAGCCCTCTAAGATATCCTGCACACTCTTTTCAATACCCACAGGGGTGATACCGTGCCTCTTGTTGTGCTCGACTTGCAGCATACGACGCCGATCTGTTTCGGCGATGGCACGCTCCATGGAGCCGGTAATCTTATCGGCATACAAAATCGCGTGGCCACGTAAATTTCGCGCGCCACGACCGATGGTTTGAATAAGTGCGCTCTCTGAGCGGAGGAAGCCCTCCTTATCAGCATCGAGAATGGCAACCAGCGACACTTCCGGCATGTCGAGACCTTCGCGCAGCAAGTTGATCCCCACTAAGACATCAAACTCGCCTAGGCGTAAATCACGAATAATCTCCACTCGCTCAACGGTATCGATATCTGAATGCAAGTAGCGCACACGCACGTCATGCTCACTCAGGAATTCCGTCAAATCCTCGGCCATGCGCTTGGTCAACGTAGTCACGAGCACCCTATCGCCTATCTCGACGGTCCTGCGAATTTCCCCAAGCAAGTCGTCTACCTGTGTTCGTGCAGGCCTAATCTCTATCTCAGGATCAGTGAGCCCCGTCGGACGCACCACCTGCTCAACCGTTCTTCCCGCGTTTTCTTTTTCATACTTCCCTGGCGTGGCACTGACGTAAATGGCTTGAGGGGATAGCGCCTCCCACTCCTCAAACTTCATGGGCCTGTTATCGAGTGCTGACGGTAGGCGAAACCCATATTCGACCAGCGTCTCCTTACGCGATCTATCGCCACGGTACATGCCGCCGATCTGAGGGATAGTCACGTGAGACTCGTCAACCAACAGCAGTGCGTTGTCGGGCAGGTACTCGAATAAAGTGGGTGGGGGCTCGCCAGGTGCGCGACCTGACAAATACCGGGAGTAATTCTCGATGCCTTGGCAGTAACCCAACTCTCGAATCATTTCAATGTCGTACCGAGTTCGCTGCTGGATGCGCTGCGCCTCGAGCAGCTTATCCATCTCCCTGAATTGCGTTACTCGTTGCTCGAGCTCTTCTTCGATGAAATCGACGGCTCCCAGCATGGTGTCTCGCGAAGCGACGTAGTGTGTTTTAGGGAAAATGGTAACGCGGGGCAGTTTTTCAGCGACCGCCCCCGTCAAGGGGTCGAATGTTGCAATATTTTCGATTTCCTCGTCAAAAAGTTCGACGCGTACAGCAAGATCCTCGGAATCTGCGGGGAATATATCAATGACGTCACCGCGGACTCGGTAAGTGCCTCGGCGAAAGTCGATATCATTGCGCGTGTATTGCAGTTCGGCCAATTGCCGAAGAATACCTCGCTGATCGATGATCTCACCCCTCGAGAGGTGCATAATCATTTTGAAATAGGATTGGGGGTCACCCAAACCGTAAATCGCCGACACCGTAGTTACCACTAAGCAGTCTTCTCGCTCTAGGAGCGCTTTAGTCGCCGACAGACGCATTTGCTCAATGTGATCGTTTACCTGAGCATCTTTTTCAATGAAGGTATCAGAGGACGGCACATAAGCTTCAGGCTGGTAATAATCGTAGTAAGAAACGAAGTACTCAACCGCGTTATTAGGAAAGAACTCTTTGAATTCACCATATAGCTGGGCCGCGAGGGTTTTGTTGTGGACCATGACTATAGTCGGGCGCTGCAACCTCTCGACAACTTTGGCCATGGTGAACGTCTTACCTGAGCCAGTAACACCCAACAAGATTTGCGAAGCAAGACCCGCCTCAAGGCCCTCTACCAGCTTTTCGATCGCCTGTGGCTGGTCTCCAGCCGGCTGATAACTCGATTTAACTTCAAACTGTCGGGCCATGGTGCCTCAAAATGGGGAAATTTGACGGCGCACAGTATTGCGCTTTTTAAAGAAAGATGACACTCATGCCCCGCAGGTGTTGACTTTAAAAAAAACGATCATGTATAGTCGCGCCCTCTTTCGAAAGAGACTATTCCGCCTTAGCTCAGTTGGTAGAGCAAATGACTGTTAATCATTGGGTCGCTGGTTCGAGCCCAGCAGGCGGAGCCATATTTAGCTGTTTTTATAACAGTATCAAAGGGTTGCAGAGATGCAGCCCTTTTTTATTGGCACTTAAAAACGCGCCCCAGATAGCACACCATCCTCCTCATGAGTTTTTCTGCTTATTTTCTAATGCCTTCACTTTGAGGTAAGTTAGCGGGTAAAAACTAATAAGGATCTGGATTATGTCCGAACAATTGCGACCTCAAGTAGATTTACTCGCTGAAGAGCATATCCAGTGTCCGTACACGCTTTATCAGCGATTGCATAAAGAGCGCGGCGTTGGCGATGATCCCGCGGTGGGTACGCTAGTTGTTGGCTACGATGCCATTGTCGACCTGGCTAAAAATACCGCTCAATATTCCTCAAGCATTACTGAAGATGAGCATGGCCCACGGCATATGGGCGTGGGTAGCGATCCTGTGCAAGACGACGTGGAAGAAATACTGTCTCACGCACACCCTATCGTCAATGCACTCTTTACTGCTGACCCGCCGGTGCATACACGCCATCGAAAATTGATCAGCAAGGCGCTTAGTCCTCGAAGCGTTCGTGCGCTTGAACCCCAAATACGTGAGGTGTGTCACGCCCTGATTGACAACTTCATTGAGAATCCGCAGGTTGATTTACTCAATGAATTTGCTATTCCGCTACCGGTTACCGTTATCGCAGATATTCTTGGCGTGGACCGAGCCGACATGTGGACCTTCAAGCATTGGGGCGACTTGATGATATCGGGCAACATCGATGTGCTCAGCCATGAAAAGCGTCGCGATGTGGCTCGAGCAGTGGTCGACCTACACAATTATTTTGTCCCTCGGATTGAACAGCGTCGTATCACACCAACGGATGATCTCCTCAGCGAAATGGTTAACGCTCAAATTGATGGCGAGCCTGCACTGACAACAGAAGAATTACTCCCGATCATCGATCAGATTTTATTGGCTGGGCATGAAACCACCACCAACCTTATTGGCAATGGTATGTTGGTACTACTAAACGATCCGACGCTGATGGCACGGCTAACACAGCAGCCGGAAGACATTCCCGCTATGGTCGAAGAGGTTTTACGCTGGGATGCGCCTATTCAATGCACTTATCGAAGAGCAACCGCCGAGGGCAGTATCAACGGCGCGGCCATTGCCAAAGGAAGCATGGTTATTCCCGCCTGGGCCGGAGCAAACTGGGATCCCAAGGCCTTTGAAAATCCAGAGATTTTCGATATCGATCGGCCTGCGGGAAAAACCCATATGGGCTTTGGATACGGCCCCCATTTTTGTGCCGGCGCGGAACTTGCGCGGCTAGAAGCAAGAATAGCCTTTGAAACTTTGCTTGAGCGCTTAACTGCTTTCAGCTTAGATCACGAGGCGAGTGATTTGACACGCATTGCAAGTTTTGCAGCGCAGGGCTACACCCGCGTCATTATGAACTTTTCTGCAAGGACCTAGCGCCCCCTGGTGCATAAACCACTGCTGACACAGCAGCGCCAAACTGGGTTAAATTTTTCGACTTCTCATTCTGGTATGCTTTGACTCAGTCTGGCACTTCTTCAAACCTATACTGGTCCATCCCAAAACGAAGCGAGAACGCAATGAGTTTAAAAGGCAAAACTATTTTCATCAGTGGTGCTAGTCGTGGCATTGGTCTGGCTATTGCAAAACGTGCAGCACAAGATGGGGCAAATATAGCCATCGCAGCAAAAACAGCCGAACCCCACCCCAAACTGCCGGGCACCATTTATACGGCGGCAAAAGAAATCGAAGATGCCGGTGGGAAGGCTCTGCCTATTCTGTGTGATATACGCTTTGAAGATCAGGTGCAGAGCGCGGTGCAAAAAACGGTAGATACGTTTGGAGGCATCGATATCTGCATTAATAACGCCAGTGCTATCAGCCCAACCGGCACCCTAGAAACAGAAATGAAGCGCTACGATCTGATGAACGAAGTGAATACTCGCGGGACGTTCCTCGTGTCAAAGTCTTGCATTCCCTTCCTGAAAAAAGGTAGTAATCCCCACATCCTCAATCTCGCGCCACCTCTTGACATGGATGCGAAGTGGTTTGCACCGCACGTCGCTTATACGATCGCTAAAATGGGGATGAGTCTCTGCACATTGGGAATGAGTAAAGAGCTCGCAACAGACAGTATTGCAGTGAATTCACTCTGGCCGCTCACCGCCATCGATACCGCCGCTATTCGCAACGTCTTGGGCAGCGACGAAATGGCAAAAGGTTGCCGACTCGTGTCGATCATGGCAGATGCTGCTTACGCAATCCTTTGCCGCGACTCCAATGCCTGCACTGGTAACTTCTATATTGATGAAGAAGTATTACGTGAGGAAGGCGTGACCGATTTCGATCAATATGCTGTTGCACCAGGCTCCGATCTCTTTCGCGATTTTTTCGTGCCCGACCACGTGGCAAACAATTTACCCACCAAGACCCTCAGCGCTTACTGAGCAACTCAACCGTCATAGACGGTAATTCCAATTCTGCGGGGTATTACCTTGCTAATAAGAGCGTAGAGGACGCTTGTCACCAGCCTCACGCTAAGTGGGGCAGGAACATCACGTGCTTACTCCCACCCACTCCAGCCAGGTCCTCGAACAACTTGCCCGGGCGTTGCCCCCGTTGGCTCACCGTCGCGAATAACCGCGGTACCATTTATCAAGACGTGCTCCATACCCTTGGAGTACTGGTGGGGCCGCTGAAATGTTGCCTCGTCGATAATGGTCTCTGGGTCGAAAACAAGCACATCCGCAAAATAACCCTCCCGCAAAAATCCGCGGTCACGCAGCGACAAATTCGTTGCTGGAAACCCACTGGCACGATGAACTGCCTGCTCAAGAGATAGTAGCTGCAGCTCCCTCACATAATGACCTAGCACCCGAGGAAAGGTGCCGTAGGTCCGTGGGTGAACGTGGTTCAACAGTGATTCTCCTTCAGCAGCGATGGCTGTCGCATCAGTACTAAAGCTGACCCATGGCTGCTGCATCGCTTTACGAACAACCGTTTCTGACTGGTTGAAATACATCGCACCGACGCGGGTTCCATCTTCAATCACGAGGTCCATAGCCGTCTCCTCTGCGCTCTGGTCACGAATCTTGGCCACCTCAGCAAGCGTCTTACCGGCCAGATGTTTGAGCTCTGGATTTCGAAAGGCCACCAGCATCACGGTATCAGCACCGCCGCTGGCGAGACGATTATCCCAATCATCTGAATCTTCCCGCATTTGCTGCGCAAGCGTTTGCCGAATGTCTGGATCTTTCAGTCGCGCGATCCATGCGTCAATCCCACCTGCTTTGACCCAAGCGGGCATGATGGCATCTAACCCTGTCGACCCAGCAGGATAGGGATACATATCTGCTGTTATCTGCAGCCCTTCACTGCGTGCTCGCTCAATGCGGGCCAGCACTTCATCGAACTGCCCCCATGAAGGCGGGTGCGCGATTTTAATGTGATAGATCTCTGCCGGAATTCTCGCTTCCCTCGCGATTGTAATGAGTTCATCGAGAGCATTGAAAATCTGCTTGCCCTCATTGCGCAAGTGCGACGCGTAAATACCACCATATTCAGCCGCGGCTTTTGCCAGTGCAATGAGTTCTTCGGTTTCTGCAAAACTCGCCGGCGTGTAGATTAAAGACGACGCTACTCCCACAGCACCCTCGCGCATTGCTTCACGCACTAGGTCCTGCATGCGGTTCAACTCATCGGGAGTAGGATCAACATCGTTATAACCCAGCACATTTATTCTGGGTGTAGTGGCGCCAATAAATGAGGCTATATTGGGTGCTACGCCTTTGGCCTCCAGAAATTCGAGATACTCTCCGAGCGTGGTCCATTGAGGCTCAATGCCAGCCCAGTATTTTGGAAAATCAGCTTGCATCGAAGGACTCAAAGGCCCCATCGAATTGCCTTCGCCAAATACCTCAAGGGTAATTCCTTGCGAGATATCGCTGAGACCTCTTCCATCATTAATCAAGCTGGTCACTCCCCAGCCGATCATATTGATGAACCCTGGACTGACTGCTTTGCCTTGGGCATTGATCACATAATTTGCGGTCGAGCTATCAAGCTGACCTATCGCGACAATACGGCTATCTATAATACCCAGATCGCCCACGTAAGACGCGCTACCCGAACCATCGAAAATAGTCCCGTCTAGGATCAGAGTGTCGAAGTGATACGGAGTGCCTCTGCTGCAGGCATTCAATGCCGTGAAAAGAGTGGCTACAAGAACTAACTTCAGGCCGGTTGATGTCGAGCGCATTTTTTAACTCTTAAAATTATAATTAGGTGTACGCTAACAGATTCTTGTGCCTGCGGTCGCTTCCCATTTCACCGCATAGAGGACATATAAATTTTTATAGGGTGCCAAGTTGCTATGACCACGCCACACAAAGACGCCATCGCCCACCTCGCCTCCAGCCCAAACGCTTGGCGGCAGCAGGGAGAGACGATCGAGCTGCTCGGCCAGTCCATTTTTGTAATTGACAGCAGTGACGGTGACGAGAGCCTTCGATCGCTGCCGGTTGTTTTGATGATTCACGGGTTTCCCACCTCTAGCTGGGACTGGCAGCCAATGTGGCGCGCACTCTCTGAGCACTACCGCCTTATTTCGCTGGATATGCTTGGCTTTGGATTTTCAGATAAACCTGAAAACTTTCGTTACTCAATCCATGCTCAAGCCGATTTTATCGAGGCGCTGTTAAATGCTAAGCGAGTCGAGAAAGTGCACGTGTTAGCCCACGATTATGGCGATACCGTTGCACAAGAATTGCTAGCGAGACAGTTAGATAACAAGGGGGTTAGCCAATGGCTATCTTGCTGCTTCTTAAATGGCGGTCTTTTCCCTGAGACGCATCGCGCCCTAATGACGCAAAAGCTGTTACTGAGCCCATTGGGTAAGTGGATCAATCGACTCACCGGGTACAAAAAGTTTTGTCGTAGTTTCAGTTCGGTCTTCGGACCCGATACCAAACCATCGGAGGATGAACTACAGCAATTTTGGTGGGTCATTAATCAAAACAACGGCAAGCATGTCTTTCACAATTTGATCACTTACATGCGTGATCGCATCCAGCATCGCGAGCGCTGGGTCGGCGCACTACAGGCATCATCACTGCCCTTAGCGTTAATCAATGGAACCCTTGACCCAGTCTCCGGGGGGCATATGGTTAGGCGATACCAGGAACTCAACTGCCGATTAGATTACCTCGCAGAACTGCCACTCATTGGCCACTACCCGCAGGTTGAGGCGCCCAATGAGGTAGCTAGGCATTACCTGACGTTTCTAAACCAATGCACCCAAAGTGAGTCACTGAAAAACTGATTTACCTCAATTCACCTCAATTCAATTCAATTCAAACTCCGTCTTCCTCTCTTCATGCCGCTGACAGCTGGATGCGTAATAAAAGCGCATGCCGCTCTAGGACCCGCTTAAAGGTGCTTGGAATAATGGCTTCACAGTTCACTAGTACTCATGGTTTACTTCTGCGTAAGCGAGCGAACTCTCTTAACTCTCTTAACTCTCTTAACTGTCTTAACTGAATGGATGAAATAACAATGAATATTTATAAAAGCATCATTCTTGTGGGCGCTGTTACGTTAGCATCTGCTGCCGTCGCTGACACAACCGACGACTTAATCGCACTGGATAAACAGTGGGGTGAAGCGGGTGGACCCGCAGGATTCGTTTCCGAGGATGTTATGGGCATTGGCCCGAACGGCATTGTCGGATTCAGTGATTTGGTGGCTGACGCAGAAGCCGCGGGCGATATGGAAGAGTCTTACGTCGTCAGCGGGTATAAGATTACGTTTTTAAACGACGATATCGCGGTAATGGTTCACAGCGCAGCTGGATCTGACCCCCACTCCAGCCTGCATGTTTTCCAAAAGCAAGGAGATACGTGGCTGGTAGTTGCGAACGCCTCTGTACCCACGGGCCAATAATAAACGTCGGTTATTAGACGCATAGTAAACGCTACCTCGCGAACCGTTACGTTCGTGAGGTAGTTCATGGAATGGACGCCCAATAGTGGGCGATCCATTCACACGTTCAGACCAAGCTCAACCCAGATTCACCCTAGGTTCGGCCCAGGCTCAGCCCAGATGCGTCGAGCTTCGCTATTACTGTTGGTTGTTATCAAACATAAGTTCAGAGACAAATGAGCGCGAACCTTTACAATCAATAAGTAAGTTCATGCCACTTTCTACACTGGGATTTTTCGCCACGAAATCTTGCCAGTTATTTGCCATCTGACCCCTAGCCTCAAATGAATACCAGTGATTCATTTGAACAAAGTCATAGCTCGCATCACCATCGAAGCCCATGTAGGGGAACAGATAATGTATACCCCAGCCCTTAAACCCGCCCTTTTCCATTAGCAGCTTGTCTGCTTCAGCTTGGGCATAGATTTGATCTATTGACACGCCATCTCTCATTGAACATTGGGAAAATTGCACGGGTTGCTTCTGGTCGCGCTCGTCCATCGGAATACGATTGTGAGCCACGCCCGCATTAAACACGGCGATTGAGCGAGAGCAGGTTCCAGCAGCACCGTCTACTTCACTGCCACCTTCCCAGCCACCATAATTATTGGCGAAAGATCCCCATTCGTCATACATCGCCTGACCATCCGGCCAGCTGCCCCAAAGAATATAATCGTAATCGCTTGTATCCCCCGCATGCATAGGCGTCAGCATAAACTGCATATACTTTGTACCCTGTGATGCTGAGAACTCGCCGTAGTGTTTGGCACTGGCAATTGCATCCTCAAGGGACTTTCCTTCGTTCAGCTTGCAGTAATGGAATTCGGATCTAACTTCGTACTCTTGCGCAGAGGCGAAAGAAACGAAAGCGAGTGAAAAAGCAACAATAAAAGTCCGCATAGTAAAGTCCTTGTTAGTTATTATTATTCAATAAAAGTCATGAAACGTTCAGACCATCCACGCCAGCGTGGCATTCCAGATTAGATATTTCAAGTACCCTAGTTTTCGCGTCTGTCTTAGTTACACTCGCTTGATTCTGTCATCGCACGGTGGCGAGCTTCAGAACACAATTCGGATCGCCTATGAAGTTGCTGAGGTGCCTACGGCTTAAGCACCGTGAGTGCGAGCTCAATCAGCGCATCGTGTTCAGCGCTACTAAATATGACCTGCCCTTCCTCGATCACGCTCTGCAACGACATATTGCTACTCGCCAAGGTGGACAGGGCTTTAAGTGAGTCATCTGATATCTGCACCACTCTCAAATTATCAAAACGTTTTAGCGCCGCTTCCTGCTTTGACCACCAAACAGGCACCGACCGATCGCCGTAGGCATAAAGCACGACACGGTGGGCTCGGCCACAAGCCTTACGAATTCGACTCTCCTCCGGTGTTCCTAAATCGATCCACAGCTCTATGTCGTCTGTTAATGACTTCTGCCATAAATCGGGTTCGTTATCGGTGCTAATCCCGCGTCCAAATTCTAAACGCTCGCAAGCGTGCATGGCGAATGCCAAAATCCGTAGCATCATTCTCAATTCAGTTTCTGAAGGATGACAAGCAATAGTTAAGGGAAACTCCTGATAAACGTGACGATCCATATCAGTCACGTTTAACTTAGTTTTATAGATCGTGGATTTTAGCGCCATAAGGCATATCTCTCAGGCAAGGCCGGCCCCTGATTGTATTGGTTTGTATCGGGTATCCACAATCACGACCCTCGCGTCGAAGTGCGTGTCGAAAGATGCCAACTATCGGCGCAATGACGTTACTCACTGTCACCATTAACCAATTATTGTTATAACTTGGCGCTACAAATAACCACAAAGGCAAATAGATGATCAATTTACAGAGCATGATCACTCGGGCGGCCGGGCTTAACCCAGCGGGGGTTGCGACACGGTTTATGGGGCGAGAGCATAACTGGTCTCAATTGGAGAATCGCATCGCACGCTTCGCCACAGCGCTTGGGACTTTGGGACTAAAAGAAGGCGATCGAGTAGCCATTTTGTCGCTCAATAGTGACCGCTACTATGAGTCCGTGTTTGCGATCCCGTGGGCCGGCTTATGTATGGTTCCACTTAACACGCGATGGGCGCTAGCCGAAAACAGTTATGCTCTTTCCGATTCCGGAACAAAAGTACTCTTGTTTGATGACGCGTTTATGGATCAGGCGGGTAAACTTCTGTTTGAGATTGATGATCTCTCTACAGCCATTTATCTCGGCGATAAGGAATGTCCTGAATGGGCGGAGCCCAGTGAAGCGCTCATAGCGAGCAACAAGCCTGCAACACCCTCCTCGCGCGGAGGTGATGATATGGCAGGTATTTTTTATACCGGTGGCACCACGGGCTTTCCAAAAGGTGTCATGCAGTCGCATCGCGCAATATGGGCGAGTGCAATAGGCGCCATACCGGAATTCCAGATGACCCAAGAAAGTCGATATTTACACGTCGCTCCGATGTTTCATATGGCGGACTTCGCGGGCTCCATGGGCGCCACACTGCGGGCGGCTAGTAATATCATCGTGGCGGGCTTTGATGCGGCTCAAACACTAGAAACGCTTGCCGTCGAGGGAGTAACCCACACCCTGATGGTGCCGTCGATGATCAAAATGGTGCTTAATCATCCAGACTCGGTGACAACCGATTGCAGCCGATTAGAAGTCGTTATCTACGGCGCTTCACCCATGCCAAAAACTACTTTGCAGCAATTTATGGAACGCTGGCCAGAGGTCGGCCTAGCGCAAGCGTACGGCCAAACCGAGCTAGCACCGATCGTCACCATGCTGTCGGTACTCGACCATCGCATCGGCGGCGCGCGCCTGCATTCCGCCGGTCGACCCACGCCTGTCAGCGACATTCGCATTGTTGATGAAGAAGGCAATCTTTGCCCGACTGGCGTTTGTGGTGAAGTCACGGTTCGTGGTCCGCATGCCATGATCGGTTACTGGGACAAACCCGAGCAGACGGAGAAAACACTGAAAGATGGCTGGATATACACCGGAGATGCGGGGCGGTTTGACCAGGATGGCTTTCTGTACATTGTTGATCGCGTGAAAGATATGGTCATCACCGGTGGTGAGAATGTATTTACCACTGAAGTCGAAAATGCTGTGGGCAGCCATCCCGCCGTCCAAGATGTATCAGTCATTGGCATTCCCCACGAAGAATGGGGTGAAGCTGTCCACGCGATCGTCATTCTTGTTCCCGGCCAGACAGCGACTGAGGAAGACATCATCGCTCACTGTCGCGAGCTCATAGCAGGCTATAAGCTACCTAAAAGCATCACGTTCCGCGACGAGCCACTACCACTCTCCGGTGCGGGCAAGGTACTAAAAACCGAGTTGAGAAAGCCCTACTGGGAAGGATTAGATCGACAGGTCAACTGACGAAGAAATCCAGCTCAAAATCATCTGGTCCGAAAGATACGAGGGCGCACAGCTTGAGCAATACCTTCTCGTTACGTTGCCGCCCCCTCGGAATAATTTCCTCACTTAGCCATACTCCAAAAAAGAGGTTTCACGTGCGTAATGCTCTCATCATTTGCTGGCTCGCCGTTTTTTATGCGACGAACGTCGTTGCTGAGTCTGCAGTCCTGACTTATGAACAAAGGCCCGCAGTGCAGAACACCATTCTGGCTGAACGACTAGAGACGCTCCTACCCGAACTGATGCGTGAAACCGGCATCGATCTTTGGGTCGTTATCGCTCGCGAATACAACGATGATCCGGTTTTTTTGACACTCGTGCCCAAGCCTCGTTTCACCGCTCGGAGAACAACGATGCTGGTCTTTCACGATCAGGGCACAGAAAAAGGCGTTGAGCGACTGACTATAAGTCGCTATCCACTAGGCTCGCTCTATGACGCGGCATGGGAGGGCGGTGATCTCGATGCTCAATGGCGCCAACTCGGTGACATCATCAAACAGAAAAAGCCTACCTCGATTGCCATCAACACCAGCGATACATGGCCAGTCGCCGATGGTTTGAGCCACTCTCTGCACCAGCGCTTTCTAAGCGTGCTCGACGCCGATTTGCACCCGCGCATCGTGTCATCAGAGAATCTGGTAGTCCGCTGGCTCGAAACACGAATAGAACCAGAGGTGGCGGTTTGGCAGCGTGCGGTTGCTATCGCTCGACATACCATCGCTGAAGCATTCAGCGAACGGGTGATTACCCCCGGAGCTACAACGCTTGGGGATGTGGCGTGGTTCATCCGAGGCCGATTCGAGGAACAAGGACTTAAACCCTGGTTTCATCCGGACGTTAATCGGCAGTGGGAGGGACAAGACCCTAACGATAGCGCGAGCCTTGGGCTCAGTAATTCACCCGACACAATCATACAACGCGGCGACTTACTGCATACCGATGTTGGCTTATGCTATTTGGGCTTGTGCACCGACACGCAAGAAATGGGTTACGTGCTAAAACTTGATGAGAAAAAACCACCCTATGGCCTGCAGTTTGCGATGACGGTCGGCAATCAATGGCAAGACGCCCTAACCGCAGAATTTCAGGTCGGCCGCACTGGCAACACCATTCTTGCCACGGCCCAAAAATCCCTCGCCGAGAGTGGCATTGAAAACGCTATTTACACCCACCCGCTAGGCGTCTTCGGCCATGCCCCCGGGCCTACTATAGGCATGTGGGACAACCAAAACGCCACCCCTGGGCAAGGTGATTGGAAGCTCCACCCAAATACAGGTTATGCAATCGAGGGCAACGTCACCGTGGGTATTCCTGAGTGGGGCGGACAAAAAGTAAAAATGAAGCTTGAGCAGAGTGCCTACTTCGACGGCAAAGCCGTACATTATTTAGCCGGCCGTCAAACCGGCTTGCATGAAGTGAAGCATTAAACCTAGAGAAATAAGATGCCCATCAATCGATCAGCAACTTCAACAATGAAGGATTGTTGATCAATAACTCACGTTGCCTATTGTCATCTGAAGTTTCAGCCAGCGATGCGCATAAATTAACCATAGCGAGAGGTTCTCTGCCCACTTTTTTGTAGGTCAGAACCGCCTCTCCGGGTGTCGACGTCAACTCAGCCATTAGTGCAGGACTCAATGCTCCTGCGGCAGGAATAAGATAAAACTGGGCTAGATTATGTAGCGCCTTGAGTAACTTTGGACCAACCATCTGGGGGGCAATATGGTCTTCGTCGGCACGATTAATAATTGACTCAGTGATGTGCGTAAGAAAAGGCAGTACCGGTGAAGAATCGCTGAAACCTAAGAATGCATTATGTGGCGTGATGAATGGCCGCCACTTGCCGCGCTCATCTTGCTGTACCCAACACTCCTCCCCAAAGAAGCCATGAACGCCAGTAGGGGGTGACCACAAGGGATTAACGCACAGTGTGTCGGCATCGAGCCAAATAGCTTGACCACCCTCTTTCTGCAGATGGTCTTGCATTAAAAGCAGGCGACCCAAATCTGCCAATATAGGGCCACGCCCATCCACCTTGCGCCGGTATCCTTGAGGCAATAAATCAAACAGCTCGTCACCAATAAATACGTAATCAAAGCCCTGCTGTTCAGCCCATTCCTCCACAGATTGAAGGCAGTGCTCTACCCATTGAGGGCGCTGTAGTGGGGCTGACTGAAAAACCATAGTCACGGCTAGGTACTCGCTATTTGTTGTGTGAAAAACTTACACATAGACTGCTTAAACATCGGGCCGTGTCATAGGCTCTGCTAACATCGCGATTCCTAAAAGACGACCATGCTCCCTACTATGACACGACGAATTATTCTTATCTTAATTGCCGCACTGAGTGTAAACACATTGTCCTACGCTGACGTAGGGTCAGGTGCCAAAGCGTTTAATCAATTGGGTGAAGCACTCCCCACAGCCACGACTTACCGGACAGCTTCAGGAGCGCCCGGCAAAGACTACTGGCAGCAGCAAGCTGACTACGATATCAAAGCAACCCTCAATGAGACACAGCGCGCAATCGACGCCACGGCAACGATCCGCTACCAGAATAACTCCCCAGATACCCTGCGCTATTTATGGCTGCAGCTCGATCAGAATCGCTTCCGCGACGATTCGCTTGACCGTCGATCGCGAACCAGTAACCAAGACCGAGTGAGCTACCAAACGCTGCGTGATCATCAATCAATGATTGATAACGACTACGGCTATCAAGCTCTGCAATTCTCTGACGCATCGGGAAACCCGATAAACGCCACTGTGGTCGATACTCTCGTAAGGCTGGATCTTCAACGCCCTCTAGAGCCGGGCGCAAGCCTTACCTTCGGAGTCGCTTGGCAGTTCTCTATTATTGAAGACGCGGCCATTGGCGGCCGAAGTGGCTATGAGTTATTTCCTGAGAATGATACGCAGCTGTTCTTCTTGGCTCAGTGGTTCCCCAGATTGGCAGCTTACTCAGATTATGAAGGATGGCACAACAAAGCCTTTTTGGGTCGCGGTGAATTCACTCTTGAATTCGGCAACTATAACGTTGAGTTAACGGTACCTGACAACCACATCGTTTCGGCTACCGGAGAGCTCACTAATAGCAAAGACGTTCTGTCTAAGGATCAGCTCGCAAGGCTGAACGCAGTCGCCGCCGATGAGCTCAGCTTTATCGTGACTCCGGAAGAAGCGAAACAAAATGAAACCAGCGATGCCGCCGGCACTAAAACTTGGCGTTTTAGCGCAGAAAACGTACGGGATTTTGCGTGGGCTTCCTCCAGCAAATTCATTTGGGACGCCATGATTCATGAGCAGCCCGGCGCTGAGTACGACAATGTCCTCGCGATGTCGTTCTATCCAAACGAGGCAGAGCCCGTTTGGTCAAAGTATTCAACCCATGCGGTAGCTCATACTCTCGATGTCTATAGCAGACTATCTTTTGACTACCCCTACCCCGTCGCACAATCCGTGAACACCTGGGATCGGGGCGGGATGGAATACCCCATGATCACCTTTAACGGTTACCGACCGGATCCGCCCAAGCTCGAGAAAGACAAGCCTGGCACTGTTAAAGCTAACGAACAACGGGCCTACTCTCGAGATATTAAATACAGTTTGATTGGGGTCATCATTCACGAAATTGGCCACATCTATTTTCCCATGGTAGTTAACTCTGATGAACGTCAGTGGACGTGGATGGACGAAGGTCTCAACACCTTCCTCGAGTACGTGGCTGAATTGGAATGGGAAGAAAAATACCCAGCTTTCGGTGGTGAGACCAACATCCTCGACTATATTCCTAGCTATATGGCGTCTAGCAATCAAGTCCCGATCATGACGCAGTCGGACTCCATCTTGCAATTCGGACCTAACGCCTACGTGAAGCCTGCCGCAGCTCTAACCGTTCTCAGAGAAACGGTGATGGGACGCGACTTATTCGACTTTGCCTTCAGAGAGTATTCCCAGCGCTGGAAATTTAAGCGTCCCACACCTGCTGACTTCTTTCGCACTATGGAAGACGCTTCAGGCGTCGATCTCGACTGGTTCTGGCGCGCTTGGTTTTTTGGTACCGAACACGTTGACGTTGCGATTACCGATATTCGCGCCTATCGCTTGAAATCTAGCGACCCCGATATCGACTATCCACTTGATCGCGAAGAAAATAATCGCAACAAGCCCTCTCCAGTGTCCGTTGAGCGCAATCAAGCGCAAGGCATAGAGACTCGTGAAGCACGCTATGAAGAGCTGAAAGACCTTTACAGCGAGAACGATCGCTACACGGTAAGCAACGACGATCGTAATGAAGCGGAAAAAGCGTTCAACAAATTAGAGCCGTGGGAGCGACGTGTTTTCGAACGTGCTATAGACGATAATGAGCTGTTCTACTTTCTCGATTTTGCCAACAAAGGCGGAGTTCCCAGTCCAATACTCATGACCATCAACTATGAGAACGGCGCTACGCGAGAGCTCGAGCTACCGGCTGAAATCTGGCGTCGAAACGCCGAAGAAGTCACGTTCAGCCTTATCGAAAAGGACCCGATTGCCTTCATTGAAATCGATCGACATCATCAAACTGCTGACAGTGACTTCCGCAATAATCGGTTTCCGCCGAGCATCTATCAATCGCGACTAGAGACTTATAAGTCAAAGCGTGACACACGCAATCTCATGGCGGATTTGCTTGTTGAGCTGAAAGCTAAAGATGGCGAAGCGAGTGATAGTAAGTCTGCACCACTTGAAGCGGCTCAATAAGTCAGCATGACGTTGCCTAGACTCCAGTCTTTTCCCACCCGTGTTTTGCAGACCCGTGTTTTGCACATTCACGTAATGAGGCTGGGGATCATATTTACCGGGCTTGTGCTGCTAATCAGCGTGGCGTCTGCGCACCGCGGACACGGTGTGTGGACCGATATAGTGTGGAACGGCAACCACTTTGAGATTACGCACCGATTCCACGCCGCGGATGGCATCGCAGCCAACCGCCTTGTGGGTGGTAGCGGCGCACTCTCTAACGCAGAGGACTTAGCTCGGCTTGCGCTCTACGTAGAGCAGCGATTTAGTATTGTGGATGCCACTAGTAATGACAGTAACACTCATCAAGTCGCCCACCTGAAGACTCTTGGGGCTGAGGTCGAAGACGATTTTGTGTACGTTTATCAAGAGTGGTGGCCACTTGCACTACCGGACACAGCCTTGCAGCTACAGCATTCTGTGCTGCGAGATGTAGCGCCTTCGACGCAAATTTTTGTGCGGATAGACACACCGAAGGGTATAGAGGAACGGCGATTGTAGCTATTGTGGTTAGCGCCGTTCTGCGAAGAAGCCTGATTCAGCCGGCCGGCGAAGGTGCCTAAACCAGCGGCTCTAAACCCAACAGCTACGCTAACCCTTTGTTACCGGACAAGCCTTTGATCAGCGGCTCTTTCAGGGGCACCGCCCTAATCGTTCCCTGATCGCGCAACCAGCGTGCGACGACATCCCAAATGGGCTCGCCTTCGACTGGCTGCATAGATGCCCAACCGGCCACTTTATACGTTTTCGCTGGGTCGATCGCTTTACCCGACAAGGCCATATCGCTGATGCGTTGACCCGCGCCTGCAAGCGGAGAAATAGCGTACTCCAAGCCACCGACTCTCACCATATCACCGCCTTGCTGGTAGTACGGATCAGGGTTGAACAAGTTATCCGCGACATCTTCCAGAATCACTTTAAGGAAATCACCCTTCATTTCGCTCAGCGTTACCGTAGGATACGTTATCGCCACCTGTGACATCAGATCTTCCATTGTGATTTCATCGCCGGGCAAGAGTGATGTGCCCCAACGGAAACCAGGAGACAGCGAAACGTCAGCGCCTAACTCATCAATTAGCGCGTCGCATATCAGCTGATCAAAGCTGCCGTTAAAGTTTCCACGTCGATACAGTAAGTCATCGGTTGTGGCCAGCACTTCACTCAGCTGTGACTGATACGGCGCCCGGATCTTTTCAATAAGCGCTGACATATCGGGATCCGCCGGAAGCAAATCAGCGAACACTGGCAGCAACTTATAGGACCAATCTTTGATCTTGCCATTGCGAACATCAAAATCTAGAACGCCCAAAAACTTTCCATTTGATCCCGCGTTAGTCACCAAAGTCATGCCTGCCGGGTTCTTAACTTCCATAGCTTTTGGTATGGCGTCGTGGGTATGTCCGCCCATAATGGCGTCCAACCCCGTAACACGTGACGCTAACTTGATATCAGTGTCTGCGCCGTTGTGTGAAAGCAGTACAACAACCTGAGCACCTGCCGCTCTTACCGCATCAATCTTTTGTTGCAGCTCACGTTCCTGAATGCCAAATGTCCATCCCTCAGTAAAGTAAGAAGGATTAGCAATAGGTGTGTATGGGAAGGCTTGCCCAATAATGGCAACTGGAACGCCGTTAATTTCTTTGACCGTGTGGCTGGCAAAGACGGGGTCACCAAAATCGAAATCTTTGACGTTGTGCGCGACAAAATCAATGTGGCCGTCTAAATCATTCTCGATAATTTCCTGAACACGATCGGCCCCGAGAGTGAATTCCCAGTGCCCCGTCATTACATCAATGCCGAGAAGCTTACTCGCATCGACCATGTCCTGGCCGTTAGTCCATAGCGATGTCGCTGAGCCTTGCCACAAATCCCCGCCATCGAGGAGCAACGCACCGGGACGGTTAGCCTTGACGCGCTTAACCAGCGTAGACAGGTGCGCAAACCCACCTACCTTGCCAAAGCGCTGGCTGGACTCAATGAAATCGAGATAGGTGAATGCATGCGACTCTCGGGTACCTGCGGACAATCCGTACGTATCGAGAAGCGCCTGGCCTACTAGATGTGGAGCCCGATTTCGGGCACCGTGAACACCAATATTGACTTGAGGCTCGCGGTAGAAGATTGGCTGCAATTGGGCGTGGGCATCGGTCATGTGCATAAGATGCACGTTGCCAAAGCGTGGCACATCATAGTCAAAATTTGCAGCTCGGGCACCGCGCGTTAAGGTTGGCAATGACAGTCCGGCAGCCAAGCCCAGCGCGAGCATTTTGTTAAACTCACGTCTTTCCATGGTCTACTCCTGCAAAAAGAGAATCAGTCCGCGGCAGCCATGGGCTGGTTAACCGGAGAATTGGGGTCCAACAAATACGCCATTACGTCTTTCAGTTGCTGCTCGGTTAGTATTCCTTGAGCACCAAATCGTGGCATGTGCGAGCAGGTGTTATAAGCATGGGTATTCCAAAGCTTCGTCCACGTATATTGAACAACAACGTCGCTTTGACCGCGGGCGCCGTAGTTTGTAAGTGACGGCCCAAGTGTGCCGTAGGCCATTTCACGGGGGTCAAGTTGATGGCAGGCATAACAGTTACCACCATTAGGATCCGCTGGATTATCGGAGTACTGGAGCCCACGCCCGTTGTTCGCGATCTCGCCGCCAGACACCCAGTCGCCCAAGTAAGCGCCATCCGCGGGATACTCAACGCCTGCCATTGCACGCTCGCGTACTGCGTTCATAGTTTCTAGATCACCACGCTCTGCACGTGGCTTGCTGCAAAACGCCTGCACGTCGTCTTGTTCGATGCGATCGAGGGTCGCTTGATTCTTGCCTACCATAGACGCCCGCAGCACGTCGGATGGGGACTCTGCAAACGCCAGACTAGCCCCTGCACATAAAAGGGCGATCGCCACATTCTTGATCATACGGATCACCTCTTAAGCCCTGGGGCTGCGAGTTCAGCACCAGCGGCATTAACAGCCAGATAAGTTTGTAATGCGACGCTCGCAGGAGAACCCATAACGAGTTCGGGGAATCGCTGCTGTCGGAGGCAATCGCGCATTCGCCACCCCATAGTACGCACAATACCCTCTGAGATACGGTAAGCGGGCCAGCTTGTATAAGCGTCCGCCGCTCCTTCGTGGCTGTCTAAGTTTGCTAAGGCCTGCAAGCGGATACGCATGCCAGCCTGTCCGTGACATGTCGCACAGGAGAAGTCGTGAGGGCCCGCACGGTAATAAAACAGTTCCTCACCCAAGGCGTACATAGCGCGCTCTTCCGGGCGATCTTGACTGGGAGAGACGGCTATCGCAGACGATTGATCGACAATAAAAGCAGCAAGCGCTTCCATCTCTGTACCCTGATCTCCACGCAGCGAATAAGGCTTGGCATGAATGTCTTCGCGACTACGCCCTTGCAGCTCGATCATACAAAACTCTAAGCGAGCCTCAAGGTCCATTACCCGTCCCGCATCCTCAAAGTACCGCGGTAGATACGCGTAAGCGCCCTCCACCACGCCAGGACCTAAACCCAAATCGCACTGTGCCAATGTGGCCTTTTTTGGACCCGCGGGTGCGAACCAGTACTCTTCACCTTCATCAATGACAAACACTGCGGGGTTATCGTCACCCATCATTTCGCGGTATTCGTCGAAGATGCCCTCTTGCGCTTGCACTATCACAGCCGCTAAAACGCTCATAGTGACAGTGAAGCTCTTAATTATCGTCATTCGCATGTAATCCCCACTAAAGCCTTCAACGAATCTTTGTAGTGCCTTCGCCGGTTTCGCCTTTGTTGTCAGTCCAGACAACGGTCACGTCTTCTCCAACGGCACCGCCTTCGAACTGGATACCTAGGAATGGATTGGCAGAAACGGCGGCGCCCCAATAAGCATGCATAACGACACGGCCTTTGTGAGTAACCGTCACTTCTTCAATAAAATGCGCAGGAATAGGTTCCCCAGCTTGGTCTTTACGCAATCCAGTTTCCATGGGGTGGCGCATTAATGCTTTAACTTCTGTGTAATCGCCTTGCTGCTGCGCCCGGATTCTAATTTTTCCAGCCATGAGTCAATCTCCTTTAACCGCCACAACCACCAAGAGTTACCTTGGTTTCTTTAGCTGCCATGTATAGTTTGCCGTCAACGTCGACCACTGCATAAAGGTTACAGGTTTGAGCAACCTTAACTCGAGTTTCTAAATAAGGTCTTGTACCTGCGGGCACATTGAACATGCCCGACAAAGGGTTGGGGTTTTTCTCTACCATGACGTAAATCTTGTCAACTTTCGGTAGCTTGGCTGCATCTATCTCAACCTTAACAGGCACAACTGCGCCATTCTCAGCAATGTTCGGCGTCGAAAAAATAATGCCGTCATGTAACTCAGGGATACCGCCAATCTGGGCAAATGTACTGTCGAGCCCTGTCGCCGTAAACGCGTCTGCGGGTCTTACCATTGCAGCCAATAACTTTGCGGGCAGCATCGCCGTTGCCGCAACGAATGCACCGAGTCGCAGAAAACTTCTGCGCGCCATCCCCGCGGATTGTATTGAGTGGTTCATAGTTCTTGCCTCTCTCTTTTCAATCAATTATCTACAGCCAGCCATTCAGCAATGGTCTGCAGTGCGCTATCGTCAACTTGCGACATGGGAGGCATAGCCATACTGCCCCACACACCCGAGCCACCATTTTTCACCTTGCCTTTCAAATACTCAACAGCGTCTTGGCCTTTGTAACGCGCCATGATGTCGTTAAAACTCGGGCCCACTAATTGCCCCTCCTGCTTGTGACAACCCGTACAGCCATTGCTTAGCAATGCCTGCTCAGGCATTGCATTCGCTGGCGCAGCGTCTTCAGCAGCGTCTGATTCTGGCGCGGTTTGAATACCGGGAAACGGCCCGTAGTCGCGCACTTGATCCTTGAGGTTTCCGTGGGCATTCATAGCATACGCGGGGATGAAAGATGTGACCGTTGTGTCAACCGTGCAGCCAGACGTACAACCCGAACCGACGACGTCGGGTGTGCCGTCTACCGACCAAAGCCCGTGGTCGGTAGTCATTCCATTACGATTAGGCATTTGCGCCTGCACGTCGTTAATATTTTCATTGGACAAAATAAAGTCGTACTCGACGATGTAGCCTAAATGCAACAGATAGGCCGTGAGAGCATACACCTCATCAACCTCGAGAGATTTAGGCGCGTTCCAAGGCATCGCACGATTGATATAATCCCAAATCGTCGACAGGGTCGCCACTTTCATCAACGTCGTTCGCACCACCGCCGCATCGGTCAATGCCGCCACTCGACCTGATTCCATATCCTCGGGTGTAATGCTGCCAAGCACCAACGGCGAAAACACTTCATTGGAGTCCCCGAAGTCGCCATGGCACACCGCGCATTTATCTAACCAAATCGCTTCGCCGTCTTCGACTGACCCGGAACCCGCGGGTAAGCCTTTAAAATCTGGGCGGACGTCAATATCCCAGGCGGCAACTTCAGCATCGGTCGCAACGCGCCCCAACTCATTAAGCGCATCAGGATAAGACGCAGCAAGGGTAACGGTAGAGAAAAGCGCCGTACCGGCGAGCAATGTCTTAGCCAAGCTGCACATTTTCAACCTCTCCCGACTGGTTAACGCGCCACGTTTGAATGGCATTGTTGTGGTAAATGGAGCGTGTTCCCCGAACCGCAATCAGCTCAGTCCGTTGCGGCTGGACATAGCCTGTGCTGTCAGTCACGCGGCTTTGTAGCAGCGCTTCCTCACCTCTCCAGACCCAATCAAAATTAAAGCGCGTAATCATTTTTGACAGTGCAGGACCCTCGATGCGTGCCTCGCGCCAATTGCGCCCGCCATCGGTAGACACTTCAACTTTCTTGACCACGCCACGACCCGACCACGCCAGGCCAGTGACACAGTAATAGCCTTGTTTCATGAGCTTTTGCCCACCGGACGGACTGGTAATGACTGACTTAGCTTCTTGAATCGCCGTATATTGACGCTGCATACCGTCAGGCATTAGATCAACGTAATGGCTTGCTTCATCCTTCGCCGCATAGGGTTGATCACCTACTTCGATTCGACGTAGCCACTTGACCCAAGATACCCCCTGAACGCCCGGCACCACTAAGCG
This sequence comes from Luminiphilus sp., assembly GCA_036803865.1. Classification (GTDB taxonomy): domain Bacteria; phylum Pseudomonadota; class Gammaproteobacteria; order Pseudomonadales; family Halieaceae; genus Luminiphilus. The sequence continues at coordinate 33,465 of DAIRTN010000010.1, forward strand.
TAACGGATAGCCTTGTTCTGGCCGTATCATCTCGCCATTTTGTCCATAGGCAACGAGACAATCGTCAAGCGCGTTCTCAATATTGATCGTGCGGGTCATACTGGAGCCATCGGCGCCTTCAGCAAGAATATACTTGGCCTTGGCTAGATCGATACCAGCACGCTCAAGTAATAGGGACAGCGGTACTCCCGTCCATTCAGAACCTGACAACATGCCGTGGGTATACTGAACAGTTGGTACCGCTGAATTACCCCACTCGAGCGCCGTATTAGCACCACACTCTAGAAAGTGCATGCGAGAGACGCTGGGCATACGCATTAGCTCTTCCATGGTGAAAACCATCGGGGTTTTAACCAAGCCATTAATCATGAAACGATGTCGGCTAGGATCAATATCGACCCAACCCTGGTGATGTCGCTCGAAATGCAACCCGCTCGGCGTAATCATACCGAACATGCTTTGTAGGGGTGTAAACGCAACGCTTGCTTGATCAGTTTGAGTCAATCCAGGACTTTGTCGACGGATGATATTCGCTTCGTACTTAGAGGGCAGGCCGTACGGATTGGTCGCCACAGCGTTGCCTAAAATCTTGCTCCACTCTGGTACGTTGACAATATTCGGGTCACTTTCACCTGCTACGGCCTTCCCCGTCATAGCCACAAGCGCTGAGGCAAACGCCCCCTTTAACAGTCCGCGACGCGCGTCGTCGATTCCGTGCGCAGAGATAGTGGCCACAAGATCAGGCTTGATGAAAGATTCTGGCGCTGGGCGTACGATTCCCTGCGTATGTTCGCTGCTATCACTCATTGCAGCCGCTCCTCCATTTGTTCTTAAACCCTGATGCATCTTGGCAG
>DAIRTN010000010.1:34418-48350 GCA_036803865.1 Luminiphilus sp.
CATCTTTTTATATGCTTATAACTTTATTTATAATAACTGCAGGGGCGGGTTCCATGCAACCTTGTTTAATGCGGATAAATCGGTGACTCTTTACATCGTATGTAGGGCGCATCTGTCAGCCCAAATACTACAAGACAAAGGGTGTGAGAATGGCTTTTAGAGCACGAGCGCGGGTCCGACAGCAACTCATTGTTGCCGTCTTCTATTTTATGGCTGCGGCCTTTAGCGGCCTGACACAGGCCCACGAGCCGGGGGGCGTCGCATTTCATGTCGATAGTGATGAAACTATGAATCGCGGTTTACGACAAATCACTCGCCACCTAGAAGCACACCCATCGATACCCATCCGCGTCATACTTATTGCCGATGCCGTAAAGCCCGCGCTAGAGGGAGCCACTGACGCCAATGGCGGCCTTTACGGCGCGCAGATGGAACAATTGCTGGCCCAAAATGTTCGTATTTTCGCCTGCGGCAATACGCTCAGAAGCTTTAACAAAAGCGCTGACGACCTCACCTTCGGCATTGAAACAGTGCCATCCGGCATCGCTGAATTAGGCCGGCTTCAATTTGAACTCGGCTTCTCGTACTTAAAAATATGATGATAAACACTGGATCCATGCGTTTCATTACTGCATTCGCATTTCTGGCAATGGCAGCCGCGAGTGATGCCGATGAACTTCTCTATATATACAGTCCTGATTGCGGGGCATGTATGAAGTGGAAAGCTGAGGTGGAGCCCGTATACGGTAAAACCAAGGAAGCCATAACGCTTCCTCTAACCAAAATAACACTGGAAGACTGGGCTTTGGGCAAACACCCACTGTCTTCCTGCCAAGTCGCCGCGGTGGTCGGCACACCGACTTTTGTGCAGCTTCACGACTGTCGTGAAGTCGACAGAATCACCGGATACTCGAGTGACGAATTATTTTGGTTTGCGCTCGCTCGCATGACAAATCGAGCACAGGGCCTCAATTAGTCAGATGGCGCGTTTTTGACGCGTACCTGGCGCTGGTGGCTCAGTTGGTCCACCGTAAAAGCACTGGGCGTTCTGCATCCAACGCTCTGCAATACTGCCTTCACACACAAGTCGCGTATCCGCCACGTTGCGAGTTTGCGTGACAACCTGGGCAAACGCTTCGGCATCACCCGTAATACGATGGTCTTCTTTCGGATCACCAAACTGCCATAGTTCACCCGAGGGCGCTATTAGCTCTACATAAGGTTTTGGCTCGGGGACGTCCTGCCCACGGACCTGAAATGTCCAGCCATAGGTGTTAATACCCAGCACGACGACATTAAGTAGCCTGTCAGTGTTGACTCGAGTACGGCCCAAACAGTCATACACCTCTTGGCCGTGCGCCCACGTCTCCATCTGGCGCGCCGTAATACACGAGCGGGCGCTCATACTCGGTCCTGCCCAGGTACACCTCTGTGCGGGATCAGCGGATGCATAGGCCTCAGCAACTATCCCATAGGTCTCGCGCCAAAGCGCAACTAACTCGCTGCCCGACACGGGTAGCGCCGTCGCCTCATAGCCCGCAAGCGTCGCTCCAGATTGCATCGCGTCCATCGCAGGCGCTATTGATTGTTTGAAGCGTGCGCCGTCCTGCAGCGCATAAAGCGCCATCTGATTCCAAAAATGTAAGTGGCGAATTACCGTAGAAATACGCCAGGATTTAAACGCCGTTACCTGCTCTAAATCCTCATCACTGAGGTGTCGAATCAGAGTATCTAGATCTTGAGATTCTTCTAAAAAATGTTGTGCCTGGTCCATCTTACTCAGTCTCCTAATAAACGCCGGCTCACTCATCACCTTCAGACGGTTCGATCACTAAAATTAGATCGCCAGCTGCCAGCTGATTCCCCTCGGTCGCTTTAACCGTACTAACAATACCGTCAATAGCAGCGGTGAGTTCGTGCTGCATTTTCATGGCCTCAAGCACTGCCAATCGCTCTCCTTTGGTGACCGCTTGTCCTTCAACAACCGCGACAGCCAATAAAAGACCGTGCATTGGCGCGGTAACAGTGCCGCTACCCACGGCATCGTGCGTGGCAGGTGGTAAACGCCTCAGATCTGCCAATACTTCGGTGCGCTCAAAGGACGCCAAGTGGAGCGTCCCAGGTCCATCGTGATAGAACTGATAGCGTTGGCTGACGCCATCAACGGTCAGCGACGCACTGTGACTGCTCATACTGTTCACCACTGCGCGAAAGGATGTGCCATTCATTTCAATAGAAAACTCTGTCGGGCTGGTTGCGATTAGACACAGCGCTTGAACGCCCTCACCCACCTGAAATTCGCTAGTCACCCTCATATCTCGAGCCGATGCCCACCCCAGCAATTCGTCCGAAACACCGAGCGTTCGCCCATAACTTTCTACCTGAGCCAGCTGATGGTTAATGATTGCTCCGGCAGCAAAAAAATGTGCAGGTATCGCCTCTCGCGTATAGCTCTCGCCGTATTGTTCGCCGATAAAAGCCGTGGTGGCCTCACCGCTAACGAAAGAGGCGTTACCCAACGCGTCGATTAAGAAATCGCGATTATTACTGAGCCCCAGCAACGCTGACTCACTCAGCGCTGCTATTAAGCGCAGACGAGCGTCTTCGCGATTCGTCCCGTAGCCTATGATTTTAGCCACCATGGCGTCATAAAATGGTGAGACCTCATCGCCTGACGCAACGCCAGTGTCGACGCGAACGCCCTCTCGATCGGGACAGTGAAATAACCGAACAGGACCCGTGCTAGGCAGAAACCCCTGCGAAGGGTCTTCCGCATAAAGCCGCACTTCAATAGCATGACCCTGCAACGCTACCTGCTCTTGGGTCACGGGAAGTGGCTCACCGCGCGCCACACGCAACTGCCATTCGACAAGATCAAAGCCGGTCACTAGCTCCGTCACCGGGTGCTCTACTTGCAGACGCGTATTCATCTCTAGAAAGTAAAAATCACCCCCTTCGTCGAGTAAGAATTCAACCGTACCCGCACCCACGTAATCGACAGCGCGCGCTGCCTCAACAGCAGCAGAACCCATCGCCTCTCGCAACTGCGGCGTCATAACCGGGCAGGGAGACTCTTCTACAACCTTTTGGTGTCGACGCTGAATGGAGCAATCTCGTTCACCAAGGTGAATGACATTGCCATGGCGATCAGCAAACACCTGAATTTCCACGTGCCGAGGACGAATTACCGCCTTTTCGATGATCAGCTCTTTGGATCCAAAAGCATTCTCAGCTTCTGATTGAGCAAACTCTATAGCGCTCTGTAGTTGCTCGCTGTCCTCAACCAAGCGCATGCCTCGACCACCACCTCCAGCAGCGGCCTTCACCATAACCGGCATGCCTATCTGCTGAGATTCTGCGACTAACGTTGCAACCGATTGATCATCACCTTGATAACCGGGAACGCAAGGCACCCCAGCGGCCAACATCGCGCGTTTAGCACGGGCTTTATCGCCCATGACATCAATCGCTGTATTGGGAGGACCAATGAAAACGATACCGGCAGACTCACAGGCAGAAGCGAACGCCTGATTCTCAGAAAGAAAACCGTAACCCGGATGAATGGCATCGGCACCCGCACCGGTCGCAGCCGCGAGAACCGCTTCCATATTCAGGTAAGACTCGGAAACAGGTGCAGGACCTATTCGAACAGCTGCATCCGCTTCTCTAACGTGCAAGGCGTTTTTATCGGCATCAGAATAGACTGCGATGGTACGTAGCCCCATGGCTCGCGCTGTACGAATGACACGAACGGCGATCTCACCACGGTTGGCGATCAGCACACTTGTAATAGGCTGCATCCGTTAAATCTCCTTATACCAAAGCGGCTTGCGCTTTTCTAAAAATGAGGCGACGCCCTCTTTACCCTCGTCACTCCGCAAACATTGCGTAAAGTTGTCGGCAGCAAAGGCGACTTTTTGATCATCGGGAATCGAGGCCAAATGGGTAACCAAGGCCTTGGTAGCCGCAACTGCGCCGGGAGCACAGGCGAGAACATCACGCCGAATACCGCGCTCCGCGGCTTCGAGATCAGCACTGTTGGCGACTACCTGATCAAGCAAGCCTTGAGCCTTCGCCTCCTCTCCCTTAAAACGCGCAGCTGTCAGCATGAGCCTGCGGCCAGTTGCGTAGCCGCATTTTTGCAACACAAAACGTGCGATTTGAGCGGGGGATATTCCAATACTGGTTTCAGTAAATGCAAAGCGCGTATCGGCAGTACCAATCGTGACATCGCAGCAGCAGGCGAGTCCCAAACCGCCGGCCATGGCTGCGCCTTCTAGCAAGGCAATGGTCACTTGCGGCAGTGTATTCACCCGCGCCAGTAACTCACCGATCATCTCGCTTGTCGCAATCGCCGCTGCGGACTCTCCTTGCGCCATGGCTTGAAAGCCTTTCAGATCGCCACCCGCACAAAAGAAACCGCCCCGTCCACGAATAGTGAGGCCCCTGATCTCTCGGCTATCAACAAGCGCGTCGCACACTTGAATCAACTCTTTAACCACTTGGTCAGTTAACGGATTACGCCTCTCTGGCTGATTGAACCACACGGTTAACCAGCCATCGTTGACATCAAGATCTATGAATTGAGTCTCTGGGAAAATAGGCATAACTCACATCCTCGCAACGCCGAAACTGTTTGCTCGGAGCTCTCGCTTGCGGCCCTCAACAATAGTTTCTAAACAAAAAGTGAGAACCTTGCGTGTATCTCGAGGATCGATAACACCATGATCAAGAATGCGACCAGAGGTGTAGAAGGCATCTTCCTGGGCATCAAAATGTGCGCAGATTTGAGCTTCCTGGGCCGACAACTGCTCTGTTGGCGGCTCCTCGCCCCGACGAGCGGCAACCGAGCGAGCCACTTCACTCATCGTCTTTGCAGCACTTTGGCCCGCCATGACGCCGGTGCGAGAACTGGGCCAAGAAAACAAAAAATCGGGCTCGTACGACCATCCGCACATACCGTAGTTGCCGGCACCATAGCTTGCCCCGATATGTAACGAGATCTTGGGCATTCGCGCCGTGGCTACCGCTTGCACCATTTTCGAACCGTGCTTAATCATGCCCGCACGCTCGTACTCGGTACCCACCATGTAGCCGGTCGTGTTGTGGCAAAAAATCAAGGGAATATCGGCCTGATCGCAAAGCTGAACAAAATGCGCGACCTTAGTCGCGCCCGCAGGATCTATTGGGCCATTGTTACCGATGAAGGCAACCGCAATACCAGAAATGGTCGCATGGCAGCAGACGGTCGACACACCGTAGCGTGACTTAAACTCTTCAATGCTCGATCCATCGACAATACGCGCCAACACTTCTCGAAAATCGTAAGGAATTTTCGGATCTGTAGGCACAGCGCCTGCCAATTGTTCGGCAGGGTACATTGGAGGCTGATAGGGCTGACGGTGAGTCGACCCTGCACGCTTGTTCCAATCTAAGGAGCGCATTACGTCCCGCGCCGTAAGCAATCCGTGTGCGTCGTTCTCTACGAGATATTCGACCAGGCCGGAGGTACTGGCATGCATCTCTGAGCCGCCGAGCTCACGATCGTTAGCTTCTTCACCCGTCGCGGCTTTAACCAGTGCTGCACCACCTAGTGCCGCCATGCCATTCTCTTTTACACCAATCACATAATCGGACATACCAGGCATGTAAGCTCCGCCCGCGGTGGAGCCGCCATGCAGCACCGAAATCACTGGCAGGCCCATGGATGACATTCGCGCGAGATTGCGAAAAACCGCGCCAAACTGCGACCATAACTCGACGCGGTACTTCAGCAAATTAGCGCCAGCGCTCTCTACACAATGAATCAGCGGCAGCTTTTGTCGCATGCAAATATTCTGTATTGATAAGGCAATTTCGACAGAACGGTCCGTTGCAGCACCAGCTGCTATGCCCGAATCATCGACCCAAACCATGCAGCGCGCACCTTGCACGAAACCGATCCCCACCAACACCGAGGCTCCCGGGATACTGGTATCGCGATTGGGATCGCCAACGCAGAAATTTGCCAAGGTATGCAGTCGTAAGAAAGGCATCCCGGGGTCAAGCAAGTGCCGAAGACGCTCAATAGGCGGTAGCTGACCACGCTTTTCAAAGGTTGCATTCCGTTTACTGGATGCATCAATAGCGCGCTGCTCCAGCGCACGCAGTTGCTCAACATAGCCCAGCATACTGGCGCGATTCTCGTCGTACGTCGCAGTATTAGGCTGAATTAAGGACACAATCTCAGGCATGGCTAATCGTCTCCGATCAAGTTTTTAGGTACGGGTATAGGAACATCGAGTAGAAGCTGGGCGTAGCATTTAGCCTGCGGATCATTGCGTAAGCTGGCAACGCCGCCACCGCCAAGCGCCTCGTGCAAAACAAAGTTAAGTGCGTGTAACCCTGGCATGTAATACCGATCAATAGCGGGGGATGCCAAGAAATGTGCGAAGCGATCACCCACGCACTCAACCGTAAGCGTCCGCGCAATCCACGGTAAATAATCAGCTTTTCGCGCGATGACTCCGATGTTTGCTTTATTACCTTTGTCACCTGATCGCGCCCACGCCAATCGCTCAAGCGGCACACTCACCAACTCAGCGGCACTGTCGCTTTCAGGAATCAACGGTTTCGATACTAAGGGGACAATGCCCTGCATCTGCTCGGGGGAGTAATGCCAGCGGCTATTTTCCCCAAGCACATCGACGCGCGTAAAATCTTTAGGAACCAAGGCCGAAAACAAACGAATGACTGGCGATGGTTTAGGCCTCGAGCCGGCGAACATGAATAATCCCGCGGGCGCACCTAGCGCAGCACCTGTTAACTCGCGCAGCAATAATGCTGCAGCAGATCGCTGGGCGTGACGGCAAGCTACCTTGACCGTGACCTCGCGAGCGCGAACATATCGTGCCGCGCTACCGTAGTGACTTTCGTCACCGACGACTTCGATAGACACCTCTTGAAAATCCTCAGCACCCAAGGCGTGAAGCTTGCTCCGGCTGCGCTCAAGAGCGACATTAGCAAAGATGCGAGCCTTCTCTGCAGCGCGACTACCCACATAAAAGAACGTTGTCCCTGCTCGCCATCCATCAGCCCAGGTTATAGACACTTTATAGTGATCGGGAATCCCCGTACCTTTCGCACCCTGTACCTCGACGCGGTCGGCACCCACTTGTGTCACAGTAACGTGTGAAAAATCGCAAATAACATCGGGCAGATGGTAAGCGGCCGGATCACCTATCTCATAGAGAATCTGTTCGCCTACCGTCCCCACAGTCACCGCACCACCGGTCCCACGCGGCTTACAAATCGTCAAATCGCCCGAATCCGTTATCTGTGCAATGGGGTAGCCAATATTGTGCAAACTCTCTGCGAGTTCCTGCCAATCAGTATAGTTTCCGCCCGTCGCCTGGGCACCGCACTCGATAATATGCCCAGCCAAAGAACCTGTTGCCAAGTGATCGAGGTCTTGTGACGTCCAACCGAAACTGTGAATGCAGGCACCTAGCGTGACTGCGCTATCGACGCAGCGACCCGTGATAACAATATCTGCACCGTCATCAAGGGCTCTCGCAATCGGGAACGCACCCAGATACGCATTTGCACTCGCAACGTGCTCTAGGGGTGGCAACGCATCACCGGAAAACATTTCCTTTGGATTAAGCGCTGACAGCGCAGACAGCTGAGGCATTAGATCGTCCCCAGTGACGACAGCAACACTAAGGTTCAGGCCCGCTTCAGCGATAAGTTCGCGTACCACTGTTGCGCAGCTCTCAGGATTCACGCCTCCAGCGTTACTGATCAACCGGATATTAGACGACGCGATAGCGGTCAGGTGAGGCTTGATGACGCTGGTTACAAAATCGGTGGCATAGCCCATAGCGGGATCAGCCGCTCGTGCTCGGGCGAGGATCGACATAGTAATTTCGGCAAGATAGTCGAAAACAATAAAGTCAATATCGCCATCCGCGAGAAACTGGGGCACGGCCATATCGGCATCGCCCCAATACCCTGTCGCCCCACCTATGCGTATACCTTGTTTTTTCATGGATGATGTCTTCTACCGTAACTACCGGCTTTTAGTTGTTACTGGGCTTTGACTCAATTATAAATATCACTCATTATAATTGAGGCAGACTCATAGTTGACTGTAGCGATTCTTAATGATGAAGGCAAGACCATGAAAAACACCCGAGACACACAACGAGAAAAGTTCGAGGCGCGCGAAGCAAGCATCATCGCAGCAGCGAGTACGGTCTTTGCTAGCCGTGGCGTTGACGGCGCAAAAATGGTCGATATAGCGCGACAAGCAGGGCTCGCAGAGGGCACCCTTTACTTGTACTACCGCAACAAACACGATCTTCTGACAGCGGTGGTGGGGCACTTTTGGGCCACGCTTACTGCTGGCGCGCATGATGCTGTCGATCCCGATGCCAATGCGTTTACACAACTCGAGCAATTAGCGCGCTATCACCTCGATGCATTACTCGCCCAGTTTGAGCTCGTCCAACTCACCTATCGAGCGCGAGGAAAGGAGAGTGAACCAACACAAGATCTCGAGCCTATTCGTGGTTACGTGCGGATTTTTGATCGCGTTGTCGAGCGCGGTATCGATCGAGGTGAGCTGCGTGACGATATGACACTCTGGCAGGCACGAGACGTTTTCTACGGCACTCTAGAGTTCTCAGCGCGCACGCTCACGTTGCGCGGTAAATCAAGCGACGAGGGCGTTGTCGATCATCTAATGGCGCTACTGGCCGGTCACCTTGGCTGTCAAATTCACAGCACACAAAACGGCAGCGCAAAAAACAGCAGCGCACAAAACAGCAATCAGACTGCAACAAGTAACCGCGCGCTCATGAACAAACTTTTAGCGATTGAAGCGCAGCTGAAAAAGCTGACATCAGAAAATTAGGCAAATTGCTTGCGCATAGCCACGATAAAATCGTCAAGCCTATCGGCAGGAAGCTCGTTGATACCTGCCGCCGCTGCGCGACCTCCGCCTGTAGGGAATTGGCGACACAGCTCATCGGCACCCTGTCGGGCATTCAAGGGCGCGCGAACGCTGACTAGATAGCCCTGCGGGATCTCTGTCAGAACTGCGTGCGCGCGATCCGGCACACTGTTCGCGAGGGAGTTGCCGTAAACCCCACTTACCCGTCGAGCCCATGGAGCATCAGGAAAAGCAACCACGGAAAGCGCGTTCTCCTCAATGATGCGCGGCGCCGTTTCCGCCTGGCGCATGTCATCGCCATACGCGGCTCTGAGGGTTTGAATTAAATCGGGATCGTTATCGAGGCAATGCTGCGGGTCATTATGAGGTAAAAGCCGAGCGTATAAATCAGCCGGCGCAAAGTGTAAATCATCAATACTTGCGCCATAACCGTTGTAGTTAATCAGCACGCCGAGCTCTTTCCAGCGACTCAAATCCTCAGGGGCACCCAGCGTGTTGACTATTTTTTCCGCGGTTGAATCGAGGTTATCACCGTAGCAACCAACGATTGCCCATCCGGCGCGCTGTCCTTTCAAGTGACCATTAATAAGCGCAGACGTACTGACTTCAGGAGAAAGATTGATTAGCGTTGAGAGTAGAGGATGGCTTGGAATCTCACCCGCATAATGGTGGTCAGCATAAAAAACCGTTGCCCCATCACTGAGAATTCTCTCGAGATCTAACCGATTCTTATCTAGCGAAACGTCGAGAACATTGACGTGATCGCCGGGTGCTACAGTGACGTTCTTGAGTAATGAGATATCGCGCTTAACGCCCGTCACGAGCGTTGACGGCATGGGGTTAACTTGGCGTAGCTGCAAAAGCGCGCAGATACCGTCGGCATCGCCATTAAAAACATCATAAACGGCCATGACTAACTCCCGTGGGCATAAGACAGATGGGGCCCCAGCTGCGCGGTTACGCTGTTACCCTAGTACGGAACTATCGACGGAGGTATTAGCTGCCGTAGGAAGCAGCGATACATTGCCCCCTTCAACAACCTTTCGGCTGCGCTTGCCGCTGAGGCCTTGCTTAACCCAAATAAAGTCATGTCGCGGCTCCTGACAAGAAAACCCGAGGACATGCTCACGTAAAATATCGTTGATATCTGAACAATCGAGTCGGTCGCAAGCGTCAATCAAGCTACGATAAGAAGATTCCAAGACCTCGAAGGGCAAGCTCTCCTCCTCTGCACGTAAGATCATCGGATGCCCGGTACCCGACACTGCAGTGCCGAGCAACAATTCCTCATGCAGCTTCTCGCCCGGACGTAAACCAATGTACTCAATATCGAGATGATCGGAAGAATGCGCGTCACCGTCTAACTCATAGCCGCTCAAACGAATCATCCTGCGCGCCAAATCAACAATGCGCACAGGTTCACCCATATCAAGTACGAAGACATCGCCACCCGTGCCTAAGGCGCCAGCTTGTAATACAAGCTGCGCAGCCTCACCTATGGTCATAAAGTAGCGAGACACATCGGGATGGGTCACCGTCAAGGGACCACCCTGCTCGATCTGTTCTTTAAATAGCGGCACAACCGATCCGGAAGAGCCCAGCACGTTGCCAAACCGAACAATGCAAAAACGGGTTTGAGTACTCGTTTGTGTCAAGGCTTGAAGAATTAACTCTGCGAACCGCTTTGACGCACCCATCATATTTGTGGGGCGCACTGCTTTGTCAGTTGATATAAGTACGAATGTTTCAACACCCGCGGTCTCTGCAGCGCGTGCCGCAGCCCAGGTGCCTTCAACATTATTGGCAACCCCTTCAGCAATATTGTGCTCCACTAAAGGAACGTGCTTGTACGCTGCCGCGTGATACACGGTATTGACACCAAACGTTTTGAACAACGCGGTAAGACGGCGCTCATCGCGCACTGAACCCAACAGTGTAATTATAGGTGCACGGACATTGAGCTTCTGCGCTAACTGGCGTAACTCACGCTCTACCGTGTAAAGGGAGTACTCCGAAACCTCGAGAAGGATAAGTTCTTTCGGGCGCGATTCTAAAATTTGTCGACATAACTCGGACCCAATAGAACCACCCGCACCCGTCACCATCACCACTTTGTCGGTGATACAACGATCTATGAGCTCGGGGTTTGGTGAAATCGGGTCTCTACCCAATAAATCATCGAGATCGACATCCTGGATTTGGTTGACGCTAGCTCGACCCGCTACGAGCTCCGATATTTTAGGCACGGTGCGAACGTGAACCGGCAAACCTACCAAAGAGTTAATAATTTCACGACGTCGCTCCGCTGACGCAGATGGCACGGCCAGCAGTACCTGACTCACTCGGCGCTCTGAAATTATTGTCTCTAACAGTTCTGACGACAATACAGGTCGACCGTTGATGACGGTGCTATGCACGGAGATATCGTCATCTACGAACGCCACGACCTGATAGCTAGATCCGTGGTTCAAGGCATGTAAAAGTTGCCGTCCGGACTCACCTGCGCCATAAATAATCACTCTTTTGCCGTCACTGCGAATGGATGCCTGATAGTAGGCGCGCATAAGCATTCGCGAACCACCCGTGGTGGTAAATAACAGCAGCCAAAATGCGAGTGACGCAGTGTATGGCAGCGCTATGCTCGACACAGAGAGAAGCAGTGCAAAAACCATCGCAGAGACGCTAACGGCCTGAATCAAGTCCCATACCGCGTGCTGCCCCATATGCCGGATCAGCGCACGGTAGAGCCCTTTGGACAGGAATACGATTAGCGTCGCTGCGATGACAAGAAGTCCGAACGCAAATTCTGGCCAACTCTGCGGTAGCAGGGGTCGGTTACTGGTAATGGATACTGCGCCCATGATCGCTAAAACGATCGCAAGGCCATCGAAAAGCATGAGGATGAGCAGCCGCGCAGCGCTAGACACGTCATTTGTCTCAGACGCGACGAATGGTGCGGCCATTCGCTCTAAAGGATTTAAAAGTTCATGTCGAAGCTTATCGTTCAAAGTTACATCCTTGTATATCTCGCTGCCTTTTACACTGCTTATTACACTGCTTACAGTACCCTTGCATTGCACTTACATCGCGCTATGCGGGAGCGTCGTATTTTTCATCAGCGCGTAGTTTACCTTTTGAGACGCTGATGGGCTAGAAACACAGCGGTAGGAATCATGGAGACAAATACCAAAAATTCACCCCAATCTGGGCACCGTACTAGCCAATAAACAAGAGGAAATTGCCACAGAGCTTGCAGCATCAACAATGCAATATTGACCGTTATTGCGCTGTTAATGGGCCGCGTAGTAGGCGACGCACGTGACTGCACCCCGGAACGCGCTAAGCGCTGATAAAGATGATCACTGTGCGCAATGTGTGGCGCGTAGCCCTGAACAGTACGAATCAGCAGTGTCCCCGTGCTATCGACCAAAAACGGCGCCATGAGAATTAGCCAGGCGTAACCCATCAGCTGATTTTCTTGGAAGCCGACTAACCCAATGGTGCACAGGGTAAAGCCGAGAAAGATAGCGCCACTGTCACCCATGAAAACCGATGCAGGAGGCCAGTTAAGCCACATCAGGGGAGCTAATGCAGCCGCGAGCAAGGCACACAAGACTACGCTGGAGGGGAGTGTACTACCTTCCTCCAGGACAAGCCCCAGAATGGCTAGGCCGGCACACACGCATATTGTCTGGGTTGCTGCAAAGCCGTCTAAACCGTCCATGAAATTGAACGCGTTAATTGTCCATGCACCGAAAATCGAAAGAATCAGCAGCAATACTAATGAGTATGCGGGCACCTGCGTGAAGACTAAAAAAGCGCTGGCACACACATAGAGAACCAGACGAGGCAAGCTCGGCAGATTACATCGATCATCGGCCAAACCCACCAAAGCGAGGCCCGCCATAATCATCACAATGCTCTCAAATTGAGGGAAATCCACGCGCGCTGTCTGATGCGCGAGTACTACCAAGACGACAAAGACCAAAGCGACCACCACTCCAGCTCCCACGACAATAGGGCTACGGTGTTGACTGCGAGAATTAGGTGTATCCAACAAGCCTAATCGAGGCGCGACAGTTCTGAACGCCCACAGACCGACCGAGCTCATCACTATACCCATGAAGAGCAGTATCATGCGCGCGGCTCACGGAGCGGATAGGGGTTGGCAGCCAAGCAGCTCTCTAAGGTCCATTTCGGCTGCCACCCAAACGCGGGACTCAACCTCCCTGTCCAATGCTCACCCGCCAAGGATGACCAGGTACTATCATCCGCTCTGCCCCCAAGGACGTCGCGTAATTTAGCCGCAAGATGCCATACCGATACGGGCAAGTGTAGCGCTCGTTTTCCAAGTAGCGCCTCGCCAATTCTCCGAGACGAATAGGATTCACCATCGAACGCGGCAACTCTTCTAATAGACTCAGTGTCAGCCGGCGACGATGTTATGAGATCTATAACCAGAGCGACGAAATCGGCACGGCTGAGCATTGTTCGCGAACCAACATCGGGTAGCTGAAAAGGTATGCGCCGGCCGACAGCCGCTAACACTGCAAGATTCGCCGCAAGCTCATGATCATAAACAAGCGCAGAACGAACAATAGAGACGCGGCAACCCGATCCTTTTAGCAGCGCCTCTAACGCCTGCTCGGCTTTCCATTTAGACGCCGCATAGGCGGTTGCTGGGCGCGGATATAAGCCCGCATGATCATTGGGAGTCCTGGCATCGGGAGGAACAACATTCATCGAGCTGACATAGATGAAATGGTCCACGCCCTGTGCAATAGCTGCATCTGCGAGCGACATCGTTGCACGCACGTTAATGTGCTCGTACTCCTCCGCAGTAGCCTGCGTATGAGCGAGCCCCGCGCAATGCACCAACGTCTTCACGCCTTCCAATGACGCCCGAAAATCCGCGCCCGCCCGCAGATCAAGATAGCGCGACTGCGTATTAGTGGGGGATTGTCGTCCCAGAGACAGCACATTAGGGTACTGCCCAA
>DAIRTN010000010.1:48450-65879 GCA_036803865.1 Luminiphilus sp.
GCAGGCAGTAGCGCCCGCCCTAAATAACCCGAGGTACCCGTGACCGCAATCACGCTGATACCTCGGAGTTACTAAACGCTCTAATCCAGAACCAACCGCTCTCGATTACGCTCAACGGTCGCAGTGCCAATGCCCTTGACTTCAGACAGCTCTTCAATCGATTCAAAGGGACCGTAAGCCTCTCGGTGTTCCACAATGCGATAGGCCTTCGCAATGCCCACACCAGACAAGCCATCGGCCATAACCTCTGGGGAATCGGTATTGATATTAATGGCTGCTTCGGCGCTCCACGCATGGGCACCCGACATACTGGCCAAAACAACACTCCCCAACAAAGCCAACATGCGCGCGCTTGCGCGTATGTCTGCGACTCGCTTAGAAACGAATACTTCACCTTTTCGCCCAATAAACTTCAAAAATTTCATAGGTTGATCTCCATAGTAGACACGGTATGAGTCGGTCATGACTCAGTCTCAGGCTATGGGATCGTGCACAGGTTTCGGACATCACTGGCTAATCGCGAAGCTAGTTGGTACTTAAAGATTGAAGTGTGCGCTCAATGGCAGTCCGAGGATCGGCAGCACCGGTAATCGATCGCCCCATCACAAGATGGCTAGCACCGGCAGCAATGGCATCAGCGGGTGTAACCACGCGACGCTGATCACCCTGATCGTCCCCGGGCAATCGGATGCCAGGTGTTACGAGCAAAAAGTCATCACCACAATATGCGCGAAGCATCGATGCTTCAGCCGCGGAGCACACCACACCGTCCATTCCCGCATTCTGGGCAAGCACAGTAAGCGACTTCACTTTCTCGATAGGCGCCTCATTGATACCTAACTCGGCCAGGTCAGAGGCATCCATGCTTGTTAACACGGTCACCGCAGTCAGAAGTGGTGGATGCTCATAGGCGGATAAGGCCTTGCGAGCCGCCGACATCATGCGCGTGCCACCGCTGGCATGAACGTTCACCATCCAGACACCCAAGTCAGCGGCAGCGCTTACGGCTGCAGCCACGGTGTTGGGAATATCATGAAATTTCAAATCGAGAAAAATGTCGAATCCCAACGCTTGAAGGGATTTCACGACAGACGGCCCCTCATGGGTAAACAACTGCTTGCCCACTTTTAAGCGACAGCGAGTCGGATCAAGGGGGCCAGCGATAGCAAGAGCTTCTGCGGCAGATGAAACATCGAGAGCCACAATAAGTGGACCAATAGCGTCAGGCACGAACAATTTCTCCAACAGAACCAAGGTCGCGAATAGTGCCCCAATGCTTACAGCCAGGACAGTACCAATGTAAATGCTGCCCGCGGAAACCGCAGTGGGTACAGCGGTAGGAAGAGCGAGCCTCAACCAAATGTTTAATGATATCTATTTGCAAGGATTCGTCATCTCCGGCCTCGCGTGCGTTATGCAGCTCCATCAATAACGCCAAACCCTGCAGAGAGGGTTTATCTATGAGTTTCTCCCGCAAGTACTGCTTCGCCGCCTCAGCACCCTCCACCGCACGAATTTCCTCGGCCAGAGCGATTAACAAAGGGGTACTCGGTCGAGACTGGTAGCACTCAGACAGGTACGCCCGCAGTTCAGAGCGTCGATTTAGCTGTTGATAGGCCTCTCGAAGCAGTCCAGCTGACTGGGGAATGAAGTCAGGGGCTTGCTCCTTTAGCACTTGCAGCGTCTTTACTGTTCTGCCGGGATTATTCGTCTTAAGGTCAAGCTCAGCCAACATGAGTGTCGCTCGGGTACAACTCTTGTCATGCTTCAATGCCTGATCGAGCTGCTCCCGGGCAGCGTTGAGATCCCCTTTCTCGAGGGCGATTGATCCTTGCTCACAACAGTACTGAGCGAGTAATAACGGAATTGGCTGCCCCACCTCACTGGGTTCTTGGCCCGATGAGCGCAGCAGTGAACGCTTGGGCAATAGTTCCGTTGCTATTGCCTGCGCCGCAAGCCAATCCCTTTGCGCCTCATAGATTTCGAGTAAGTGCCTGCGAGCAACACGTCGGTGATGCCCTGCTTCGGCCACCAAATCCAATAACAGGCGCTCTGCTCTATCGAGCAATCCCGCGGAAATATAATCTCGAGATAATTCAAGATGCGCCAAATGTAACTGGCTGGCGGGTAAGCTGGGACGCGCCAATAAATTCTGATGAATACGTATAGCTCGATCGACTTCGCCTCTGCGCCTCAGCACGTTACCGAGAGCGATGTGGGTGTCGAAGGTTTCAGAATTAACTTCCAGTGCTTGAGTAAACGCATCGATAGCGCCATCTTGGCTGCCATCGAGTAAAAAATTTAGCCCTCTGTAATATTGCGACGGCAACTTATCTGATGTGTGCCAAGGCGTCAGCGTTGTTTTAGCCCGCCCTCGACCCATTAGCCAGCCAGCTCCTACCGCTACGAATAGCACTGCAAATAGGAGAAAGTCATTCACTCTCAGTGAGACCTACTTTTCTCAAACGGTCTACCTCGACCGCCAACCGCTGCTTTTGGCGTCGTAAACTTGCCAGCTGAGCGCGCTGGCGGAGCAGCATCCAACTGCCGCCTACAAGCCCCAGCAAGACACCAATGACTAGCGTCAGCAACAACCAAACCGCCATCGTTCGCTCTGGAAGCTGAACGAGCAATAGGTCGAGAGGAACAGGAGTCGTATTTTGGAGAGCAAACAAAGCACCGGCCATTAGCGTCACGACAAGAACAATGACGGTTGTGAGGGTACGGATAAAGCGCATCGTCAAAAACCAGACTTAAGTGAGCGGTTGACTCGTTCGCGTAGCTCTTTGCCTGGCTTGAAATGGGGTACGTACTTTCCCTCTAGCTCCACCGAATCACCTGTCTTGGGGTTACGCCCTTTGCGCGGCTCCCGGTAATGCAATGAGAAACTACCAAAGCCTCGAATTTCAATTCGCTCGCCCACGGCGAGACTTTCTGCCATGTGGTCGATCATTAGTTTAACGGCAAGCTCAACGTCTTTAGTGCTCAGCTGTGTTTGCTGAGATGCGATGAGGTCTATCAGTTCACTTCGAGTCATGATGTTTCAACGGCGCTGAAAACGTCCATTGTCCAATGCCCCGAACGGATTGACAAGTATCTAATTTAAAACAAGTTTTTATTCTAAGACCCGCCACGTTCAAGCCCATTCGTTGATCCGTCCAGTAGCGTTCCGTACGCAAAAAAAAACCGCATCCCCAAGGACGCGGTTTTATTAACGGAGAAGCGCTTACTGGTTTTCCATCTGCGCCTTGATAAGATCGCCGATAGTACCGGGTGACGCCGCGCCATCTTGATCTTTGAGTGACTGAACCGCTTCTTTCTCGTCTTCCATATCCTTGGCTTTGATTGACAAACCAAGCGCACGGTTCTTGCGGTCAACGTTGATGATCTTAGCTTCGACCTTCTCACCAACTTTCAGCTCTGTACGCGCATCTTCAACGCGCTCTCGGCTGATATCAGCAACTTTAATATAGCCCTCGATCTCATCGCCAAGCTTCACAAGCGCGCCGCGAGCATCGACTTCAACGATATCGCCAGTGACAATAGCACCGCGATCGTTGTCAGACACATACAACGTAAATGCGTCTTCCTCGAGCTGCTTAATGCCTAGCGAGATGCGCTCACGCTCAGGATCGATAGACAAGATAACAGTCTCGATCTCATCGCCTTTCTTGTAGTTGCGAACAGCTTCTTCGCCTGTTTCGTTCCAGCTAATATCGCTCAAATGAACCAGACCATCGATGTTGCCGTCGAGGCCAATAAAGATACCGAAGTCGGTAATTGACTTAATAGTGCCCGAAATACGGTCGCTCTTAGCGTGGTCGTCAGCAAATGCGTCCCACGGATTGCGTGTGCACTGCTTGATGCCCAACGAAATACGACGACGATCTTCGTCAATATCAAGAACCATCACTTCTACTTCATCGCCCAACTGAACGATCTTAGAGGGGTGTACGTTCTTGTTCGTCCAATCCATTTCAGAAACGTGTACGAGACCTTCAACACCTTCTTCGATTTCTGCGAAACAACCGTAATCGGTGAGATTGGTGATACGAGCACTGCAACGCGCGCCTTCAGGGTAGCGATTAGTGATTTCTACCCATGGATCTTCACCCAATTGCTTAAGACCTAGTGATACGCGATTACGCTCGCGATCAAACTTGAGGATCTTAACGTCCATTTCCTGACCGACTTCCACGATCTCACTTGGGTGCTTGATGCGCTTCCAAGCCATATCAGTGATGTGCAGCAGGCCGTCAACACCGCCCAGGTCAACAAAGGCGCCGTAGTCTGTAAGGTTCTTAACAACACCCTTAACGGCCATACCTTCTTGCAGATTAGCGAGCAGCTCGTCACGCTCTGCACTGTTAGCAGCTTCCATTACCGCACGACGTGAAACCACGACGTTGTTACGCTTCTGGTCAAGCTTGATAACTTTAAATTCGAGCTCTTTGCCCTCGAGGTGCGTAGTTTCTCGCACAGGGCGTACATCGATGAGAGAGCCGGGCAAGAATGCGCGGATCGAATCGATATCCACGGTGAATCCGCCTTTAACCTTACCGTTGATTACACCTGTAACCACTTCATCGGCAACGTGCGCTGCTTCAAGGCGTGTCCATGCCTCGGCGCGCTTAGCTTTCTCACGTGATAATTTTGTCTCACCAAACCCGTCTTCTACGGTTTCCAGCGCAACCTGAACTTCGTCTCCGATGCTGAGGGTACACTCACCGTTCGCGTTGATGAATTGATCGAGGGGAATGACACCTTCTGACTTAAGTCCAGCGTGTACTGTTACCCACTCGTTATCGATATCAATAACAACACCAGTGACAATCGCACCGGGTTCCATATCGAGGGTTTTAAGGCTTTCTTCGAACAGCTCTGCGAATGATTCGCTCATCAATAGTACCTGTCTTTTTCGGCAGCCTAAGCTGCACCTACCGACCTCCAGACCAAGCCGGGTTGTTTTTAAATTGCGGTGTTCATGGCGTCTGAGCCTTAATCAGAACCCCGCATTCCAAGTCCTCTATCAACAGCAAGTCCCACTACTTTTTGGAGCACTTCATCGATGGACAGCGCAGTGCTGTCTATGTGAATGGCATCCTCAGCCGGAGTGAGCGGTGACGCAGCGCGTTCAGAGTCGCGGGCATCTCGCTCCTTTATGTCGTCAAGAAGGCGCGGGAGGCTAACACTTTCACCCCTTGCAAGCAACTGTGCATATCGGCGCTCAGCCCGGGCTTCAGCGCTGGCCGTGAGAAAAATCTTCAAGGGCGCCTGAGGAAAAACTGCCGTTCCCATGTCGCGACCATCCGCAACCAATCCGGGCTCAATGGCAAGTTCACGCTGCCTATTAAGGAGAGCTGCGCGCACTTCCGGAATAACAGCGACCGCCGAAGCGCCTTTACCACCCAACTCAGAACGCACTCGGGAGGTGACATCTTCGCCAGCAAGGGTCACTCGAACGCCATCATCACTCGGTGTAAAATTCACGGCCAAATCCCGAGCGACTGCTACGACCTCGCGGCTATCGTCCCAAGCGATTCCCCGATCTTGGCATGCCACACCCAGTACGCGATAAATCGCACCGCTATCGAGCAAATGCCATCCTAGATGCGCAGCGACACCCTGACTGATGGTACCTTTGCCTGCGCCACTGGGACCGTCAATACAGATAACTCGATTCATGCGTCGGCTGCTTCGTGCAGCAAAAGACCCGCCTTCGATGCGAGAGCTGCAAAACCAGGGAAAGACGTCGTGACATGATCACAATCGAGCACGTCGATGGGCGCGGAAGCTCGCAAGCCCGCGATAGCAAAGCTCATGGCAATACGGTGATCGTGATAGGTACTGACGGAACCGCCGCCCAAGGTACCGCCTTCAATGACAATGCCATCGGGGCGCACTTCGTTTTGAATACCCAAGGTCGTTAACCCCTCTGCCATACTGGCTATACGGTCACTTTCCTTCACCCGCAACTCCTCAGCACCCGTAAGCACGGTGCGACCTTCTGCACACGCTGCGGCGATGAACAGTGCGGGGAATTCATCAATCGCTAACGGCACTTCCTCTTCTGGTATCTCAATACCTTTAAGCGGCGCATGACGCACTCGCAAATCAGCCACAGGTTCACCGCCGACCTCGCGCTCATTGAGCACCTGGATGTCGGCACCCATCAATCCGAGAATATTAAGGACACCAATGCGCGTCGGATTCATACCCACGTGCTCGAGGATCAAATCTGAACCCGGCGAAATACTCGCTCCAACGAGGAAAAATGCCGCCGAGGAAACGTCAGCAGGAATATCAATGGTCGAGCCTTTCAGGCTTCCACCACCTTCCAAGCTGATCACGCCATTGCGTCGTTCTACGTTGTACCCAAAACCACGCAGCATTCGCTCCGTATGATCGCGGGTAGGCGCGGGTTCGGTGACAGACGTACGGCCTTTGGCATACATGCCGGCTAAAAGGACACAAGATTTGACTTGGGCACTCGCCATTGGCAGGTCGTAATGAATCCCCTGCAAGGTGCCTTGGCCGTGAATGATCAGTGGCGGGCGACCTTCTGGCTCCGAAGCAATAACGGCGCCCATACGCTCAAGAGGCGAAATGACACGCCCCATCGGCCGCTTACAGAGCGATTCATCACCTGTCAGCGTCGCGGTGAACTCTTGACCCGCCAATAAGCCCGCCAGCAATCGCATACTGGTCCCCGAGTTACCCATATCCAACGCATGCTCGGGTGCCGCGAGCCCATTGAGACCCACGCCTTCAATGAATAATTTGCCGTTATCGGGGCCTTCAATCTTGACACCCATTGCACGAAACGCGGCAACGGTGGCTAAGGCATCTTCCCCTTCGAGAAAACCAGACACCTGTGTTTGGCCCTCAGCAAGAGCGCCCAGCATGACCGATCGATGCGACATAGATTTGTCGCCAGGCACACGGATACGCCCGGTTAAGCTTCCACCAGGCTGCACGCAGAATTTCATGGTTTGCTCTCTTCGTTTGAATCAAATTGTTCGAATAAAGGATTTAAAACTCGATCATGCTCACGGCGCACGTCTCGACAACGCGTAAAGTAGGCCTGCATACCACTGCCGTCACTCGCCTCTATGAGGCGCTTAAGATGCGCTAGCTCACCCTCTACCTCGGTTAGCGCAGTCAGAAGCGCATCCCGATTGGTCAATGCAATATCTCGCCACATAACCGGGTCAGAGCCGGCTATGCGCGTCATGTCACGTAAAGCGCCACCACCATGCTGCATGGGCTGCAGCGGGTGATCGGCAAGCGCCATGGTCAATGTGTAAGCAAGCATATGTGGTGAATGGCTGCTCGCTGCGAGCGCGGCATCATGATCGGCAACGGGCATATGCGTTACCCTAGCACCCGTCAGCGCCCACATTGCAGTCACTTCTTGAAGTGCAATCGGGTCGAGATCAGCGTTCGGAGTGAGGATCACCTCACGACCGGAGAAAAGATCGGCCCGCGAAGCAGCAACACCACTATGCTCAGAGCCCGCAATAGGATGGCCAGGCACGAAACGGCTGTACTCACAATTCGCTCGGTCAATGACCCAGCCTTTAATACTGGCTAAATCCGTCACAATGGGCTGATGTGCACTCGCCATCGCCTTAGGCAGCAACGCCGCGAGTAAATCCCCCGTAGCTACCGGGGGGGCACCAATAATTAGCATATCGGACGAATCAATAATCTCATCCATGTCCAAGCTATAACGGTCGATAATGCCTAGCTCAAGCCCGCGCTTCAAACTGGGTTCTCGAGGCCCCCATCCGAGTAGCTCACCCTGCCATCCACTGGCCCGCAAGGCACTCGCGAGTGATCCTGAGATGAGGCCCAGACCCAGAAAAGCAACTGATTGACGGGTAAATGTCATCGGGGAGACAGCATCAAAGGGGGGCACGTGGGTATGAACCCAACGGCTTCAGCATAATAGAGTGCTCAGCAAGTTCGGCCATAATCTCACTAATAAGCGCGTCATCAAGATGGCCTTCGAACTCTATGTAAAACATATACGTCCATTTTTCAGTCTTCGATGGGCGTGAATCGATGCGCGTCAGGCTAACGCCTCGATCCTCGAAAGGCTTAAGCAGGCTTAGCAGCGCGCCGGGGCGATTGCGACTCGACACTAGAACCGAGGTTTTGTCCCAGCCGCTGGCTGGAACTGATTCGCGTCCAAGCACTAAAAAGCGCGTGGTGTTGCTCGCAATATCCTGAATGCCTTTTGCGACCTTAGCTAAGTCATAGGTTTCAGCCGCTAAATCGCCCGCTATCGCGGCTACGCCCTCGCTTATAGAAGCGAGCCGAGCTGCCTCACCGTTGCTTGCTGCGGTTTCTCTAACGGTATCGGGATAGTGCGCATCGAGCCATTCACGGCACTGACCGAGTGCCTGTGGATGCCCACAGATTAAGCGAATGTTCTGCTTGTCGGTCCCTGGCCCGACCAACAGGTGGTGGACTATGGGCAGTTCAACTTCACCGACAATTTGTAACGGCGATTCAAGAAAACAATCGAGTGTCTGGCCGACCATACCCTCGGTAGAATTCTCAACAGGCACAACACCAAAATCACAATGGCGATCTTCAACTTGCCGAAAAACGCCGGGGATAGACGCGTGCGCTTCTGGAATCGCAGATTGGCCAAAATGCTTGTTAGCCGCGGCCTGAGTGTAAGTGCCTTGAGGTCCCAGATAAGCAACCGTTAATGGCTGCTCAAGGGCCAAGCAACTCGACATAATCTCTCGAAAGATCTTCGCTATGTAGTCATCAGGCAACGGTCCGGGATTGCGCGCTTGAATCGCACGCAACACCTGGGCTTCACGTTCAGGTCGATAGAACAACGGAACTTCACCGCCCTCTTCGCGCACCGCAGCCAGCTTAATTTGTGCTACCTCTTGAGCGCATCGAGCACGAGCATTGATTAAGTCAAGAAGCTCTTTATCGATAGCATCAATCTTGGCTCGAATCGCTGATAACTGTTCATCAGTAGCCATAGTTCAACCTTTTCTCTGCGCAAAGTCTCGCATGAACTCACACAGCGCAACCACTGAGGCTTCGCTGACCGCGTTGTAAATGCTTGCTCGCATACCGCCCACAGAGCGGTGCCCCTTTAAGTTAAGCAAGCCCTGCTGCTGGGCTTCACTGAGGAACGTTTTATCCAGGCTCTCATCGGCCAGAGTAAACGGTACATTCATGAGCGACCGACTCTGTACGTCGACCGGATTAGCGTACAGGGGGTTATCATCAATAAGCTGATAAAGCATGGCCGCTTTGTGGCGGTTAATCTTTTCCATCGCCGGCAATCCGCCCAAGCCTTCCAACCACTCAAACACTAAACCCGCCAGATAAATGGCGAAGGTCGGCGGCGTGTTATACATCGAGCCGTTGTTAGCCTGCTCAGTCCAGTTAAGCGTGCTGGGACAGTCATTACGCGGTCGACCCAATAAATCTCTGCGAACAATAACCATCGTTAACCCGGCGGGGCCAATATTTTTCTGCGCACCCGCATAGATCACGCCGAACTGACTGACATCGATAGGTCGAGACAGCAATGTCGATGACATGTCTGCCACCAAAGGCACGCCAATCTCGGGCACCCAAGAAAACTCAAGACCGCCAATTGTTTCGTTGGGACAGTAGTGTAAAAACTCACCGCCCGTTATTTGCCAGTCTTGCTGAGCTGGCACAGTAGAAAAACGCGTATCCGCCGAACTTGCGGCAACATTGACCGTCATGAGCCGCGAAGCTTCAGCGACGGCTTTTTTTGACCACTGACCGGTAACAACATAGTCAGCCGTCTGATCACGCTGGGAAAGGTTAAGTGGTACGGCACTGAACTGCTGAGACGCACCGCCCTGTAAAAATAGCACAGCGTAGTCATCGCTAATGCCAAGCAGGCGTCGCAGCGCGGCTTCTGCTCGCTCAATAACACCCATGAACTCGGGGCTTCGGTGGCTTAACTCCATCACCGAAGCGCCCGCTGACTGCCAGTCGAGGAGCTCCGCTTGGGCGCGCTCCAGTACGGCTACTGGCAGCGCAGCAGGCCCCGCGCAAAAGTTGTGGGCGCGCATCCGTGCCTAGTCCTGCGCGTCGGGCTCGGGCGCCTCTGCTGTCTCTTCAGCAGCAGGAGCATCAATTGCCACTGCTGCGTCATCCTCGGCGATCCGACTCACGCTAACGAGCTTTTCATCACTTCGGGTGCGAATTACGCGAACACCTTGGGTATTACGACCCAATACTGACACCTCGTCGACTCGCGTACGAACAGCCGTCCCCTGATCTGAAATAAGCATCATTTCATCACCCTCGAAGACCTGCTCAGCACCCACCAGCGGACCGTTACGCTGAGTGGTCGCCATTGCGATCACACCCTTCGTACCGCGCCCTTTAATGGGGAAATCGTTGATTGCTGTTCGCTTGCCGTAGCCGTTCTCGCTGACAGTGAGAAGTTCGCCACCTTCTGCGGGAACAATCAGAGAAATAAGTCGATGATCGTCCGCTAGCCTAATACCACGTACGCCCTTCGCAGTCCGTCCCATAGCTCTTACGGCGTCTTCGGGGAAGCGTACTGCCTTGCCCTCGCTTGAGAAGAGCATGATATCGCAGCTACCGTCAGTTACAGCGGTTCCTACAAGCCAGTCACCTTCCTCAAGCTCCAGGGCACGTAAACCAACGCTGCGCTGACGAGCAAACTGGCTCATATCGGTCTTTTTAACGGTGCCGTTGGCAGTCGCCATGAATATGTAGTGCCCTTCCTCATAGCCATCGACGGGAAGAATAGACGTAATGCGCTCACCTTCGTCGAGAGGCAAGAGGTTAACCATGGGCCGACCGCGCGAATTACGACTCGCCAGTGGAATGTGGAATACGCGTAACCAGTAGACCTTCCCGAGGTTTGAGAAACACAAAATAGTCGCGTGCGTGCTGGCAATGAGCAAATGCTCGACAAAATCCGCATCTTTTACTGCTGTGGCCGACCTACCAGTCCCGCCGCGACGCTGGGCTTGATAATCGGTTAAGGGCTGAGTTTTGGCATAGCCACCATGGGAAATGGTGACAACACGGTCTTCCTCAGTGATCAAATCCTCAACCTTGAGATCGTGGGTCGAATCGGTGATCTCGGTTAAACGCTCATCACCGAACTCCTCAACTATTTCTATCAACTCCTCACGAATGACGAGTATCAAGCGATCTGGATCACCCAGAATATCGAGGAAGTCGGCAATCTCGGCGAGCTTGTCCGCGTATTCTTGTAACAGCTTCTCGTGCTCAAGACCGGTAAGGCGATGAAGACGCAAATCAAGAATCGCCTGTGCCTGTGCAGGCGATAGGTAGTATTGACCTTCTCGAAGGCCAAAGTGCGCCTCAAGCTCATCGGGGCGGCACGCGTCTGCACCAGCCCGCTCTAACATTGCCATTACGTCACCGGGAGTCCAGTTTTTCGCAATGAGTCGCTCTTTAGCTTCCGCTGACGTCGGCGAGTTCTTGATCAACTCAATGATTTCGTCAATGTTCGCAAGCGCTATCGCCAATCCTTCAAGGACATGACCTCGCTCTCGAGCCTTGCGTAAAAGGTAAACGGTACGTCGAGTAACCACCTCACGACGATGGCGAACAAACGCCTCAATCATATCGCGGAGGTTAAGCAGCTTAGGCTGACCGTCAACCAAAGCCACCATATTAATGCCGACTACCGATTGCAGTTGCGTCTGTGAATAAAGGTTATTCAGCACAACGTCGCCCATTTCACCGCGGCGAAGCTCGATAACGACTCGCAACCCGTCTTTGTCGGATTCGTCTCGAAGCTCGGTAATACCCTCAATCTTCTTCTCTTTGACCAGCTCTGCGATTCGCTCGATTAAACGCGCTTTATTGAGCTGGTAAGGGATTTCGTGAATGATGATGGTGTCTTTGCCTTTGGCCTCGTCGGTAATGACCTCGGCGCGCGCGCGCACGTAAATTCGACCACGACCAGTACGATACGCCTGTAAAATACCCGCTCGCCCGTTAATAATGGCGCCTGTCGGGAAATCGGGACCGGGAATGTACTCCATCAGTCCATCGACGGTAATTTCAGGGTTGTCTAGCAACGCGATACAGCCCGCAATCACTTCCCGCAGGTTGTGAGGCGGAATATTGGTCGCCATTCCAACAGCAATACCTGACGCGCCGTTGACCAATAGATTCGGCACTCGGGTTGGCATAACGACCGGAATGCGCTCGGTACCGTCGTAGTTATCTACGAAGTCGACCGTTTCCTTTTCTAAATCGGCAAGCAGCGAATGGGCAATTTTGCGCATGCGTATTTCCGTATAACGCATCGCTGCAGCGTTATCACCATCGATCGAACCAAAGTTGCCCTGGCCATCTACGAGGGTGTACCGCAAGGAAAACGTTTGCGCCATTCGTACGATCGTGTCGTAAACCGCAGAGTCACCGTGAGGATGGTATTTACCAATCACGTCACCGACGACACGCGCCGACTTTTTATACGGCTTGTTCCAATCGTTGTTGAGTTCGTTCATGGCGAATAATACGCGCCGGTGGACGGGTTTTAAGCCGTCGCGAACGTCTGGTAGGGCACGCCCCACGATGACGCTCATCGCGTAATCCATGTACGACTGTTTCAGTTCGTCCTCAATACTGACGGGTAGAACTTCTCGAGCAATATCTTTTGGAGTATCTGCCATTCGGCCTGCTTCGCTGGGAGGAATAAAGTGGTTTTTTCTAACGCGATGATAGTACCAAATTAGAGCCAATCGGGCTACGTACGACACAGGATTTCTCACGACACGTTATACTGTGCCCACACCCCAAGGAAACACCCATGTCTGACATCGATTACATCCTGTACCCAGAGTGGATCGTGCCCGTCGTGCCGCGGGATGCGGTCCTGACAAATCACTGCGTCGTGATAAGCGAAAGCCGCATTGTCAATATTTGCCCAAACAGTGAAGGCAGGGAGCTTGAAGCCACGCGGCACATTGAGTTACCGCAACACGTTCTATTACCCGGACTCATCAATTGCCACGGCCACGCCGCCATGTCCTTATTGCGCGGCTATGCGGACGACCAGCCACTGATGACGTGGCTCGGCGAAATTTGGCCTGCAGAAACAGCCTTCGTATCGGAAGATTATGTTCGCGACGGCACTGATCTAGCGCTCGCAGAGCTCTTGCTGGGTGGCACCACCACCTTCAGCGACATGTATTTTTATCCCGACGTCACGGCAGAACGCGCTGATTTCGCAGGACTCAGAGCGCAATTAGTGTTCCCTGTCATCGACGTACAAACAGCCTGGGCTCGCGACCCTGAGGAATACCTCGCCAAAGGGCTCGCACTGCGTGATACCTATCGTAATCATGAGCGCATCGAAATTGGCTTTGGACCTCATTCAAACTACACCGTGAGTGAAGAGACGCTGCAACGCGTCGCTACCCTCGCGAATGAGTTAGATGCGCCTGTGCAGATTCATTTGCATGAAACCCGCGGCGAAGTTCAGATGTCAGTAGAAAATCTGGGTGAGCGACCCATAGAGCAGCTTAATCGACTTGGCATGCTGGGCCCTCGAAGCCAATGTGTTCATATGACGGCACTGTCCGAGGGTGACTTCGATATTCTCGAGACAACAGGGGCGCATGTTATTCACTGCCCCCGATCGAATATGAAGCTCGCGTCGGGCATCTGCCCCACGCAGCGATTACTCGACCGCGACATTAACGTAGCCCTCGGAACCGATGGCGCAGCCAGCAATAATCGAATCAATATGATTGCCGAGATACAGGCAGCAGCGCTCATAGCCAAATTAGAAAACAGTGAGTCCACCGCCATATCGGCAGCGACTGCACTAGAAATGGCGACCATCAATGGTGCTAAGGCACTCGGACTAGAGAATGACATTGGTTCTCTCGAAATTGGCAAGCAAGCCGATATGATCGCCTTACGGCTCGATGACCCTGCCTTGCAACCCGTCAATAACGTGCTGTCGCACGTGGTATATGCCACATCGGGCGCCGAACTGACCCACAGCTGGGTCGCCGGAAAACCGTTAGTGGTCGATCGGCAGCTAACCACCCTTTCAATGGCTACTATCACGTCGCGAGCCAATACTTGGCGAGACCAGTTACTCGCTTTTCGGGCGCAGCGAAGCAGTGAAAACAACGCCCACCACCAGGAGAACAACCCCCAATGACTCAGCGTAATGTCGACGATGCAGAAATAGCCAAGTTCGAAGCTTTGGCTTCTCGCTGGTGGGACCCGACCAGCGAATTTAAACCGCTACACGATATCAATCCTTTGCGTGCCAATTGGATTGACGATTTCGCCCACGTAG
The DNA here is from genome assembly GCA_036803865.1 of Luminiphilus sp. Taxonomy (GTDB): domain Bacteria; phylum Pseudomonadota; class Gammaproteobacteria; order Pseudomonadales; family Halieaceae; genus Luminiphilus. The sequence goes on from DAIRTN010000010.1 coordinate 62,801, forward strand.
ACACTAAGCAACTACTCGATGTCGGCTGCGGCGGCGGCTTAATCGCCGAGGCCATGGCTTGGCGTGGCGCCAAAGTCAAAGGCATCGACATGGGTGAGGCACCTTTGAACGTAGCAAAAATTCATCGCCTCGAAAGCGAACTTGACATTGACTACGAGCAAATGACCGCTGAGGAGCTCGCAGAGCGCGAGCCGGGGCATTACGACGTCGTGTGCTGCCTGGAAATGCTTGAGCACGTGCCTGACCCATCGGCGGTAATTGCAGCCTGCGCAGCACTCGCCAAACCAGGAGCAAATTTGTTTTTTTCAACGATAAATCGCAATCCGAAGGCTTTCGCCTTCGCCATTGTGGGGGCCGAGTATGTGTTAAACATGCTGCCAAGAGGGACTCATGAATACAGCAAATTTATACGCCCCTCAGAGCTAGGGCGGTGGATTCGTGACGCGGGCTTGCAACTCACTGATATGACCGGATTAACCTATAACCCGATCACAAAACACTATCGTTTGAACCCTAATGACGTCTCGGTCAACTACATGGTCCGCGCCGTGAAACCCGCGGCGCAGTAGAGAAGCTTTTTACGTGAAAAGCTTCACTTGCCAACCTGAGGCCGTCATTTTCGATCTAGACGGCACACTCATTGATACGGCGGATGAGTTTATACGCGTGGTAGAACTCATGCGAAGTCAACGTGGATTACCTCCACTGCCCAATGAGCACGTGCGAAAAAGTGTGTCCAACGGTTCAGGTGCGCTGGTGACGCTAGCAGTGGGCAGCGAGCCAGGAACCGCAGACCATGAGCAACTTCGCCTGGAATTTTTAGAGCACTATGAACGCATTCTCGGCACCAGTGCATTGCCTTATCAGGGAATGCACACACTTGTGCAACAGCTGCACGATGCCGGCATCCCTTGGGGCGTCGCCACTAATAAGTTTCGCCGCTACGCAGAACCTCTCATGCGTGCGATGAATTTTCAGCCTCCGGCGAACAGCCTAGTAACACCCTGCGATGTTAGCCATGCGAAACCACATCCAGAGTCAATTTTACTGAGCTGCCACAATGTAGGTGCACTGCCTAAAAACTCCCTGTACATAGGCGATCACAAACGCGATATCGAGGCGGGCAATGCCGCCGGCTGCTTCACCATCGCAGCGAGCTATGGCTATATCGAAGATGGCGACGATCCTGCACAGTGGGCAGCTGACGCGCTAGCTAGTTCAAGTGAAGAACTAGCAGACATGATTATAAGGATGATTCAGTGACTTTTGTTCCAGAAGGTTGGCACCCAGCTGCCGACGAGCTTAACGGCAAGACTATTCTAATTACCGGCGCGGGCGACGGAATAGGCAAAGCGGTTGCCCTCGCCTGCGCGCGACACGGTGCTGAGGTGTTATTGCTGGGCCGCACAGAGAAAAAACTCGAAGCGGTCTATGACACGATTATGACCGAAGAACTAGCGACGCCCGGAATTATTCCCTGCGACCTTAACCAAGTGAGTCACGATGCTCTCTGCGAATTGGGCCGGGAGCTCGGAAGCAGCATAAACAAGCTAGACGGCCTGGTGCACAACGCGAGTATTTTGGGTGATCGTAAGTCAATGGCTCAGACCAGCGTCGCGACGTGGAATCAAGTTATGCAAGTCAATGTCAACGCGCCCTTTATGCTCACCCAAGTCATGTTGCCGCTCTTAGATGCGGCCCCCGAGGCATCGGTGGTGTTTACCAGCTCTGGCGTGGGGCGTAAGGGACGAGCATTTTGGGGGGCCTACGCCACATCAAAGTTCGCTACCGAAGGGATGATGCAGGTACTTGCAGATGAACTTACCAATACAACAAAAATCCGCGTAAACAGCTTAAATCCAGGGGCTATTAATACCGCAATGCGTCGTATGGCCTACCCCGCCGAACCACCTACTAGCAATCCAGATCCCGACGCGCTCGTGAGCGCCTGGCTTTACTTAATGAGCAACGACAGCGCCGCGCTCAATGGTCAGGCGCTCTCCGTTCAATCCTGAGCTCGGGCCACTATCGCTTCTTCCGGCGCACGAATTTATCGTCCCCTTCGAACATGCGGCGATTCGCCTTTCGACCTGACTTTTTAGAGAGTCGATCAAGCTTTTCCTGTTCTTTAGGGTTCAGCACTTGGGCGCCCTTCGGAGGCATGCCGGCCATACCGTAAAGCACTTCCACGTCCTTATTAGGGAGTTCCATCCACTCGCCCTTCTTGAGCTTAGGGGGAATGAAGACATTGCCGTAGCGAACGCGCTTAAGGCGCGAGACTGTCAGCCCTTGCGATTCCCAAAGGCGGCGAACTTCGCGATTTCGCCCTTCCATGAGAACGACATAAAACCATCGATTGATACCCTCACCGCCACCATCGACGACATCAGTAAAGCGCGCAGGACCGTCATCGAGCATGACACCTTCACGCAGTGTATTGATGATGTCGAGACTCACATTACCCATTACGCGAACTAAGTATTCGCGCTCAATCATACTCGATGGGTGCATGAGGGAATTAGCAAGCTCACCGTCAGTGGTAAATAACAGCAGCCCAGACGTGTTGTAGTCGAGGCGCCCGATAACGATCCAGCGCCCAGACTTCAGTGCCGGTAGAGAATCGAAGACCGTACGCCGCCCTTCAGGATCTTTTCGCGAGCACACTTCGCCAACGGGCTTGTGGTAAAGCAAACAGCGCACTTTTTGGCCGGCGGTGATTTCAACGGGCTTACCGTCCACCTTAATGACTTGCTCGGCACTGACTCTGTCGCCCAGCTTCGCCTGCTTCCCATCAAGCTCGACACGCCCAGCTTCAATCCAGCGCTCCATTTCTCGACGAGAGCCCAGACCCACGCGGGCTAAAACCTTCTGAACCTTTTCGCCGGGCTGTAGCTCGCGCTCTTGGTGCTCAGCGCTGACTATCGTCTTCGCTTGCTTCTTCGGTGTCTTGCTTCTCTGCGAGTTCTTCACTCGAATATTCCTCTATCGACGCTTCAGCAGCGTGTGATTGCTCAGGTTCATAGTCTGAACCCTCTGGGCGGTTCTCTTCCGCGTACTCTTCTCGGGATTCTTCTGGGGA
>DAIRTN010000010.1:65979-73270 GCA_036803865.1 Luminiphilus sp.
GGGATTCTTCTGGGGACTCTTCTGGGAACTCTGCTTGTTCGGCCTCAACGTCATTGTCGCCGGATGGCTCGACGCTCGTGCCCTCGTCTAGACCCGACTCGGTATCGGCATCCTCAGGTGCCTGTCCTAGTCCGTCCGCATCGGGAACACTCAATCCTAGGTCCCCCGTCAAATTGTCGAGCTCTTTAATCTCGGCGAGCGGCGGCAAATCCTCTAACGACTTTAAATTGAAATAATCGAGAAATTGGCGCGTGGTCGCGTACATCGCAGGGCGACCTGGCACGTCACGATGCCCAACAACACGAACCCATTCCCGCTCTTGCAGGGTTTTGACGATATTAGAGCTCACCGCGACGCCTCGGATCTCTTCAATCTCCCCACGGGTTATCGGCTGACGATAAGCAATGAGTGACAGGGTCTCAAGCAAGGCGCGCGAGTAGCGTTGAGGCCGTTCTTGCCAAAGTCGACCTACCCATGTCGCCAGATTCTGACGCACTTGAAAGCGGAAGCCACTAGCCACTCGAACTAGCTCGTAGCCTCTCCCCTCACAGCGTTCAGCTACTTCCTCCAACGCACTACTGATGTCTTCATCAGTGGGTCGCTCAAACTCATCAAACAGTTGCGATAGACGCTTAACGGACAGGGGCTCGCCCGCTGCCATAAGAGCACCTTCTACAATGTGTACTAACCCCGTTTCAGACATTATTCCGTTCTCGCCTTTACGTGAATCGGGCCGAAGCCCTCGGTCTGCACGATCTCAACCAGTGATTCCTTGATTAATTCCATTAACGCTAAAAAGGTGACCACCACACCTAGCCGCCCTTCCTCGGCCTTAAACAAAGCGACAAAGGGTACGAACTTCTTCTCGCGCAGCGCTTCAAGAACGTCGGACATACGCTCCCGGGTAGACAGCGATTCCCTTTCAATATGATGACTCTCATACATATCCGCACGCTTTAACACTTCACCGAGAGCCAGCAAAAGCTCTTTCATGTCCAGTTCAGGCAAAGGGCGCTCACGGTGTAGATCGGGCGGCTCAATGGTAGCTACCCATGTGTCTCTCTCGAGTCGTGGCAGCGCTTCGATATCCTCTGCGGCCTTCTTGAAACGCTCATATTCCTGTAGGCGTCGAATCAAGTTAGCCCGAGGATCTTCCTCTTCTTCATCCTCTTCTTTTGAACGAGGCAAAAGCATCCGTGATTTGATCTCGGCAAGCATCGCTGCCATTAATAAATATTCGGCTGCCAGCTCAAACTGCATAGCATCCATGAGCTCAACGTAATGCATGTATTGCTCTGTAATCGCGGACACATCGATCTCGAGAATATCGAGGTTCTGACGTCTGATCAGGTACAACAGTAGATCGAGAGGTCCCTCAAACGCTTCAAGAATGACCTCCAAGGCCCTGGGCGGAATGTACAAATCCTTGGGCAGCTCCGTCATGGCCTCGCCCATAACAATGGCGAACGGCATCTCGCCTTGCTGAGGCGTATTCTCTCGTCGCTCTACGCCTTCTGAAGGACGCAAGGTAGCAACCGGCGCAGTCTCCTGCTCGATGGGCTCGGGGGGGTGTTCGATCATTTCTGGAGGCGTCTGATTCACTGGCGGATTATACCCGATGACGGGCAATACGCGACCCCCTTATAAGATCGGGCCGGAGCCCTATGAGAACAGGACAGACCTCTAAAAGAACGGGGCAGACCCCCTCTATAGATCAGAAACATCACCTAAGCCTTCACGTAAAATCTGAGGGGAATCACCTGTCATATCCACCACTGACGTTGGCTCTAGACCACAATAGCCGCCATCAATCACCAAATCGACCTCATGTTCGAGCGTCTCTCGAATATCATAAGGGTCACTTAGCGGGTATTCATCGCCCGGCATGATCAACGTCACGCTCAACATAGGCTCCGCCAAGTCCGCGAGTAAGGCTTGCGTAATAGCGTTATCGGGCACACGTAAGCCCACCGTCTTTCGCTTGGGGTGGAGTAGCCGGCGAGGCACCTCGCCGGTAGCTTCCAAAATAAACGTAAAAGGGCCCGGCGTTTTATGTCGGATCAATCGATAGGCGGTATTGTCGACTCGCGCATAAGTGCCAAGCTCCGAGAGATCTCGACACATCAAGGTGAAATTATGATCGGCATCTAGCTTCCGGATGCGACGAATGCGCTCCATGGCCTGTTTATCACCAATGTGACAACCCAGTGCATAAGCAGAGTCAGTTGGGTAGGCGACCACCCCGCCCTTGCGGATAATCGCTACTGCCTGACTGATTAGCCGCGCCTGGGGGTTTTCAGGGTGAACAGCAAAAAACTGGCTCATAGCAGCGTCTCCCATACAGCAGGCATATCCCCCGCAATCGCAGCCTCGACGCCAAGCGTCGCGCCGTATTGCCAGTCTCGGTGAAAATCACTCCCCGCTGATGCCTGCAAAGCCCACTGGTTAGCCAACTGTTTTAGGCGGGCTGTTTCATCGTGGGTTTGGCGCCCATTTAAAACCTCCAGAGCAACACCACCAAGTGCTTTAAAATCCTGACACAACGCATTTAGCTTCATTCGAGTGAATTTGTACTTGAGAGGATGCGCAAGTATCGCCAGCCCGCCGGATTCGACGATAGTAGTCACCGCAGACTCAAGCGTTGGCCAAAACGTCTTAACATCACCGATCTTGCCTTGGCCTAAGTACTTATCGAAGGCGCTATTCATGTTGCTAACATGCCCCTGAGCTACCATCCACTGCGCGAAATGCGGCCGGCCGATCTGCGAATCCCCAGCGATAGCCTGAGCGCCCTCGAGTGCGCCAGGAATATTGCGCGCACCCAAACGCTCAGCAATTTTGACCGCACGTTCGTTACGGGCCAAGGTTAAGCGTTGCAGTATCGCCACCATCGCAGGTGCGGCCGGATCAAAACCCAAACCCACCACATGAATCGTAGTGCCGCCCCAGACGCAGGAAATCTCAACGCCCGGGACAAGCTCAATGCCGGAAAGATCAGCCGTTTGCGCAGCGTGATAACCTGCGAGTGTATCGTGATCGGTGATCGCTAAAGCAGCGATACCCGCCTCGCGTGCTCGCGCAATTAACGCAGCCGGCGCCAATTCACCGTCAGAGGCGTTAGTATGCGTGTGGAAGTCAATCAACAAGGTCACTACACTCTACGTTTGCGTTTAGACTGCCTAGCGTAACAGAGATCGATCATACTGCCTGTCATAGAACGTCCGCCTCGGAAGCTTTCATGAAACAAATTATTGAGTTTATACCCATCATCCTATTCTTTGCCGTTTATCAAATGGATGGCCAGACCGTTGGCGTCGCGGACGTCAGTTACACGATCGACGGTATTTTTACCGCCACGGGCGTCTTAATCGCCGCCACGTTGCTTCAACTACCCCTGGTATGGCTTATTTCCGGTGAGCTTGAAAAGCGCCTGCTTTGGACCAGCGCGATGGTTATAGTCTTTGGAGGGGCGACGCTCCTGCTGCGAAATGAACTATTTATTCAATGGAAACCTAGTATTATTAATTGGGGAATGGCGATCGCCTTCGCAGGCTCTCAGTTTATTGGGCACCGGAATTTACTCGAACGAATCATGGGCTCACAGCTATCGCTTCCGAGCGCCGTTTGGTCGCGGGTTTGCTGGGTTTGGGTGGCGCACTTTACGGTCGTCGGCGCGCTCAATCTTGTTGTTGCGTATCGATTCGAGGAAGCCACATGGGTCGCCTATAAACTCTACTCGAGTATTGGCTTTACCCTGTTTATCATGGTGGTCACTGTGCTGATGATCAGCCCATCGCTAAAGAAAAACTCGAAACAGGGTACGGTTGAGACTGAATTCCACCCTTAATCCGACTGCGGTCAGGAGAATACAATGCCGTTTTTGAAGTACTGCTCACCCCTTGCGATCCTTGTACTTGTTACTGGACTGCTCGCCCCCGCGACCAGCTTCAGTCAGGACACTCGCTACGTCAGCGACAAGCTTTTCGTCCCCATGCGAAGTGGCGCAGGCAGTGAGTATCGAATCATCCATAAAGGCATCTCGTCGGGCACGGTCATTACTGAATTCCAACGCACTGAAAACGGTGAGTGGGCTGAAGTGGAGACACGTGGCGGCACTCGCGGCTGGATGCGTACGCAGTTTATTCAGACTGATCCGCCTGCCGCCATGCTTCTGAAGCAATTTGAAGCACAACTCGCCGAGGTGGAAGCTGAGCGGGACAAGATGCGAGCCTCGTTGTCAGTGACCGCAAGTGAAGCCTATGAAGCAGGCGATGCGGCACAGGCACTTCGTACAGAACTGACAGCCACCCAAGAAGAGCTTATGGCGATTAAGCGTGTATCGGGCGCCGCCATCGAACTTGATCTGCAGAATCGTAATCTGAGTGAAGAGCTGGAGACGCAACGCGCGGAGACGGAGCTTCTTCGATTAGAAAATATTCGCCTGCAAGAGCGCATTGGTAATAACCAAATTTTAGATGGGGCTATCGCAGTCTTGCTAGGCGTGATCATCGCCTTTTTAGCACCGCGCCTGATACCTAAAAAACGCCGAGCTGACGGCTGGGCCTAAGGAGAAAACAACCATGACGGCACTCTATAAGCGCATCACTCTCGCGGCCTTTCTACTTTTAAGTATTCTGAGCACTACGGTGAATGCGCAAGAAAGCACAGACATACCCTACGTACGTCTAGAGACAAGCATGGGCAGCATCACGCTCAAGCTCTATCCCGAAAAATCACCTACCACGGTCGCGAACTTTCTTGATTACGTTGACAGTGGGCACTACGACAATACCGTCTTTCACCGTGTCATCAGCAATTTCATGGTCCAAGGCGGAGGCTTTGACACAGACTTAGTGGAGAAACCCACTAACGATCCGATTATTAATGAAAGTAAGAATAAGCTGCACAACATTCGTGGCACTGTCGCAATGGCGCGAACGAGCGACCCAGACTCAGCATCGGCTCAATTTTTTATCAATCAGCGCAGTAACTTGAGGCTCGACTGGGCACCCGGCAAAGTGGGCTACACAGTTTTCGGCGAGGTCGTTGACGGCATGGGCGTCGTCGATTTTATATCCACCGCAAAGACAGGTCCTGCGACAGCAACGACAAGCCAGGGGCAAGCCACCTTCGGTGATGTGCCCGTCGACGCCATCGTGCTCAAGAAAGCACTGCGAGTAAGCGCCCCTTGACCGACTTAAGCATCAATCTCAATAAAATCGCGCTGATTCGAAACAGTCGAGACACGACCATTCCCGATGTTGTTGAACACGCCCAGCTGTGTATTGGTGCTGGCGCCGACGGTATTACCGTGCACCCGCGTCCCGATCAACGACATATTCGTGCACAAGACTGCTTTAGCCTGAAAAATAATATTCAGGTCGAACTCAATATAGAAGGGAATCCTTTTACCGAAGCTAGACGATCCGACCGGCAGGGAGTGAGTGACTACCCAGGTTTTATGGCGCTTATTGAGGCTGTCAGACCGGCTCAGGCGACCCTGGTACCCGATGGTGACGGCCAGTTAACGTCTGACCATGGTTTCAACCTCGATCAAGACGCCGATCGCTTAGTGCCCATTATTTCGCAACTGAAAGCGTGGGGCTGCCGCGTAAGCCTATTCATGGACCCCACACCAGAAGCTATGTTGAAAGCACGGGCAATTGGTGCCGATCGTGTCGAGCTCTATACAGAAGAGTATGCACGCGCACATGCAGACGGTCAGTGGAAGGCGGTTTATAAGCGCTACGTTCACGCTGCAGAAGCGGCGCATAGCGCCGGTCTAGGCATCAATGCCGGTCACGATCTCAACCTAAAGAATTTGCCAGACTTCCAGATACCCCATTTAGCGGAAGTCTCCATTGGCCATGCATTTACTGTGGATGCGCTTCGCTATGGGATTGCGAGTGCTATTCAGCGCTATCAAACTGCCCTGAACCCAGCACGTCCTAGCTAATGAATGATTTGCCGACGCCCGAGGGTGAGTTTACCGAATTACCCCCCTACATCGTGCCGCATAGTCAGGAGCCGATCCGCATACTTTATGAAGACAATCATTTATTAATCATCGATAAGCCGCACTTATTATTGAGTGTTCCCGGGCGACATCCTATTAATTTTGACAGCCTTATTTTACGCCTGGAACCTCATTATCCGGGCGTCACCGCCGTTCATCGGCTTGACCTCGACACCAGCGGCTTGATGATTGTTCCGAGAACCCGCGAAGCGCTGGCCGGCGTGGCACGGCACTTTCAGGCTCGAGCAGTGAGCAAAGAGTATTGGGCACTGGTGTGGGGTTCAGTCGCCGACGATAAAGGCACCATTGACCTGCCTATTGCTCGTGACTGGATCAATCGCCCCAAGCAAATGATTTGTGCGGAAACGGGGAAATCATCGATCACCCACTACGAGGTGCTTGAGCGACAATCCAATGCGACCTTATTGCGATTAACGCCGGAAACAGGTCGCTCGCATCAACTGCGTATTCACTTGAGAGAACTTGGTCATCCGATACTCGGCTGCGATATGTACGCTCATCCCGACGCGCTAGCCGCTACCCCGCGCCTATGCCTCCACGCGACACGACTCAAGTTTCTCCATCCCATCACCCAGACATGGCTCTCGGCGGCATCACCCGCTCCGTTTGATGCCAAAGGTGTACGTAATTATCGTCCCGGCTAGTCCGCTTGGCCTTGCCAACACGTATTGACTACTATGATGGTGCGCAACTAACAAGGCAACGAACGTGGTTAATAGCTCCGAGAAAAACGGCTCACAAGTTATCATCGTCCAACCCAATCACTCCTCTACTTGGAGGAATAATTTGTGGGCACTGCTAGCAATTTCTGTCCCTTCCTTGGGCGCGGCAATTGGCTTTACCCTCGCGGGCGCCTGGCCAATTCTTCCGTTTGCGGGCGCAGAGCTCGGGGCGCTCGCCGGTGCTTTGTATTACGTTAATTGGAAATTACAGTACCGCCACGTTATTACCTTGGGCGAGGCGCACGTACGAATTGACAAAGGCCACTACGCGCCAAAGCGCACGTGGACCCTACCTCGCGATCAAGCGAGTTTGGCGATTACCCCTGAGAAACACCCCTGGGACGGTCCTTCTGTCGCTATTCATTGCCGAGAAAATCACGTGGTGGTAGGCGAATTTCTTAACCGCGAAGACGCCCTAGCCCTGCTCGCCCTTCTCCGTAAAGAGCTGCGCACCCGAACGTTTAGCCGAGAAGACACTCGCACACTTTAAAGACTCGAGACCCATCGCCTGCAGGGGTACAATTGCAGCACT